>CACZIN010000018.1:0-48137 GCA_902781225.1 uncultured Lachnospiraceae bacterium | reverse complement strand
GTTCCAGATAGGTTGCCTCCAGGAGTGTGAAGCTGTAATCCTTTTTCACAGCTTCTGTTGTTAAGGTGTCAAAGGACTGATTGGTTCCCTTTAAGATCAGTTCATTCACAATGTAATCCGGTGCAATTACGCTTTCGTTTCCAACACGGATGTATGCTTCCATTACGCCGTCTGCCTTGTAATAGTATGGGGTGCTGCGGCCAGGAGAAACCTCCAGAGCCAATAGGTTTTTACCATCTTCCTGCAATGGCTTTAAGATAAACTGCGGTAATGGTGTGATACGTTCTTTGATTAAGCGACTGATCGCTTCAGCATCCTTTTGAATATCGGACAAGCCGATAGGCTCCCGGTCATCAGAGACTCCGAAAAACAGAGTGCCGCCGATTCCATTGGAAAAGGCACTGACACTTTTTAACCAGCTTTTTGGCTTTTTTGTTTCGAGAGCAACTTTGAAATCACATTCTGTTGCTTCAGCAATGAGCTGTTCTATCATAGAAATCCCTCCTTTGAGGTTGTAATATCCTTTTGGCTACCATCTTTTTTGTTGAAAATTAAAGAGGAGCCGGATTACTCCGACTCCTCCAAGTATGTGTCCGCAAACACATACCCCAATTGCTATCTATAATATACTATATACAAGTGAAATATGCAAGCATTATATGACATTTTTCAAGATGCCCAGCCGAGAAAACAAATCGGGATGAATGGTAATAGCCGAAACATTCGGGTTTACAGATGCTTCGTATTCTCGTGTGATCTTTTCAAATTCTCGAATAAATGATTTAATCTCAGTTTTAGAAACTTTCAGTAATTTCAAGTAATAACAAATGAGAATAATATAGTCACCAATAGTTTTGAAATTTATGTAAGGCATTCCCATTTCTAAAATCAGACACTGTTTCATTGGTCTGGATGGATCCATTTTTTTGAAACGGGTATCGTATACTACATCATTATGGGCAATAGCATTTCTCAGATCCTTTAAGGCATATACATATTTATAAAGCAATTCCCGATAGGTATCACTGGATAGATTTATGCCGATTGAACGGGATACTTTTTCACGCATATCAATAGTCAGACAGGAAAGTAGATAACCAAAATCGCCCATAGTAAGAATTTCGAAAATTGCCCAAATTGGAACCTCATTATAGTTGACATTATTATAAAAATGGGTGATTTTAGGGTTCTCTTTGCGGTATGCAGCGGCTATGGCATTTTGTATGGAACCTTGGAGATTCAGTTTGTTATTTTGGTATTTCTTTTTTATATCTTCGCGAGTTCCAGCCGGAGCATTTTTGTAACTGCTGATTGCTTTATCATACATATCATAGACACTGCTTGAATCTATTTCTGTCATAATTGTGTTTAATGCAATATTTTTAAGGGCAGTTTCAATAAACATCATTTTTCCATATAAAAGAGACTTTAGTTTTGTGTCATATTGTATGGTTGCGTTGATCTCATTGTATAGGTAGGAGTATTACGTATGAATAAAGCAATCCAGTTGCCTCCAAAGTAATTCGTGGAGAGCGTAGTGAGGCATTTGTAGGGAAAGTATGGCGGAGTAGCACGGAAATTGACCGAGAACATGGCAGGGCAGTGAGTGATACAAGGTAAAAGGGGCTATCGTAGAAATGTTACATATAATAAAATAAAAGACAGAAATAGTTGTTGTTAATAGTTAGGCATGTTATAATAAATTCAAACAGAAAGAGGTGATTGTATGTTAGCAGCAAAACCACAGACGGTGGCAGAAACACCAGATACCGCAAAACTGGAATTGTATAGATTAGTTGGTGAGGGCTATAAGGCAATGCAGGATGGCAGAACCAGTACAATCGAAGAAGTACGAGAGAAAATAAATAAGAGGAGAACAGAGCGTGGCTAGTGTAGTATTTACAGAACCGGCTGAATATGACTTGATGGATATAGAGTATTATATTTATGTAGATCTTAGTAATCCACATATTTTATTACTATCATCAAAGTACGGATATAGTATACATAATCAGAATTTTATATAATAAAGTTGATTGGCAAGGTATATTGTTGCAATAAGAGAATAAATGGTTGAGTTAAGCCTCCATATCTGTTACGGATATGGGGGCATATATTTTATACAATAATCGAGAGATGAAAAAGGATGATAAGCGTTTTATACAGGCTACAGCCCATGTAAGGAAGTGTGTTTAAAAGGAAATCGAAAGGTTGCTCTTGATCAAAATATTAGAAAATAGAGCATAATAAAAAAGGAAAGATACAGAGGAATAGTTATGGGGGATATTACTTGTATAATTCATAAAATGGCGGTATTTATAGTAATAATGATGTTTTCAGTTTGTATACTATTTGTTGCGATGGCTTCTGTAGTGTATATAGTGGGATATGTTTATTATTGATGAAGTAGAACATAATGATTTTATAACACCGGAGTTGTTAAAATACATAAAAGATAGTAAATTTGCTGTTGTGTATTTGTCGCATCAAAATAATGGAGCGTATTTGAAGAAGGTACGTGATGGGCTGGGAAAATCAGTAATTCAGTTATGTAAAAAAGATGTGCGACTATATTTTGACATAGCACAAGAAAAAACAATTATGTGGGAGATTGAAGAAGAAATTCCAGAAGGATGAAAAAATAGAGTAATAGCAACGGTTAATAACGGAAGCAGGCAGAAGACAGCGGAAGAACTGGGAATCAGCACGGCAACACTGTGGAGAAAAATGAAAAAATATGGCATTGCAGAGTGAGCATTGCAAAGTGTCTCTGCTGTATGCCTGTGAGGAGAAAAAGATGGATGTAATGGTTTTGATCGATTCGTTTAAGGGGAGCATGACTTCCATGGAAGCAGGGAATGCGGCGCGCGACGGAGTGCTGCGCGTCTACCCGCATGCCAATGTGACGGTCCGCCCTCTGGCAGACGGAGGAGAAGGCACAACAGATGCCCTGATAGAGGGGCTGGGCGGCAGGAAAGTGGAACTGTCTGTGACGGGACCGATGGGAAACCGGGTGGAGGCTTACTACGGAATCCTTGCGGATGAAAAGACAGCGGTTATGGAGATGGCGCAGGCCGCGGGCATTACGCTTGTGGAGGAAGCGCAGAGAAATCCGGGAAAAGCCACCACCTATGGAGTGGGCGAGATGATACGGGATGCCGTTTCGCGCGGCTGCCGCAAATTCATCATCGGAATCGGCGGAAGCGCAACAAATGACGGCGGAATCGGAATGCTTAGAGCACTCGGCGTAAAGTTTCTGACCAAGGATGGAGAGGAAGCCGGAGAAGGAGCGGATGCGCTTGGGAAAATACATTTCGTTTTACTGGAACATCTGATGCCGGAACTAAAAGAATGTGATTTTCAGATTGCATGTGATGTCACGAATCCGCTCTGCGGAGAAAAAGGGGCGACCTATATTTATGGAAAGCAGAAGGGCATACGGGAAGAGGAAATGCCGCGTATCGATGCGGATATGAAGCATTACGCCGCGATCACTGCCGAGCGGATCGGCGTTGACTATGCAGCCCGGGAGGGCGCGGGGGCAGCCGGCGGCATGGGATATGCCTTTATCAGTTATCTTGGGGCGAGACTGGTTCCGGGAATCGAGCTGATATTAGACGTGATCCATTTTGAGGAGGAGGCAAAGAAAGCGCAGATTGTGCTCACCGGAGAGGGACGGCTGGATCTTCAGACTGCAATGGGAAAAGCGCCCGTGGGGGTTGCGAGGGCTGCCAAGAAGTATGGCTGTAAAGTGATTGCGTTCGCCGGTTCGGTCACAAAAGAAGCGGCTGCGTGCAATGACAACGGCATTGACGCATTTTTCCCGATCGTGCGCGGGGTGTGCACGTTAGAGGAGGCCATGCAGCGGGAAAAAGCCATGGAGAATCTCACCGATTCAGTGGAACAGGTATTTCGTCTGCTATAATATCACCTATTCTACAGGATGATTTAGAAGAACGATTATCTCAAAAATCTGGAATGAAAGAGCAGGTGATACGGGAAATAGATCTGGATAAACGGTTCAAAAAGAAATGTTGGGGCAATCAGGTCCTCCCCTCACCCCTTACAGTGCTCCCCGCGGTATGCCGTCGGTGACATGCCGGTCTCCTTCTGAAAGCTGGAGAAAAAGAAACTGCGGCTGCCGAAGGACAGTTCATCGCTGATGTCCTGAATACTCATGCGGGTACCCGATAGAAGAAGCTTTGCTTCTTCTATTTTTTTTCGGCGGATATAAGCATTCACGCTCTCGCCGGTCACTTCCTTGAACTTGTGGGAAAAATAATATTCCGTGTAGCCGAGCCGTTCGGAGAGCAGAGAGATCGAGAGCGGTTCGCGGATGTGCAGACTGATGTAGTCGCAGATGTTCTGAATCTGCCGGGAATGTGCATTCGTCTCTTTTGCGGCGCGGACACGGTGGACGTAGTCGTCGAGAAATTCGCGGCTTAAATTGTTCGTGGCGGCAGTCGTTTTACATTCCTCAATGCGCCCGGCATAGTAATCGTTTAAGGTGTATGCGATGGAGGGATTCAGACCGCCATCGATCGCAGCGCGGCTGCACAGGGTTAAGAGCACCAGCAGATTATTTTTGCTCATGCGGAGTGAATCGCCGATCTCGGCCTTGACGCCGGAGCTTAAGGTCATGGATTTCGCAAGCGCCTTTTTGTATTCCGGATTTCCCTCGCGGATCATGGAGAGAAACGTCTGCTCCGCCATCCAGATGCCAGGGTGCTCCCCGGAGAGAAGCGGCGAGTCATCCGGAACGTCTGCGGTGCTGTGAGAGGTAAAAGAGATCAGATCCGCGGTGATCCGCTCGCCGGTAATAGCGCAGTGAAACATGATGGCGTAGGAGAGCAGCACGGAAGACGGAATGATCGGCACACTCTCGATCTGCTTTACAATTTTGGAGCGCAGCTTGACGGTAAGCTGGTAGGAATCCAGCTTTTTCCGCAGAACCAGATGCGAGTTGCTTCCGGTAAAAGCAGGACCGATGATGTGAATCTGCTGCAGCGCAAAGCCCTGATACTCAAAACCGGCGATCCAGAGAAGACCGAACTCGGTGTCCAAGATCAGCGGCATGCGGTTCCCGGATTCGATATGCGCGAGCACGAGAGAGGAAAAACCCAGCATGGAGATAATGTCCGGCAGCATGAGTTCTGCCGGACAGTCTGTCTCGACCAGTTCAAACTCCGGGCTGTAGTGCCAGAGATGAAGCGGGTATTCACATTGAACCATTTCCTGAAAAAAAGAGAGACGTTCTTTGATGTCCATGCGGGTATTCCTTTCTTTAGCGGTTCCAGTTTCCGAGGAAACGCAGACTTTCCTTCGGATGTCTCGTCTGTGTGCTGCGGTCGACCGCAATCAGTCCGAAAGTCATCGAGTAGCCTTTCTGCCATTCAAAATTATCCAGGAGGCTCCAGTGAAAATAACTTTTTACCGGGAGGCCATCGCGGATGCAGGCAGCGACGCCGTTAAGTGCGGCATCGATAAAAGCGACGCGTCTGGTGTCATCGGAAGTTGCAATTCCGTTTTCGGTGACATACAGGTCGCCGTGAAAATCTTCTGCCACCCTGCGCAGAACATGCTCTAAAGCTTCCGGGTAAAACTCATAATTCATCTGGGTCAGTTGGGCGCCCTCCGGATTCGGAAGCTGACCGTCCGGACCGATCAGTGAGCGGGTATAATTCTGTACGCCTAAGAAATCATCCTCCTTAATATAAGGGAGATAGTGCAAAAATTCTTCGTCCCACTCAGAGGCTGCGCGCGCCTCTCCGCCAGCCTGCGGCTGAATGTCGTGCAGGCTTAAGGTCAGACCGACTTTAATGTCCGGGTAGAGTGCTTTGATTTCTTTTCTGGCGAGTTCATGCGCTTTCATGATGAGAAGATCGCCCTCTCTGGTGCGCATGGAAGTAAAGTTTTCTACTTTTTCCACACCGAAGACTTCCATATTCTCAAGGGCGGTTGCCTTTTGATTTTCCATCATTTTCTCAAGATTGATGCCGACCTGCACTGTACCGTCCGCGCTGTCGCCACCCTTTGGTGCTGTCTGCGCCGCCTGCATCTGCGCCATCATCTGCCGCTTGTAGCGCTCGGCGATTGCGGCAACCTGAATGCCCATATTTGCCTCGTTGATGGTGCATACATAGTGCAGTTCGCTGCCGAGTTCTTCCATAATATAATGAACATAGCGGGCAAAGTCGGCGGGCGTAGTCGAAGCTTCCCAGCCGCCTTTGGTCATCAGCCATTTCGGGCTGGAAAAATGATGCAGGGTAACAAACGGTTCTACACCGTACTTTTTGCAGCAGGCGATGACGTCGCGGTAATGTGCGACGGCCGCTGCATCAAACACGCCTTCCTCCGGTTCGATGCGCGCCCATTCGATCGAAAAACGATAGGCGTTTAAGCCGGCGTCGGACAGAAGCTTAATATCTTCCTCATAGCGGTGGTAGTGATCGACCGCGTCCAGGGACGGCTCCAAAAAGCTGGTGTGCTTCATGTGCTCCATCGCCCATAAGTCGCTGTGGATGTTGTTCCCTTCTACCTGATGGGCGGCTGTGGCAGCCCCGATCAAAAAATGTTCCGGTAATCTCATAAAATCCTCCATTCTGCAGTGACAAAATACAGCGTCAGCCGTATTTCTCCTGCGCATCTCTTGTAATCTGGTGTTACTATATAAGATTTTATAAAACCGGGAGTTCACAAAATCGTGAAAATGTTAGAAAAATAGCAATGCTTCATTTTATAACATGAATTTTATTGCATTACCACGAATTTGTAAACACAGAAAAGAAAAAGACCGGCTAGAATAAAGCCATAGAAAAACAGAGGCCGCAGATATAGCAGATATACGGAAGCGGCACAATACGGAAAAGGCTGGAGGGTACAAAAATGTTTGGAAAGAAAAAAGAACAGCCGGTGGAGACAAACGGTATTGTCTACCGCCGTGCGAAGACATGGAGGGTAGCGCTGGCGGGATGCAGTTCCGGAATCGGAATGTGTTTTTATGTGCTGCTTGGACTGGCGAGCTATGTGGCAAACGAAGGGTATGGCATTGCAACAGCGGTGGTTGGTATTATCCTGACTGCAACAAGAATCCTGGACGGCATCACAGATCCGATCATTGCGATCATCATTGATAAGATGAACACGCGGTTCGGAAAGATCAGGATTCTGATGGCGGCAGGATGGCTGATCGAGTCACTGGCAGTCCTGATTATGTACTGCTGGGCGAGTGGGAAGGGACATGGAATTGTGTTGTTCGTGCTGCTCTACTGCCTGTATGTGATCGGTTATACGATGTGCAATGTCACGGCGCAGATCGTTCCGGCGATGCTTACGAACGACCCGAAGCAGCGCCCGATGGTAGGCGTCTGGAGTACAGCTTACAACTATCTGGTGCCGATGATTCTTAACATCGTGATTACGGTGATGCTGCTTCCGAAATACGGAAATGTCTATTCGGTAGAGATGCTTGCAGCATCCTGCATCGTCTGCGTGGCGGTATCGGGTGTGGGATTACTTCTCTGCTGCATCGCGGTATCGGATATCGACAAACCGGAAAATTTTGTGGGCGTGACGACCAAGAAGAAGGCGGAGCCGGTAAAAGTAAAAGATATGTGGGAACTGGTCAAATCCAACCGCGCGCTGCAGACGTTCATCGTGGCGGCAAGCTCGGATAAGATTGCGAGCCAGACGGCAAGCCAGGCGGTTGTGACGACGATGCTGTTCGGAATTATTATCGGCAATATGCAGCTTGGAACAATCTTAAGTGTAATCGGTATGCTTCCTTCGATCATCTTCGCGTTTATCGGGGCGAAATACGCAGGAAAGCACGGAAATAAAGAGGCGATGGTGACGTGGACGTATGTGTGCATCACCGTGGCGGCGGTGCTTGTGGTACTGTTTATTCTCATTGATCCGACCCTGATTGCGACAGCGCTTCCGATGATGATCGCATATGTATTATTGACCCTGGTGTTAAATGGTGCAAAAATGTGTGTGACGATGTCAAGCAATGCGATGATGGCGGACATCATTGATTACGAACTGGATCGCAGCGGTAAATTCATTCCGGCAGCAGTGACAGGTACATACAGCTTTATTGACAAGTTAGTATCCTCGTTTTCTGCAGCGATTGCAACCGGTCTGGTGGCATTGATCGGCTACAGGCATACGATGCCACAGCCGTCCGACCCGTCCACACCGGCAATCTTCTGGATGACGATGAGCATGTATTTCGGACTCCCGCTGATCGGCTGGGTATGCACACTCTGCGCAATGCGCAAGACGCCGCTCTCCAAAGAGAAGATGGAGGAAGTACAGAAGAGTATTCAGGAGAAAAAACAGTTAGAAGTGGAAAGAGTGATTGAGGAAATGAAGTAGAAAGAAGAAAAGAGAGGGAGAACGGAACAGATGAGAAATACAATATTGCTGGAGAAAGACTGGACATTTTATAAAAATCCGCAGAGTGAAACAGGGGAGGCGGTAACGCTCCCGCATACATGGAACGCGGTTGACGGGCAGGACGGCGGAAACGATTATTATCGCGGAACCTGCAAATATGTGCGTCATTTCGCAAAACCGGAACTGGAAAAGGGAGGAAGAGCGTATCTGGAATTTGACGGCGCAGCGATGACGGCGGACGTTGTAGTCAACGGAACGAAGCTGTTCCACCACGAGGGCGGATTTTCAACATTCCGTGTGGATGTGACAGAGCAGTTGACAGAGGACAATCTGTTAGAAGTATATGTGGATAACTCCGACAACACAAAGGTGTATCCGCAGAAAGCCGATTTTACTTTTTACGGCGGGCTGTACCGCATGGTAAAGCTGGTGACGGTGCCTAAAGCGCATTTTGCGATGGACTATGCCGGCGGAAACGGCATGAAAGTGACGCCGGAGGTGACCATTCTGGACGCCGCAAAGAAACAGGCGGACGCAGATGTGACGGTGGAACTGTGGATGACGGGGGAAGCACCGGACGTGACGGTCACCGTGGCGGGAGAGACACAGACGGTTCCCGTGGAAAACGGTTATGCAAAAGCCGTGTTTGCGCTTAAAAATGTGCATCTCTGGGACGGTGTGGATGACCCGTATCTGTATACGGCAAAAGCAGAACTTCCGGGCGGTGATGTCGTGGAGCGGACGTTTGGCTGCCGCAGCTTTAAGATGGATCCCAAAGAGGGCTTTTTCTTAAACGGACGATCTTATCCGCTGCGCGGCGTGAGCCGTCATCAGGATCGTGCGGGCGCGGGCAATGCGCTGACATACGAGATGCACCGGGAGGATATGGCGATTGTAAGAGAGCTTGGTGCCAACACGATCCGCCTGGCACATTATCAGCACGCGCAGGAGTTCTACGATCTCTGCGATGAGAACGGAATCATTGTGTGGGCGGAAATTCCGTATATCACGATGCACATGACAGACGGCACCGAAAATACGTTAAGCCAGATGAAGGAGCTGATCGTGCAGAACTATCATCATCCGTCGATTGTTTGCTGGGGACTTTCCAACGAGATCACGGCAGCAAGCGCGGTGAACGAGGAACTGCTGGAGAATCACCGTAGATTAAATGATCTGTGTCATGAACTGGATAAGACGCGTCCGACGGTTATGGCGGATGTCTTTATGTTAGAGACGGACAGCCCGATGCTGGAGATACCGGATATGAACAGCTACAATCTCTACTTTGGCTGGTACATCGGGGAACTGGAACAGAACGACAGCTTTTTTGACGAATATCACAGCACTTACCCCGACCGGGTGATCGGACTCTCCGAGTACGGCGCGGACGCGAATCCGGCGTACCACAGTGCGAATCCGGAGCGGGGCGATTACACGGAGGAATATCAGTGCGTTTACCACGAGCATATGGCAAAAATGATCGAGGAGCGCCCGTATCTGTGGGCAACACATGTATGGAATTTGTTTGATTTCGCTGCGGACGGACGTGATGAGGGCGGTAAGCACGGCGAGAACCAGAAGGGGCTTGTGACGATGGACCGCAGGATCAAAAAGGATGCGTTCTATGTATACAAGGCATACTGGAGCAAAGACCCATTTGTGCATCTCTGCGGCAGCAGGTACACGGACCGTGCAGAGGATGTGACGGAGATCAAAGTGTACTCCAACCAGAGGAAGGTCACGCTCTTTGTGGACGGAGCAGAGCAGGAGACGAAAGAAGGCGCACGCATCTTCAGATTCCGGGTGCCGATTACGGGAACGCACACGATCCGGGCAGTGTCCGGGGATTGCAGCGACGAGATTACGGTGAGAAAAGTGGATGCACCGAACCCGGATTACATTTTCAACAAGCAGGGGGATGTGGTCAACTGGTTTGACAAAGAGGATTTCAAAGCGGATCACTATTCGATTTCCGATACGCTGGGGGAACTGGCGAAAAATGAGATGGCAAACGCCATTGTGCAGCGCCTGATGGCACAGGCTTCCGCAAGCCGCGGCGATGTGGCGGAGAGCGTGAAGGACAACCCGGCATTGCAGCGGATGATGCAGCGCATGACACTGGCAAGTCTCTTAAAGCAGGCGGGAGACGCTGTGAGCGAGGAGCAGATGAGAGCGTTAAACGACGCATTGCAGAAAATTCCAAAGAACTAGGGAATAAGAAGTAAGGAGCGCAGAGGGATGAAAAAAGCAGTACAGCAGATCATGCTTGGAACAGTAACGAAAAACGAGAAGCAGACGGCAGAGACGCTGCGGCGGATCAAGGCGGCAGGCTACGACGGAATCGAACTGAACGGTTTTATGGTGAAACCGACCTCTTTTCTGGTGCGGATGCTCACGAAGGCGGCGGGGATGCCGGTCGGAAAAGGCGGCAGCTATGACTGGAATGCCCTTGTAAAAGAAGCGGGACTTTGTGTGACGAGCATCCATGAAGATCTTGGAACGATCAGACGGGAGCCGGAGACGGTTGCAAAAGAGGCAGAAGCCTTCGGCACAAAATACGTTGTCATCACGGGAATGTACCGCTTTGATTACGCGGATAAAGCCGCGGTGCAGGGGCTGTGCCGGGATCTGAATGCCTCCGGGAAAATTTTGAAGGAGGCGGGCATTGCGCTTTTGTACCACAATCATAATTGTGAGTTCCTGCACGTTGAGCCGCAGAAAACGGCGTATGATCTGCTCCTTTCGGAGACAGATCCGGAATATGTTAATTTTGAACTGGACTCCTACTGGCCGACGGAGGCGGGCGTGGACGCGCTCGCCCTGATGAAAAAACTGGACACGAGAATGAAACTCTATCATATCAATGACCGCGGCACGCGCCTTTTGAAGCCTGCCATGACGCCGATCTTAAAATCGGACAGCATGGAGCTTGGCTGCGGCAATATGAATCTGGATGCACTCATTGCGCAGGCAAAGAGTGTGAATGTGGATGCCGTGATTTTAGAAAGCCATAAAAACTGGGTGGACAACTCCCCGCTCCGGTCGCTGGAGGTAAGCGCACAGTTTTTAAACGCACGGATCTGACAGAGCAGAAGATGGCAGAACAAGGATGGAAATGCAGATGGAAGAACTAAGAAAACAGTGGATCACTTCAGAAAAAGAATACCGGGAGGGCGAGGTTTTTGTATACCGGCAGAAATTTACGGCTTCGCAGGTCAAAAAAGCCGTGTTTTACGGCACAGCCCTCGGCGTGTACGAAGCAGAATTAAACGGCACGAAGATCGGGAGCCAGATGTTTGCGCCGGGATTTTCCTACTATCCGAGACGTGTGCTCTATCAGACACACGAGGTTACGGAGCTGTTGCGGGAGGGGGAAAATACGCTGACGGTCTATCTCGGACAGGGATGGTACTGCGGGCGTTTTCTCTGCGAAAATCAGACGCAGATTTACGGAGAGCAGCCGGCGGTCGCATGGATTCTGGAACTGGAGGATGCGGCGGGAAGCAGGAAGATTGTCTCCGATGAGACGGTGGAGGAACTGGAATCCCCGTATGAATATGCCGGAGAGTACGATGGTGAGATTTATTTTGCAGACGGAAGAGAGAACGTGACCGGTCATGCGGCTGCCTACACGAGGGAGACGCCGTTTGCACTGGAGCCGACGCTTACGGAGGTGCGACTGCAGGATGAGATGCCGGTGAGAGAGGCAACGGTGCGGGGAGACGTGACGATCCTTGATTTCGGGCAAAACTTTGCCGGAATTGTAGAAATAGATCCTTCTTTTTTGAAAAATGAGACAATTACGATCCGGCACGGGGAGATCTTAAATGCCGACGGCAGCCTGTACACCGCAAATCTGCGCAAAGCAAAGGCGACGATCGTCTACCATGCAGGTGCGGAGAAGAAAAAATACCGCCCGCGCTTTACTTATATGGGATTTCGTTATATGGAACTTTCCGGTGCGGTATATCAGCCGGGGATGATCAAGGCATACGCACTTCACACAGAGATGGAGCGTACCGGATATTTTTCCTGTGAAAATCCGCTGGTGCAGAAACTCTATGAGAACCAGGTCTGGGGACAGAAATCCAACTATGTGGAAGTGCCGACCGACTGCCCGCAGCGGGATGAGCGCATGGGCTATACCGGGGACGGTCAGGTGTTTGCACTGACAGGGGCTTATAATTTTAATACGGATGCGTTCTGGAAAAATTTTCTACGGGATCTGGAGCTGGGGCAGCTTGACAACACCGAGGGATATGTGTGCGCCACGGTGCCGCAGACAGGATCTGCCGGGATCGGATTTATCAGCATGCTGGGCTGGGGTAATGCGGTCACGATTCTGCCGGAGATGATGTACCGTCAGTTCGGGGACGAGGAGGCACTGCCGCGCCAGTATGAGAGCATGAAGCTTTTTGTGGAGGCGGAGATCCGCAAGATGGGGAAGAAAAATCTCTGGATTGGTCCGTCCCTAGGCGACTGGCTCGCGATGGGAAAAGGAATCGCATGGCAGGCGATGCACAACAATCCGGTGTCAAACGCGTTCATCGTGCATGATTTAAAGGTCATCAGCGAGACGGCAGAACGGCTTGGAAAGCGAGAGGATGCGGCGCGGTACCGCAGACAGCTTGCCGCGACGACGGACGCTTATATCAAAAAATTCGTGAGTAAAAACGGAATCGTGGCGAAGGATTATCAGTCTGCCTACATTATGGCGTTAAAATATGTACTGCCGGAGGGCGAGCTGCGGGAACGGGTCAGGAAAAACTTTGTCGCCAACATCCGTAAAAACGGGCTGCAGACGGGATTTTTTGCGACGGAGCATCTGCTGCCGCTTCTGGTGGAGGCGGGAGAGCAGAAGCTTGCCTATGATGTATTACTGCAGGAGAACTGCCCGGGGTGGATGTATCAGGTGAAATGCGGCGCGACGACGACATGGGAGCGCTGGGATGCCCTAAAGCCGGACGGAACCGTCAATGAGGAGAAAATGGCGGGCTCCGGTGAAAATATGGTATCCTTTAACCATTACGCATTCGGCAGTGTCGGGGAGTTTTATTATCAATATATCCTTGGAATCAGACCGGAAAAGCCGGGCTTTGCAAAACTGCATTTTGCGCCGTATCCGGACGAGCGCCTGGGAGGCGTATCCGGAAGCTATCTTTCCGTGGCAGGGAAGATCGAGAGCGCATGGCGGTACGAAGCGGACGGCTGCCATATCCGGCTTGCAACGCCGGTGGAGGCGGTAGTGCTCCTTCCGGATGGAAGAAGTGAGAATGTGCCTGCCGGAACGTACGAGTGGACGGTGAAAAGACCGAATCTGTAAAAAGTGCAGGATATGTAAAAAAAATCCGGAATCTGCCTGAAAAAGGGCAAGAAAGGAAATTGACGGCGGCAAGACATAGATGATAAAATCTCATGAGATATACATGTAAAGGATGAAAATTATGTTTGCGAAAATCAATTTCCACGATGAATTCTACCAGAAATTAAAGCTTCTGGTACTGCCGATCACGATGCAGCAGTTTATGCTGGCGTTAGTCAGCGCCACGGATGCCATTATGCTCGGGGCGGTCAGCCAGACCTCCCTGTCGGCGGTGTCTCTGGCAGGGCAGATCCAGTTTGTCTTAAATCTGTTTATCAGCGGTATCTCCGCCGGTTCCGGAATCATGGCGGCGCAGTATTGGGGAAAAAAGGACGCGGCTTCCATCGAGGAGGTCATGCCGATTGCACTGCGCACCAATCTTATTTTCAGCGGTGCGTTCACCTTGTTTGCGGCGGTGGCGCCCGAGGTGCTCATGCGCATTTTTACGTCCGATCCTGCGTTAATTGAGAGCGGAGCGGTCTATCTGCGCGCGGTATCCCTGTCGTATCTGCTGTGCGGTATTTCACAGATTTACCTGATTTTGCTGAAAAATACCGGCTATGCCACGGTCAGTTCGCGGATCAGCTGTACGGCGGTCGTTGTGAACATTATCTGCAATGGCATCTTGATCTACGGACTGTTGGGGCTTCCTGCGTTAGGGATACAGGGAGCGGCTTACGCGACGGTTACCGCCCGTCTGGTGGAGCTCGTCTGGAGTTATCTGGAGACGAAGCGGTCCGGGCGAGTGCAGATCATCTGGAAGAAAATGTTTCACGCGGCGGATGCCGTTCTGACAAAGGATTTCTGGCGCTATACCACGCCGGTGCTCGGCGCGGCGCTCGTCTGGGGAATCGCCTACGTGTCCTACTCTGTGATTATGGGACACATGGGTAGCGACGCGGTGGCGGCGAATTCCATCACAACGATCGCTAAGAATATGTTATCGTGCCTGATCCGCGGCGTCAGCGGCGGTGCGGGCGTGCTGATCGGAAATCTGCTCGGTGCCGGAGAACTGGACAAGGCAAAAGTGTACGGCGGCAGACTGACGCGCATGGCGATTGTGGTCGGCATGACCACCGGCGGTCTTCTGATGCTGATCTCGCCTTTGATCGTGCGTTTTGCGCCGCTCAGTGAGACGGCGGCGGAATATCTGCAGTACATGCTGATCTTCTGCGGCTGCAATATCATGGCGCAGTCGGTCAACACGACAGTGCTGGACGGCATCTTCTGTGCCGGTGGGGATTCCAAGTTCGACATGAAGGGAAATCTTGGGGCAATGTGGTGCTTTTCCGTACCGTTTGGCTTCTTTGCGGCATTTGTGCTGAAATGGCCGGTCATGGTGGTGTACTGTATCGTGAACCTCGACGAGATTGTGAAGATTCCTGCCGTGTATTTACATTATAAAAAATATATCTGGGTGCGGAATATTACGGTACAGGAGGAAGCTTGACAGAGAATTTTCCGGAAACTATAATAACGGCACATAGTCCTAATCAGGACTATGTGCCGTTATTTTTTGTGTAATCTATAATCAGGAAATATGTCGTAAGCGACCGCGCCCGGCGCGGGAAGCCTGCGGCGTGGGCGAAGGCGCACGGAGTCAATTATCATAAGACGCTGATTTTATATTCCATGCGTCACAATGAGGAATGTACTCAGAAACAGATCAGGGAGAACTATCGTCTGCCGAAACAGACGGTGAACAATATTGTGACGGAGCTGCGCAGGGAGGGCATGATTACCCTTGTTCCGGTGAAGGACGGTGGCAGGGAAAAAGTGCTGTACATAAGATAGGTGAGACAGTGGAAAAAGGAGCCGTAATGGGCGGTTTGCGCGGAAAGAATTCCTTGCAAAAGCGCGGGTGCTGTAATACCATAAATACATGACGGATTGTAGAAGGAGTAGCTTGTATGGGTGAAGATATAACGGTCAGAGAGATCGGGATTTATTTATTAAACCGGGTCGAAGTGACGCTGAAAGATGACAGCAGGGCGGAAGGCATTCTGCAGAACATCGCGGCGGAGGCGATCACGGTAGAGGGCAGGGAAATCATGCTTTCGGATGTGGCGGATATCCGGCTGGCAGGGGAACTGACAGATTATGATGTGATGCGTGATACCGGAATGATCGGGAATTTTACATTTGCGCCGGAAGCCTGCCGTGATGCTGCGGAGCTGCAACTAATGCGGTATGGAGATTTTGCGTGTACCGTGTCCTGCCATCTGAAGCTTGCAGCCGGAAAGATCTGCGCGGATGACATCCGGCTGGTATCGCACATACACAAGATCTGCGTGGAAAAATTAAGCCAGACGGCAGCAATTTACAGCCTTTTTGATGGAACATTTTTAGTCGGCAGATTGCAGCAGGATGGAACCGGGATGCTGGAGCAGTCAGGCGGCGGACAGGTTCCGGTCGATTTTGCCGGGGTGAAGGAGATTTTCCCGCTTCCGGAGACCAACGATTCACTGCATGTCATCATGAAGGACGGGAGCTGTTGGGAGGGTGTCGTGTCGGCTGTGACGGACACCATGTTCGTATTGATCGGCGAGGGCGTGTCCATGATTCCGTTTGCCGATATGCAGGAAATCCGTTACTGCGGGAAAGTGGTGCGTGTGCGGGAACCGGGCAGCCGGGGGAAGACGGATACGTGGAAGATCGCAGTCGGAAGCCGGGATGCAGAAGATGGTTTCTGGTGCAGAGTGCCGGAACATTCCGGAGCAGCGCAGATCGGCGTTGGAGATCAGGTCTCCTTTGTGCCGGGAATTACGGATTGCGAATGGATCGCCAAGGATGTCCGGCTGGTGAATGCGGCAGGAAAGGAAGAACCGGCGGAAGCGGGGTATACCGGAAGGGGAATTATTTTATTTTTCCCGAATGCACTCCGGACGAACGGCTTTATCGGGAACTGCTATGTCTCACAGAATTATGCGAAGATGGAGAATGCCGGATTGCCGCGCGGAAATATCATGTTTTCACAGGAGCAGATTGACTTTGGATTCAAACCGGGCAATATCTACGTGGTTTCCTACACCTGCGCCAAAGAACCTGGTGAGGTGGTGCAGGAAGCGGTCAGTGTAACGCTGGAGAAGATGTATCCTTATGCGGATTATGCGAAAGTGTGGATTGATGGGAACGGCGAGGTAAAGATGCTGCCGGTCTCTGTTTTTTATGCAAAGAAGTTTGTGGGACAGGACGTGGAAGTGCTGCTCTCAAATGGAGAGAGAACTGCCGGAAAGCTGAAGGAATATACGGATGAAAAACTGACGCTTCTTGCGGGAGACGATGGCGCAGAGGAGACGGTGCTGCAGACCGGCGATATCGCGCAGGTGCGGTATTTTGGACCCATTACGGCTTACCGCACGGATAACGGCACCGGCTATATTTCCGGGGAATACTGGTTCCATGTCAATAATCTCACAGATGCCGGTGAGGCGTCGCAGCTGGTTTTGGGGCGCAGGGTTTCATTTACGCTTGAGCAGACTTTAAAGGGCAAGCTTTGCGCGGCGAAGGATGTCGCTCTGATCTCAGAGAAGACTGTCATTGCAGAGGAGAAGCAGGAGGAATCCAAACCGGAGAGACTGCGCGGTTATATCGTAAAATACATGATCAAGCAGCCGGTCAGTGCAGGGTTCGGTTTTATTGTACCGGAGGAAGAACTGGAAGCCCATCTGGAGGACAAGGAGGGAACCGTCTATTTCAAGCAGACAGATATTGACTGTGAGACGATGCCGAAGCTGAATACCAAAAGTTATTATTACGAGGTTTTATATACCCCGTATACCCTGCATGGCAAGACATGCGCGAAGGATGTGAAGATCGGTGCCGGACATCCGTATCCGGAGAAAAAGTCAACCGCTCCGGTGGCGGTGACCGCAGTGACAAAAAAGATTGTTTCAAAGACACTGCCGCTTGCGGAATATCTGGAAGTGGAGGAGGCGCGCTATGTGGGGGCTTCTCCGAAACTCGGAATTATCTCTCTCTACAACGGACACTATGCGCTGATCAGCGACTGCTATATCAATAAAAAGCTTGTGACAGATCAGGAGTATGCACCGGACGGCGCGATTGCGATCTTTAATCCGGAGCTTGCGCAGATTGAAACGGAAGAGACGATAAAGACGGCAAAACACTGCTATCTGGTAAAATATGTGCCGGGAGGTACAATGATAAATGAAAAAACCGGCATGGAGCATCCGTCCGTTGATTATAATTATCCGGTTCTGGTGTTGGCGTCCTTTGCGAAGAACCAGTATATCTGTCTTAAAATTGAGGCGGATGCATTGCAGGTGCGGAAAGTGGAGCAGGTAATGTCCACGCTTGGCACCGCCGTACCGGAACAGGTGGATTTTGATATTCCGGAGCTTTGCAGCGGGGAGAGTGTGATCTTCGAGATGACGGATTCCACGGCGGCTTACCACGTTATCGACAGCGTGGGGGATGATTTTTACCGTGTAAAGGACGGAAAACAGATCCTGAAAAATGAGATTCAGAAGATCTACCGTTTCGGTGTTGTCACAGACTTTAATATGGAGGAAGGCATTGCGGTGATCAACCGTGTCATGAATTTTTCCCTGACGCTGGCAGACCCGAACGTCATCAATATTTTAAAGAGCCAGATGAACGTGACACGCCTGCATGTTATTTTCGCCTGCGAGGACAACCGGATCACGGAAGTGCACCGCATATCGGAAGCTTACAGCGGATTGATCCGCTGGCAGGAGGGAACGGTCACGCAGTGCGATGAACTGCACCGGGCGATCGTGGTGGACCAGAAGGCAAGACATTATATGTCTGTGCTCTCGGACGGTATGATCAACCGGGCATTTAAGAGCCATACGCTCACCGGGCAGAGAGTGTTTGTAAAATGTGTGCACCATGTGTTTGCGGAGGAGGGACAGACGGTGCTGTCTTTGGCAGAATCTGTGATAGAGATCCGGTGTCAGAGAGAGACGGCAACCATCCAATACGATGCGGGGCGTGATATTTATCTGGGTTACCGTAACGCGACGAAATATTATCCGGTTTACGGTGCCTCACAGATATTGGCGGGATATGTGAATAAGGAAACGGCGATTGTTTTTGCACCGGGTGCG
Organism: uncultured Lachnospiraceae bacterium; assembly: GCA_902781225.1. Lineage (GTDB taxonomy): Bacteria > Bacillota > Clostridia > Lachnospirales > Lachnospiraceae > Roseburia. The sequence goes on along the minus strand of CACZIN010000018.1, from coordinate 29,279 downwards.
GACGGACTGGAACTGGAGGCGCGACTTGTGGAGGCAGGAGGAGCACAGGCACAGCCGGAAGCTCAGACGGAGGAATTCGAGGCGGATGAAGCTTCGGTCACGCTGGAAAATGCGATCGGCGAGAATCTGGCAAAGTTCTGTATGGAACAGGTGGATTTAAGCCAGCTGCTGTTAAAGGGAGTGACCTTAAACGAGCAGAGCATGCCGGAAAATAGTGAGAATGCACAGAGAGCGGTGGATATTCTTCACGGACAGCCGGGGGAACTGCAATCCTTTGCGGCTGCCAAAATCGCGCTTGCCTATCCGGAGGTGGAGCTGGAGCACGGCGCGGAAGCGGGTGGAAAATATGACAGAGAGAACCAGATCGGAAGACTGTTGATCGGCACATTGCAGAAGAACTGCCGCAAGATCGGTCTGGACGCCAATATGGTATTCGGGGAGCAGGCGTATTACCTGTCCGTTCTGCTGCGTTATCCGCTCAGAAAGAGCAATAAGAAAAATGCAGCGCAATTCTCGATGGGCGACTGTCTCTATCAGCTGTTTTTGCAGGACTTCGGCACGAGAGAGCAGCTTGCCAACTACTTACAGCAAGGGAAGACCGCAGACCGCGGACAGCTTGAGACGCTGCTGAACCAGAATTGCAGGCAGATGAGTGAACTTATCTCCCACATGATGCTGCTGGATCAGAAGAGTATGGAGACCGTCTGCGCCATTTTAAAGAAGAATACGACGCTGAACAATGAGCTGCTTCGATATGCGGTGCAGATTGACGATATGATCCGCACGACCAGCCTTGCGGAAGCGCTGCAGGCCTTGCGGGAGCGCTATAAGAAGGACAGAAGCCGCTTTTCGGCAAATCTGACCGGAATCCTCTCTGGAAGTAATATCTCTGCGGATGTGAGAGAACTGATTTTAAACATGCAGGTGCGTTTTTTAAAACTGGCGGGAAAGGATGACAGAGCGCGCTTTGAAAAGCTGCAGAGGGCGTGCATGAGCGTCTGCGATTACACCAATCAGCCGGGATTTTCATTACAGGAGCGCCTGCTGCGGGATGCCTACCGGGAGATCCGCGAACTGGAGGAAGAGATCAAGAAGCATCCGAGCAGAGAGGCGGTAGAGATTCTGTGGATGTGTACGGACGGAGCGGATGGCGCCAACATTTTTGCAAAATTGAAAAAAGAGATCGCACAGCTGCTGAACTCCATGTATCAGGATGAGAAGACCCGCCCGAAGATCTGGTGCAAGCCGAACCAGGAACTGATCGAGAACGGACAGAAGACGTTCTGGCTGATCGTCGGGAACGGAGCGGCAAATATGAACCTCCAGTCGGCGGACAACGTCGGGATTATTTTGGAATCCTACACAGAGGGCGTGGACGTTCCTTCTAAAATCGTGTTGGAACAGAAGCACCTGGCTGCCGGGGATCAGATCCCGGTCGAAGTTGCGATCAGCGTGGAGGAAGGATATACAGGAAGCTTAAACATCGGCTGGTCCGTGGAATACGAATACACGACCGCATTTCTGACCGGGGAAAATGACCGCAACGGCAGTCTGCAGAAAAAGACGGTTCGCGAGGATGCCGGCAATTATCTGGAACTGCAGTACGGCACCGGCAGGATGGAAGGTAAGGATACCGGTGCAGAGAATCCGTATCTGGAACCGTCGCAGGGACAACCGCTGGAAGACAATAAGATGTTCTTCGGGCGCGAGGAGGAGAGCCGCGAGATAAGAAGCAGTATCCTTAGAACCGTAGACGGGGAGGAACAGTTCATTCCGGGAAGTGCAGTCATTATCCACGGACAGAAAAAGAGCGGCAAGACCAGTCTGGTCTATCAGATAAAAAATTATATCAAGGACAATGAGAAGCTGCGCCAAAAAGCGATCATGCTGAATTTTAATAACATTCTGGACGAAACCGGCGGCGTGGAACTGCTTCCTTACTTTAAGCGGTCGTTTTATGCCAATATTCTGTCCCGCTTTGAAAATGAGATCTACGATCATCATCCGGATGTGGTGGAGCTTTTAAGGCAGAATCAGCTTGAAATTCCGGATTTGTTTGATCCGGCAGGCAATGAGACGTGGGCGGCGCTTTTCGAGAGATTTTTCCGGGAGTTTTTCCGGTATGACGGCGGGGAACATGTGATTCTTCTGTTTATGGATGAATTTACGCTTCTATGTACGACCATCATGAGTGAGATACGCAGGGACAAAGAGAAAAATGAGAGTCTGGCGTCTATCCCGAACTTTATCAAGACATTTTCACAGTATGGTTTTATTCAGGTGATCATCGGACATGAGGCGATGATGCGGGCATTTGACAGCCTTGGCGTACTCAACCACACGGCGGAATTTGCCAAGTCTGTGGAGATTGCGGCACTGGATGAGGAGGCGTCCGTCCGGCTGGTGAAGGAGCCGATGGAACGGGCATTCGGGTATGACGTATACGACACGGAACTTGGAAGACGGGCGGTGGAGAAGCTATTGGATCTGTCGGGATGTAATCCGACGTATCTGATGCGGTTGTGCAGCCAGATGTTTGCTTACTTTGTGAGTGATCGCTGTCCGAGATCCCGGATTCTCGTCAGCGATGTGGAAGAGATGGTACGGCAGTTTATCAGAGAGCTGCTGCTGACGGATTTTGATATCCTTCTGGTGGAAGACGGCGACAGCGTGGAAGATCCGGAAAGCCGCAAGACGTATCAGTATCTGAAGAGTGCGGCGTTTGCCACGGTAAAATCCTTTGATCAGAGAACGTCCGATATGAAGGAGATCAACCGGAAACTCACAGAAGAACAGGGATATAGCACGGAGGAGATCGAGCGGACCAAGAATCTGCTTGAGGCACGCCGTGTGATCTCCATTACATCCGGCGGAAGAGTGAAGATCAATACCGGATTGTTTGTGGAATTTATGTTACAGAAGAACGGAGGAAGAGAATAATGGGTGAATTATATATTGAACGAAAGGAGGTCAGCCAGATACTGAGGAAAAAGGTCTTCTTCGTGGAGGAAGGAGATTATGGCAAGTGTTATTCGCTGATTGGACCAAACGGCATCGGCAAGACGACACTGATCCGGCACCTGAGCGACGAACTGGAGAGGGCGGCAAAGCCGCACACCTACTATTTTAATACGGTGCTGGAGGCAGGAACCTCGTTCTGGCAGTTTTGGACAGTACTGATTCTAAAATTTTCTGATACCATCGGGGAAGAGGAGCTTCGCGATGCACCTGTGCCAAATGACAGGCTGGTGGAGAAAATTCTCAAATCCTATCAGTTCTTTGAAGAAAATATCGGGCATCAGGATGACGTCGTCTTTAAGATGAATGCTACGAGAGAATTGTCTTCGTTGTTTGAATATTATACAAAGCTTGGAATCCGGATGATTCTGACAATCGATGAATTTGACCGGGCACAGGCAATCTTCAAGGACGGGCAGTTTTTCCAGCGCTTGTTTGGTCTGACGCCAAAGGGCGCCAACCGGCTGAATCTGTCGATCATTACGATCTCCAGGCGGAGCGTGAGCACGATCGCGCATCATATGCAGGAGGGGTCGAATTTTCAGGATGCGTTTCCGGCACTGGCGCTGAAAGGTTTTTCCAATGAGGAATTGGAAGAGTATTTTAACTTTTACAGGGATATGCCGTGCGGTCTTCTGGAGGAGAAGGAAAGACAGCAGATCCTTTGTCTGTGCGGACGGTCGCCGGGGCTGCTGATGCAGATGCGGGATGAAATCGAGAATCTGGACGGGAGTCCTGTTGACATCGGATGGATTTTCCGGGAGCGGGGAGCTTTCATCAAGACGGCGTATGAGCGCATGTGTACACTCATGAGAACGGAGTATGTGAATCAGAGCAAGACCAGAAGCAGCATGGGCATCTTCATTGAAAAGTTTATCGGCCCTGCATATTCCGAAAAGCTTAACGAGTGGGTGGAAAAGCTGTATGACTATGGATTTGTGACCCGTGTGGAGAAGTCTGAAAAAAATGTGTTTGAACTGGCGGGTCTCACGGATTACCGCGATAAGGGAGAACTGGTATATGAGCCGATCTCTCCGTATTTTGTTGATTTTGTGAAGGATTTTGCTGTTTTGGATGAACTGGATTCGCTCGCAGCAATGTTAGAGCAGACGGAGCGGAGCATCCGCGACGTATTGATGCGGGCACTCAGTAAGGAATACTCGGAAGAATGGGAGACGGTACTCGGTCAGGATGTGCAGCGAAAGGATGATTATCTGGAAAATCTGCGCCGGATTGCGACCGAGAACGAGGCGGATCAGAGAAATATTATCATCTCCAAGCTGAATGTGCTCGCGTTTAATGATTATTTTCAGATTATCCGCAAACACTGGAATATTATGAAAAAGTATTTCAGCCTGTATTCGTCCCTTGACGAGTTAAAGCAGGATATGTACAGCTTAAACAACTGCCGCAATACATCTGCACATCTGAATCTGGAGATATTAAACGAGTCGGGACGCCACGATTTGCGCAAGATTTGTGAATTTATACTGGAGAATTTTAAATGTGCAGGAGGACAGCAGACAGCAGAGGCATCCGGCATTACGGCGGAGGCATCCGCTCATAATCCATCACAGCCGACGGGCGGTACGGGAGCCTGGCATGAATCCATGATCGGTCAGACAGTAACGCTGACACAGACAGAGGCAACGACGACCGGTGTGCTGCGCGGCGTGATTGCGGGCACTTCACATGGAGCATCGCTGTCGAAAAAATATCTTCTCGGCAGAGGGACACCGGCGCGCATGCTCGCCGGCAAAGATCTGAGGATCCGTCTTACCCGCTGGGATGAAAATGCGCAGAAGTTCAATGCGGAGCTGGTATAAGGAGTGTGGGAAAATGAACTATAAGCGGATTACAGACCTCCCCGGTGTGCGGATTGCACGCGAGGCGATGGTGGTCGGAGACGTGACGATCGGGGAGGACAGCTGTGTGCTGTTTTACTCCACCGTGCGCGGGGATGAGGGAACCATCACGATCGGAAGAGAGACAAACATTCAGGAAAGCTGTACGATTCATGCGAGCATTGAGGGCGATGTGGTGATTGGTGACAATGTGACCATCGGGCATCAGGCGGTTGTCCACGGATGCACGGTCGGTGACCGGACGCTGATCGGGATGGCGGCGACGATCCTGGATGGAGCGGAGATTGGCTGTGACTGTATCGTCGGGGCGGGAAGCCTTGTCACAAAGCACACCCGGGTGCCGGATGGATCGCTGGTGCTCGGAAGCCCGGCGAAGGTCGTGCGGCAGCTGACGGAAGCGGAAAAAAAAGATATTTACCGCAACAGCCGGGAATATGTGAAGGTGGCGCGTGAGATGCAGGAGCAGGGACTGCTCCCGTAACAGGCGCAATAAGCATATCGTGCTTTGCTTTGATAAGTAATATTATCAGAAAGAAGACCACATCGTGGGATTTCAGAATTTGTTTCTCAGCTTTCGGTATTCTCTCGGCGAATATCCTTTCAACTTGTGAAAAAGCCGACTGAAATAAAGCTGGTTATCATATCCGACAATCTTAGAAATCTCATTGATGGAATAAGTTGTTGTTTCAAGTAACATCTGAGCATTGTTGATGCGGATTCCCACAATGAATTGCATTGGTGTAGAACCGGTATATTTTTTGAAATTTCGGATAAACCAGCTGACACTCATGCCTCGTGAGGCAGCATAATCATCAATATTGATATTTTGATTGTAGTTTTCACTGAAAAAGGTAACAGCATTATCCATCTCATGATCAAGATATTCATTTTTTAATATGTGCTCTCTTGTCAGTTCCCGGTGGAAACTGATCAGAAGATGACGTAGCAAAAGGACAAGCATTTCCTCATAATTGTCTTGACAGCGTTGGAGCTCGATAATGATACGTTTGAAAATTTGTTCATATTCATTAGATGTACCCACTTGAAAGACACGTTCTTTATCCGGAAACCCATATTGACGTAAGATATTTTTCACATTGCTTCCTGTGAAGTGAATCCAGTATACTTCTGTCTTATCTTCTCCGTAATATTCATATTTTTGGAGTTCTTTCGGTCTGTACAGTACAATGTTGCCGGCTGGAACAATCGTTTCATTATTTACATTATCAAAATGAAAATGCCCACAACCAGCAGTGATATATATAATCTGATAATCCAGACGACCCCTTGGACGGTAGGTCGGAAGTTTGGGATGTCTGGAAAGACGGTAAGTACCACAGCTACCGACAATCAGCGGACGACTTTTGTCTTTGAAATCCATATGTGAGTGGTTCAAATAACCGGTGTTCAAATACATAGGACAGCACCTCTTTTCGTACTTTTTATCATTGTATCATTTAGTGCATATTTTGTCTAATCCAATTCATAGACATATTTTGCGAATTAGGATAAGCTATATATAGCATAACTAAGGAACGTAAACAAAAAGTAAAGTATAAGGTTTGCTTTAGGAAAACAAAGAACAAAAAAGTATATGTATTGGAGGAGAGCTATTTATGATCGTACCACGTTATTATGAAAATCTAAGCGTACTGCACGAAAACACAATGCCAGCCAGAGCCTATTATATTCCGGCATCCAGAAGAATGGATAACTTGGTGGAACACAGAGAAGAGTCAGATCGTATGCAGTTATTGAATGGAACTTGGAAATTCCAGTATTTTAACAGCATCTATGACATTCAGGATTCTTTCTTTGAGAAGAATTATGATACAGAAAATTTTGATGAGATTCAGGTTCCAAGTGTATGGCAGATGGCTGGATATGATACACACCAGTATACAAACATCCGGTATCCATTTCCGTTTGATCCACCATATGTGCCACAGGACATTCCGTGTGGAGCCTATGTACATACTTTTGAGTACAGTAGAGATGAGAAAGCGCCAAAATCTTTTTTGAACTTTGAAGGAGTAGACAGTTGCTTTTACGTATGGATCAATGGCTCTTACATAGGATACAGCCAGGTTTCGCATATGACCAGTGAGTTTGATGTTACCGATGTACTTCAGGATGGAACGAATACGGTGGCAGTGTTGGTAATGAAGTGGTGTGATGGTTCCTATTTGGAAGATCAGGACAAATTCCGTATGAGTGGTATTTTCCGGGATGTGTACATTTTGAAACGCCCAAAACAGGCAATCAGTGATTATCATATTAAAACAAGAATTGAGGATATACTTGCGAAAGTAGAAATTGAAATGAAATTCTACTCTCCGTTAAATGTAAAAATTTCGATTGAAGATAGAAACGGAGCAGTTGTAGCACTAGGAAGTATTGCTGAAGAAGGAACAGCTGTATTAGAAATCGCAAGTCCGGAACTTTGGAATACAGAAGATCCATATCTATATAAACTGATTCTTGAAACAGAGAATGAAGTAATTGTAGATCACATTGCATTAAGAAAGATAGAGATTAAAGACCAGGTTATTTATTTAAATGGACAGAAGATTAAATTCCGTGGTGTCAATCGACATGATTCTGATCCGGTTACTGGATTTACAATCAATCTGGAACAGATTACAACCGATCTTACGTTAATGAAGCAGCATAATTTTAATGCGATCCGTTCCAGCCACTATCCGAACGCACCATTTTTCTATGAAATGTGTGACAAGTATGGATTCATGGTAATAGATGAAGCAGATATTGAAGCTCACGGTCCATTTATGATCTACAGAAAAGAAGACACTGATTACAATCGGTTCAAACGATGGAATGAGAAGATTGCAGATGATCCGGTATGGGAAGAGGCAATCGTTGATCGCGTAAAACTCATGGTGGAACGTGACAAAAACCGTTTCTGTATTGTTATGTGGTCAATGGGAAATGAGAGTGCTTATGGCTGCAACTTTGAAAAAGCACTGGAATGGACAAAGAATTTTGATCCAGACCGTATCACACAATATGAGAGTGCAAGATACCGTAATTATGATGAAACATATGATTACAGCAATCTGGATGTGTACAGCCGGATGTACCCAGCGCTTTCCGAAATTCAGGAATATCTGGATAAAGATGGAAGCAAACCCTTCCTTTTGGTAGAGTACTGTCACAGCATGGGAAACGGACCTGGAGATTTTGAAGATTACTTCCAGATGATTCAGGATAATGATAAAATGTGCGGCGGCTTTGTCTGGGAATGGTGTGACCATGCGATTGCTCATGGAACTGCTGAGAATGGAAAGACAATCTATGCTTATGGGGGCGACCATGGCGAAGAAATTCATGATGGCAACTTCTGTATGGATGGATTAGTATATCCGGACAGAACGGTACATACAGGACTTTTGGAATACAAGAATGTTTATCGCCCGGCAAGAGTTATTTCCTATAACAAAGAAAGCGGAGAACTGGTGCTTCATAACTACATGGATTTTGATGACTTGAAAGATTATGTGAAGATTAGTTATGAGCTGACACAGGATGGTCTTGTGATCAGCAAAGGCATACTTCCGGAGTTTTCTGTGGCACCACACGGGGAAGGAAAAACAAACCTGAAGATCAATGTTCCAGAGAATGGGAAATGTTATTTAAAACTTATTTACCATCTGAAAAAAGAATTGCCACTGTTGGATGAAGACCATATTCTTGGATTTGATGAAATTGAGGTAAGTAAAGAGGATACAAAATGTAAACTTGCAGAGAAATGGATACCAAAAACAGTAGTGGACTCTGAATTACAGGTAAATGAAAATGATACACAGATTCATATCAAGGGGCGTGAATTTGCTTATACCATAGACAAACGTACTGCACTCTTTACAGAGATGAAATTCGCAGGGCGGGAATACTTGAACCATCCGATGGAATTAAATATTTGGAGAGCTCCAACAGATAACGATATGTACATCAAGTCTGAATGGAAGAAAGCCCATTATGATAAGGCTTACACAAGAGCCTATACGACAGAGGTTGTGCAGGGAAAACATGGTGTGAAGATTACAAGCCATGCTTCCGTTGTGGCAGAGACAGTACAGAAGATTCTTGATGTGACGATTACATGGAAAATAGAAGCTGCTGGAAAGATTGATGCAGATATTGCAGTAACAAAAGACGATGAATTCCCGGATCTTCCGAGATTTGGTGTGAGGATGTTCCTGGATAAAAAACTTTCAGCTGTAAGATACTTTGGAATGGGATCACAGGAGAGCTATCGTGATAAACATCAGGCTGCGAGCCACGGTTTGTACCGGGCAGATGTAGGGGATTTACATGAGGACTATATCCGTCCACAGGAAAATGGAAGCCATTATGATTGTGAATATGTAGAGCTTAACAACAGCCGATATGGAATTGTGGCATCCGCAGAAAAGGCATTTTCATTCAATGCTTCTTATTATACACAGGAAGAACTTGAGAAGAAAACGCATAATTATGAATTAATAGAATCAGATAGTGTAGTATTCTGTGTTGACTACGCATTAAATGGCATTGGTTCTAATAGTTGTGGTCCAGTTGTATTGGAGCAGTACCGATTTGATGATGTATTATTCCGGTTTCAGTTTACACTGATACCGTATGTAAAGGGATAATAAAGTTTCATGTAACCCGTAAACAAGGAAAGAGAGTCTGATTGTAATGTAAAGTCCGGATATACAGAGCAATCAGACAAAAACAGAGAAAAAATTAGAATTAGACATCATACGGTTAGACATATTGAGATTCTAAGTGCGATGAAGAGGAGGAGCAAAGAAATTCGATGGAAGAAAAAAAGTATTTGAAATGGTATAACAAAATTGGATATGGATCAGGTGATATTGCAGGTAATGTAGTCTATGCCTTCCTGACATCTTTCATGATGGTCTATCTGACGGACTCAGTAGGACTTGCTGCAGGTGTCGTAGGTACCCTGATTGCCGTATCAAAACTATTTGATGGTTTTACGGATATATTTTTTGGATCAATGATTGACAAAACACACAGTAAAATGGGAAAAGCGAAGCCATGGATGCTATACGGATACATTGGATGTGCCATTACGCTGGTCTGCTGCTTTGCAGTACCAGTCAGCTTTGGAACAGCGGCTAAATACGCATGGTTCTTTATTTCTTATACACTGTTAAATGGCGTGTTTTATACAGCAAACAATATTGCTTACTCAGCACTTACGTCACTGATTACAAAGAACAGCAAAGAGCGTGTACAGATGGGATCTTACCGTTTTATTTTTGCATTTTCAACAAGTCTTCTGATTCAGGCGATTACAGTTGGATTTGTAGATAAATGTGGTGGAGATGCTGCGGCATGGAGAACGGTTGCTATTATCTATGCAATCATTGGTCTGGTCGTAAATACGATTTCAGCACTTTCTGTTAAGGAACTTCCGGAGGAAGAACTTAATGAAGGAGAAGTAAAGAATGATAATGAAAAGTATGGAATGGTACAGGCATTCAAGCTTCTTGTCAAAAACAAATATTACATGATGATTTGTGGAACATATATTTTACAGCAGTTATATGGTGCCATGATTGGAGCTGGCATTTATTACATGACATGGGTACTGAAAAATAAGAATTTGTTTGGACAATTTGCATGGGCAGTAAATATTCCACTGATCATTGCCCTGATTTTCACACCGACATTAGTTGGTAAGTGGAAAGGTATGTATAAACTGAACTTAAGAGGTTACGTCTTAGCAGTCATCGGTAGAGCACTTGTTGTTGTTGCCGGATATATGGGCAGTGTTCCGCTGATGATGGCATTTACAGCTCTTGCAGCCTTAGGTCAGGGACCATGGCAGGGAGATATGAATGCAGTTATCGCATCTTGCTCTGAATACACTTATCTTACGCAGGGAAAGAGAATTGACGGAACGATGTACTCTTGTACTTCTCTTGGTGTAAAAATCGGTGGAGGTATTGGCACCGCTGTTGTTGGATGGATGCTTGAGTTCAGTGGATATGTCGGAACAAATGCAACTCAGCCACAGTCTGCACTTGATATGATGCAGTTCATGTATCTTTGGCTTCCGTTAATCTTTGATGTATTGATTATGTTTGTACTTTCAAGAATGAATGTAGAAGATGCAAATAAAAAACTGAAAGCAGAAAAAGGAATTGCTGCAGATGAAGTAACAGATGCATTAGACATAAATTAGAATTGACAGGAGAAAGCGTTGTCTGGTCGTTGCTCGATGAGACAGTGCTTTTTTCTATATATAAAGTGATAGAACTGTATTTTGAAAATAAAAAAGGACCACTTCATTTTTGTGAAATGGCCTTAAGAAAATATTCAGTTTTCACAAAATAGTCCTTTTAGTATTTATACATGGTAAGGATGCTCAAAATATTCAGTGTAGAATACTAAAAGGTCATTCAGATATTTTTTTAGGTTGCTCATTTGCAATTCCTCCTTTCCTTATTTACAAGTTGATTATAAGATAGGTGTAAAAGGATTGCTTGCCAAATCGAAAGAAGATATAGACAAATGTTGCAAAGGGGAGTATTTCATGCAGTTAAAATATGTTGACACAAAAGAGGAGATTATAGCAATAAATAGGAAGTCAAAACATATTGAACCACATCTTCATAATGCACTGGAGATCGTTTGTGTAACAAGTGGATCATTAGAACTTGGTGTCGGACAGGAACTATACCATATGGAAAAAGGAGATATAGGCTTTGTATTTCCAGATGTTATTCATCACTATCAGGTACTGACACCCGGTGTAAATAAAGCGACTTATCTGATTGCATCGCCATTTACGATAGCCAAATTTGCAGATATCATGCAATCCATGGCTCCTGAATACCCAATCATCAAAGCGGAAAAGGTTGAACCGGAGGTATATAGGGTTATAAATGCAATTTTAGAGACAGAACAGTCGGATATTACTGTTGCACAGGCATATCTTCAAATTGTGTTGGCACGCTGCATAGGAAAATTAAATTTGGTAGAAAAGAGCAGTGTGGGGAGCAACGATCTTATTTACCAGACAGTTTCCTATATATCAGCAAATTTCAAGAAGAAGTTTTCGTTGGAAGAGATGGCAAAAGACCTGGGCGTGAGCAAATATGTTTTATCCAGACTCTTTTCCAAGACATTCCATAGAAACTTTAATCAATATCTTAACGATGCAAGGCTGAACTATGCATGCCATCGTTTGGAAAATACGAGTGATTCTATTACAAATATTTGTCTGGATAGTGGATTTGAAAGTCAGAGAACGTTTAACCGAGTATTTAAAGAAAGATATAAAATATCACCAAGTGATTATCGAAGTACTTGTGTGAAAGAGATGTTGTCATAAAAGGTTCTGTTGATCGAAATATTTACTTTGATTTTACAGTGCTATGTATTTGATTTCATGTGTGGATGATATAATGAATCCTACCGGATTCATATTAGAAGTTCCTACGGAACTTCAGATGCGCAGAAAGCAGCGCAAAAAGATGATATAATACATTTTTTAAGACGGGAAATGCTTGATTTTACAGCATTTCCAGCCGAATATTCCACCTGCATTTCCACATGAAATCTCCAAGTGTGTTTCTAATAATATTACTTATCACTCAAAAGCGGTCTATGCTTATTGCGACAATTCGTTTGAGCCTTGACAAGATGCCTGCTGTCGTATATGATACAGATAGTTAGATAAGACTAACTAAAAAGATCGTATGACACAGGAGGGATCGGCATGAGTCGTGAGACATGGGAGATTTTGCAGCAGATGGAGCCAAAAGATGTGGAACTGCAGCTTGCACTGCAGTGTGCGCCGTTAATCGCAGGCTTAAAGCCGTCGAATCTGTTCAATATTCCGTGCGAGGGAGTATGTCAGGTCCGGGAACTGATCCGGGATACCGGAATATCCATCTATGTACTTTTTTCGACCGGCAGAAAAGCGGCTGTGCTTTTATACCGAAGAAAAAGTCTGGAAGAATACATGAAACAGGAACAGGTGAAAAGGATGCTGCATAAACTGGGATATCAGGATACTTCCTTGGAGGCGGTGCTTCCTGTTTTCCGGATACGTTACCGCAGATACATGCAGGAGCGCAGGGATTTCCCTCATGAGATGGGACTGCTTTTGGGTTATCCGGTGGAGGATGTGAGAGGATTTATCGAGCATCAGGGAAGAGATTATCTCTGCACCGGGTACTGGAAGGTATATGAGAACCTGGAACAGAAGCAGCAGTTATTCCAGCGGTTTGAGTATGCGAAAGAAAATCTGGTGCTGCTGCTTTCCTACGGAGTGGGAATGGCGGATATTATGGACATCTTCGGCGGGACCGGACAAAAGACGCTGTACCGGGAATGTGTAGGTTAGAAGTGATGAGAGGACACTGAAGAAGATTCAGTGTCCGTTTTTGTATCATGGAAAAGTTCCGCCGTATGTTTTGCGCCGGAACCGGTGGGAGGCTTGACAAATGGGAAGTGACTGATAAAATAAGGTTAGCAAAAGCTAACTGAAAAGGAGGCTTGCATATGAACTGGAGTGTATTTTACGGAATATTGATTCCGTTTCTTGGAACATCGTTTGGCGCGGCGTGCGTGTTTTTTATGAAAAAGGAGATGGGAGACCGCCTGCAGCGTATGCTGACGGGATTTGCCGCAGGCGTGATGGTGGCAGCGTCGATCTGGAGTCTTTTGATTCCGGCGATGGAGCAGGTCAGTGATATGGGAAAGCTGGCGTTTGTGCCGGCAGTCGCAGGGTTCTGGTGTGGGATCCTGTTTCTTCTTCTGCTCGACCATATTATCCCGCATCTGCACCGCAACAGCCAGAGGGCGGAGGGACCGGAGAGCCAGCTGAAACGCACGACGATGCTCGTGCTTGCCGTCACATTACATAATATCCCGGAAGGCATGGCGGTCGGCGTCGTGTATGCGGGGTATCTGGCGGGCAACACCCAGATTTCCGCGGCGGCCGCGATGGCGCTGTCGCTTGGAATTGCGATCCAGAATTTCCCGGAGGGGGCGATTATTTCCATGCCGCTTCGGGCGGAGGGAACCGGAAAACCGAAGGCATTCTTAGGAGGTGTGCTCTCGGGGATTGTGGAGCCGATCGGGGCGATCCTCACGATTCTGGCGGCGGGACTGATTGTCCCGGCACTGCCGTATCTGCTCAGTTTTGCGGCGGGAGCAATGCTCTATGTGGTCGTGGAGGAACTGATTCCGGAGATGTCGCAGGGAGAGCACTCGGATGTCGGCACGATATTCTTTGCGGTGGGATTCAGCGTCATGATGATGCTCGATGTGGCGCTGGGCTGATATTTTTACAGACCGGGCGGATGGCTTTATGTCTGTCTGGTATGAAAACGATAGAAAAGATTTGAGAAAATATACTATAGAGACAGGAGTGGGAACAGATGAAAGTATATGAATTTGGAGAGCAGGGAAAGCCGGTTCTCATGCTTTTGCCGGGAACCGGCTGTTACTGGCGCAGCAACTTTGGAAAGGTGATCGAGCCACTGGCGGAGACATTCCGGGTGGCGTGCGTCTCTTACGACGGATTTGACGAAACGGAACAGACGCAGTTTTCCACGATGATCGAGGAGACGGCAAAGATCGAAGAGTATATTAAGGAGCACTATGATGGGAAAATCTGTGCGGTGTACGGCTGCTCACTCGGCGGGTCATTCGTCGGATTTATGACGGCGCGCGGAGTGATTCATATGGATTATGGTATTCTCGGCGGTTCGGATCTGGATCAGTCCGGCAGAATTCCGGCGAAGCTTATGACAGCCCTGATGCTGCCGATGATCTATCCGTTTCTTACGACCGGCAGATTCCGGCTTTCAATTTTAAATCGCAGGCTGGAGAAGATGCGCAAAAAGGGAGACGGATATGTGGATGCGTTTATTGGCATGATGAGCGGCGCCGGTGTGGATCTCTCCTTTATCACAAAGGAGAGCCTACGCAATCAGTTCTATTCCGATCTGATTACGCCGCTGCCGGATGCGATCGATCCGGCGGGCACCGAGATCCACATTTTATATGCCTTAAAGATGGGAGAAAAATACCGGGCGCGTTATCACAGGCATTTTGCACACCCGGTACTGCATGAACTGGACATGCAGCATGAGGAGCTTCTTGCAGTGCACCCGAAGGAGTGGGTGGAGTTGATAGAGGATATATGTAGACAGAAATAATGCGGAGGAAGAACAGCAATGGAAAAAATTGTGGTAAAAGTGGATGGCATGCAGTGCGGAATGTGCGAGGCACATGTGAATGAGGCAGTGAGAGCTGCGTTCCCGGTAAAGAAGGTAACCTCTTCCCATGCAAAAGGGGAGACAGTCATTCTGACCGAACAGGACATTGATGATGCAAAGTTAAAGGAAGTCATCGACAAGACCGGCTATGAGATGGGAACTGTGACGAGGGAACCTTACGAAAAGAAGGGACTTTTTTCTGCATTTCGTCACGAAAAGTAAGAAAAAGGATGTCTGGATAGAGCGCCCTGTCTGGGGTATTCCGTTTGATGAATAGGTGCGAAGGTGTGAAACCGGAGCTTTATTTATGAGGAATCCCGGGCAGGGCGTATTTTATGAGTTGCTGTTTTATGGTATTCCTGTTCTGACGAGGAGGGCAGTCATGCCGTACACAGGAAAAAGGAGAGGGACGATGGAGACTTATCGGAATGAGGAGCAGATGCAGTGTCTTGCGAAGAGCGAAGGTTGCAGTATGCTTCCGATCCGCCAGATACAGGCTGACCGCGTCAGCATTACCGGGCGCAGGCGGCGCTTGCGGTGATGCTTTCGATGTCGCTGGTCGGATCGCTGGCAAAGCTTAAAGTATTTTCCGAAAATACCCGTCAGATGAAGATGACGACGGAGCAGCGGCGCAGTAAGAAAGGGATGGACTTATCCGGCAGAGAATCCGCAATGAGAAAAAGTATCATCATCCGGGGTTGCAATCTTCTTTTAGAATCGTTATAATGATGACAGTTAGATACAACTAACTACAGCGTAAATCATTTTAGGACTTCTTACAGGGGCGGAGCTGCTGAATCCGTTTCCTGCCGGAAAACAGCTGCACCGGGACGCGTTCCATCCTATGTAACGAACGCCGGCCGGTGTGTTTTCCGGGAGCCGGAGTCCGGATGGATCAAAGAATCAGATGATTGAAAAGATCAGAGAATCAGAAGGTCAGATGGGTCAGGGAATGAACCAGTCAGATGAACTGAAGAATCGGATGAATCAGAGAATCGACAGATCGGATGGATCAGAGAATCAGATAATCAAATGGAAGGAGAACGAAGCATGAATTTTTTGGAGATTGAAAAAGTAATCGGAAGAGAAATACTGGATTCCAGAGGCAATCCTACCGTTGAGGCGGAGGTTACACTTGCGGATGGCACCGTGGGAAGAGGTATGGCACCGTCTGGCGCTTCGACGGGAGAGTTTGAGGCACTGGAGCTTCGTGATGGAGATAAAGCGAGATACCTTGGAAAGGGTGTCACAAAAGCAGTGGAGAATATCAACACGGTCATTAACGATACGATCTGCGGCATGGACGCAAGCGATATTTATGCGCTGGATGCGGCAATGATTGCAGCGGATGGAACAAAGGACAAGTCAAAGCTTGGCGCAAATGCCATCCTTGCCGTATCGATTGCGGCGGCAAGAGCGGCGGCAATCGCGCTGGATATCCCGCTGTACCGTTTCCTTGGCGGAATTTCTGGAAACAGACTTCCGGTTCCGATGATGAATATCTTAAATGGCGGCGCGCATGCAGCCAACACTGTGGATGTGCAGGAGTTTATGATTATGCCGGTCGGTGCGGGAAGCTTTAAGGAGGCGCTCCGCTGGTGTGCAGAGGTATTTCATGCACTGGCAGCCCTGTTAAAGAGCAAAGGCCTTGCAACTTCCGTCGGCGATGAGGGCGGATTTGCACCGGATCTCGCCAGCGATGAGGAAGCGATCGAGTACATTTTACAGGCAGTGAAAAATGCGGGCTATGAGCCGGGCAAAGATTTCATGATTGCCATGGACGCGGCGTCCTCCGAGTGGAAAGGCTCAAAGAAGGGTGAGTACATACTGCCGAAGGCGGGTACAAAGTTTACTTCCGAGGAGCTGATTGAGCACTGGAAGAAACTTGTGGAAAAATACCCGATTATTTCCATCGAAGATGCGCTGGATGAGGAAGACTGGGAAGGCTGGCAGAAGCTGACCAAGGAGCTTGGCGATAAGGTACAGCTTGTCGGCGACGATCTGTTCGTAACCAACACCGAGCGCTTAAAGAAGGGAATTGACAGCGGTTGCGGAAATGCAATCCTGATTAAATTAAATCAGATCGGTTCTGTGTCAGAGACACTTGAGGCGATCAAGATGGCACATAAGGCCGGTTATACGGCAATTTCCTCCCACCGTTCCGGCGAGACGGAGGACACGACGATCGCAGATCTTGCGGTGGCATTAAACACCTGCCAGATCAAGACCGGCGCACCGAGCAGAACCGAGCGTGTGGCAAAATACAACCAGCTTCTGCGCATTGAGGAGGAACTGGGCCATGCTGCGGTATATCCGGGCATGGCAGCTTTCAATGTAAAGCGCTGATCTTAGGGGGTGAACCCGGATCGGGAACAGAGGATCGTTTCGGAACTTGGCATGGCAGCAGTGCAGACAGCCACAGTGCAAAAGGAAAAGAAGTCTGCAGGAAAAATAAAACTTTGAAAAGGAAAATGTACGGACAGCCGGCGTAAAATGCGCCGGCTGTTTTTTCTGCCTGCCAGGTACAATGTTTTTATAGTCTAGCGGATGAAATGTTTTTACAGTTTGATAGATGGCCAGCCTTTTGCATTTGTCGGGTGTAATGGAAGTACGGAGAAGCTTGTCAGTCTATTGCGGGTCCACAGAAGCAAAAAAGACTTGTGGGACCCGAGAATGCCATTGCAAGAGGGAAAAAGAAACGAAAAATCAGCTCTTGCGGGTCTGGGAGGAAGAAAAAGCTGTGTCAGACCCGAGAATGCAGAAAAAACGGGTCTGGGAGATTGATTTTCACGAACCAGACCCGAGCATGGGGAAAATAAGTTTACATAACACAAAGAAATATGCCATTGCGGGTCTGAGAGGAAGAAAAAGTTGCGCCAGACCCGGACATTGCTATGAAAGATAGGAAAAAATGTAGAAATATTTGAAGAACGGGTTTGGGGGGAATAGTTTACCTGCGGATGTCCGAAGAGATTGGAACAGACAACAACAAACTGGAAGAAATAGACAGGAAAAAGCCAGCAAAAAGTTTGCTGGCAGGATAAATAAATTTCGACAGATCGGGCATACTAGCGCAATAAGGCAAAGGAAAGAATAACAAGCAGGAACAACAGCAGGAATGAAAAGTCGGAACAATAAGATGAAGCCAGAAGTTGGAGCAAAGAGTTGGAGCGAGAGATCGTGTGAAAAAATGGAGGGTTCTATGAACAAGTATGCCGGAACACAGACGGAAAAGAATTTGAAAGCAGCATTTGCGGGTGAGTCGCAGGCGACAAACAGCTATACTTTTTTTGCGGAGGTCGCAAAAAAGGAAGGCTATGAGCAGATTGCCGCGATTTTTGAGAAGACGGCGGATAATGAGCGCGCGCATGCACAGATGTGGGGCGAAGAACTGGGACTGATCGGCGATACGGGAAAGAATCTGGATGCCGCAGCCCACGGGGAGAACTATGAGTGGACAGACATGTATGAGGATTTTGCAAAGATGGCGGAGCAGGAAGGCTTTGGAGCACTTGCTGCGCGTTTCCGCATGGTTGGTGCGATTGAGAAAATGCATGAAGAACGGTACCGGGAGTTATTGCGGGATGTGCAGGCACATGCGGTGTTTGAAAAAGGCACCGTAAAGGTGTGGGAGTGCCGAAACTGCGGGCATATTGTAGTCGGAACCAATGCACCCAAGGTTTGTCCTGCCTGTCATTATCCACAGGGGTATTATGAGGTGCGGGAGGATGCCGGAAGTGTATAGAAATGTCTGACGGTGTGCAAGAGAATAAATGGATGTTTCATCCCCTGCTTTTGGGGATGAAACATTGTATAAAGCAGCAAATTTCCAATTATGACCGTTCCATATAGGTAATGTTTCACAAAATTTAACGATTAAATACATGAAAAATGTATAATTGACAGAAAGTATCTGGTTAGTATAATAAATAGTGTGTTGAGTACACGCGTCCGCAAACGTGCGGACAATATTTTTAAAAGAAAATGTACACGTGTACGCAATGGCGCCGAAACGATGACACAAAGCTCCAAAGCATCGACACGAAGCACAAAAACAAAGCAACACAGCAATGAACCGGCAGCCATGCAGAAAGCAGGAAGCGTGCAGAAAGCATGCAGATGCGAAGAGCAGCGCTGCCAAACAACACAATGTATGGGGAGGAAGTACAGGACTGTTTGGTGCCGCAGACGCTACAAAACAGCCCATACCGCAGCGCAGAATCAAAAGATATGCTGGCGGTTTCCTCGACGCAAAGCGTTTGCAGAATGGAGGATAACATGAAAAGAAGAGCAATGGCGGCATTACTGGCAATGACAATGGCAGCGACCATGTTTGCAGGGTGCGGCAGCACAGCAGCGGACAGCCAGACAGCGGATGCACAGGGGAGTGCAGGCGCGGCGACAGAGACGGCAAAGACAGAAAAAGACGGCGGAAGTGATGCGGGAGAAGGCATTACGCTGACCGTGTGGGCGCCGTTTACCGGATCGGACGGCGACGTGCTGCGCGAGATTATCGACAACTACAACGAGACTAACACGGACAACATCACGGTACAGATTGACATTATGGACAACGATACCTTGCAGACCAAATTTGCGACGGCGGTATCGACAGGGACGGGACCGTCGTTTGTGCTGGTGGGCATCGAGTATCTTCACCAGTATGAGGAGAACGGGCTGATCGAGGATATCAGCGATTTCTGGGATACGATGGGCATTGATAAGAGCAATTTCTATGAAAATGTGCTTGCAAAATCCTACATAGACGATGCGCTCTACGGCGTGCCGATGCAGTACAATGTACAGTATTTGTATTACAACAAGGATCTTTTCACGGAGGCAGGCCTTGATCCAGAGAATCCGCCGACCACGCTCGATGAACTGCGCGAGGCGGCAATCGCCTGCACCGATCCGTCCAAGAACCAGTACGGACTGGGACTTCCGACCGATTACGGTTATTACTGCGAATACCTGTGGGCGAACGGCGGAGATGTCATCAATGAGGATGCGACACAGAATCTTTTAAATTCCGAAGAAAATATTGCAACCCTGGAGTGGATTCAGAAGCTTGCGACGGAGGACGGGGTATCCCCGGAGGGACTCACCGCAGCGGATGCGGACACGATGTTCCAGTCCGGTCAGCTTGCGATGTACACCAGCGGTCCATGGAACATCAACGGGCTGACACAGCTTGGTTTAAATTATGGAATCACGGCGATCCCGGGCGGAAGCGACGGTGCGTACTCCCCGGAGGGCGGATGCTCTTACATGCTGACGAAGGGTGCTGACGAACAGACCAAAGAGGCAGTGTATAAATTTATGGCATACTGGCTGTCCGACGATGTATTAAAAGAGTGGTCGAACCGGAACGGTTTCCCGGTATGGTCTTATTCTGTGCTTGAGGATGCAGACATTCAGAACAACGAGATCTTAAGTGCGGTATCCAAGGCATCCGAGATTGGACGTGACTGGCATCTGGGACTGGAATGCGGAAGCATGATTGACAATGATGTCATGAAACCGATGATGGAGAAAATATTATCCGGGGCAGACGTGACACAGAGTGTGCAGGAGGCTTCAGACGCGTTGGACGCGGTGATTTCCGACTGATGTCAGACGGTCACTGACGCAAAAATAGCTGCAAGCCGTAAAGGATGGAAATTATGAAAGTAAAAAAGAGACAACACCGTATGGAGCATCAGGTGAAGGCGTACGCGTTTATCGCGCCTTCCCTGCTCATACTTACCGTATTCGTATTTATACCGCTGGCGGGAGCGATCGGGATCAGTCTGATGAATATTGATATTTATATGAAAAATATCTCGTTCGCCGGAATCGCCAACTACATCAAAATGTTTCAGGATGAGCGTGTGGCAAATGCTACGTTTCATACATTTTATTTCGCACTGCTTGAGGTGCCCCTCCAGATGATCGTGGCGTTGCTGCTGCTCATGTTTATGCTGCGCAATACGAAACTGCACAAGCTTTTGCGAACCGTATTTTATCTGCCCTATGTGTGTTCCATGACAGCGGTCAGCATCATGTGGTCGATGCTGCTCAACACGCACTATGGAATGCTTCCGTATCTGCTTGGAAAAATCGGTATCACGATGCCGAACATGCTCTCAAGCACGACATGGGCGATGCCTACCGTGATTTTTGTCACGGTGTGGAAAGGGTTCGGTTATACGCTTACCATCCTTTCGGCGGCAGCACTCGGCGTCTCCGAGTCGCTTTACGAGGCGGCGGAGATTGACGGGGCGACCGGGCTGCAGAAATTTTTCTACGTCACGATACCGGGCATCCGGGATACGATCGGTTTTTGCGTGGTGACGACGTTAATCATGGCGCTGCAGGTATTCGATCAGATTTACGTCATGACGGGAGGCGGCCCGCAGTACGCGACCGAGACGCTCGTGGGTTATATCTACAACCGGGGATTTCAGACAGCGCCGTATGATCTCGGATATGCGTCGGCAATCGCCGTCTATCTGTTCTGTATGATTGCGATCATAACCGTGATCTTAAGAAAATATGCGTTCCCGCAGGGAGGTGACGAGACATGAGAAAAATAAGTGCGCAGCGGGTGATCGGCACACTGGTACTTCTGCTGTTTGCAGCGTTAGTGCTGCTTCCGCTGTTCTGGCTTGGCGTATCCGCCTTCAAGTCGGACGCGGACGTCATCAAGTGGCCGCCGGTCTTTTTCCCGACGGAGTGGGTCACGACGCAGTTTGCCTATGTGTGGAAAGTGCTCCCGATCGCCAGGATGCTGCTTAACACGATTGTGTTCGCAGGCGGCGTCACCATCATCAGCCTGTTCTTTGACTCGATGGCGGCATATGCGTTTGCCCGCATGAAATTTACAGGAAGAAAGCTCCTCTTTGGAATCATCCTGCTCACGATGATGATCCCGTTTCAGGTGGTGATGATTCCGCTCTACATGGAAGAGTACAAGCTTGGAATTTTAAATACCTTCCTCGGGCTGATTCTTCCGCGTGCAGCGAGTGCCTACGGTATTTTTATGCTGACCTCCTTTTTCTCAGGCATACCGAAATCCCTGGATGAAGCGGCGAAAATCGATGGGATGGGAGAGTGGAAAATTTATCTGAAAATCATTCTGCCGCTCGCAAAACCGGCGCTTGTGACACTGGGAATCTATCATTTCATGAATAACTGGAATGATCTGCTCTATCCGATGATGCTGACGAGCTCGGTGGAAATGCGGACGCTGTCGGCAGGACTTGCGATTCTGGTCGGAAGTAATTCCATCAAATACGGCCCGACGCTTGCCGCGACGGTCATCGCGATCCTTCCGCTGCTATTGCTGTTTTTGTTTGGACAGAAGTTTTTCATGGAAGGAATTGCAACATCGGGAATGAAAGAATAAAGGCAGAGGAGAGAGAAGATGAGACATGTAACAATTACAGCCGACACGGCATTTACAAAAGGCAGGATCGACGACCGGATCTATGGCTCCTTTGTGGAGCACATGGGAAGAGTGGTGTACACCGGCATCTACGAGCCGTCGCATGAGACCGCGGACGAAAACGGATTCCGGGGGGATGTGCTGCAGAAGGTAAGGCAGATGGGGGTCACGGCGGTGCGCTATCCCGGGGGCAATTTTGTCTCCAACTATGACTGGCGGGACGGGATCGGACCTGTGGAGAAGCGCCCGAGGAAGCGCGATCTTGCGTGGAAAAGTATTGAGACAAACGAGGTCGGGCTGGATGAATTTATGAGATGGGCGGACGCGGCGGGCATTGCGCCGGTCTACGCGGTAAATCTCGGGACAAAGGGAATCGGAGAAGCGCTTGCGGTGCTGGAATACTGTAATATGGAGACCGGCACGTATTACAGCAACCTCAGAGCGGCAAACGGACACGAAAAGCCGTACGGCATCAAGACCTGGTGTCTGGGCAATGAGATGGACGGGGACTGGCAGATCGGGCACAAGACGGCGGAGGAATACGGAAGGATTGCCTATGAGACCGGAAAGGCGATGAAAATCTTAGACCCGTCCATTGAACTGGTGGCGTGCGGAAGTTCGATGTCGACGAATCTGACGTTCGGTAACTGGGAACAGACCGTACTGGAACATTGTTATCCCTGCCTCGATTACATTTCCCTGCACCAGTATTACGGGGGACAGGAGAAGGGCACGGCGGAGTTTCTGGCGCAGTCGCTGGATATGGAACGCTATATCGAGACGGTCTTAAACGTCTGCGACTATGTGATGGTAAAAAAGAAAATGTCACATAAGATCAACATCTGTTTCGATGAGTGGGGCGTCTGGTCACTGAGCGATGTGCAGGTGCAGAAATCGGTGGAGGAGGCGTCCTGGCAGATTGCACCCGCGATCAGCGAGCAGATCTATACCATGGAGGATGCACTTCTGTTCGCCAGCATGATGATGAACTTCATAAAACGGGCGGACCGCGTGAAGATCGCATGCCAGTCGCTTCTTACGAATATCAGCTCCTGTATCATGACGGAGGCGGACGGCGGCGTGTGGGTGCAGCCGGTGTATTATCCGTTTGCCCTGATGGCGAAGTATGCGCACGGCGTGACGTTAGATACGCGGTATACGGGAGACACCTACGCGTGCAGCACGTTTGAGACGGTGCCCTGCGTGGATCACGTCCTGGTCTATGACGATCAGAAGCGGGAAGTGACCGCATTTTTTGTAAACCGCATGGAGGAGCGTGCCGGGATTACCGTGCGCCTACAGGACATGGAGCCGGAGGCGGTTTTAAAAAGTATTGCACTGTTTCACGAGGATAAGAAAGCGACAAATCAAAAGGAACATGACTGTGTAACACCTGTGGAACTGGAAAACGTCTCCTGCAGTGGAAACGAAATTTCAGTGGAACTTGTACCTCTCTCTTTTCAAATGGTTCAAATTCGATTAAAATAGAAGAAAGTCTTTTGAAAAGAAAGAAAACGGGGAGCAGGAAAATATGGCGATCACGACAAAAGATCTGGCGCAGTTATGCGGCGTTTCCAGAACAACGATACACCGGGCATTAAATGGAACCGGGCGGATTAAGCCGGAGACAAAGGAGATGATCCTTCAGGTGGCAAAGGAACACGGCTACCGGCCGGATCTCCTTGCCACCGGACTGGCTAAGGGACAGACATACAACATCGGTGTCGTCGTGCTGGACGTGAAGAACCGCTATTTTGCACAGATGCTCTCGACGATCAGCACGGAGGCATATGCCCGCGGCTACGGCGTCAACATCACGCTGCACGGCGGGGATGCCGGGACGGAGCGCGAGCAGCTGACAAGACTTGCGGATTACCGGGTTGACGGGATCATCCTCTCCTCGGTCAACGCGGGGGAGGCATACCGGACATTCCTGGAGTCCCTGCACCGCCCGATTGTCTCCGTGGATAACCGGATTGCGGACGGCATCCCGTTTGTTGGGATCGACCAGCGGGCAGCAGTGCGGGAGGCAGTGCAGAGGGCGGCAGAGAAGGGCTATGAGCGCATCGTGTTTGTCTGCCCGCCGTTAGATACAAAAAACCGGCAGAATCTGTATGTTCATAAGGAGCGTCTGCTGGGGTATGAGGAAGAGATGAAGCGCTATCCCACACTCCGGCCGGAGACTATTCTCTCCTGGGACTATCTGCAGAAAGTGGATGCCATATTAAAAGAAGGAAAGCGGACGGCGTTTGTCTGTACCGCGGATGAGTATGCACTTGAGATCATGAAGGATCAGAAGCGGGCAAAAAGAAAGGCACCGGTGGATTACGGCATTACTGGATTTGACAATATCGATACGCTGGCATATGTGACGCCGCAGCTTTCCACGATCTCCAATGTGGTGGATGATGTGGCACGGGGCGCTGTGGAAATGCTGTTTTCCATGATAGGTGCCGGCATGGAAACAGAGCGGATGACAGGAGCCGGACAGCGGATTTTATCCCACCGGTACTTAGAGGGCGAGACGCTGTAGCGGCGGAAGGAGATCCTGATAAACGTATAAAATGATAAAATAATTCAACAATCCCGTTTGGCATTGACGGAGAAGTCTAAGTGGCGTATATTCATAACAGCGTTTTATAACAGCGTTATGAATATACGTTTTTTTGCTTGCAGGAATTACCTGCAGGGTAACCGCACGCAAAAGCGGGCGGCTGGCGCGGAGGAGGAATTTAATGGCGAAGCAGATAGAGGGAGTCTATGAGCGCATTCTCGTGTGTGCAAAAAAAGAGTTTCTGCAGATGGGATTTGCGGAGGCGTCCCTGCGCGTGATCGCGTCGGAGGCGCAGACGACGACGGGATCGATCTATACGAGATTCGGCGACAAGCAGGGGCTGTTCGAGGCGATCGTCGGGACGGCGGCGGAAGGAATGCGGAAAATGTTCCTTGCCACGCAGGAGGAATTTGACGGCTATGAACCGGCGGTCAAGGAAGAGATGGTGTACAGTTACAGCTCCGGCGCTATCGACACACTGGTTGATTACCTGTATGAGCATTTTGAGGAATTCAAGCTGATTGTCTGTTGCTCGGCGGGAACAAAATACGGGCACTTTATCGATGAACTGATGGAGTATGAGGTGGAGTACACTTACCGGTATATGGATTCCATCGGCTGTGAGAGCATCAAATCCGGTCTGGTCACGGAAGACTTTATCCATATGATCGGAACCGCGTATTTCAACGGCATGTTTGAGGTGGTGCGCCATGACATGAGCCGCGAGCAGGCAAAAAAATATATCCGTATGCTCGAGGTTTATCATTTTGCCGGATTTGACACCATTTTTCATCCGGAAAAATATTTGTAACGGGCAGAAAACTGCATTTTGGGGCTGCCACAGAGTGATATGCTACCCTCATATAGGACAATGAAATATAAAAGTCCTATATGTCTAAATCAGAAAATACGACGTACCGTGTCAAAACAGATGGCTTTTTTGGAGAATTGTTCGTTCCGTCGGAGGACCACTATCCGGGGAAGGCACTGATCTGTTTCAGCGGCAGTGATGGAGGAATCGAACTGTCCCGCATGCTGGCGCAGGTCTTTCAGTCCCGGGGACTGACAACGCTGGCACTGGCCTATGTGCTGGAGGAAGGCCTGCCCCAGAAATTTCCTATGCGTCAGGTGCTGAAAAAAGCATCCGGCTGCGGGATATCACGATGTACGACCTTTACCTGCCGCTTGTGCAGCATCCGAACCCCGAGGCGGTTATCCCGGTTGAGAAAATAACCGGTCCGGTTCTTCTGATTTCCTCTAAAATGGATCACATGTGGCCGTCGGAGCTTGCGGCAGAGCAGATCATGAAGCGGCTCAAGGAGCATCATTTTTCATACGCCTGCCGGCATCTGAGTTACGATTACGGCAGTCATCTGTTTGTTCCTATGGATTTGCCGAGCACAAAGTTTTTTAAGGGCGACCGTGGCAAGAATAAAGAGGGCGGACGGAAAGCCCGGATGGATTCCCTTGAGAAAACGCTGGAATTTGTCTCTAAATGGTGAAGCAGAAAGCAGACGGCAGGCAGTTACATTTTCACATCATGCAGTATTTCCGGTAGAATAAAAAGCGCGTTCCGACGATAGAGCCGGAACGCGCTTTTTGTGTAACGGGATACAAGCTGCAAGCATATAAGTTATTCTTTCGGGATACCGGAAGAAAATCAGACTGCCTGTCCGAGGCAGGTGCGGATGTCGTCCTTGGCGTTGCTGATGGATTTTAAGTGGAACGTGTCTGTCAGGTACTGTAGGACATTCGGACTCAAAAAGGCGGGCAGAGTGGGACCGAGATAAATGTCATGAATGCCGAGACTTAACAGAGCGAGAAGGTCAGCGACGGCTTTCTGCTCATACCAGGAAATAATCAGCGAGAGCGGAAGACCGTTGACGTCCGTGCCGAAGGCGTCGGCGAGAGCAGTGGCAATGCGGATGGCGGAGTAGACATCGTTGCACTGTCCGATATCGAGGAGTCTCGGAAGACCCGCCACCTCCCCGAAGTCCAGCTTGTTGAAGCGGTACTTGCCGCAGGCGAGGGTCATAATGAGGCAGTCCTCGGGAACCATCTCGGCGAATTCGGTGTAATAGTTGCGTCCGGGGCGCGCTCCGTCGCAGCCGCCGATGAGGAAGAAATGGCGCAGTTTTCCGGATTTTACGGCATCCACGATCGCATCGGCATAGCTCAGTGTGGCGTGGTGACCGAAGCCCACGAGGATTTCCTGTACGTCCTGGTCTTCGGGATAGCCGCCGAGCTTTAGCGCCTGCTCTATGATGGCGCTAAAATCCTTTTCGCCGTTCTCGTTTTTGCCAATGTGTTTCACACCGTCCCAGCCGACCACGTTTGTGCTGTAGATGTGGCCTTTGTAGGAGTCGCGCGGGCGCATCAGGCAGTTGGTGGTCATGAGAATACAGCCGGGAAGATTGTCGAACTGTTTCTGCTGATCCTGCCAGGCACCGCCGAAATTACCGGCGAGGTGCGGATATTTGTTCAGCCCCGGATAACCGTGGCAGGGAAGCATCTCTCCGTGGGTGTAGATATGGATGCCGGTTCCCTCCGTCTGTTTTAAAAGCATTTCAAGGTCTTTTAAATCGTGGCCGGAGACGATGATAAACGGACCTTTTTTCAGATGGACATTGACCTTTTGCGGGGCAGGGTTCTGATAGATGGTCGTGTTGGCTTCGTCCAGTTTTTTCATGACCTCGATTGCCATTTCCCCGGTGCGCATCGTAAGACGGATCAGTTCCTCGACCGACAGCCGGTCGTCCGTGAGGGCTTCCAGGGCGAGAATATAGAAATCATCCGCCTCATCGCTGTAATAGCCGAGTTCTCTCGCCTGATGTCCGTAGGCGCTGATGCCTTTGAGTCCGTAGAGAACGGTCTGGCGCAGGGAGCGGATGTCCGGATCGAGCGACTTGTCATACATGATACCGGCGATGGGCGCGTCGCGCAGCATCTCGGTTTTGGTCTGCGGAAGATCGTAGGTGGCGTGAAGCGTGGGCTGGCTGGGAGCGCCTGCGGCAGCCCGGAGTTCTTCTTTGATGCGCTGGGATTCGCGCAAAAGTTCGACATGTACTTCCGCGTCAAAATTAACATTCGTAAGTGTGGTAAACAGCACATTTTCGATGAAGCTGACAACGCTTTTATCCATATGTGTGCCTTTTTCGATCAGAGGCCTGGCATAACAGCTGATGCCCTTGATCTGAAAGATTAAAAGATCCTGCAAATTTGCGACTTCCGGAGTTTTTCCGCATACACCAAGCTTGGTGCAGCCTTTCTGGTTGGCGGTCTGCTCACATTGATAGCAGAACATTTCGTAATCGAGTTCCATGTTATTGCCCATGTTGACTTCTCCATTCTGATTGATATACCGGGTCATCGGTTTTGTGACAGGCACAGTATGTGCAGAATATGGAAAAAAGATGCGGCAGAGCCGGATATAATGAGAAAACTTATCAGCAACCCTGTTTTCATTTCAGAGCGCAGTGTTATAATAAAAACAGGATTAGATATAACTAACCCCGAACATGCAACGATCAGAAAGGATGGCATTATGGGAAGATATTATCGATTATCAAAAAAATTGACAGAGGATGAAAGCAGGGAAGTACAGCGGGAGATGAGAGAAATCGCTGACGTGGAGGACGTCTCGATCAAGGAGGACGAGCGGATGCTGTTTGTGGTCACAAAGGACGGACAGTTTTCGGATGTGATGAGCCGGGCAGTCAATATCTGCAGCCGCGTGGCAAACGGAGCGGAACTTTCATTCACACGTTTTGCGGAGGCATAGATTCGGAAGAGAGCGTGCCGGCACATTCCGGATGAGAGCAGGCAGGGGAATTGGTTGGAGCAGGATGCGGGAATTTCTTCCCTGCCGCTTTTTATATCCAATTTCGTGTCTTTCCGCGTTTTGACAATCCGCGGATATGTCCGGCAGACCGCAGACAATGGGCGGACTTTTTAGTGTTCCTAACATCACCGCTTCACAGACAATATAAAACCGCGCGAACCGAAACTCGCCGGCATCCGCTATTGAAAACATGGCAGATGCCGACTCAGACATCGGCTTCGCGCGGTTATGTTTTGTTCATTGGTGATGTAAGGAACACACAAAAGTCCTTAAATTGTCTGTCGGCCTGCGGACACACCCGCGG
>CACZIN010000017.1:0-75632 GCA_902781225.1 uncultured Lachnospiraceae bacterium | reverse complement strand
TGATTCCAGAATCATGTCAACCGAATTTGCAGATGAGGCGGCACTCTGCCTGAATGCAAACGGCATCAAGGCGTATGTGTTCGACAGCCTGCGTCCGACCCCGGAGCTTTCCTTTGCCGTGCGTGAACTCGGCTGCATTTCCGGAATTGTGATTACGGCAAGCCATAACCCGAGAGAATACAACGGCTATAAGGTATACTGGGAGGACGGAGCGCAGATCACACCGCCACACGACAAGAACATTCTGGCGGAAGTAGCGAAGGTGACATCCTTTGACCAGGTGAAGACGATGAAGAAAGAGGACGCCGTTGCGGCAGGACTCTACAAGGTCATCGGAAAAGAGATTGACGACCGTTACATGGAGGAACTGAAGAAGCAGTCAATCCATCCGGAAGTGATCAAAGAGATGGCGAAGGACATCAAGATTGTATACACACCGCTTCACGGAACCGGCAATCTTCCGGTGCGCCGTGTGTTAAAGGAACTTGGATTTGAGCAGGTATATGTGGTGAAGGAGCAGGAACTGCCGGATGGCAATTTCCCGACGGTGTCCTACCCGAACCCGGAGTCTCCAAAGGCGTTTGAACTTGCATTAAAGCTGGCAAAAGAAGTCGATGCGGACATCGTGCTCGCGACAGACCCGGATGCAGACCGTCTCGGTGTGTACTGCAAGGATACAAAGACCGGCGAGTATGTGACATTTACCGGAAATATGTCCGGTATGCTCATTGCAGAGTATATCTTAAGAGAGAAGACGGCGATGGGAACCATGCCGGAGAACCCGGCGCTTGTGGAGACGATCGTGACGACCGATATGGCAAAAGCGATTGCGGCTGCTTACAACGTGAAGCTGATCGAGGTGCTGACCGGATTCAAATATATCGGAGAGCAGATCAAGTTCTTCGAACAGCAGCATACCTATCACTATGTATTTGGACTGGAGGAGAGCTATGGATGTCTGGCAGGAACCTACGCGAGAGACAAGGATGCCTGTGTGGCTGTCATGATGCTTTGCGAGGTGGCTTCCTGGTGCAAGAAGCACGGCAAGACCCTGTGGGATGCAATGCTGGATATGTATGAGAAGTATGGCTACTACAGAGAGGGATTGGAGACAAAGACCTTAAAGGGAATTGACGGTGCAGCGCAGATTCAGTCGATGATGAGCGGGTACCGTACGAACCCGCCGAAGGAACTGGGCGGTCATCAGGTACTGGCAGTGCGCGACTACAAGGAGGACACCAGAAAGGATCTTGTGACCGGCGAGGTGACAAAGACCGGACTGCCGACATCCAACGTACTTTATTATGAACTTTCCGACAATGCATGGTGCTGTGTGCGCCCGTCCGGAACAGAGCCGAAGATCAAATACTACTTTGGTGTCAAGGGAACTTCCCTTGCGGATGCGGATGCAAAGCTTGCGGCATTGAAGGAAGATCTGTTGAAATAAGAAGCGGGAGATGGTATGAGAGCGATACATTATTACGAAAAAGAACGGGTTTTTAAACTGGATACACCACATACCAGTTATCTGATCGGTATCGTAGATGACGAAAAGTTTTTAGGACATATCTATTACGGCGCAAAGATCACGGACTATGATGTCCGTGCGTTGATGCGCACCGGGGAGGCGCCGTTTGTTCCTTCGCAGAACGACCGCGACCGGAGCTCTTTTCTGGATACGTTTCCGATGGAGTATCCGGGGCACGGCGTCGGCGATTACAGGGAGAGCGCGATCGCCGTATCGGACAAAAACGGCAATACGGCGGTGCAGCCGCTTTACAGGGAACACAGGATCTATGCGGGCAAAACGGGCCTTCCGGGGCTTCCTGCCACGTTCGGCAGCGAAGAAGAGTGCGAGACGCTTGAGATTGTGCTGGCGGATGAAGTGCAAGACCTTACGGTCACATTGTGCTACACGGCATTTTCTGACGTGGATGTCATTGCGCGGAGCGTGCGCGTGACGAACCATGCCAAAGAACCGGTGTATCTCACGAAGATATTTTCGGCGGCGTTGGATCTTGACGCAGAGGATTACCGGATGCTGACGCTGCATGGCTCCTGGGCGAGGGAGCGCCAGATCGAATACCGTCAGATCGGCTATGGAAAACAGTCCGTTGGCTCCTGCCGCGGTGAATCTTCCCATCAGGAGCACCCGTTCGTGGCGCTGGTGTCCGGAAACGCCGATCAGGAGCAGGGGCGCGTGTACGGATTCCATTTTGTGTATTCCGGCAATTTCCTGGCGCAGGTGGAGAAGAACCAGTTTGATTCCCTGCGCGTGGTGATGGGAATTCATCCGCAGGACTTTAAGTGGGAATTAAAGAAGGGGGAGACATTTACGGCACCGGAGGTTGTGCTGACCTATTCGGATGCCGGGCTTGGCAGGATGACGAGAACACTGCACGATCTCTACCGGAAGCATCTGATCCGCAGCCCGTATAAGGACAGGGAGCGCCCGGTGCTCATCAACAACTGGGAGGCAACCTATTTTGACTTTGACACGGAAAAGCTGCTTGCGATCGCGAGAGAGGCGAAGAAATCCGGAATCGAGATGCTGGTCATGGACGACGGATGGTTCGGCCACCGCAATGATGACAACACAAGTCTCGGCGACTGGCAGGTAAATGAGCAGAAGATCACGGGCGGATTAAAACGGCTGGTCGATCAGGTGAATGAGATCGGATTAAAGTTCGGCATCTGGTTTGAGCCGGAGATGATCTCGCCGGATTCGGATCTGTACCGGACGCATCCGGACTGGGCGATTGCCCTTCCGGGGAGAACGCCGTGCCGGTCGAGAAATCAGTATGTGCTTGATCTCTCCAGAAAAGAAGTACGGGATTATGCGTATGAGTGCGTGGCATCCATTTTGCGCAGCGCGAACATCGCTTATGTCAAGTGGGATATGAACCGGCAGCTGACCGATCTGGGAAGCAGCGCGCTTCCGGTGGAAAATCAGGGAGAATTGCTGCACCGCTATGTGCTGGGGGTCTATGAATTACAGGAGCGTCTGATCACCGAATTTCCGGAGCTGCTTCTCGAGAACTGCTCCGGCGGCGGGGCGAGATTTGACCCGGGAATGTTGTATTACAGTCCGCAGATCTGGTGCTCTGACGACACGGATGCCATCGAGCGCTTAAAGATTCAGGAGGGGACGGCGCTGCTGTATCCGCTCTCTGCGATCGGCGCGCATGTGTCCGACTGCCCGAACCACACGGTCGGACGCGTGACTCCGTTTGAGACCAGAGGAAATGTGGCGCTGGCGGGAACGTTCGGCTATGAGCTGGATGTGACAAAGATTCCGGAGGAAGACCGGGCAAAAATTCCGGGGCAGGTGGCACTGTACCACAAATATCATGCGCTGATGCGAAGCGGCGACTATTACCGGATCGCTTCCTATTCGCAGAATCATTCGTTCGACTGCTATGAGGTGGTGGCAAAGGATCAGTCGGAGGCGTTAATCACCTTTGTTCAGGTGCTTGGCAGACCGAATGTGCACAGCAGACGAATCCGGATACCGGGACTTGATGAGAAGAAAAAATATCGTGTTGAGACAACGGGGGAAGTGTACTGCGGAGATACCCTCCTGCATGCGGGACTGAATGTTCCGGCGATGTGGGGAGATTTCCAGTCGGTACTGATACACTTATCCGAGGTGTCTGATGAACAGTAGTTGGAGGTTGGAAAAATGGCAAAAGCGGTAAAGCTGGCAGATATTGCGGGACAGCTTGGCGTGAGTACGGTTACCGTTTCGAAGGCGCTGTCCGGACAGAAGGGCGTCAGCGAGGAACTGCGGGAGAAGATAAAAACGCTTGCCGATGAGATGGGATACAAACAGCCGTCCGCCAGGCGGCGCGAACACGCGGTAAAAAGCTATAATATCGGTGTGCTGATTGCCGAGCACTGGCTGGATAAGTATGATTCCTTCTATCTGCAGATGTATCAGCAGGTGGCGACGTGCGCGGTGGCAAAGGAATGTTTTACGCTGATGGAGGTGGTCAGCGCGCAGATGGAGGCTGCCTGCGAGATGCCGAAGCTTGTGCAGGAGCAGAAGGCGGACGGTCTGATTATCATCGGACGCCTGACGGGAGAATATCTGAACTTTTTGAATGAAAAAGCAAAAATCCCGCTTCTGTATATGGATTTCTGCGACGAGAAGGCAGATACCGATGCGGTCATTTCGGACAGTTATTACGGTGCCTACCGCATGACGAATTACCTGTTCGACATGGGACACAGGGAGATTGCCTATGTGGGAACCCTGCTTGCGACGGGATCCATCACGGACCGCTATCTGGGGTATACGAAATCCCTGATGGAGCACGGCGTTGCGGTGAGGGAGGACTGGACGATCGCAGACCGCGATATCCATACGGGCAAGATTGATATGGACCGGCTGCTGCAGCTGCCCAAGGAGATGCCGACGGCCTTTGTGTGCAACTGTGATCTGACGGCGAGTTTTCTGATCCGCAGGCTGCATGAGCACGGATACCGTGTGCCGGAGGATATATCGGTTGTGGGATATGACAATTATCTTTTCCCGGGACTCTGTGATGTGGCGATTACCACTTATGAGGTGGATATGAAGGAGATGGCGAGACAGACGGTTCACACGCTGATCAAGAAAATGGCGGGCGAACCGTACCGCCAGGGAATCTGTATCGTCGAGGGACATATGGTTGCAAAGGACAGCGTAAAAGCCAGAAAAAATATGGGTTAATGCAGGGAAGACTGCCGGAATTGCAGAGGTGTGATTCCGGCATCTTTTTTGAACAGATTGATAAAGTGCGTCGTGTTCTCAATCCCTACGGCGGCGCTGACCTCGCGGATGGTGAGGGTTGTCGTGCGCAGCAGCGTGCGTGCGGCTTTTAACCGGACGCGGTTCAGATACTGGATCGGCGGAACACCGATGCAGTCCGAAAAATCATGGCAGAGCCGGTAGCGGCTGACACCGAGAGAACTCTCGAGCGCGGCGAGAGAGTGGGAATGTGCGTAATCGGTGTCGAAAATCTCTTTCATGCGTGCCACATGCGCGGGAAGGGAAGGCGTCGATGCGGCGCGGCGGGAAGCGGCGAGGGAGGACAGGACAAGCGAGAGCATGGCGGTCAGATGAAGCGAGGAAACCGGTTCATCGGAGAGCAGCTCGCGGGAGAGGTAGGGCAGAATACGCCATACGATGTCATCCGCCTCGGTCCGGTTCGTATGAAAAATGCGGTCGTCCGCACACAAAAACGGAAGATATTCCGAAAAATACTCTGTGGACAGATAAAAACAGTGGTAGCAAAAAGGGGTATGCGTCGTGGAAAACCGGTATGCGGTCTGATCCGGAAGAAGCATGAGATCCCCCGGCGCAAGCTGGCAGGATTCCGGCTCCTGCGCAGCGTCTCCGGCATTCGTTAAAGTGCCGCTTCCGGATTCAACATAGAGAAAGAGGAGGTACGGCAGCGCATCCCGCGTCAGACGGACGGGGGACGCGTAGCTGATGCGCCCTCCTGCAGGGACAAAACGGTTGTGTACAGCCGATATGTCCTCGCGGAAAACGAAAGCCGGGCCGTCTGAAAGATCGGAAAAACGGATGCCGTTTCCGGCTGTCCCGGAAAAATGATAAGCCTGATTCAGGCGTGCCTTGATCGTGATTGGTTCCATAAGAATCGGTCCTTTCTGCATAACTATCCTATATTATAGCGGAACTATTTGGCAATACAATAGGTTTCTTGAATATTAGGTTAAAAAATAATAAAAATTAAGTAATTAAAATTAAAATAAGAGGAAAAAGAAAGGGAAAAAGGAGACTAAAAATATGAAATATGACTAAAAATAGGATATGAAATTTGTATAACATGTGGAAAATGCAGAAAAACGCAAGAAAATAATATATTATACAATAATATATGATGACTAAAAATAGAAAAAATATATAATTAAATTAAGCTACAAAACGAGCTATAAAAAAGGAGGATTTTTATTATGAAGTTGAAAAAAGTTCTGGCAGTCAGCCTGGTTGCAGCAATGACTTTGAGCATGGCAGCATGCGGCAGCAGTTCATCTGACAGCAGCGCATCATCAGACGATGCGACAACAGGAAGTGTGACAGCAACAGAGAGTGGGGACGGTGCAGTGGCAGCAGACGGCGATCTGAATTATGCAAGCATCAAATTGGGTGAGGATTACACCGACATCACGACAACCATCCATGTATTCAACCAGAGAACCGATATGTCCGAGGACAGCTATCCGGGAAAGAACTGGGAAGCTTACATTGCTGATTTCAATGAGATGTATCCGAACATCACCGTAGAGGTTGAGACGGATACCAATTATTCCGATGATTCCCTGCTTCGCTTACAGAGCGGTGACTGGGGCGACATCATGATGATTCCGGCAGTTGACAAGGCAGACTTGAGCGAGTATTTCCTGCCGTACGGCACACTCGATGAGATGGAAGGACAGATCAAGTTCGCAAATACCTGGGATTACGACGGACTGGTATACGGCGTTCCTTCTACCGGTAATGCACAGGGTGTTGTATACAACAAGAGAGTCTTCACAGAGGCCGGCGTGACAGAGACACCGAAGACACCGGATGAGTTCATCGCGGCACTGCAGGCAATCAAGGATTACGATTCTTCCATCATTCCGCTCTACACGAACTACGCAGACGGATGGCCGATGGAGCAGTGGGACGGACAGATCGCAGGTACGACAACCGGTGATTCTACCTATATGAACCAGAAGCTTCTTCACACAAAGGATCCGTTCCAGGATTACGGCGATAACACACATCCGTATGCACTGTACAAGGTACTCTACGATGCAGTGGCAGACGGACTGACAGAGGATGACTTCACCACAACTTCCTGGGAAGATTCCAAGGGTATGATCAACAGAGGCGAGATCGCAACCATGGTACTTGGCTCCTGGGCATATTCCCAGATGGTAGATGCTGATTCCCACGGCGAGGACATCGGCTACATGCCATTCCCGATCACGATCGACGGCAAGCAGTATGCTTCCGCAGGCGCTGACTACAGCTTCGGTATCAATGCGGCATCGGATGCAGATCATCAGGCAGCGGCAATGGTATTCGTAAAATGGATGACAGAAGAGTCCGGTTTTGCATACAACGAGGGCGGTATCCCGATCGCTGCAGACGACAACGATTATCCGGATGCATACGCTGAGTTCGGTGATGTGACATTTGTATCCGACGAGTCCGCATTAGAGGGTGAGGAAGATTTACTCAATGCATTGAACGCTGATTCCGGATTGAATATCAATGCAGGCGGAAAAGAGAAGGTTCAGGAGATCATTGAGCATGCTTCTAACGGTGATATGTCCTACGATGACATCATGGCTGAGTGGAACGAGAAGTGGACACAGGCACAGGAAGACAATGGCGTGACGGTAGAATAATTAAGACATCATGCACAGACGGGACCGGAATGAGAGATCTGTTTCCGGTCCCGTTATTTTAAAAACAGGGTGAAAAAGATGGAGGTTGGATATGGCGGCGACATCAGTAAAGAAAGTAGAAAATAAAACGGCCAGGCGTGGATTCCTGAAGTGGGCAAAAAGCAGGAAGGGGCAGCAGACACTGATTATACTGGCATTTACCATAATTCCGCTTGTGCTGTTGGCAGCATTTACCTATGTGCCATTTGCTGAAATGGTGAAGTTCAGTTTTTACAAAATGAAATATTCCACGCCGGTAGATAAACGGGTATTTGTGGGTTGGAAGAATTATATCGAGGTATTCCGCAACAAGGATATTTTCGCATCCCTGTGGTTAAGCCTCTACTACATGGTAGGTTCGGTGGTACAGCTTGCGCTTGCACTGTTCCTTGCAACGATTTTGAGCTTTAAGACAAGGGGAGGCAATCTCTTTAAGGGATTGATGTTTTTCCCGTATCTGATCAGCGGTATCGCGATCGGATTTATCTTTAAATATTTTTACACAAGAGGATTTGTACTCGATTCCATCCTCGGATGGTTTGGATTTGAACTGGATAGTCTTCCGTACTGGCTGCGCGATCAGAAGATCAACAACTGGTCACTGGTTGCGACTTCTGTCTGGAGATATTTCGGTAACAACATGGTGCTCTTTATCGGAGCGATCATGTCTGTGGATTCCGAGATGTACGAGGCGGCGGAGCTGGACGGTGCAAATAAATTTCAGCAGTTTGTACATATCATACTGCCGAGCATCAAGACGATTGTGACGCTGAATGTGATTCTGTCCATCACGGGAGCACTGAGCGCATTCGAGCAGCCGTTCGTAATCACCGGAGGTTCCAACGGAACGGCAACGTATTTTATCAACATGAACAATATTGCACATACCAGCCAGAAGGTCGGACTCGCGTCGGCGATGGCGGTTGTGTTACTTCTTATCATTTTTGCATGTACGATCTTACAGAAACTGTTCTTTAAATATGTATACCGCAACGCGGATCAGGACGATGAAGTCATGACCAAGGAAGAGAGAAAGCGGTTGAAGCAGCTTCACAAAGAACAGAGAGCGGCAAAGAAAGCAGCAAAGGGGGCGATGTAAATGAAAAAGCGCAGAAAACAGTATTCGGCAGGAGCCATTATCTGGATCATTTTTAAATATGTATCGCTTGTGTTCTTTTCCTTTGTCGCCGTGATTCCGATTATTTCCTGCGTCATCACTGCATTCAAGACGGAGGAAGAGTATAAGACGACGAATGTTATGACACTGCCGCAGAACTGGCTGAACTTTGATAACTTTGTGGAAGCGTTCCAGCGTGCGAACATGGGAAGGGCATTCTTGAATTCCGTGATCGTTATGGTCTGTGTCCTGATCGGAGCCATCATCATCGGTACACAGCTTGCGTATGTGTTAAACCGCTTCCAGTTCCCGGGCAACGGGCTGATCCGCAACCTGTTTTTGTTCGCGGCACTGCTTCCGGGTGTTGCCATGCAGGTAACGGTCTACCAGATCATGCATGACCTTGGCTTCATCAACCATCTGTACGGCTACATCATCATGATGATGGGAACGGATGTCATCTCCATCTACATCTTTATCCAGTACATGGAAAATATTCCGGTGTCGCTGGATGAGTCGGCAATCATCGACGGGGCGTCCTACTGGAAGATCTACTGGAAGATCATGCTTCCGCTGTTAAAGCCGGCAATCGTGACCGCCTGCATCTTAAAGGGCGTGGGCGTGTACAACGAATACTATTCGGCAAACCTGTATCTGACCAAGGAAAACTTAAAGACGATGGCGATTTCCCTCTATACCTTTACCGGACCGCTCGGAAGCCAGTACAACCTGATCTGCGCAGGTGTTATCATTTCCCTGCTGCCGGCGCTCATCGTGTTTATCGTATTCCAGAAGCAGATCTACAGCGGCATTACGGCAGGCGCAGTCAAGGGCTGATTACAGGAAAAGAGGAACAGCGATGGAAACATTAGAAAGCATGCGAGGAGAAGTCAAAACGGAGCTTCTCACACATATCATTCCCTTCTGGCGCGCACTGCGTGACGACACTTACGGCGGCTATTACGGCTGGCTGTCTTACGATCTGACACTGGATCAGAAGGCGGAAAAGGGATGCATTTTAAACAGCCGCATCACATGGTTTTTCTCCAATGCCTACACGGCATATCGAAAGGGACTTTTTACAGAGGAGGACTGTAGAAGCGCAGGCTATACCGGAGAGGCACTCTTGGAGGAAGCAAAACACGGCTATGCCTTTTTGAAAGAACACTGTATCGACCGGGAGTACGGCGGCATCTACTGGTCGTTAAACTATGACGGGACACCGCTTGATACGACAAAGCACACCTACAACCAGGCATTTTGCATCTACGCATTGTCCTCCTACTATGAGGCGTCGCACGACGAGGAGGCGCTTGCGCTGGCAAAGCAGCTCTTTTCCCTGATCGAGGAGAAGTGCACGGATGAGGTCGGATACCTGGAGGCTTTTACCAGAGAGTTCCAGCCGGAATCCAACGAGAAGCTGTCGGAGAACGGCGTGCTGGCGGATAAGACGATGAACACCCTGCTTCATGTTTTTGAGGCGTACACGGAACTGTATCGTGTATCGCGGGATGAGACCGTGGGGGAGCGCCTCCGCTGGATCATGGATGTGTTTGCAGAGAAAGTATACAATCCGGCGAAGCGGAGACAGGAAGTGTTTTTCGATGCCGCCTATCACACGATCTTAGATCTACATTCCTACGGGCATGACATTGAGACAGCGTGGCTTCTGGACCGAGGCGTCAAGGTGCTGGGCGATGAGGCGTATGAGGCGAAAATTGGCCCGATCACACAGGCGCTTGCGGCACATATTTATGAGACGGCGTTTGACGGACACTCCCTGGCAAACGAGTGTGACAGGGGCGTGGTCAATACACACCGTGTATGGTGGGTGCAGGCGGAGACGGTAGTCGGATTTTTAAATGCCTATGAACAGATGCCGGATCATTCCGAGTACCGGGATGCGGCGCTGGCGGAGTGGCAGTTCATCAAAGAACACGTCATTGATCCGCGCAGGGGAAGCGAGTGGTACTGGGAAGTGTATGAGGACGGAAGCCCGATTTTAGACCGGCCGATCGTGGAGCCGTGGAAATGTCCGTATCACAACGGGCGCATGTGTATCGAGGTACTGGGACGCATCAAGGAAAATTGAGGAGAATTGGCTATGCTGCATGAGAGATATTATATAGAAAAAGAAAAGCAGGAAAAACTGCTTGCACGGAAAAACGAGAAGTCGGATTTTTACAACGGCGTATTTGACCGTTACGAGTATCCGGTTCTCACGAGAGAACATATTCCGCTGACCTGGCGGTACGATTTAAACCCTGACACCAATCCGCACTTTATGGAGCGCCTCGGCATCAACGCCGTGATGAACTCCGGAGCGATCGAGCTGAACGGAAAATATTATCTGGTGGCGCGCATCGAGGGGAATGACAGAAAGTCCTTCTTCGGCGTGGCGGAGAGCGACAACGGAATCGACGGTTTCCGTTTCTGGGATTACCCGATTCTTCTGCCGGATACCTGCCCCGAGGAGACGAATGTCTACGATATGCGTTTGACGAAGCATGAGGACGGTTACATCTACGGCGTGTTTTGCTCCGAGTCAAAGGATACGAGTGTGAGCGATCTCTCGGCGGCAGTGGCGGCAGCCGGAATCGTCCGCACGAAGGATTTAAAGACCTGGGAGCGCCTGCCGAACCTCATCACGCTGCGTTCCCCGCAGCAGAGAAACGTGGTGCTGCATCCGGAATTCGTCGACGGCAAATATGCGTTTTACACCAGACCGATGGATGATTTTATCGAGACGGGAAGTGGTGGAGGCATCGGATTCGGTCTCTGCGAGGACATTACACACGCTGTGATCGATGAGGAAAAAATGACGAGCCTGCGCAAGTATCACACGATCACGGAGGCGAAGAACGGAGCCGGTGCGACACCGATCAAGACGGAAAAGGGATGGATTCATATCGCCCACGGTGTGCGCAACACGGCAGCGGGACTGCGCTATGTCATCTATGCGTTTGCAACGGACTTAAAAGATCCGTCAAAGGTGATTGCCGAGCCGTCCGGACTTCTGATCGGACCGAGAGGTGAGGAGCGTGTCGGGGATGTCAGCAATGTGGTATTTACCAACGGAGCGATCGTCAATGAGAAAAACGAGGTATTTATTTACTATGCATCCTCGGATACGCGGATGCATGTGGCGACCACGACGGTGGAGAAGCTGGTGGACTACGTATTCCATACGCCGTCAGATCCGGGAAGATCGGTGGAGTGTGTAGCACAGCGGTGTGGTCTCATCGAGAAGAATCTTGCATTTTTAAAAGTGAATGAATAAATACGGTCATCATAGAAAAATGAGCCGCGGCGGCGGCAGAAAGAGGTAGAAGTTATGAGCAAATATAAAATGATCAGCCCGAAAGTACCGAATGTGCCATGGCAGGAGCGCCCGGCGGAGTTAAACGGAGCACCGGTATGGAGATACAAGGAGAACCCGATCATCGGCAGAAATCCGGTGAAGGGCGTGGCGAGAATCTTCAACAGTGCGGTGATGCCGTACGGGGATGAGTTCATCGGCGTCTTCCGCGGAGAGCAGACGAACGGAATTCCGTATATCTATCTGGGAAGAAGCAAGGATGCCATCCACTGGAATTTTGAGGAAAACAAGATCAACTTCGTGGACGAGAACGGTGAGTCCTTCATGCCGGTCTACGCGTATGATCCGAGACTTGTGAAGGTGGAGGATACCTACTATATTATCTGGTGCCAGGATTTCTACGGCGCAGCGATCGGTATGGCGAAGACGATGGATTTTAAGACATTTACCAGAATCGAGAATCCGTTCCTTCCGTTTAACCGGAATGCGGTGCTGTTCCCGCGCAAGATCGGCGGCAATTTCATGCTGCTCTCGAGACCGTCCGACAGCGGTCACACACCGTTTGGTGATATTTTTATCAGTGAGAGCCCGGATCTCACCTACTGGGGAAAACACCGCCACGTGATGGGCAAGGGTTCCGAGTGGTGGGAGTCCTTGAAGATCGGCGGCGGTGCGGCTCCGATAGAGACGTCCGAGGGATGGCTTCTGTTCTACCATGGTGTGAGCGGCACCTGCAACGGATATGTCTATTCGATCGGCGGTGCGATCTTAGACATCGACAATCCTTCCATCGTGAAGTACCGCTGTGAGACGTTCCTTCTGACACCGGAAGAGTGGTATGAGGAGCGCGGATTCGTGCCGAACGTATGCTTCCCGTGTGCAACGATCCATGATTCGGAGAGCGGAAAGATTGCGATCTATTACGGAGCGGCAGACAGCTATGTAGGACTGGCGTTTACGGAACTGGATGACATCATCGATTACATCAAGGAGCACAGTGTGGTGACGACAACCGATACCGAGATCGGAAAAAGATAACAGAGAACTGGAATGATGGGGCTGCGGCAGCCAAAAAGAGAAGAGCGCATTGTGCGTAACACCTCGGGGCTTTCGCAGCCCTGCTGCGTATCCGGCGGAAAGCCGGAAGGCAGAGGGGGAAAGAAATGACAGCAAAAAAAATGATCAGGAATATCGAACCGGACGATCCGATGTTACAGTACAGCGGAAGAATTGATGACGACGATCCGAAGGCGCCGGTGCTTATCTATGCGGCGAGCTGGGTGAAAATGATTTTTACCGGAACATCGGTGGCAGTCACGCTTGCCAACCATCATGCATACTGGACGAATGAGATGGGCTATCTCTTAGACGGGGTGCAGGGGCGCATCCGCCTGTTGAATGACGGAAAAAAGAAAACTTACGAGATTGCGGGGCAGTTGCCGGATGCGCGGCATGAACTGATGCTGTTCAAGCGTATGGACGCCTGCCATACAGTGACGTTCTATGGATTTACCGTGGATGACGGCGCAGATCTCCTGCCGCCGGAGCCGAAGCCTGCCCGCCGGATGGAAGTGTTTGGCGACAGTGTCTCGTGCGGTGAGGTGTCGGAGGCGGTCGACTATGTCGGAAAAGAGGACCCGGTGCACGACGGACAGTATTCCAACAGCTGGTATTCCTATGCCTGGATGACGGCGCGAAAGCTTGGGGCAGAACTTCACGATACCTCACAGGGCGGCATTGCGCTGCTTGACGGGACGGGATGGTTCGGCGCGCCGGCGTACTACGGTGTGGAATCCTGTTACGACAAGCTCGCATACAATCCCGATCTGGGAGAGGTAAAGAAATGGGATTTTTCCCGCTATACGCCGCAGGTGGTTGTGGTTGCCATCGGGCAGAATGACAATCATCCGGTGGACTATATGGCGGCGGATCCGGAGGGCAGTGCGGCGGAGCATTGGCGGAAGCGCTACCGGGAATTCATCGAGACACTGATGAAGCACTATCCCAAGGCGCAGATCATTCTTGCGACAACCATCTTAAAGCATCACCCGAACTGGGATGCGGCGATTGGGACGGTGTGCACACAGATTGCAAGTGAGCACGTACACCACTTTTTATACCGGAGAAACGGCTCTGGAACGCCCGGACACATCCGGATTCCGGAGGCGGAGGAGATGTCGGAGGAGCTGGCTTCCTATATCCGTTCGCTCGGAGATGAAATCTGGGATGTGTGAGAGACAAGAAAGGGAAAAGAAAGAGAGAAGGAGCAGAAACATGAATATGCAGATTGATCTGGAAAAGGGAATTGCAAATGTGGGAGATGTGAGCAGGATCAGGGAGGTCATGGCGCGCGCAGAACGCGGGGAGCGTCTGGTGATCGGTTTTATCGGCGGTTCGATCACGCAGGGAAGCCTTTCTTCGACACCGCAGACGTGCTACGCCTACCGCGTGTATACATGGTGGAAAGAGACTTTTCCGCAGGCGGAGTTTGTCTACTGCAATGCGGGGATCGGCGGCACGACATCGGAGTTCGGCGCGGCGCGTGTGGGGACGGATCTTCTGGAGGAGAGACCGGACTTTGTGATTGTGGAATTTTCCGTCAATGATGAGAGCACGGAGCATTTTAAGGAGACCTATGAGGGGCTGGTGCGGAAAATCCTTGGCGCCGCGTGGAATCCGGCGGTTCTTCTGGTGCACAACGTGTTTTACCACAATGGAGCCAACGCGCAGGTGATGCACGCGGCAATCGGCAGACATTATGACCTGCCCTCGGTCAGCATGCAGAGCTCCATTTACCCGGAGGTGGTGGCAGGACGGATTGAAAACCGCGCGATCACGCCGGATGATCTGCACCCGAACGATGAGGGACATGCGCTGGTGGCGTCGGTGATTACTTATTTTCTGGAGCAGGTACGAAGCGGAAAACTGACCGGCAGTAATGCCGTCTTTGCACCGGGGGCAAAGCTTCCGGCTCCGCTTACAAAAGATGCCTACGAGGATTCCGTCCGCATCCGCAATGCCGCGGCGCCGGATGGGGCAGGGTTGCCGCAGCCCGTACTCGATGGATTTAAGCCCGATGAGGCTGCGCAGAACGGGATCACGGACTGCTTCCGATATGGCTGGACGGCGAAAAAGACGGGGGATGCCATCACCTTTTTG
Organism: uncultured Lachnospiraceae bacterium; assembly: GCA_902781225.1. Taxonomy (GTDB): domain Bacteria; phylum Bacillota; class Clostridia; order Lachnospirales; family Lachnospiraceae; genus Roseburia. The sequence goes on along the minus strand of CACZIN010000017.1, from coordinate 60,591 downwards.
GTGGAGGGCAGCTGCATTGCCGTCCAGTACCGGAAGTCGGTAAAGCTTCCGGCGCCGGTTGCACTGGCGGTCGTAGATGGCGATGAGGAGCATGCGGTGCGGCTGGATGCGAACTTTGATGAGACCTGGGGAGACAAACTGGAACTTACGACACTTTTAGAGCATGGAAAAGAGGGGCGGCACACCGTCACGATCCGCCTCGCAGAGACGCATGAGAACGATGCGGTTCCGTTTTATCTGGTGTCCGTGATTGCGGCGGGGAGAAGCGGAAAAGACTGACGGCAAGCGCGCAGCCCGTTTTGCAGAATGTGCGTGCAAAAGGATTGCAAAATCAGAAAAAATGTCGGAAGATAGAGAGAGACACTGCGATTGCAGGAGCAGGAGGTTATAAGAATGTTTCGAGAGGATTTTGTGTGGGGTGTTGCGAGCAGCGCCTATCAGGTAGAGGGAACGGACGCGGCGGACGGCAGAGGCGCGTGCGTCTGGGATATGTTTGCGGCGGACGGCAGAGTGTTTGAACATCAGAATGCAGACACAAGCTGCGATCACATGCATCATTATAAAGAAGATATTGCGTTAATGAAGCATCTGGGGATCCGGGCGTACCGTTTTTCACTGAACTGGGCGCGGATTCTGCCGGAGGGAACCGGGCGTGTGAATGAGAAGGCGATCGCCATGTACCGCGATATGATTCTCACGATGAAGGAGAACGGCATCACGCCGTACCTGACGTTGTTTCACTGGGAATTCCCGCAGGCGCTTTATGAGCGGGGCGGCTGGCAGAACCCGGACGTGGTGCAGTGGTTCGGAGAATATGCGAAGGTGGTTGCCGAGAATTTCAGCGACATCTGCGAATATTTTATTACGATCAACGAGCCGCAGTGCGTGGTCGGTCTCGGACATCTGAGCGGTGTCCATGCTCCGGGCGTGAAGCTTCCCGTGGCGCAGACGTTTCTGGTGGCGCATCATCTTCTGATGGCACACGGGCAGGCAGTCATCAACCTGCGCAGATATGCGGTCCGACCGGTCAAGATCGGCTTCGCTCCGACCGGCGGCGTGGCATACCCGTACACCGACCGGCCGGAGGACATTGAGGCGGCAAAAAAGGTGTATTTCGGATTTTATAATCCGATCGATAACTGGACCTGGAATGTATCGTGGTTTTCCGATCCGGTATTCCTTGGACATTACCCTGCGGAGGGGCTGAAAAAATTCGCGCCGTATCTTCCAAAGATCACACAGGAGGATATGGAGCTGATCTATCAGCCGCTTGATTTTATGGGACAGAATATATATAATGGGTACTACGTCCGCGCCGGCGCAGACGGCGAACCGGAATTTGTGGATCGTGCGCCGGGGTTCCCGAAGACGGGATCGGACTGGCCGGTGACGCCGGAGGCGTTTTATTACGGCATCAAGTTTTTGACGGAGCGCTATCCGCTGCCGCTCTACATTACGGAGAACGGCATGTCCTGCCATGATATGGTGAGCAGTGACGGCAGGGTACACGACCCGAACCGCATTACCTTCCTGGATTCCTATATCGGGGCGATGCAGAAGGCATATGATGAGGGCGCCAATGTAGCCGGCTATTTCCTCTGGACTTTTCTGGATAATTTTGAGTGGGCGGACGGATACAAGCAGCGGTTCGGCATTGTTTATGTGGATTTTGCGAGCCAGAGGCGGATTGTGAAGGATTCCGCTTTCTGGTATCAGAAAATAATCGAGACGAATGGAAGGATGTTGACAATGAATCAGACAACAAAAGAAATCTTATTTTTAGATCCGGTGTGCACGCACAATATCTGGGGCGGCACCCGGCTTAGAACGGAGTTCGGCTACCCGGTGGAGGGCGATGACATCGGCGAGTGCTGGGGCATCTCCGCACATCCGAACGGCGACGGCAGCATCAGAAACGGTGCGTACGCCGGCATGAAGCTGTCAAAAGTGTGGGAGGAGCACCCGGAGGTATTTGGAAACCTCGCCTACGACCGCTTCCCGCTTCTGACAAAGATCATCGATGCGAAGGCGGATCTGAGCATTCAGGTACACCCAGATGACGCCTATGCAAAGGAGCATGAAAACGGCTCTTTCGGCAAGACGGAGTGCTGGTACATCATGGACGCGCCCGAGAACGCCACGCTCGTGATCGGTCACAATGCGAAGACGAAGGAGGAGCTTGCCTCCATGATCCACGAGGGACGCTGGAGCGAATTTATCCGTGAGATTCCGGTGAAAAAGGGTGATTTTATCCAGATTGATCCGGGAACCGTCCACGCCATCAAGGGTGGGCTTCTGATCCTGGAGACACAGCAGAACAGCGATATTACCTACCGTGTGTACGATTATGACAGACTGCAGAACGGCAAGCCGAGAGAACTTCACATTGAGAAGAGCATCGACGTGATCACCGTTCCGGCAAAATCGGTCGAGGACAGTGTAACGTCTGCAATCGGACTGCCGGAGAATCAGCTGAACGAGCTGTACGCCTGCGGATATTATCAGATCTACAAGCTGGATGTCAAAGGAACATGCAGTTTTGCACAGAATCATCCGTTCCTGCTGATGTCCGTGCTGGAGGGCAGCGGTATCGTCAACGGCCAGCCGGTGAAAAAGGGAGATCACTTTATTTTACCGTGCGGATTCGGCGAGGTGGAGATGCAGGGAGAGATGAGTCTGGTGGTATCCACGGTGCCGGCGCAGGCTTAAGGGAAAAATAGCTCTTTCGGTTCCGGAAAAGATTTGCTATAATCAGACCATAGAAAAAGAGAACACCTGGAAAGAGGAAGCATATGAATCAGGAAGAGAGACGTCAGAGAAGACAGAAAGATACGAAAAGTGCGGTCATTGTGTGTGTGATAGTCGTGTTGATCCTGCTCGTGTTAGTCGCGGGAGGAGTATTTCTTGTGGGACGCCTGCTGCCAAAGGGAGGCGGACAGAATGCAGGTACCGACGGAACCGAGCTGCCGGGAGAGAATGTCGCGGCGACGGAGGAAGTAACGGAGCAGCCGCAGACGGAAGTACAGACCGATCCGGTGGAGGAGCAGGCGGCGCAGCTTGTGTCCCAGATGACACTTGAGGATAAGATCGCGCAGATGTTTGTGATTACGCCGAACGCGCTGACCGGATATGCAAGCGGTGTGACGGCTGCGGGGGACACCACAAAGGAAGCTTACCAGAGCCGTCCGGTGGGTGGAATTGTGTATATGGCAGACAACCTCACCGACCCGGAGCAGACGACCACCATGCTCTCCAATATGCAGGAGATTGCAAGGGAGCGCACCGGACTTCCGGTATTTTTATGTGTGGATGAAGAAGGCGGCAGTGTCGCGCGCATCGCCGGCAATGATGCCTTCGGGGTGACGGACGTCGGCAATATGAGCGATATAGGAGCGAGCGGGGATGTGCAGAATGCATACAATGCGGGAAGCACGATCGGCAGCTATCTTGCGGCGCTCGGATTCAATGTGGATTTCGCGCCGGTGGCGGATGTCCTTACCAACCCGGACAATCAGGTGATCGGACAGCGCTCGTTCGGGTCGGACGCGCAGACGGTCGCGGGAATGGTGACGTCTGAACTGCAGGGACTTTCCGCGGCGGGAGTGTACGGTACGGTCAAGCATTTCCCGGGACACGGCGGCACTTCCGGAGATTCTCATGACGGGGCGGTGTCCACGGACAAGACCCTGGAGGAACTGATGGCGGAAGAACTCGTCCCGTTCCAGAGTGCGATTGACGGCGGCGTGAATTTTGTGATGGTCGGACATATCTCGGCTCCGAATGTGACTGGAGACAATGCGCCGGCTACGCTGTCGAAGGTGCTGATTACCGATGTGCTTCGCGGACAGATGGGATATAACGGAATTGTCATTACGGACGCCATGAATATGGAAGCGATCACCGGATTCTACAATTCGGACAAGGCGGCGGTTCTGGCAGTTACAGCCGGGGCAGACATGATTTTGATGCCGGCGGACTACAATACCGCCTATACAGGAATTCTGAATGCGGTGAATGACGGAACGATCACCGAGGAGCGGATCAATGAATCCGTGACGCGTATCGTGAAGGCAAAGCTTGCCATGGGGCAGCCGTAAAAGCTGTTTGTATTTTGCGGTAATTATGGTACAATGAAGGCAAGTGTTATACATTACCATACGAAAGCGGAGGGATTTGCGTGGAAGATACGAAGAAAAATGAGATGTGGGGGAAAGTGATGGCACCGCTTGCCGGCTTTCTTGCCATTGTGCTGGTGGCGTTTCTGATCATTTTAAAATTATTGGAAAGCGGAGTGATCGGAACAGTCATGGCGATGATTCTGATCTGCGTGATCGTGGCTGCCGTGTTCGGCGGAATCTTCATGGTGATCAAGTCGATTCTGGATCAGATCCGGTCCGTGATTAACGGAAAGGTATCGGAGAATACAAAAGTTGCGGAAAAGGCGAAAAAGCTGGCAGACCGTGAAGACGGCATCGGAGAGATGGTGCGTTCCATTGAGACGTCCGTTTCATCGATTGAGCTGGTGCTTGGAGGAATCCGCAAGGCCGTGGATGAGCTGGAGGGGGTATCCAGCGATTTCCAGCAGATTTTCTCGGAGATGTCGGAGTCGATGGACCAGACGGCGGATGCTGTCGATACGATTACAGGCAATACGGTGTCCCAGGCATCTGAGACGGCGGATATGAAGGAAAAGGTGGACGCGATCAGCGTGTCGATCGATCACATTTCTTCCAATATTGAGGATCTGACGAAGAGCGCGCAGACCATGCGTGAATATAACCGTTCGGCGGAGCAGATTATGCAGGAGCTGATTGCCATCAGTGAGGAGAGCGGCGTTGCGATCGAGAATGTCAGAAAGCAGACAGATCTGACGAATCAGTCCGCGCAGCAGATCCGGACAGCGACAGAGATCATTGCGGGAATTTCAAGCCAGACCAACCTTCTGGCTCTTAATGCGAGCATCGAGGCTGCCAGAGCAGGGGAGCACGGCAAGGGATTCGCTGTGGTCGCGGAGGAGATCCGGACACTGGCGGATCAGTCCAGAGAGTCCACAGAGCAGATCAACCATGTCGTGAATGTCCTGCTGGATAATTCAAGCAACAGCGTTCAGATTACCGAACAGGTATCGGAGGCATTTTCCAGACAGAATGAGAAGATTCGTGACACGGAGGAGATCTTCAAATCACTCAACCGAGAAATCGAGCAGGTCGGAGATGCTATCGGCGGAATCGGCACGGAGGTCGGTGATCTCGAGAATCACAAGAGCGTCATTGAGAACGGGGTCACTTCCCTTACGGCTTCGGCAGATGAGAATGCGAAGAGCGCAGAGGTCACTACAGATAATATGGGACGTCTCCGCGGTGTGGTGGAGGAGTGCGATGGTGTAAAAGCGCACATTGTCAGTGTATCGGACGAGCTCATCGGATACATCCGGAAGTTTTCGGATGGTTCGCTTCTCGACAAGTTTGGTGCGGGAAAAAACAGATAAACATTTAACAGGAACACAGGAAGTATTGTTACAGAGAGCCGTATTGCGGCTCTCTGTAAGTGGTTATAGGGGAGAAGGTACAGATGAATCATACAACGGACTGGGGCAGAAGATGGCGCAACACCGGCTATGTTACATTTTTTCTGAGCGGTATCTGCGCAATATCGAGTGGAATTATTGTAAGTATTCTGCAGGGGAAATATGGATTTGACTATGGCATGACGGGTACGATGCTTGGGCTGATGAGCATCGGAAACATGGCGGCGTCCTTTGCGGCGGGGGTTCTGCCGCAGAAGATCGGGGTGAAGAACACAGTACTTCTTCTCTGCAGCGGCTACTTCCTGGGATATTTTCTGATGGTGGTAACTGGAATGCCGGCCGTGTTGATGGCGGCATTTCTGTTGGTCGGATTTGCAAAGGGAGGGGCACTCAATAATTGCACAATCCTTGTAAAAGACAATAGTGCCGATCGCACACGCGGCATGAACATACTACATGCCTGCTATGCGAGTGGTGCGCTGCTGTGTCCGTTTCTTGCGGCGTCGCTTCTTGAAATCAACGACACTCTGCCGATGGTGGGAGTGGCGGTGACGGGGCTGCTTTTGTGGATGATATTTTTGACGGCGGGACTTCCGGGCGCGGTCAAAGAGAAGAACGGCGAACGGGGAAAGATCTCGTTTGCATTTTTGAAGGATCCGAAATTCTGGCTGATTACCGGGCTTTTATTCTGCCAGAATGCGGCGGAGACGAGTGTGACGGGATGGCTCGTGACATACTATAAAGACATGGGAATCCTCTCGGGTTCCTTTGCGGCATACACGGTAACGGTGATGTGGGGGGCGACTCTGATCGCCAGACTTCTGATCGCGTTTGTGTTTCCGGTGCATCATATTTTTCGCACGCTTGCGTGGATGGGCGGCTGCTGCAGCGTGCTGTACTGCGGGCTTGTATACATGCAGCATCCGGCGGGAGCCATCGCCATGCTGTTCGCCTTTGCATTCGCCATGGCAGGGGTCAATCCGATCGCCGTGGCGGGAGCCGGCAGGGAGATGAATGCAACGAGTCTCGGTGTGATGCTGCCGGTGGCAGGGATTGGCGCGATCGTGATGCCGTGGCTGATCGGTGTGATTGCTGATCGTGTGGGGCTTGTGACCGGAATGTTCTGCAATCTGATTCCGTGCGTGGGCATTCTGGTTTTTTCCGTATTGATCCTGAAATATCAGGCAAAGAATTGAACTTGTTTTTCAAAATAAAGGTAGAATGCTAAATATTGTGCCATTTTTGCCAAAAACTATCTAAAGAAAAAAGTGCGGTTCTGTGTTACGATGCAGACAGATGAATGTTGACGATACTTTTTATGGAGGGATGCGACACATGAGAGAAGTAATCAATTTTAATACGAAATGGGCATTTACCAAGGAAGCCACAGAAGTGCCGAAGGAGATGCCAGAGAAGTGGTACTGGGTAACACTTCCACATTCCTGGAATGAGATTGACGGACAGGACGGCGGCAACGATTATTACCGCGGAACCTGTTATTATGCAAAACAGTTAAAGAAGAGCGAACTGCCGGAGGCAGACTGCTATTATCTGGAGTTAAGAGGAGCAAACGCTTCCGCAGACGTCTATGTGAACGGCAAGGCAGTGGCACATCACGACGGAGGATATTCCACCTGGCGTGTAGACATCACAAAAGAGCTCACAGAAGAAGAGAACCTGATTGTGATCGCTGTGGAGAATGGCGTAAACGACAGAGTATATCCGCAGAATGCAGATTTCACATTCTACGGCGGACTTTACCGTGACGTCAATATCATTGCGGTAAATAAGTCCCATTTTGATCTGGACTACTACGGCGGACCTGGCATTAAGGTGACACCGGAGATCAAGGGCGCGGATGCCAGCGTGGAGGTAGAGGTATTCCTGACGAATGCAGCTGCAGACCAGAAGCTTGTATATACCGTAAAAGATGCAGAGGGCAAAGAGGTTGCAAAGACAGAGACCGCAGCCGGCGAGACAAAGGCTGTACTTTCCATTCCGGCAGTTCATCTGTGGAACGGAAAGAAAGATCCGTATCTGTACACCGCAGAGGTGGCGCTTGTATCCGGAGAGGAGACCGTTGATGCGGTAAGCACACGTTTCGGATGCCGTACCTTTGAGATTGATCCGGAGAGAGGATTTATCTTAAACGGAGAGGAATATCCGCTGCGCGGTGTATCCCGTCATCAGGACAGATGGGGAATCGGTAATGCGCTGCTTCCGGAGCATCACAGAGAGGATATTGACTTAATCTGCGAGCTCGGTGCGACAACGATCCGCCTGGCTCACTACCAGCACGATCAGTATTTTTACGATCTGTGCGATGAGAGAGGTCTTGTAATCTGGGCTGAGATTCCGTACATTTCCTCTCACATGCCGAACGGACGTGAGAATACCATTTCCCAGATGAAAGAGCTGGTTGTTCAGAATTACAATCACCCGAGTATCGTGGTTTGGGGGCTTTCCAACGAGATCACGATGGCAGGAAGCTCGGATGAGGATCTGCTTGAGAACCACAGAATCTTAAATGACATGGTTCATGAGATGGATCACACGAGACTGACCACGATCGCGGTGGTATCCATGTGTGATATTCACGATCCGTACATCCAGATTCCGGATGTGATCTCTTACAACCATTACTTCGGATGGTACGGCGGAGACGTATCCATGAACGGACCGTGGATGGACAACTTCCACAAAGAGTTCCCGAATATCCCGCTTGGAATGAGCGAGTACGGATGTGAGGCGCTGAACTGGCATACCTCTGATCCGAAGCAGGGCGATTACACCGAGGAGTATCAGGCATACTATCATGAGGAGATGATCAAGCAGCTCTTCACCAGAAAGTATATCTGGGCAACGCATGTATGGAACATGTTCGATTTCGGTGCAGATGCGAGAAACGAGGGCGGTGAGAACGGTCAGAACCACAAGGGACTGGTAACTTTCGACCGCAAGTACAAGAAAGATTCCTTCTATGCATACAAGGCATGGCTGTCTGATGAGCCGTTCGTACATCTGTGCGGAAAACGCTATGTAGACCGCGTGGAAGATACCACGAAGGTAACTGTATATTCCAATCTTCCGGAGGTAGAGCTGTTTGTCAACGGCAAGAGTGCAGGAAAGCTTCAGGCGGAGGATCATTTCTTCCACTTTGAGGTACCGAATGTCGGAGAATCCACCCTGGTGGCTGTTGCCGGAGAGTATAAGGATGAGAGCCACATCCGCAAGGTGGATACCTTCAACGAGGAGTACAGCCTGAAAGAGAGCGGCGCAATCCTCAACTGGTTCGACATCACAGAGCCGGAAGGATATTATTCACTGAATGACAGACTTTCTGATATCATGAAGTCCGAAGAGGGAAAAGCACTCTTCATGGGACTGATGTCAAAAGTTGCAGCGGGAATGAGTCAGGGTAATGAAAAAAATGACGGAAATCCTGCAGCAGGAGCAATGGCGAACCCGAAGATGCTGGAAATGCTGGGCGGATTTACGGTCATCCGTATGATCAACCTGATGGGTGCGGCAGGACCGAAGGTTGAGTGGAAGAAAGAAGATCTTCTCGGACTCAACGCACAGCTCAATAAGATTAAGAGAGTAGACTAAGATAGAAGCTTAAAAGACCGGGGCATGGAATGTGGTGGGCAGAGATTTAAAAAAATCTGTACCTGCACGGTTCCGGACTGCCAACCGGCGGCGGGAATCCTTTGAAGCAAAATGGGAGCATTTCTTCTATGCCGCGTTTGGTATCGGATTCCGTGTCTTTCCACGTTTTGACAATCCGCGAAAGATGTCCGACAACCGCAGACAATGGGCGGACTTTTTAGCAGCACAGACAATATAAAACCGCGCGAACCGAAACTCGTTGGCATCTGCTATTGAAAATAAGGCAGATGCCAATTCAAACATCGGCTTCGCGCGGTTATGTTTTATTCAGAAGCGCAGACAAGCGCTGCACAAAAGTCCTAAAATTGTCTGCGGATTGCGGACACTCTCCGCGGAGTGTTCAAAGCTTGGAAAAACACGGATCATCGGAGATACCAAACGCGGTATAGATTAGAAATACCCCATTTTGCGTTTCGGATTCCCGCCGCCGGTTGGCAGTCCGGAACAGGCAGATACAGTATATTTGCAAAATCCATGCCTGCCACATTCCATGCCCGGTCTTTTAGCGTCTCCACTCGCGGGGCGTCATGCCCGTGATGCGGCGGAAGAGCCGTGTGAAATAGTGGACGTCGGGGATGCCGCAGGCTGCCGCAACATCCTGCACAGGCAGGAGGGTACTGCGCAGCAGCTTCTTGGCGTATTCGATGCGGTTGGCGTTGACATAGTCCGTCAGCGTCATGCCGACTTCCTTTTTGAACAGCGTGGACAGGTAGCTTGTATTCAAAAACAGCTCGTTGGCAAAACGTTTCAGGCTCAAGTCGCCGGTCAGAGAGGCGTCTATGGTGACGAGAATCTGGCGGATCGGATCGGAATACGAACTCATGCTTCGCTGTTCCACGAGCTGACAGTAACTTTGAACCATATAGGATATGAGATCGTTGATTTCTTCCACGGATTGGATGCTCTCGATCATGCGCGCAAAGTTGCCGGAGACGGCGTCGATATAAAACGGGTGGACGCCCGATTCGTACGCTTTTCTCCGCAGCAGCGTGTTTAAGGTCAGAATCAGGTTCTTGCGGTTGCGGAGCGCATCCTCCGTGCGGGGGACAAAGCGCAGGTTCCCGAGAGCCTCCATGAAGGAGAGGGCACGGGCGCTGTTGCCGTGAGAGATGGCGTCGAGCAGCTCGTCCTCGATATGGTAGCGCTCTTCAAGAAGGTGCATGCTTAAGACCGGGTCCTCCGGTACGACAAACTGGTGCTTTTCCAAAAAGGATTCTCTGGTCTCGAGATCTTTTAAATGCAGGGTCTGTACCGATACATCCGCGCCGGCATCCAACGACTGATAGGCGTGGCGCAGCAGGGCGGTCATGGAGGCTTTGTCCGCGATCAGCGGCAGAGCGTGATAATATTCCTGCAACTGTGGAAAAAGCTCTGCCGGAATATCCAGCCGGTTCATAAGCGACAGAATCTGGGAGTGCTCAAATTCTCTCCAGAGAAAGGGTCCGACGAACAGGAAAGCACTTTTATCCGGCAGACGGAAAAAGGCATAATTGCACTCGTAGTAATCCACAATAAAATAGATGGTGTTCTGTACAAACGGAAACGGCGCCTGTTTTTGCGTATCGGCTTCCTGCATCAGGATACTGTTGCGCAGTCCGAGATCCAGATCCGCCAGTTCCAACTGTTTGCGGTCTGTCAGTCTGCACTGGATATGCAGGTCAGAAAAATATGCGGTAAGAAAAGATAAAATCGGCTGCTCCATCATGAACCTCCTGTCCGGGTCAGTGTCTGTTGTCTTGATTTTGGCACAATATTTTCTGTTATGCAAGGAAAAACAAAAAAATGACAAGGATTATTCATCCCTTTAAAGCATCGGCTTGCAGACCGGAGCAATTTATGATAATTCTATAACAACGTGTTCACGGTGAACACATTTTAGAAAATAGCGCAGAATGCTTGAAAGAGAGGATACCCATGAAAATCACAGCTTATGAAGTGAGACCGGATGAAAAAGATTACCTGCTTGCCGCAGCGCAGCAGGAGCAGATAGAGATCACACTAGTGCAGAGGCCGATGACACAGGACAACATCGATCTTGCCGAGGGAGCGGACGGCATTACGATTCTTGGAGATACCAAGATGGACGCCGCATTGATTGAGGAGACCGCAAAGCGGCGTATCCGCGTCGTTGCGACACGTACCATCGGGTATGACCATATTGACCTGAATGCGGCGAAGAGTAACGGCGTTCATGTCTGCAACGGCTACTATGATCCGGACGGCGTTGCCGAGTACACGGTCATGCTGATTTTAATGTCGCTTCGCAATTATAAGCAGGCGCTGTTCCGGGGGAATGCCAATGATTATTCGCTTGGCGGGCTGATCGGAAGGGAGCTTCGCAATCTTACCGTCGGTATCATCGGAACGGGAAAGATCGGACAGAAGGTGGCGCAGAACCTGCAGGGATTCGGTTGCAGGATTCTGGCATACAGCAGACGGCAGAATGCCGATCCGGCGCTTGGAATCGAATACTGTTCTCTGGAGGAACTGTACGCGAAGAGTGATATTATCTCACTGCATACGCCGCTGTCCAACCAGACACGCCACATGATTGATAAACACGCCATCGACCAGATGAAGGACGGCGTCATTCTGATCAACTGCGCAAGAGGAGAGCTGATGCGTGTGGATGATATCATCGAGGGAATCGAGACGCGAAAGATCGGTGCGCTGGGACTGGATGTGATCGAGCATGAGGAGGGAATCTACCATATGGACCGCCGGTCGGATATACTTGCAAACCGGAATATGGCGTATCTGAGACAGTTCCCGAATGTGACGATGACGCAGCATATTGCGTTTTATACAGAGGAAGCGGTAAAAAGCATGGCGGAGAGCGGCATCGTCAATGTGATGAAATGCCTGAATAAACAGGACAATCCGAACATGATCTGCTAAAGACGGACACAAAAAGAGTCTGCCACAAGAAAACTTGTGACAGACTCTTTTTAAATCCATTGTTTACAATATCTTAATCTAACAAATAAAACAAGTCTATTTTAAGAAAAAGGTACATGAAACTAGTGATTTAACGCGGTAAGTCTACCGCCTGCAGTAATTATTTTACTACAGTTACGTTGGTTGCCTGCGGTCCCTTGGATCCTTCTACAACGTCGAACTCTACGGAAGCGCCCTCTTCAAGAGACTTGAAACCTTCCATGTTAAGTCCTGAGTAATGTACGAATACATCGTTGCCTGACTCGTCAGAAATGAATCCGTAACCCTTCTGGTTGTTGAACCATTTTACTGTACCTTTCATCAAAAAGTACCTCCAAAAATAATACTAACTGTAACTTACAGCTATTAGTACAATATCATAAGAATTTATAAAAGTAAAGTAATAAATTAAAGTTCTTCAAAACTAATTTCATGCGCAGTGAGAAAGCGCTTTACAAGGGAATCCCACTCCTGATCGAGGCTCTTGTCCACGGAAAAAATCCGGTACGAAATGCCGGTGGTAAGGAGCAGTTTTTTCTGCTGGAATTTCAGATTGATAAACATTCCCGTAATGTCCTCCGGGGTAAAAGAACTGTGGGTCGAAAGCAGTGTCCGTTCCAGATTCTTCGGGGAGAGCAGAAAGACAAATTTAAAATAGGAAGGAGTGCGTCTGCCCTTGATCAGGTCAAAACACTGCGGCCGTACCTGTTCAAACGGGAGAAAAGAAAGTCCCGTCAGTCCGAGCGCATCGGCTTCATCCGATGAATAAAAATCGGGCTGGATCGTGCCGTCTAAGCTCCAGGTGACGCTGCCCAAGATGACGGCTTCCTTTAGAAGAAAGTGTCCGAACGTGTCCGTGCACAGCAGTTTGTTCATAAAATCTTTGATTTCCGGTAGGGAAAGTGCAATCATAGTTTTCTCCGTGTCATATAGTATTGGGCGCATTGCCAACATGTAGTATAACACAGTTTGGGGGCAAATAGAAAGCCGATTGGGAAGGTTTGCTTCACAATATGATTTCTGGTATGATAGGAAGCTGAGAGAACAGCCCCGGGAGGGGTCACAGATAAAGAAGAAAAGAGGACATGGACATGAAAGAAACGGAACTTTTATTTGATCTGCTGAAAAAAGGCGTGTCGCCGGTACAGGCGGTGCGTGCATGTGGGGAGCGTCTGGAGAGCGCGGGATTTTCGGAACTGCCCTATGATGAGCCGTGGGATTTGCAGAAAAACGGAAGGTATTATGTAAACCATCATGACACCACACTGTTTTCGTTTACGGTGGGAGAAGGCTGGCAGGAGACAAAGACGCCGCAGATTCGGATGGCGGCGGCACATACGGATTTTCCGTGCCTGCGCATCAAGCCGTCGGCGGATGTGACGGCATGCGGTTACGCGCAGGTGAATGTGGAAGTATACGGGGGCGCGATCTTAAACACCTGGCTGGATCGCCCGCTCGGTATTGCCGGCCGCGTGGCGGTGCGCACACAGGACGCCTTCGCTCCGAAGATCGTCGAATTTGTATCTGAAAAGAATCTTTTGACGATTCCGAATCTGGCCATCCACATGAACCGCGAGGTCAACAAGGGTGTGGAGCTGAACCGCCAGACGGATATGCTTCCGGTCTTTGCGCTGCTGCCGGAGGAGGAGAAAAAGGCGGATTATTTCCTTGCGTTCCTGGCAGACGAGCTGTCCGTGGAGAAGACTGACATTCTGGATTTTGAGCTGACCGTATACTGTAAGGAGAACCCGGAATTCATCGGTCTCAACGATGATTTTATCTCAAGTCCGCGTCTGGATAACCTGACATCCTGCGCGGCGCTCGTCTCCGGTCTGATCGATGCGAAGAGAACGGAAGGAATCAACCTGATCGCGCTGTTTGACCACGAGGAGATCGGAAGCCGCACGAAGCAGGGCGCCGGCTCGATTCTGCTGCACGACATGTTAAACCGCATCTTAAAAGAGCTGGGACGCGAAGAGACTGCGGAGCAGGATCTCTACCGCAGCATGCTGCTGTCCGTCGATGTGGCGCACGGCATCCATCCGAACCAGGCAGGAAAAATGGATATTACGAACAAGCCGGTGCTCGGGAGAGGTTTCTGTATCAAGGAGGCAAGCTCACAGTCCTATGCGACAGACTGCGAGGCCATTGCAATCATCCAGCAGATCTGTGAGAGAGAGAAGATCGCGTACCAGAAGTTCGTGAACCGCTCGGATATGCCGGGGGGAAGTACGCTTGGATCGATCGCTTCCGCGCTTCTTCCGGTGAAGACCGTGGACATCGGAATCCCGCTTCTTGCCATGCATTCCGCGAGGGAACTGATGGGAAGCGCTGACCAGCAGGCATTAAAGGATCTTGTGACGGCATACTTTACGATTGCCCGGTAAGAAAGATTTAAGATAAAGTTTATAAATTACCTCTATACAAAAAATGGTTTTTGTGTTAATGTAACATAGTATTCAATACTACATGCGATAGAAATTAAAAATATATTAACGGTTTTTTGATAACATTAAACACATGCCATAAACAGGTGGAGGGATTGCTATGTATAAGATTGTTGTGGACAGCTGCGGGGAATTACCGGAGGAACTGAAGAAGGACGGACATTTTGAGACGGTGTCCTTAGAGCTCGAGGTGGACGGTTACCGCATTAAGGATGATGAGACATTTAACCAGCTTGATTTTCTGCGCCGGGTGAAGGAGAGCATCACGGGACCGAAGTCCTCCTGCCCGTCACCGGAACAGTATATGCAGGCGTATGCGGGAGAGGCGGAGCATGTATATGTGGTGACGCTTTCCGGGAAGCTGAGCGGCTCCTACAACAGTGCAGAGCTCGGCAGGAATCTCTACGAGGAGGAGCATCCCGAGGATGGCAAGCAGATATATGTATTTAACTCCAGGTCTGCATCGATCGGGGAGACGATCATCGGTCTTAAGATTCAGGAGTTCGAGGAGGCAGGTCTTCCGTTTGAGGAGGTCGTTGCCAGAACGGAGGAGTACATCAGCTCCATGAATACTTATTTTGTCTTAGAGACGTTAGAGACTCTGCGCAAGAACGGAAGACTGACCAATCTGAAAGCACTGATCGCCAATACGCTCAACATCAAGCCGGTGATGGGTTCCACAAAGGAAGGCATGATCTGCCAGCTCGGTCAGGCACGCGGTATGAACAAGGCACTTGAGAAAATGGTGCAGGATATGATCGGGCGGACAAAAGACTGCGAGCAGCGTGTGCTTGCCATCGCGCACTGCAACTGCCCGGAGCGTGCCGCAGCAGTAAAAGCCCGCATAGAAAAGCTTGCAAATTTCAAGAAAATCATTATTATAAATACTGCCGGTGTCAGCAGTATGTATGCAAATGATGGCGGCGTAATCATGGCAGTGTAAGACACGCGGCGGTGTCTCTGCTGCCCGGAGAGGAACGCGGGACACAGATGACATATGAGGAAGTTGTAGATCAGATCAATCAGATCAGAAGATTCGGAAATCTTGCCGGAGTGGAGGTTGCCGGGCGCATGTTAAAGGTGCTTGGCAGTCCGCAGGCGGGGATTCCTTTTATACACATAGCAGGGACGAACGGAAAAGGTTCTGTCTCTGCTTTTCTCTGCGCAATTTTAAGGGAGGCGGGACTTCGTGTCGGGATGTTTACCTCCCCGCACCTTGTGGATTTCAGGGAGCGCATCCAGATAAACGGGGAGATGATCTCTAAGGAAGATACGCAGAGGATCGGCGCACAGCTCCTTGCGATGGATTTTGGCGTGCAGCCGACGATGTTTGACGTTACACTTGCCATGGCGGTTCTCTATTTTAAGGAACGCGGGTGCGATGTCATGATCTTAGAGACCGGACTCGGCGGCAGGCTGGACGCGACCAACGCCATCGGCGTGCCCGATGTGACCGTGATCACAAAGATCGGTTATGACCATATGGCGGTACTTGGAAATACGCTCCCTGAGATTGCTGCGGAAAAGGCGGGCGTCATCAAAAGAGGCACCTCGCTTGTGCTGGAGAGCCAGGAGCAGGAAGTCACAGCGGTGTTTGAGGAAGAGATCAGAAGGGAAGGCATTACAGACTTCCGGCAGATCGATCCCTTAGAGATAAGAGAGCAGACTTACCGCGACGGCAGACAGTATTTTTCGTTTGGAGTCTATCGGGATCTGTCCATGCGGATGCTCGGCGTTCATCAGTACGAGAATGCCGTCGCGGCGCTTCTCGGGGCGGAGGCATTTTTCCGGAGACATACAGAGTGGATCTGCGGCGGGACAAAAGAGCGGGAAGCGGGCGTAAGGCGCGCGGTTTGTCAGGGAATCGCTAAGACCGTATGGAAGGGCAGGATGGAAATTCTCTCAAAAAAGCCGTTCCTGCTGGTGGACGGCGCGCACAACAGCAACGGCGTGGAAGCGTTAAAAGAGAGTCTCGTGGCGCTTTTTCCGGGAGAAAAGTTCCACTTTATCATGGGAGTGATGGCGGATAAGGATTATGAGAAAATGATCGGCGAATTGCTGCCGCTCGCCATCGATTTTACAACCTGCACGGTGGAGTGCGAGCGGGCGCTGCAGGCGGACGCCCTGGCGTCCTGCATCCGGCGGAAGGGAATTGCGGCTGCGTCGGCGGATGATTTTGTGTCCTGCTTTCAGAGAGGGAAGCTCGATGAAACACGACGCACGGTTGCGTTTGGCTCGCTCTATTTCATCGGTGAGATAGAGACACTGTTTGAGGCAGAATAGTTACGAAAAGATTACAGAATGAAGCGTTTATGACAAAAATGATACAATTTCACGAACTTTCAGTAATAGTTCGCCATTTTGTAATATTTCGCCTATAATGAGGTATAGTAGATAGGGATACAGTAGATAGAAGTCAGATAGAAAGAGTCTGTGGAATGTTATTTAGCAGTTTTGAATTCTTATTTCGGTTTTTGCCGATTTTTTTATTGATATATTATCTTACCCCGAAAAAATACCGCAATGTCACGTTGTTCGGGGGAAGTATTGTGTTCTATACGATTGGCGAGGCGAGTTATATCATGCTTCTCCTCGCGTGCGTTCTGGTTAATTACACACTGACCCGTTTGATGTACCGGAAGAGTACGGACGGGCGGGGAACCAGACAGAAATTATTATTGCTTCTTGCGCTCGGTTATGATCTGGGTGTGCTTTTTTTCTTCAAATACAGCGGACTGGCACCGGAACTTCCGCTCGGAATCAGCTTTTACACGTTTCAGATTATGGCGTACGTGATTGATGTGTACCGCGGAAGAATACCGGTGGAACAGTCTCTTCTTCGGCTGGGAACGTATCTGACCATGTTTCCGCAGCTGATATCGGGACCGATCACGAATTACGCAGATGTGCGTGTGGCATTGAGAAGAGAGCGAACGATCACGGCACAGCAGCTGGAAGAGGGAATGAAGCTTTTGATTGTCGGCCTTGCGGCAAAAGTCGTGATTGCAGACCGGATCGGCACACTCTGGAACAGCATCCGGATGATCGGGTTCGACAGCATCTCGACGCAGCTTGCATGGATGGGAGCGTTCGCATACTCCCTGCAGCTGTATTTTGACTTCGCGGGATATTCGATGATGGCGAGAGGAATCGGAAAGATGCTTGGATTTGAACTCCCGGTGAACTTCCGCTATCCCTACATTTCAAAATCAGTCACGGAATTCTGGCGCAGATGGCATATTACGCTCGGCAGATGGTTCAAGGAATATGTCTACATTCCGCTGGGAGGCAACCGGAAGGGAAAGGCGCGCACCTTTTTCAACCTGTTTGTGGTGTGGAGCCTTACCGCGCTGTGGCACGGGGCGAATTATAACTTCCTGATCTGGGGCGGGATTCTGCTTTGCTGCCTG
The DNA here is from genome assembly GCA_902781225.1 of uncultured Lachnospiraceae bacterium. GTDB lineage: Bacteria > Bacillota > Clostridia > Lachnospirales > Lachnospiraceae > Roseburia. The sequence goes on along the minus strand of CACZIN010000017.1, from coordinate 42,601 downwards.
TTGGTAGAAAAGCTCTTTCTGCTGCGCCTGCTGGAGAAAAGCAGGGTGATCGGCCATCTTTATGTATTGTTTGTTGTTCCGCTCAGCTGGGTGGCGTTTGCGGTCACCGACCTGTCGGAGCTTGGCGTTTATATGACGCGGCTGTTCCCGTTTGCGGGGCACGCAGCAGGGGTCATCAATCATCTGGATTATTTAAAATATCTGAATGACTATGCACCGCTGTTTCTTTTAGGCGTGCTGTTTTCGACGCCGCTTCCGGAGACCTGCTACCGGCTGATCGAGCACAAATGGATCGGCAGGGTGATACTGCTCGGTATTTTCGGGCTTTGCATGTATTATCTGGCGGTGTCGGCAAATAATCCGTTTTTGTACTTTAATTTTTAAATGTGTGGTGGATAGATTTGAGAAAGCTTTTGAAATGTCCGGTAACGGTTGCGCTGCTGTTCCTGTGGGCGGCGCTGTCAGCTGCCGGCTATCTGGGGAAAGATACAATATATAAGAACTATACGGTTGATATACGAACGACACCATACTTCGTCCTGGTGTTTGACGGACTGCATGACGGGATATTCCCGTGGAGTCATGCGGGTGCGCCGGGTGGCATGGGAGAGAACGGAAAGCTGCCGTCCCTCCTGCTGCCGGGGGAGAGTGTCTCTGACACTGAGCTTGCCGGCGGGACGGAGGCGGTCGGAGAGACAGAGACGGAAGAGGCACCGCGCACCCGGGAATTCTGTATGGTGAATGACGACTGGTTCGACGACGCGGTCTTTATCGGGGATTCGAGAACCGTGGGGCTGCGCGATTACGGCGGGCTGGACAATGCTACTTTTTACGCGACTACCGGACTCGGAATCTACGATATGTGGACGGAAAAGTTCTGTGATGTGGATGGGGAGAAGACCACGCTTGAGGATGCGCTTTCCAGACGGCAGTTTGGCAAAATCTACTTCCAGATCGGCATCAATGAGATGGGAAGAGGAACCCTGGACGGTTTTATGGAGCAGTACGTGCAGTCGGTTCAGAAATTTAGAGAACTTCAGCCGGATGCGATCATTTATGTGCAGGGAATCATGCGGGTTGCAAAGGCGAAGTCCGACTCAGATAAGATTTTTAACAATCAGGGAATCAATGAACGCAATATGAGAATTGCGGAACTTGCGGATAATCAGACTATTTTTTACATTGATGTGAATGACGTCGTATGTGATGCAGACGGAAACTTAAGAGCGGATCTCACGTTTGACAATCTGCATCTGTACGGCTCAAAATACGGAATCTGGGTGGATTTTCTCAAGACGAAGGGAATTGCACCGTGAAATGGTTCTTCTGAAATGAAATGAGACCCTCGTCTCTTAGATGACACAGCTCGTTCGACATGGCGCTCCGGTCTACGGAGAGATAGTCGGCGAGCTGTTGTCTGTTAAAGGGAATATCAAAAGACAGACTTCCGGATCTGCGTGCCTCACTCGACAGATAGGAGAGAAGCTTTTCGCGGGTGGTCCGTTTGGTCATGTGCTCTAATTTCTGCCCGAGCTGGAAATTGCGCTCGGCGAGAACGGAGAGCAGATTTCTTGTGAGCTGGTTGTGAAATTCACATGCGCGGGAGCAGAGCGTCATCATTTTTGCGACGTTTAAGTAGAGTACAGTGGAGTTCTGCTCGGCGTAGAGGCTGACTTCCAGTGCACAGTTTGTGCGGATGGCATAAGATTCTCCGAAGATGTCTCCGGGGCGGCAGCGGGTCATCAGATTTGTGTTGCCCCAGAAATCCTCCTTCATGACATCCACGCATCCTTCTAATACAAGACCGAGAGAATCCAGATGGTCGCCGTAGTGAAAGAGAAAGCTTCCCTTTGGATAGGAGAGCGTTTTTGCCGACAGACAGTTGAGCATAGTGTGGATTTCTTCGGGTGCAATATCATAAAAAATGGGAGAAGCCTGCAAGAGGGCATCGTATCCTTGGAAAGTTTGCATTATTTTTCGTCCTTTCGACTTTTTGTTGTAAAAACAACAGAAATGTTGAAGCTATTGTAGTATCCTGTGGAAGAAAAGTCAAGAGAGAATTTCCGGCATGCGTACCGGTGTTAGAATGGAGGATATGATGTTACGAAGAGTCATTGAGATTGAGGAAGAAAAGTGTAACGGCTGTGGGGCATGTGCAAACGCCTGCCACGAGGGAGCCATCAGTATTGTAAACGGCAAGGCCAAGCTGATGCGGGACGATTACTGCGATGGACTCGGCGACTGTCTGCCGGCCTGCCCGATGGATGCGATTCATTTTGTGGAGCGTGAGGCGGCGGCTTATGATGCAGCGGCAGTTGAGGAGAATAAGAGAAAGAAAGCAGCGCAGCAGTCGATGGCGTCACAGCCGCTTCCGTGTGGATGTCCGGGAACCCAGGCGAAAACGATCCGCCACGAGCAGCAGGCAGTCTGTCCGACCGCCGCAGAGGAGAGTGCGGCAGAACTTACGTCGGAACTGACACAGTGGCCGGTACAGATCAAGCTGGTTCCGGTGCGCGCCCCGTATTTTGACGGAGCAAAGCTTCTGGTGGCTGCGGACTGTACAGCGTATGCATATGCGAATTTCCACAAAAAATATATCCGCAATCACATCACACTGATCGGATGTCCGAAACTGGATGATGTGGATTATTCGGAAAAGCTGACTCAGATCATTGCGCAGAACGATATTAAGAGCATTACCGTGGTCCGCATGGAAGTGCCGTGCTGCGGAGGAATCGAGCAGGCGGTGAAAAATGCACTCGCGGCAAGCGGTAAGATGATTCCGTGGCAGGTAGACATTATCTCTACGGACGGAAGAATTCTCGAGTAATACTTTCCCCTTTTGCGGGACATACTACGATGCAGAAGTATGTTACGCGAAAGGGGATTTTTTATGGCACTTACTATGAAAATTACAGAGGTACACGCGCGGGAGATCCTGGATTCCCGCGGCAATCCGACCGTGGAGGTGGAAGTGACCGCCGAGACGGAGACAACGGGGAGAAAGACTACGGCGCGGGAATCGGTTCCGTCGGGAGCGAGCACCGGAAGATTTGAGGCAGTGGAGCTTCGGGACGGCGACAGGGAGTATTTCGGACTGGGCACGAAGAAGGTGGTGGATCACGTCAACACAAAGATCCGGGAAGCGCTTCTTGGAATGAATGTTTTGGATCAGGCACTCATCGACCGCAGAATGGTTGAGCTGGACGGGACAGACAACAAAGGAAATCTTGGGGCGAATGCGATCTTAGGCGTCTCACTCGCCTGCGCGAAGACGGCGGCAGCGGCGCTTGATATGCCGCTTTACCGTTATATTGGCGGAGGCAACGCCAAGCGGCTGCCGGTTCCCATGATGAATGTCATAAACGGCGGAGTCCATGCGAAGAATTCCCTGGATTTTCAGGAATTTATGATCCTTCCCATCGGCGCGAAAAGCTATCGGGAAGCGCTGCGCATGGGCGCGGAGGTATATCATTTCCTGCGCCAGATCTTAAACGAGGAGGGATATGCGACGGCGGTCGGCGATGAAGGCGGCTTTGCGCCGGATCTTGCGGATGCCGGGGAGGTGTTCCGGTATCTTGGAAAAGCGGTGGAAAAGGCGGGCTATACGGTCGGGAAAGACGTGGTCTACGCGATGGATGCCGCGGCGAGTGAGTTATATAATGAAGAGACGGGAATGTACCATTTTCCGGGGGAGAATGGAATCTGCAGGGATGCAAAGGAGATGATCGCGCTCTACGAAGATCTGGCAAAGCGTTTTCCGCTTGTGTCGATCGAGGACGGTCTGCAGGAAGATGACTGGGAGGACTGGCAGAGTCTGACCGCGCGTCTGGGAGACGGAATGCAGCTTGTCGGCGATGATCTGTTTGTCACAAATCCCAAGCGGATCAAGTGCGGCATCAAATTAAATGTGGGAAATGCGGTGCTGATAAAGGTGAATCAGATCGGCACATTGACGGAAGCGTTGGACGCCATCGAGATGGCGCAGTGTGCCGGCTATCACACGGTGATCTCCCACCGCTCCGGGGAGACGGAGGATGCGTTTATCGCGGATCTTGCGGTCGCGGTGAATGCGGGGCAGATCAAAACCGGCGCGCCGTGCAGGGCGGAGCGCACCGCAAAGTATAACCGGCTTCTGCGGATTGAGGAGGAGCTTGGCGAGACGGCGCAGTTTTCTCCGGCGGAGCCTTTCGGGAGAGCGTAAAAAACAGTTGAAAACGCGGGGGGAGTATGCTATAATAGCTAAAGTTGTGAGTTGATTACCGTAGGAGGGAATTATTTTGGCAATTTTAAAGACGATTTTAACCGTTGTTTTCATACTGATTTGTTTGGCGTTGACAGTCATTATCTTATTACAGGAAGGAAAGTCCGCAGGACTCGGAGCGATCGCCGGAGCGGCAGATACGTACTGGGGAAGAAACAAAGGACGTTCCATGGAAGGTCGGCTGGTGACGGGAACCAAGATTCTGGTTGCGCTGTTCATCATCATTGCCGCTGTATTGAATCTGGGAATCTTTTAAAAATGAGGCTGTCGCATCTGCGGCAGCTTTTTTGTTGTGGAGAGGAAGGATATGAGAGAAGAACTTTTACAGGAACGAAAAAAAGCAATCTACGGACTGATCTGCGATGAGCTATATGTGCCGATGAAGGCAAAGGAGATCGCGGCAGTATTAAATGTGCCAAAGAGTGACAGAAGAGACCTTGCGGAAGTGCTGGATGCGCTTGTGGCGGAGGGAAAAGTGGAAGTGTCATCGAAGGGCAAGTATATGAAGTCGGAGGGTAAATTCCTGACAGGCGTTTTTACCGCGCATCCGAGAGGGTTTGGCTTTGTGACGGTCGAAGGGGAAGATGAGGATATTTTTATTCCGGAATCCCAGGTGAACAGTGCGTTTCATGGCGATACCGTGCAGGTGGCGCTGACACGCGCCGAGGGGCACGGGCGGCGCAGAGAGGGGCAGATCACAAAGATTCTGACCCGCGGGGTCAGCCGGATTGTCTGTACCTATGAAAAAAGCAAGACATTCGGGTTCGCTGTGCCGGACAATCCGAGATTCGGACAGGATATTTTTATCCCGCAGGAGCGCTCCAAGGGAGCGGTGAGCGGACATAAGGTCGTGGTGGAACTGACGGACTTCGGCGGCAATGGAAAAAAGCCGGAGGGAAAGGTCGTAGAGATTCTGGGACATGTGAACGACCCGGGGACGGATATTCTCTCGATCGTGCGCGGCTATGATCTGCCGACCGAGTTCTCGGAGAAGATCATGAATCAGGTGGAGCGCGTGGCAGGAGAGGTCAGCACAGCCGATATGGCAGGCCGCATGGATATAAGAGACTGGCAGACGGTGACGATCGACGGAGAGGACGCAAAGGATTTGGACGATGCCATCACCCTGACGAAGGAGGGGGATGTCTACCGTCTGGGTGTTCACATTGCGGATGTCACGAATTATGTGCAGGAGCGCAGTGCACTTGACGTGGAGGCGCTAAAGCGCGGCACATCCGTCTACCTTGTCGACCGCGTGATCCCGATGCTTCCGCATGCGCTTTCCAACGGTATCTGCTCGCTGAATGCGGGGGAGAACCGGCTGGCGCTCAGCTGCATCATGACCGTGGATGCGAAGGGAAATGTGATCGACCATGTGATTGCCGAGACGGTGATTAAGGTTGACCGCCGCATGAGTTACACCAGTGTCAAAAAGATTCTGGAGGATCACGATGAGGCGGAGATCCGTGAGTATGAGGAACTTGTGCCGATGTTTGAACGGATGCGGGATCTGGCGGCGATTCTCCGCAAAAAACGGATGAAGCGCGGTTCGATTGATTTTGATTTTCCGGAGACGAAGATTATTCTGGACGCACAGGGACGTCCGGTAGAGATCAAGCCGTATGAGCGCAATGTTGCGACGAAGATTATCGAAGATTTCATGCTGCTTGCCAACGAGACGGTGGCGCAGGATTACTTCTGGCAGGAACTGCCGTTTGTGTACCGTACCCACGAGAACCCGGATACGGAGAAAATCCACAAACTGGCGACATTTATCAATAATTTCGGCTATTCCATTCATATCGGGCAGGATGAAGTGCATCCAAAGGAACTCCAGAAGCTGCTGCTTCGGATCGACGGGACGCCGGAGGAGGCGTTAATCAGCCGGCTGACGCTCCGCTCGATGAAGCAGGCGAAATACAGCACCGTAAACACCGGGCATTTCGGACTGGCAACTTCTTATTACTGCCATTTCACTTCGCCGATCCGCCGTTATCCGGATCTGCAGATTCACCGGATCATCAAGGACAATCTGCGCGGAAGAATGAACGCGAAGCGGATCGAGCATTATGAGAAGATTCTGCCGGAGGTGGCAAAGCATTCCAGCGAGATGGAGCGCCGCGCGGATGAGGCGGAACGCGAGTGCGACAAGTTGAAGAAAGTACAGTACATGTCCGGACATCTGGGAGAAGAGTTCTGGGGCGTCATTTCGGGCGTGACCGAGTGGGGCTTCTATGTCGAACTGCCGAATACCGTGGAGGGACTTGTGCATGTGACGACGCTGACCGACGACTATTTCCATTACAGTGAGAGTACCTACGAAGTGATCGGGGAGACCACCGCAAAGCGCTACAAGCTCGGTCAGAAGGTAAAGGTTGTCGTGGCAGCGACAGATCCGTTTATGCGAACGATCGACTTTCGTGTCGTTACCGGAACAGAAGACGAAGAAAATGAAAAATTAAACCAGAAGTTTATTGCAGAATAAAAATTTGTGGGGTATACTGTAACAGCAGTGCAGAGGAAAAGCGGCAGTGCAGACAGAAAGCGAAGGAGGATGGTCGGGATGGCAAAGACCGAGAAGAAGTTAATCGCAAACAACAAAAAAGCCTACCATGACTATTTTCTGGAGGAGCGGTTTGAGGCGGGTATTGAACTGCACGGGACGGAAGTGAAGTCCATGCGCATGGGCAAGTGCTCGATCAAGGAGGCGTTTGTGCGAATCGAGAACGGTGAGGTCATCGTCTACGGTATGCACGTCAGCCCTTACGAAAAGGGCAACATTTTCAACAAAGATCCGCTCCGCCCCAAGAAGCTTCTGATGCACAAGTCAGAGATCCGGAAGCTGACGGGAAAGCTTGCCGAGCAGGGCTACACACTTGTTCCGGTGGAGGTATATCTGAAGGGAAGCCTCGTGAAGGTGGAGATTGCACTTGCAAAAGGTAAGAAGCTCTATGACAAGCGGCAGGACATTGCGAAGAAAGACATGCGCCGCGAGGCAGAGCGTGATTTCAAGGTAAAGAATCTGTATTAGATTTTTTATAAATAACAGGGGCCAGTAAAGGTTTCGACGGGGAATATGAAGCTGGAGAAGCGAGCCGCACGGGATGCGTCAAATTCCACAATTAAATTTAAACGCTGAAGATAATTTAGCATACGCTGCCTAATGGCAGCAGTCTGACCTAGAGCACTCACACTTTAGGACCCAGGCTTCGACGATGTGAGAAACGACACAGGCAAAGCTTTGAGCCTGCGGGCGTACCATGAAGCTACCAAAACCGTAAGGGTGTCTGTTCCCGGACGGCAGAGGGAATGTCAAAGGACAGACTAAGCTCGTAGAAGGACAGGGGATTATTCTTCGGACACGGGTTCGATTCCCGTCTGGTCCATCTCAAAAAGCGCCATGCAGGGCGCTTTTTTTGCGGGAAAATGCGGAATCTTTATATCTTCCTGACTTGCAATTCACACCGCCATTTCCTATAATAAGAGCAAAATCACAGCAGAAACGGAAGAGATGAGGATCGAAGAATGTCTGTAGAGAAAAGACAAAAAGAACAGGAAAAGATCTCCATGGTCGTGGAGGGATTTTTATTTGCAAATGAGGCGGAAGCCGCGCAGGCGAGAAAAGAGGCGGAGGGCGTAAAATACGTCAAGGAGAAAGCCCAGATGGACGACCCTGAGATGGTACTCCGCATTTATAATAAAATGATACAGCAGCGGCTGTTTGACACGGCAGTCGGCTATTCTTATCTGAAAGACTTACAGGAATATCTCCAGTCGATTCCGTTTATCCGGAAGGAAGATATTTTCCCGATTCCGGTGCAGCACCCGCAGGTGGAGGAGAGTCTCCGCAAGGCGAAGCGCGCGCCGTCACAGAAGCCGAAGACACAGACTGTGGTAAAAAATGCGGACTACAGGAGACGCTACCGCATTGTGCGCTGGATCGCGCTGATTCTGGCGGCCTGCGTCGTGGCGATGTTTGCGATTACGGCGACGACCAATAATACGACGGTGTTAAACTACGAGAGTCAGCTGATCAACAAATACGAGGCGTGGGAGGAGCGGCTGGACCAGAGGCAGGAAGCGATCGAGGCGAAGGAAAAGGAACTCGGAATCATGCCGGAATAGGATGGAAAATACACAGATTTTTCATAAGTAGCTGTTAGAATGACGATAAAAAGCGGAAAGGATACGGGAACATGGATAAGATCAGAATTCTGGTGGTGGATGATGAGAGCAGAATGCGCAAGCTGGTGCGGGATTTCCTTGTGAGAGAGGGATACGAGGTGCTTGAAGCGGGAGACGGCGAGGAAGCCCTCGATTTATTTTACCGGGAAAAAGACATTGCGCTGATTATTTTGGACGTCATGATGCCCAAGCGCAACGGATTTGAAGTGTGCCGGGAGATCCGGGAGACGTCGAAGGTTCCGATTATTATGCTGACGGCGAAAGGCGAGGAGAGCGACGAGCTGAACGGATTTGAACTCGGTGTGGACGAATATATTTCCAAACCTTTTTCTCCGAAGATACTGGTCGCACGCGTCGGAGCCATTCTGCGCCGGAGCGGAAAGACACAGGATGAGGAAGCGTCGGTCTCCATGGGAGGAATCGTTCTTGACAAGGCAGCCCACATGGTGACGGTCGACGGAGAGCGGATCGACTTAAGCTACAAGGAATTTGAACTGCTGGCATATTTTATGGAAAATGCGGGGATTGCGCTCTCGCGCGAGAAGATATTGAACAGCGTCTGGAATTACGATTACTTTGGCGATGCGAGAACGATTGATACGCATGTCAAGAAGCTGCGTGCCAAGATGGGCGATAAGGGAAGATATATCTCGACAGTCTGGGGCATGGGCTACAAATTTGAAGTGACGGAAGAATAATGGAAGTGACGCGGAATGAAGGGACTTTTTGATAAAAAGAGACAGGGGCGCGGCAGGCATCCGAAAGAGGGCGGACTGACCAGGGAAATCGCCGCAATCATCATCGGTCTGGTGGCGGGAACCGTGGCTCTCTGCTGGGTGCTCAACACGGTATTTCTGGAGCGCTACTATGTGATGAACAAGGAAAATGTACTGCTGTCCGGATTTGCTACGATTGACGCGGCGAGCGAGGACGGAAGCCTTGACGACAGCTCATTTGATGTGACATTTGACAATCTCTGTGCAAACGGCAATATCACGGTCATGGTGATCAGCCCGGACCGCACGATTGTCAGATCCTCCGTGAACGATACACAGCGCATGTTAATCGAGTTTACGGACATTATTTTCGGCGGTACGCAGAATGAGACCACGGTGCTGGCGCAGGCGGAGGACTATGTGATCCAGAGAAGAACGGACACCAGGCTGGATGCGGAATATCTGGTATTGTACGGAACCCTCTCAAACGGCAATCTGGTGCTGATGCGGTCGGCGTTAGAGAGCATCCGGGAGAGTGCCAAGACGTCGAACCAGTTCCTGCTGTACGTCGGGATCCTGGCGATTGCGGTGAGCACGGTTGTGTCGGTCTTCATCTCAAGGAGAATCACCGACCCGATCCTGGAACTGACTGAGATTTCCAAGCATATGACCCAGCTGGAGTTTGAGGTCTGCTATACGCCGAAGGGAAGGCGGCGCAATGAGATCGATGAACTCGGCACACACATGAACGAGATGTCGCAGGCACTCGAGCATACGATCTCGGAATTGAAAAGCGCAAACAACCAGCTCCTTTTAGACATTGAGAAAAAGACGCAGATAGACCGCCAGCGCAAGGAATTCCTCTCGAATGTATCGCATGAATTAAAGACGCCGCTCGCCCTGATCCAGGGATATGCGGAGGGCTTGAAGGAATGCATCAACGATGACGCGGAGAGCCGGGATTTTTACTGTGAAGTCATTATGGATGAGGCGGATAAGATGAATCAGATGGTAAAGAAGCTTCTGACGTTAAACCAGCTGGAGTCCGGAAACGAGACGATCACGATGGAGCGCTTCGACTTAACAGAGCTCATCCGGGGCGTGCTGCACTCGGTGGATATTCTCATCGGGCAGAGCGGCATTACGGTGACGGAATGTCCCGCAGAGCCCATTTATGTGTGGGCGGATGAATTTATGACGGAGGAGGTCTTGACGAACTACCTGAGCAATGCCATTCATTATGCGGGCGGGAAAAAGGAGATTTCCATCCGCTGCAGGGAGCAGGAGAAGAATGTCCGTATCAGCGTTTTCAATACCGGAGATTCGATTCCGGAGGAGGATATCGATAAAATCTGGTCCAAGTTCTACAAAGTCGATAAGGCGCGCACGAGAGAGTACGGCGGCAGCGGAATCGGTCTTTCCATTGTGAAGGCGATCATGGACTCGTTCCATCAGCAGTGCGGCGTGATCAACCATGAGGATGGCGTGGAATTCTGGTTTGAACTGGAAAAAGGAAAACAGTCATAATGCATCATGATGCGGCAAAATATTTTTTTGTTGCTATATTTCCTTTAAAATGCTAACATAATGTTAGTTTATACTTTGCGTGAGGAATGGAATCCTATGAGAAGAACAAGAATCAAGATGATGGCAGCGGTGATGGCTGCAACGATGCTGTTGGGCGGGTGCGGGGATGCACTCTACGACCTGACAGATGACGAGGAGAACGTCATTGTCAATTATGCGGCGCATATCGTCACGAAGTACAACACGTATCAGCGGGAAGGTCTGACGTATGTGAGTCCGGAAGAGCCGGAGGAGACGGTGCAGGAGGATGTATCCGTGCCTCAGACGCCGGATGCGCAGGGCGCGTCGGAGGCGGGAACGTCCGCACCGGCGGAAGATACGGCACCTGCCGTGTCGGTGGCGGCAGCCGGATCGGCATCTCTGGACCAACTGTTCGGAGTCGACGGCATTCAGATGACCTATGCGGGCGCACAGCTTGCACCGGGGTACATGGAGGGCGATTATTATGAGATGACGCCGGATGCCGGAAAGAAGTATCTGGTGTTGTCCATAGATGTGGCCAATACCGGGGCGGACGGAGCCGGTCTTGACATTTTAAGTGTCAACCCGAAGTTTACGGTTGTTTTGAACCAGTCGGTCAAGAGCACGGCGGAAACCACATTGCTGGATACAGACTTTTCCACCTATCAAGGCACGATCCCTGCGGGAGGGAGCACCCGTCTGGTACTTGTATTCCAGGTGCCGGATGATGTGGCGTCGGCAGACAGTGTGGAACTGTATGTGCAAATGGATCAAATGATACAAATTATTCTGTAAAACACATGAAAAACAATGCATTTCAGGTACCAATGTGCTATAATGCAGTCAGATAGATACGTTGCGGTATTACGCGAGAGGAGAGAGACGAATGGATACAAATATATTATTGGAATCGGGAACAAACGAACTGGAAGTTCTGGAATTTACCTTGGGAAACAATCATTATGGGATCAATGTTGCAAAGATCAGGGAGATTTTAACCTATCAGCCGGTTACGCCTGTCCCAAATTCACATCCGAGTATCGAAGGAATCTTCATGCCGCGTGATACGATGATCTCTGTGGTGAATCTGAAGCGCTGTCTGGGAATGCCGGATGATGCGAAGACAGAGGGACTTTTTATCATTACGAACTTTAACAAGTTAAACATTGCATTTCACGTAGATGCCGTGATTGGCATCCACCGTGTTTCCTGGGAAGCGATCATCAAGCCGGATGCCACGATCAATACCGAACAGAACAGCGCATCGACCGGTGTCATCAAGATGGATGACAAGCTGATCATCATCCTTGATTTTGAGAAGATTGTAACGGACATCAGCCCGGAGACAGGACTGAAGATGTCCGATATGGACGACATGGGACAGCGTGAGCGCTGCGACTCTCCGATTCTGATCGCGGAGGATTCCCCGCTCCTTAGCAGACTGATCACAGACTGCCTGAAGAAGGCGGGCTACACGAACCTGATTGTGACGATGAACGGTCAGGAGGCATGGGATAAGCTGCAGGAGTTTGAAAAAGCGGGCAATGTGCGTGAGAAAGTACACTGCATTATCACAGATATTGAGATGCCGTTGATGGATGGACACCGTCTCACGAAGCTGGTTAAGACAAACGACAATATGAAGAAGATTCCATTGATTATTTTCTCATCTCTTGTAAATGAGGAGATGCGCATCAAGGGAGAGCAGCTTGGAGCGGATGCCCAGTTGACAAAGCCGGAGATTGGTAATCTTGTTTCGGCGATTGACGACTTGATTGACAAGAGCATGGACTGAGAATGAAATGAAGAGGGGATGTGATGGAGCAGGATCACATCCCCTGCTTAAGTTATAGGTCGATGGAGGTATCGTATGAGCAATGCAGAGGAATATCTGGATGGGTTGCTGCACTCCGTAGAGGGAGAAAGTCCTGCCGGAGCAGCCCGTGAGACGGAGCCAGGCGATACGGCGGACGGGCTTTATGCAGAAAAAGAACAGGAGACTAAAAAAGCTGGTATGAGTGAGGAAGACGATTTTTTAAAGTCCTTTGAGGCGGATACAGATCTGGGCGGGGATGCGGACGCGTTTATCAGACAGTTCGAGGATGAGCTGGATCAGGCGCCTGGAGAGGAAAGAACACAGAAGACAACGGAGGAGAATGATCAGTTCTTTAAGGATCTGGATGGCATTTTGGACAGTGCAAGGGATACAGATGAGAGCGCCGGCGGTGCAGAACCGGCGGAGACTGCCCACGCGTCGGAGGACGGGGATCTTATGGTCGATACGATCGGCGATTTCCAGGACGACGATTCGGATCTGATGGATCTGTTACAGTCGGAGGGCGATTTCCCGGATATGGGTCAGATGGCGGATACCGCTGCCCCGGCAGCAGACACAGAAGCAGAAATACCGGATGTGACGGCAATGCCGGAGACTGCGGATGAGGCACAGGACGAGGACGACGGGAAAAAGAAAAAGCGCCGCAAAAAGAAGAAAAAGGACGGGGCGAATGCCGGGGATGAGGCTCCTGTAAAGAAGAAGAGCCTGTTCAAGAGAATCGGCGACGCGCTGTTTGGCGAGGAGGAAGAGCCGGAGGAGGAACCAGCGGATGCCGGAGAGCTGCAGCCGGAAGGTTTAGAGCAGGCAGCGGATCTGGATGATCTCTCCGATGAGAACTTGAAGCTTTTACAGGAACTGGAAGGAACGGGGGCAGCCGAGCCGGAGGCACAGGCGGAACCGGAGATTTCAGAAGAAGAGAAGAAAGCGCAGGCGAAGAAAGAAAAAGCAGAGAAGAAGGCGCAGGAGAAGAAAGAAAAGGCGGAGAAGAAAGCACAGGCGAAGAAGGCGAAGGCAGAGAAAAAAGCACAGAAAGCCAAGAAGCCGAAGAAGCCGAAGGAGCCGGACAATACACCGCCGCTTCCGAAGAAGCCGGTGGCGCTGATTATGGTCATGGCGGCGTCTTTCCTCGCACTTGTCCTGGTGGGAACGAATCTGTTCGGATATACCCTGAGCTTCAACAATGCCAAGCAGGCGTATGAACTGGGCGACTATCAGGCGGCGTTCGCGGAAGTGAGCGGCCTTACGGTCAAGGAGGCAGATCGGGAGACTTACCAGAAGTACAGCATCATGGCGAATGCAGCCGGAGAATATCAGGCGTACCAGACCTTTATGGAAAACGGTATTTACGACATGGCACTGGATTCCCTGATCCGCGCGGTCGGAAGATGCGATAAGTACAGCGAGGAGGCTGCGGCTTACGGCTGTTCCGGAGAACTTGCGAAAGTAAGGAACCAGGCGGTGGCAGGACTGGCAGGATTCGGACTTACGCAGGAGCGCGCACAGGAACTGTACGCGGAGAGTGAGCGGGATACCTACTCACAGGAGCTTTATTCGATATTGGCGGCAGCAGGACTTGGATGACATCGACGGAGTGAGAGAATGATTGCAATTATAGACTATGACGCAGGTAACTTAAAAAGTGTTGAGAAGGCATTCCTCGCGTTGGGAGAGGAATGTGTGGTCACGAGAGACCATGACAGCATACGCCGGGCAGACAGAGTGGTACTGCCGGGCGTCGGCTCTTTTGGAACGGCAATGCAGCAGTTGAAGAAATACGAGCTGGATCAGGTGATCCGCGAGGTCGTGCAGGAAGAGAAGCCGTTTCTCGGCATCTGCCTGGGGCTGCAGCTGCTGTTTGAGGGCAGCGAGGAGAGCAGCGGCGTGGAGGGTCTTCATCTGCTGGACGGAGAGATCGTGAAGATCCCGGAGGCACCGGGGCTTAAGATTCCGCACATCGGCTGGAATTCCCTTGATTTTCCACATGAGGGAAGATTGTTTGCCGGATTGCAGGAACAGCCGTATGTCTATTTTGTGCATTCCTACTACCTGAAAGCGAAAGATCCGTCGATTGTGAAGGCGACCACAGAGTACGGCGTGACGATTCATGCTTCCGTGGAGAAGGGCAACCTGTTTGCGTGCCAGTTTCACCCGGAGAAGAGCAGCACAGTGGGACTTCAGATACTGAAGAATTTTGCGGAAATATAGCGGAGGCATGCGATGTTTACAAAGAGAGTGATTCCCTGTCTGGATGTGAATGGCGGGCGTGTGGTAAAGGGTGTTAATTTTGTGAATCTGAGGGATGCCGGAGATCCGGTGGAGATTGCGGCAGCCTACGATAAGGCGGGTGCGGACGAACTGGTATTTCTGGACATCACAGCTACCTCGGATGCCAGAAATACCGTGGTCGATATGGTGCGCCGCGTGGCGGAGAGAGTGTTCATTCCGTTTACGGTCGGAGGCGGCATAAGGACGGTGGATGATTTTAAGGCATTGCTCCGTGAGGGCGCAGACAAGATTGCAATCAATTCTTCCGCGATCAACCGGCCGGAACTGATCTCGGAGGCGGCAGACAAATTCGGCAGCCAGTGCGTGGTGGTGGCGATTGACGCAAGGAGACGCGCGGACGGTTCCGGGTGGAATATCTATAAGAACGGCGGACGGATTGATGTGGGACTGGATGCCATCGAGTGGGCGATGAAGGCAGACCGGCTTGGTGCAGGGGAGATTCTTCTGACAAGCATGGACTGCGACGGCACGAAAGCGGGATATGACATTGAGCTGACCAGACAGGTCGCGGAAAATGTGTCGATTCCGGTGATTGCTTCCGGTGGCGCCGGGACGAAGGATCATTTTTATGATGCGCTGACAAAGGGAAAAGCGGACGCGGTTCTTGCAGCGTCCCTGTTTCACTATAAAGAACTGGAGATTATGGATCTGAAGAACGATCTGGCAGAGAGGGGCGTATCTGTGCGGCGATAGCACGGTGCGCCCACACTGCTGTCTGAGGAAGAAGGAGTAGAAGGATATGTCGATGATTGACAATGACTGGCTTCCGGCAATCCAGGGGGAATTCCGAAAGCCGTATTACCGGGAATTATACACATTTGTGCGGGAGGAGTACAGCAGAACGGTGGTTTATCCGCCGGCGGAGGATATTTTTAACGCGTTTCATTTTACGCCGCTTAGCGAGGTGAAGGTGCTTTTGCTGGGGCAGGATCCCTATCACAATGTAAACCAGGCGCACGGGCTTTCATTTTCCGTATTGCCGGAGCAAAAGGAGATTCCGCCGTCCCTGCAGAATATCTATAAGGAACTGCATGATGATCTGGGCTGCTATATTCCGAATAACGGATATCTGAAAAAGTGGGCGGACCAGGGAGTGCTTCTGCTCAACACGGTGCTTACGGTGCGCGCACATCAGGCGAATTCCCATCAGGGAAGAGGCTGGGAGCAGTTTACGGATGCGGTCATCCAGGCGGTAAATGCACAGGATCGCCCGATCGTGTATTTCCTCTGGGGCAGACCTGCACAGTCGAAAATGCCGATGCTTACGAATCCGAAGCATCTGATCTTAACGGCACCGCATCCGAGTCCGCTCTCGGCATACCGGGGCTTCTTCGGGTGCCGTCATTTCAGCAAAGCAAACGCATTTCTTGAGGAGCACGGAATCGCACCGATAGACTGGCAAATTGAGAATATTTAGTGTATAATATACTTACAATAAAAGCAGACAGGAGGTATTGGTTATGCGTGTAAAAGCAATTATGATGCCTTTCAGTAAGCTGGCGTGTATCAGCGTGGAGAATACGGTAGAAGAGGCAATGAAGATTATCGACGAGCAGGGACTTCTCTCGCTTCCGGTAGTGGACGGACAGCAGTTTGTGGGTGTTTTGTCCAAACAGTTTTTGTTTGAGGAATTTTTCCGGAACTATACAGGGACCAGAGAAGAATTTGCACAGCGAAAAGTGATGGAGTTCATGAAGACAAGAATTGAGACCATCGGTGAGAATACACGGATTGAGGAAGCGGCAGCAATGTTTATCACCTCCAAAGTTCGTTTTATTCCGATCACGAACGAGCAGAACAAGCTGCTTGGAATCGTGACGCAGCAGGCGGTATTCAAGGAATATCAGAAGATCTTCGGTAACAAGCACAATTCCATGGCAATCTACACGTATGATATCCGCGGTGTGCTCGGCAAGATCTGTGAACTGATTGCCAAAGAGGGCGGAGACATCTGCAATATGATGGTGATTCCGACGGATGTTATGGATCTGGCAGAGATCTTCCTTCGGGTGGAGGCACCGGATTTTGAGCGCGTGGTACGTGTGCTGGAGCGCCACGGTTATGATGTGCGTGATGTAAAGTATAATGATCAGAAATAATACAGATCAGATGAATCTGGAGAAGAGAGGGGGGCCGCACATGTGCGGCGCCCCTCTTTGTCTGTGCAGATAGAAAAATGCCGGAAGCGGAAGAATTGGCTTAAAAATTTCCGAAAAAACCCCTAAAATGAGGAGTGCCCAGACACTCGCGTGCCTGGGCTATTATGAAAAAATTATCAAATATATTGTAACGAATTGTCTTGTTTTTTGATAATTTTATTGTAGCAATAAGATATGAATAAACTATGAACAATAGTTAAACATTTTAATAAGGACAATCACCAGAAAATGCTTGAAAAATCTAAGGTTTCGGGCTAAAATGACGATATAGAACATGAGATAACAAGAGGGTATTGTGCACAAATGCAACAGCCGGATCAACATTCTGACACGGAGGTCAGATGCTTTTTTTCAAAGGAGTGATAGAGCATGGCAAGTATTTCAGGATATGATTCATCATCACTGGGAGTGTTATTTTCCAGTCTGAACCGGAACAATACAACTTCCTCTCTGCTGGGAGGCGGAAGCGATCTGCTCGGAATCAATTATTCCGATTATGCGACGATCCGCAACGGAAGCTATTTCAAGCTTTTGAGTTCCTATTACAGCAAGTCGGATTCCACGGACAGCACCGCGAAGGTAAGCCCTTCGATCTCAACCGCGAAGGATGACACGAAGACCTTAACCCGGATTGAGAGCGCGGCGGAGAGTGCGGAGAAGTCGCTTTCCAAGCTGACAGCAACCGGAAAAGATTCCGTGTTCAACAAAGTGGAGAAGACCGCGGAGGACGGCACGAAGACGCAGGAGTATGACCGTGATGCCATCTATAAGGCGGTGAAGTCATATGTGGACGATTATAATTCACTGCTGGATCGGGCGGACGACTCCAAGACGAAGAGCATTCTGCGTGCGGCGAACTCCTTGAAGAGCAACGCCAGAGCGAATGAGAAGACGCTGGAGAAAGCGGGCATTACCGTGGATGCCGACGGCAGACTTTCCGTGGATGAGAAAAGCTTTGAGAAGGCGGATCTGGACAAGCTGAAGTCACTGTTCACAACGCACGGATCTTATGCGACGCAGACAAATGTGAATCTCTTAAAGATCGCATCCAACGCCAAGAGCGAAGCGGCGAAAGCGAATACCTACAGCCAGAACGGCATGTATACCTATAATTACAACACCGGAGATCTTTACAATTCCGGAATTTAACATTGGAAGACGCAAAGAGATGAGGCTGCCATACCGCAAGGTGTGGCAACCTCATATGTTTGTTGGCAGGAGCGGGAATGGCAGGAAAAAAAGTAGTAGTCGGTATGTCGGGCGGAGTGGATTCTTCCGTGGCGGCATATCTGTTAAAACAGCAGGGATATGATGTGATCGGAGTCACAATGCAGATCTGGCAGGATGAGGATCAGTTTACACAGGCGGAGAGCGGCGGATGCTGCGGACTCTCGGCGGTGGATGATGCGCGCAGGGTGGCGGATCGTCTGGAGATTCCGTATTATGTGATGAATTTCAAGCGCGAGTTCAAGAAGAATGTCATGGATTATTTTACGGCGGAGTATTTAAAAGGACGCACGCCGAATCCGTGTATTGCCTGCAACCGCTATGTGAAATGGGAATCCCTGCTTCAGAGGAGCTTGGAGATCGGAGCCGATTATATTGCGACCGGCCACTACGCGCGCGTGGAACAGCTTTCCAACGGAAGATATGCCATCCGCAATTCCGTGACGGCGGCAAAAGATCAGACCTACGCGCTGTTTAATCTCACGCAGAAGCAGCTCTCCCATACCCTCATGCCGGTAGGAGATTACACAAAGGATGAGATCCGCGCGATTGCGGAAGACATTGGACTGATGGTTGCACATAAAAAGGACAGCCAGGAGATCTGCTTTATACCGGACAACGACTACGCCGGATTTATAGACAGAGAGTGCGGAAAAATGGTTCCGCCGCCGGGCAATTTCGTGTCGGTGGACGGAGAGATTTTAGGGCAGCACAAGGGAATTACACATTATACGATCGGGCAGCGCAAGGGACTCGGGATTGCGTTCGGCTATCCGGTGTTCGTGACAGAGATACGCCCGGAGACAAACGAGGTGGTTCTCGGAAGTGATAAAGATGTGTATACCAACCGGCTGTATGCGAATCAGCTGAATTTTATGGCGCTTCCCGACATCGAGGAGCCGGTTCGCCTGAAGGCAAAGATCCGGTACTCGCATGCGGGAAGCTACTGCACCGTGCGGCGCACCGCTGAGGACGAGATCTGCTGTAAATTTGAGGAGCCGGTGCGTGCCGTGACGCCGGGACAGGCAGTGGTGCTTTACGACGGAGACTATGTCGCGGGAGGCGGCGTGATCACACACGCTTAAGCGCCTGCATTACAGCGCAAACGTGCGGATTGCATGCGCGACGCTGCTGTTTTCGTTGGAGCGCGTCACAAAGTCTGCGATCTCCTTCACTTCCGGCAGGGCATTTTCCATGGCGACGCCGATCGCTGCGGTTTTTAAAATGTCAATGTCGTTCTGGGTGTCGCCGCAGGCAAGCGTCTCTCCGATATCGACGCCGAGGTGCGAACAGAGCAGGGTGAGACCGTTCCCTTTGGTGACGCCCGCCCTGGTGAATTCCAGATTGTGGTAGCCGCCGGAGAGAAAAGTGATCTCGGGGTGTTCTGACAGGATCTGCATGACTTCATTGCGGTAGAGAAAAGTGCCGTCCTCCTGCGGATAAAAATTCAGCGTCATCTTCTGGACGTTCAGATTGTGGGCGCGGATATAGACAGCGAGATCATCGGTAAAGGTTCTGGTCCGGTGAATGTAGCGTTTGATCGAGGCGGGCATGTCCAGACAGTCGATTTTTCCCTCACAGGAGCGCTGGCTGAAGCCGTCGCCATTGATAAAAGCATCCATATGGATGCTCTTTTTTTGCAGTTCTTCGATGATGGGGCATACAAGTGCAGGTTCCATCGCACATTCATGGATGCAGAGGCGGTCCGGCAGATGATAGATGGCAGCACCGTTGGAGGTGATGGCATAGGAGACGCCGAGACCGGATAAAAGTGCGACGGGAAGCCCGGCGTAGGGGCGTCCGGTCGATATGGCAACGTGAATTCCGCGTGAGGAAGCCTCGCGAATGGCATCCTGATCCTCCGCCGAAATTTCACTTTGTCCGTTAAAAAGAGTGCCGTCCATATCGAGGGCAATCAGACTGACAGGCTGTTTCATAGTCGTGTATCCTTTCTGTAAATGTATCTACAGAATGATACAATAAAACGGGAAAACAATCAAGAAATGGCAGTGCCGTGGCGCGGATTGCAGGAAACATTGGAAAATACTTGCACCAGGCATGGGGAAATGGTAAGATGTGGCTTGATAAGCAAGAACGGATGATAGAGAGGATACGGGAATGACCAGAGAGGAATTTGCAACACTTGTGGGAAGCAGACCGGTGATATTGGACGGCGCGACAGGAACGAATCTGCAGAAAGCAGGAATGCCGGTCGGAGTCTGCCCGGAGCAGTGGATTCTGGAGAACCCCGGGGTTCTGATGGAATTGCAGGAGCGTTATGTGGAGGCGGGCACCGATATTTTGTTCGCACCTACTTTTACGGCGAGCCGGATCAAGCTGGAGGAGTATGGACTGGAGGATTCTCTGGTGCAGATGAACCGCGAACTGGTGGCGCTCTCGAAGCGCGCGGCAGGCGGCAGGGCATATGTGGCAGGTGATCTGACGATGACAGGACGCCAGCTGTATCCGCTCGGCGATCTGATGTTTGAGGACCTGGTGGAAGTCTATAAGGAGCAGGCGAAGGTGATCTGCGAGGCGGGAGCGGATCTTTTTGTCGTGGAGACCATGATGAGCCTTCAGGAATGCCGTGCTGCGGTCATTGCCATCCGCGAGGTGTGTGATCTTCCGGTTATGGTTTCACTGACCTACAACGAGGACGGGCGGACGCTCTACGGAACCGATCCGGCGACTGCGGTGATCGTGCTGCAGAGCCTCGGAGCGGATGCCGTGGGACTGAACTGTTCCACCGGACCGGAGGCGATGATCGCTCCGGTACAGCAGATGGCGGAGTATGCGACGATTCCGCTTCTGGCAAAGCCGAATGCCGGTATGCCGGAGCTCTGTGACGGCGTGACTGTATACCGCACGACGCCGGAGGAGTTTGCGGCGGTCGGCGCGAAGCTTGTGGAGGCGGGCGCGGCGATCATCGGCGGATGCTGCGGCACGACACCGGAGCATATCCGCGCGTTAAAGCAGGCGGTGGGCTCCATGCCGGTGCGCATGCCTCTCGCGAAGAAAAGACGCATGCTTGCCTCGGAGAGGATGCATGTGGAGATCCGGCTTGACGGAAAGTTCATGGTGATCGGAGAGCGCATCAATCCGACGGGAAAGAAAAAGTTGCAGGCGGAGTTGAAAGAGGGAAGCCTTAGTATGGTGCGCACCATGGCGACGGAGCAGGAGGAGAACGGCGCGCAGATTCTGGACATCAATATGGGAATGAACGGAATTGATGAGAAGCAGATGATGTTGGACGCCATCTATGAGGTGACCTCCACGGTAGATCTGCCGCTCTGCATTGATTCCAGCCATGTGGATATTATCGAGGCGGCGCTGCGCATCTATCCGGGACGTGCGCTCGTCAATTCCATTTCTCTGGAAAAGGAGAAGATCGAACATCTGCTGCCGATCGCAAAGAAGTACGGCGCCATGTTTATTTTGCTGCCGCTCTCGGACGAGGGACTGCCGAAGGATTCTGCGGAAAAGCACGGAATCATCCGTGAGATTTTAAGACGTGCGGAAGCGATCGGCATGGGAAAAGAGGATATTGTGGTGGACGGACTGGTGGCGACGATCGGTGCCAATCCGAAGGCTGCGCTGGAATGTTTTGAGACATTTTCTTTCTGCAAAAATGAGATGGAACTGCCGACGGTCTGCGGACTGTCCAACATTTCGTTTGGACTTCCGGAGCGTTCCTATGTCAACACGGCGTTTCTCACGATGGCAATCGGAAACGGTCTTACAATGGCGATTGCAAATCCTTCGCAGGAGCTTCTGATGAATGCGGCATTTGCATCGGACATGCTTCTGAATAAGGAGGAGAGTGACATCCGCTATATTGGGCGCATGAATTATCTGTCCGAGAAGCATGAGGGCATGGAACATGTGTGGGTGCCTGTCGGGACGGCGAAGGGCGCCGCGGCCAAAGGGGCTGCCGGCTTACAGGCGGGAAATGCAGGCGGCGCGAAGGATTCCGGGAACGCGAACGAGGCGCACAGCGCGGTTTTTACGGCGGTTTTAAAAGGGAATAAAAACCATATTTTAGACGAGGTCAGGCACGCGCTAGACGCCGGGGAGACGCCGGATAACATCATCAACGGACACCTGATCCCGGCAATCAACGAGGTCGGCGAGCTGTTCGACAAGCAGAAGTATTTTCTGCCGCAGCTGATTTCTTCCGCGAATACGATGAAGGTGGCGATCGAGTATTTAGAGCCGATGTTAGCACGCTCGGACAAGGAGCCGAAGGCAACGCTTGTCGTTGCGACTGTGGAGGGGGACATCCACGACATCGGGAAGAATCTTGTGGTGCTGATGTTGAAAAATTACGGGTATCATGTGATTGATCTGGGAAAAGACGTTCCGGCAGATCTGATTGTAGATACCGCGATGAAGGAAAATGCCAGGGTGATAGGGCTCTCCGCGCTGATGACGACGACGATGATGCGCATGAAGGACGTGGTGGAGCTTGTCAAAGAGCGCGGATGTACGGCGAAGGTTGTCATCGGCGGCGCCGCGATCACGGAAAGCTTTGCAGAGGAAATCGGAGCAGACGGCTATTCCAAGGATGCGGCGGAATGCGTGAAGCTGGTGGATCGTCTGTTGGAGGAAGAATAGAAGACCCCAAGCGGTCTTTTTCTTCCATCAAACTGTCACGGAAAAATAGATGCAAAAAAAATAGAAAAAAGTGTTGACTTTTTGTAATACGGATAGTATACTAATCAAGTCGGTTGCGGTAGCGACCGATGAATATGGGATCTTAGCTCAGCTGGGAGAGCATCTGCCTTACAAGCAGAGGGTCATAGGTTCGAGCCCTATAGGTCCCATAGATATCAATATAATATGGCGGAATAGCTCAGTTGGCTAGAGCACACGGTTCATACCCGTGGTGTCGAGAGTTCAAATCTCCCTTCCGCTACTAGAGAGTCCTCGGGAATACAAGCAGTTGTGTGTCCGGGGATTTTTGTTCTGTAACAGGAAATTTTGTTCTTGTTTCATAGCGAGAGGCTTGAAAGTGAGGGTGTCATGAGAGTAGGAATGGGTTACGACGTGCATAAACTGGTTGAGGGCAGAGATCTGATCATCGGCGGTGTCAAGATCCCGCATACGCTTGGTCTGCTCGGGCATTCGGATGCGGATGTGCTGCTTCATGCGATTATGGATGCGCTTTTGGGTGCGGCGGGATTAGGCGACATTGGAAAGCATTTTCCGGACACTGATCCGCAGTATAAGGGAATTTCCAGTATGAAGCTGCTCTCCCATGTGGCGGAATTGATCCGGGAGAAGGGCTACGTGGTGGAGAACATTGATGCGACGATCATTGCGCAGAAGCCGAAGATGCGCCCGCATATCCCGCAGATGGAGGAAAACATCGCGGGGGCGCTCGGCATCAGCACGGATCAGGTCAATGTCAAGGCGACCACGGAGGAGGGGCTTGGCTTCACCGGAACGGAGGAAGGGATTTCCTCACAGGCGATCTGCGCGCTTTCCAGTTTTTATGAGGGAAGTTTTACTGTGGCGGATTCTGCGGCGGGCTGCGCGGGCTGCGGCGGCTGCGGACGAAACGTGCAATGAGCTAAGAAGAACTCAGGCGGCTGCGGACGAAGCGTACAATGAACAAGAACTTTGACGGCCGCAGACGAAACGTGCAGTGAAAAAAGATTGACAAAAACACGGGAAGTGCATAAACTATAGTAGGCAGGAGAGGTATCTTCTGCCGATAAAAAGATGAATTGGAAAAGCGAAGATCGGAAAGAGTAAGGATTCGGACATTCGTCAGAGAGAGACTGCCACCGGCTGAAAGCAGTCTTGGAAGAGAGGATCCCCAAGTGCCTCCGTGAGCTGATCCGGCGAGAGTCATCTGCACAGCAGGATGCAGGGATGCCGTAGCCGGGTACGTCTGGCATACGTTACATGCGTCAAGTGAAATCATATGATT
The DNA here is from genome assembly GCA_902781225.1 of uncultured Lachnospiraceae bacterium. Taxonomy (GTDB): domain Bacteria; phylum Bacillota; class Clostridia; order Lachnospirales; family Lachnospiraceae; genus Roseburia. The sequence continues at coordinate 18,444 of CACZIN010000017.1, read as the reverse complement.
TTAGTAGAGTGGAACCGCGGATCATTTCGTCTCTAGGAGACGGATGATCCTTTTTTTGTAATAGAAACTTTGTTCTGTAATAGAAAACTTTATTCTGGTTTGTATGTGGAAAGGAATGGGAAGAGATGGGTATCCTAAGGTATATGAAGGAAGAGTTTCAGGTAATCAAGGAACGCGATCCGGCGATCAAAAGTCCGATGGAAGTTTTGCTTTATCCGACGTTTCATGTTATGCTAAGCTACAGAAAGGCACATAAGCTTTATCTCAAAGGGCATTATTTCTGGGCGAGGTTTATTTCACAGCGTGCAGCCAGGAAAACAGGCATTGAGATCCATCCGGGAGCGACGATCGGCAAGGGATTTTTCATCGATCATGGAAGCGGCGTCATCATCGGCGAGACGTCGATCATCGGAGATAACGTGACGCTGTATCAGGGCGTGACACTTGGTGGTACCGGCAAGGAGACCGGAAAGCGGCATCCGACGATCGGGAACAATGTCATGATCAGTGCCGGAGCTAAGATTATCGGTTCTTTTACGGTCGGGGACAATTCCAAGATCGGCGCCGGAAGCGTTGTCATCGAGGAGGTACCGCCAAACTGTACCGTGGTCGGAGTGCCGGGACGCGTTGTAAAACGTGACAATATCAGGACGCCGCAGGATGACATGGATCAGGTGCATCTTCCGGATCCTGTGAAGGAGGACATCACGGTGCTGCAGCATGAGAATGCCGAACTGGTGAACCGCGTGCTGGATTTGGAAAAAGAAGTGCGTATTTTGAGCACGGGAGCCGGAGCGTCACAGGAATAATAAGAATAAAAAGAAACGGAGAATACCAAAGTGGAGAATAAATTCAAATTTTACAATACACTGACAAGAAATATCGATACGGTGATTCCGCACGAGGACGGAAAGATTGCCATGTATACCTGTGGACCTACGGTATATCATTACGCGCATATCGGCAATCTGCGCAGCTACATCATGGAGGACGTGCTGGAAAAAGCACTGCGCTATGTGGGCTACGATGTAAAGCGTGTCATGAATATCACGGACGTGGGACACCTTTCCTCCGATGCGGATACCGGTGAGGATAAGATGTTAAAAGGTGCGAAGCGCGAGCACAAGACGGTGATGGAGATTGCGAAGTTTTACACGGACGCGTTTTTCGATGATTGCAAAAAGTTAAATATCAAGCGTCCGGACGTCGTGGAGCCGGCAACCAACTGCATCCCGGAGTTTATTCACATGATCGAGGTGCTGTTGGAGAAGGGCTGCGCTTATGTGGCAGGCGGAAACGTCTATTTTGACACTTCCAAGCTGGACGACTATTATGTTTTTTCTTCCCAGAGCGAGAAAGAATTGTTAGTCGGTGTGCGCGACGATGTGGAGGAGGACGTCAATAAGCGGAACAAAAATGATTTCGTTCTGTGGTTTACAAAGTCCAAATTCGAGGATCAGGCGCTCAAATGGGATAGCCCGTGGGGCGTGGGATACCCGGGATGGCATATCGAGTGCTCCTGCATCAGCATCAAGCATCTGGGGGAATATATGGATATCCACTGCGGCGGCGTGGACAATATTTTCCCGCATCACACCAACGAGATCGCACAGTCCGAGAGCTATCTGGGACATAAGTGGTGCGGTTACTGGTTCCATGTGAACCACTTAAACGACAAGTCGGGCAAGATGAGCAAGTCGAAAGGGGATTTCCTTACGGTGTCGCTTCTGCAGGAAAAAGGATACGATCCGATCGTGTACCGTATGTTCTGTCTGCAGTCCCACTACAGAAAGCCGCTCGAGTTCTCCTACGAGGTGCTGGACAACATGAGTGTTGCCTACAAAAAGCTTGTGAAGAGAATCGCGGATCTGAAGGCAGACGGCACAGTGGATGAGGGAAAATTTGCAGAGTACAAGGAAAAGTTCTGTGATGCCATTTCCAATGACCTGAACACTTCCATGGCGATTACAATCGTCTATGACCTGCTCAAGGATGATACCTTAAACGATGCGACCAAGCGCGCACTGGCGGAGGATTTTGACCGCGTGCTCTCCTTGAATCTGACGACGGCGAAGGTGGAGAATCCGGCGGAAGACACAGAGGTGGATGCAGAGCTTGAGGCATATATTTTAGAAAAGATCGAGGAGCGCAAGGCTGCCAAGAAAGAAAAAGATTTTGCAAAGGCGGACGCGATCCGGGATGATCTTCTGGCAAAAGGAATTGTGTTGAAGGACACACGCGAAGGTGTGATCTGGCATAAAGCGTGAGTCGGAGAGGAAGCTGGTATGGGAAGAGGAATCGATTCTTATATTAAGGAACAGTTTGGGATTGCGGAGGTCGATATCCGCACCTACTCACCGCTGACACTGGCTTATATCGGTGACGGGATCTATGATCTCGTCATCCGTTCTGTTGTCGTGGGAAAAGGCAATACCAGAGCGGGAGAACTGCACAAACGGACCAGCCAGATTGTCAAAGCGCACACGCAGGCCGAGATGATGGAGGTGCTTCTGCCGCTTCTGACAGAGGAAGAAGCGGACATATACCGGCGCGGCAGAAATGCCAAGTCGCCGACGATGGCGAAGAACGCGACGATGTCCGATTACCGCAAGGCCACCGGGTTTGAGGCGCTGATGGGATGGCTGTACTTACAGGATGAGTTTGAGCGTCTGGTAGAACTGGTGAAGACCGGCGTGGACGGGCTGCATTTGAAGTTATAGAGCGTCTGCCGCGGGAAGAGGAAGCAGAGGGCGTTTGCTGCTGTCAGCATAAAGCGCATGTCGCGGCGGAGGAAGCAGAAAACGTCTGCTGCGGGAAGAGGAAGCAGAGGGCGGAAACATAGAGCGTCTGTCACAGACAGAGGAAGCAGGAGGCGTCTTGTGCGGGCAGAGGAAGCCACAGTCGGAAGCAGAGAGAAAAGGAGAATACATGGGATACGAGGAATTAAAAATAGAGGGACGCAATGCGGTGCTTGAGGCGTTTCGTTCCGGTAAGACGATCGACAAGCTTTTTGTGCTGGACGGCTGTCAGGACGGACCGGTGCGCACGATCGTAAGAGAGGCAAAAAAGCACGATACCATTATTCATTTTGTGGAAAAAGAGCGTCTGGATCAGCTCTCGGAGACGAAGAAACACCAGGGTGTGATTGCGGTGGCGGCAGCGTATGAATATGCGGAAGTGGACGATATTCTGGCGATCGCAAGAGAAAAGGGAGAGCCGCCGTTTCTTTTTCTGCTGGATAATATTGAGGATCCGCACAATCTGGGGGCGATCATCCGCACCGCGAATCTCTGCGGAGCACACGGGGTCATTATTCCAAAGCGCAGGGCGGTGGGACTGACCGCGACTGTGGCAAAGACGTCCGCCGGCGCGTTAAACTATACGCCGGTAGCCAAGGTGACGAATCTGACGGCGACGATCAAGGAGTTAAAGGAGCAGGGAATCTGGTTTGTCTGCGCGGATATGGGCGGCACACAGATGTATGATCTGGATCTGAAGGGACCGATCGGTCTTGTAATCGGAAGCGAGGGCGAGGGCGTCAGCAAGCTGGTGCGCGAGAATTGTGATTATGTGGCTTCCATTCCGATGAAGGGTGACATTGATTCTCTGAATGCTTCCGTGGCAGCCGGTGTGCTTGCCTATGAGATCGTCAGACAGCGGATGATGTAAGATGACAAAGCAGGCACAGGCTGGCAGATTTTTATGCTGCGGAAAATACAGCCGGGCGCGGAAAGTTCAGGCGGCGTAGCCGGGCGCGGAAAGTTCAGGCAGCGTAGCCGGGCGCGGAACGTTCGGGCGGCATAGCAGGGCAGAGAGGGAAGACGGAGGAAGACGTGGAGGAATATCAGAAGCTGGCGGATGAAGAACTCATCCAGAAATTGCGCGGGGGCGACGAGCGGATCATGGATTATATCCTGGAAAAGTACAAGCCGTTGGTGCTTCGCAAGGCAAATGCGATGTTTTTGATTGGCGGAGATACGGATGACCTGATTCAGGAGGGGATGATCGGACTGTTTAAGGCGATCCGGGATTACCGGTCTGACAGGGAGACATCCTTTTTCCATTTTGCGGAGCTGTGCATCAACCGACAGCTCTACAGCGCGGTGGAGGCGTCCAACCGGAAAAAACATGTCCCCCTGAACACGTATGTGTCTTTTTATTCCCAGACCACGGAGGAGGGAAAATCTCTGGCGGAGACGCTTCTCACCGACCAGATGGACGATCCGGAACAGCTCGTGATCGAGCAGGAGAATTTTACTGCTTTCTGGGAGCAGCTGCGGGAACAGTTAAGCGCGCTCGAGAGCCAGGTTTTAGACGCGTATCTGGAAGGGAAAAATTACCGGCAGATAGCGGAGGAACTTGGAAAAAGTCCCAAGACAATCGACAATGCGCTCTCGCGTATCAAGGGAAAGATCCGGCAGAGATAGAGAGAAGGCAAAAAAGGGCGTTTTGCAAAAAAGAGCGGGAAATGAACAACCGGTTGTGCAAAATTTTGCAGAAATAAAAAGACTAGTTCTAAGGTACTGTACAAAATGTATAGAAATGAAATAGAAGTTTTGTGAAGTTTGTGCACACTTCTTTGTGCAGTCATGGTACTATAATAACCGTAAAAACCCCCCAATACATTATATATAGTTTTTGCTATACCCCATAGTAAAAATACCTTCTCCTAAAAGGGCAGCCAGTGATGGCTGTTCTTTTTTTGCGTTATGAAAAAGTGCAGTCATGATGGCTGAACAGACTTTGTTACTGGTAAGAAAAGAGCAGTCGTGAGGAAAGGGAGATTGACAGAAGCAGAGAATTAAGATAAGGTGTTAGAGGAAAAAGAATATATCGCAGAGGGACTGTGCGCATGTGCAAACGGTTGAGAAGGTTAAAACCTGACTCTTTGAACCTGTCAGTTAATACTGTCGTAGGGAGCGAATGATGGATCAGATATTTTGTGGAATCCGGCGTTACTGCGACGCCGGATTTTTTGTGTAATAGGAGCTTTGTTTTCCGGAATGCCGTGTTATGTCAGACAGGGAAAGTGCTTAACCAGGCAGGAAGCTCTGAGGGCGGAATGGACAACCTGCCTGGAAAAGGGGATTGCGCCTTATACCGTCCCGGCATCCGGGCGCGCAGGTAGGACGGCTGCACCTTGTTTTCACAGCCCCCTCTGCAGAAATGGAGCAGGAAAATATGGAACAGTATGCAACACAGATGGAAGCAGCCCGCAAGGGAATTGTGACAGAGGAGTTAAAGAAAGTTGCGGCGAAGGAACGCATGACCACAGAAGAGCTGATGCCGCTCGTTGCGGAGGGAAAGGTGGTCATCTGCGCGAACAAGCATCACAAATGCATTGACCCGGAGGGCGTCGGCTCGATGCTGCGGACGAAGATCAATGTAAATCTCGGAATCTCCAGAGACTGCAAGGATTATGACGTGGAGATGGAAAAAGTGATGGCGGCAGTTGACATGGGAGCGCACTCGATCATGGATCTCTCTTCGCACGGGAACACCATTCCGTTCCGGAGAAAACTGACGGCGGAGTGTCCGGCTATGATCGGAACCGTGCCGGTGTATGATTCTGTGATTCACTATCAGAGAGATCTTGCGACACTGACCGCAAAGGATTTTATTGATGTAGTGCGCCTGCATGCCGAGGATGGCGTGGATTTTGTGACGCTGCACTGCGGAATCACGCGCAAGACGATCGAACAGATCAAGAAGCACAAGAGAAAAATGAATATTGTATCCAGAGGCGGTTCGCTGGTGTTTGCATGGATGTGTATGACCGGAGAGGAGAATCCGTTTTACGAGTATTACGATGAGATTCTTGAGATCTGCCGGGAACATGATGTGACAATCTCCCTGGGCGATGCCTGCAGACCGGGCTGTCTGGCGGATGCATCCGATGTGTGCCAGATTGAGGAACTGGTGCGGCTGGGAGAGCTTACAAAGCGCGCATGGGCAAGAGATGTGCAGGTCATGGTAGAGGGACCGGGCCACATGTCGATGGATCAGATTGCAGCGAATATGAAGATTCAGCAGACGATCTGCATGGGAGCACCGTTTTATGTACTGGGACCGCTGGTAACGGACATTGCCCCGGGGTACGACCATATCACTTCCGCGATCGGAGGTGCGATCGCTGCGCAGAACGGAGCGGCATTTTTGTGCTATGTGACGCCGGCAGAGCATCTGGCGCTTCCGAATGTGGAGGATGTCAAGCAGGGCATCATCGCATCGAAAATTGCGGCGCATGCGGCAGACATTGCCAAAGGCGTGCGGGGGGCAAGAGAGATCGACGACAAGATGGCAGACGCACGCCGTGTGCTGGACTGGGATGCACAGTGGGAATGTGCGATTGATCCCGAGACCGCAAAACAGATTCGCGAGGACCGCAAACCGGAGCACGAGGACACCTGTTCCATGTGCGGAAAATTCTGTGCGGTGCGCAGCATGAACAAAGCGCTTGCGGGCGAGTACATCGATATTTTATAAAAACAGAACACGGGAAAAGTAGAAACGTCAGCGGAAAAACAGCATTGCAGGATAAAAGCGGAATGTGGTACAATAAAAAAGGATTCTGTCAGCAGGAGAATGAATGGGAAAAATTTATTTGGTTGACAGTGAGAATGTAGGAGATATATGGGTGCCGCTTCTGGTATCCTCGCAGGAAGATGACGAGGTTCTTGTATTTTATACGACAAAGAGCCCGCATATGAATTATGAAAATGTGAGGATGCTCAAGGAGACGGAAAAGGAAGCAGACTTTATTAAGTGTTTTGAGGGAAGCAATGCGCTGGACTTCCAGCTGGTAACGGAACTTGGCTATCGCCTGAGCCAGAACGCGGACAGGGAGTATGTCATTGTATCAAACGATACGGGATTTGACGCTGCAGTGCGCTACTGGTCAGCGCGGAAGATGCCGGTGAGCCGTTTGAGCGGAAAGGAATGCCACAGGCTGTTGACAGAGAAAAAGCAGCGTGAGGCAAAGGAATCCGGGGCAGCAGTAGAGCCGGAACAGGAACAGAACAGAGCGGCTGGCCCGGAAGCGGAAGCAGAGCGGATTCGGGAGACTGGACCGGAAGTGGAAGCAAAGCAGATTCGTAAGACGGGACTGGAAGCAGAGCGGGTTCGTAAGACTGAATCGGAAGCAGAAGCAGAGCAGATTCGGGAGACGGGATTGGAAGCGGAAGCAGAGCGGGTTCGGGAGAACGGACCGGAAGCAGAGCGGATTCGGGAGACTGGATCGGAAGCGGAAGCAAAGCAGATTCGCGAGAATGGAAGAAATCCGGAAAGAGCCGGCGAGACCGTAGAAAGTCCAAGCGCAGGGCAGGACAGAGAGCAGTCAAAGAAGCCGCAGCCGTCAGAGAATGCAGAGCCATCGAAAGACAGTGGCAAAGTAGAAGAATCTAGGAAGCCGGAAGATTCCGGGAAGGCGGAAACTGTAGAGCCATCAAAAGCTGCTGTGGTGACAGGAGAATCCGGGAAGGCGGAAATGTCTGGGAAGGCTGAAACTGCAGAGCCATCAAAAGCCGCTGAGGAGCCAGAAGAATCTGGAAAGCTGGAAGAGTCTGGGAAAACAGAAAAGGCGGAAAATTCCGAGAAACGGAAGCCGGCAAAGAGAACGGACAAGCCGAAGAAATCTGAGAAACTAAAGCTGACGGAGAATGCACAGTCGGCAGAGACATCAGAGACATCAGAGCAGTCTGAGCTGGCAGAAAACGCTGGCAGGGCAAAAAGGTCAAGAAAGTCAGCGAAAGCAGCCAGAGCAGAGAAGTCTGAGCGTATGTCAGAGCCGGATCATTCAGAAAAGTCACAGCAGAGTGACAAGGCAAAAACACAGAACGCTGGGAAAGAGAGCGCAGATCTGACAGAAGGACAATCCGGACAGATGACAACAATGACGGATTTGAAAGAAGTGCCGGAGAATACACAGAGTGCGCCAAATGTCCCGGGACAGAGCGAAACGCCGGAGAAGCTTGGACTGGACCTGAATGCGGAGAGAGCAATTTTAAGGACATTGTGCGCCTGCATCAGCAAGGAAAATCTGGTGGATTTTCACAATGCATTGGTTGCGCTTCTCGGCGAGGAAGAAGGCAAGCGGTTGTATCAGGAACTGAAGGCGAATGCAGAGTATGCGTCTTACTGGTCTGAACTTCCGGCTTATGGCTTAAAAGAAAAGTTTGACATGTACTGCAAAATGGTTTTTGACCACAGTGAATATGCGAAGGAGGCGCCGGAAGATTTTTCGGGGTTCCTCTATCAGGCAAACGGAAAGCGGAAGAATCTTAATTCTCTCCGCGCGGCATTGCAGGGGCACTATGGCAAAGACAAGGGAATGAAATATTATTCCCTGTTCAAGTCACACATTAAGATGATGAATCGCATGTAGTAAAGGAGAAGTTGACAGAATCTGGATATTCCATAGGAATACGCAGAACGCCTCACCGGATGGTGAGGCGTTTTGTACGTTTATCATTTTATAAAAAGAAGGAGAAGTCGGTAAGATGTGGGGTGCTTACCGGCCATATTATGAAAAAGAAATTGTGTCAATGGGGATTTCCTCTTGACAATGATTAAGATACCGGATAAATGTGAAAAAGGTATGAAGCAGTGTTGAAAAATGTGTGAAGAATCGTGAAACAAACCTGAGTTCAGATTCGATAGAAGAAAAACACGCTGCTTTAGGGCTGCATGGAAGTCGCTCCGGGTCTGAGAAGAGAAAAAGTACGAGCCAGACCCGTAAAGAGGCAAAATGCGGGTCTGAGAAGAGAAAAAGTATCGCTGAGACCCGTAAAAAGGCAGAATGCGGGTCTGAGAAGAGAAAAAGTATCGCTGAGACCCGTAAAAAGGCAGAATGCGGGTCTGAGAAGAGAAAAAGTATCGCTGAGACCCGCAAAGAAGAGAAAAAGGTTGACATAATGTCAAGTAAAAATGGGAAAACGGGTCTAAGAGAAGGAAAAGTATCGCTGAGACCCGTAAAGAGGCAAAATGCGGGTCTGAAAAGAGAAAAAAGTGCGTGCCAGACCCGCAAAGAATAGAAAAGCTTGACATAATGCCAAGCAAAAACAGGAAAACAGGTCTGAGAATAGAAAAAGTATCGCTGAGACCCGGCAGGCAGAGAAAATGTTTCCCGGCTTCTTACTAGGGCATGTAATATCACATCAGCCATGTTACCTGCAAGAAGCCCAGCAATATGACATCAGTCCTGTTACTTGCAAGAAGCCCAGCAATATGACATCAGTCCTGTTACTTGCAAGAAGCCCAGCAATATCGCACCAGCCCTGCTACCTGCAAGAAGCCCGGCAATATCACATCAGTTGCATAGTTCTCGCTCCTACCAACCCTGTTATTTCTTCTTCGTCATGTTATACCAATAACGCCTCAACCATGCCCCCTCTTTGTCACATTATACCAATAACACCTCAACCATTCCCACTGCTTAGGCACGGTATGGCATTAACGCATTAACCATGTTATTCCCCCACAGCTACGAGATAGCATTAACGCACTAATCATACTATTTTCCCCCTTAGGAACGAGATAGCATTAACGCATCAATCATGCTATTTTCCCTCCGCCATGTGATAACGCTAACGCCTCAGCCATATATTTCCCCTCATCCAGACTTCCATCACAATACATTCGCCATAGCTATAACCCCATAACCTCATAACCCCATAACACAAAAAAGCGCAAACCCTTCATTCAAGGATTTACGCTTCTTTTTAATCAAGCTGCTGACGGGAATCGGACCCGTGACCTCCGCACTACCAATGCGACGCTCTACCGACTGAGCCACAGCAGCATCTGTGTGAGTTGCCTCAACACTTGTACTACTATACACTAGGAATGGGCAGTTGTCAAGATAATAATTCTAAATAATTCTTTAGAAATTCTTCGGGTATTTCTGCGGGGAATTTTGCGGCGGATCGGGTAAAATGTAATCAATGCACGGGGAGGCGTGTGATTCTGCGGTGGATGTGTTATGATAGCAGAAAAGAGAACAAGAGCAGGAGCAGAAAAATGGAACAATATAACATTTTAATTGTTGAGGATGATAAAGAAATCAGGGACGGAATTGAAATCTTTTTAAAGAGTCAGAATTACAACGTATTCAAAGCAGCAGACGGCGTAGAGGGACTTGAGGTGATGGAGCGGGAGAAAATCTCGCTGGCGATCGTCGACATCATGATGCCGCGCATGGACGGCGTCACAATGACCATGAAGCTGCGGGAAAAATATGACTTTCCGGTCATTATGCTCTCGGCAAAATCGGAGGAGACCGACAAGGTAATCGGGTTAAATATCGGGGCGGATGACTATGTGACCAAGCCGTTTACACCGTTGGAACTGATGGCGCGCGTCAATTCCCAGCTTCGGCGGTATACGCAGTTTGCAAACAGGAGTCCGAAGGAGGAAAAGAACGACCGGATTCATGTAATCGGGGGACTGGAACTGAATGAGGACACCGTGGAGGTGTTTGTGGACGGAAAACCGGTGAAGATGACGCCGATCGAATTCAAAATACTTGCGCTTTTGATCCGGACGCCGGGGCGTGTATATTCGGCGGACGAGATCTATGAGCGTGTGTGGAACGAGAAGGCGATCAATACCGATACGATTATGGTGCATGTGAGAAATATCCGGGATAAGATCGAGATCAATCCGAGAGATCCAAAGTATTTAAAGGTGGTGTGGGGTGTTGGATATAAAATTGAAAAACAACAATAGAAACAACGGTGCCGGCAATAACAATGTCAGCAACAGCGGCAGCAGTAACGGTGTCGGCAACAGCAGTAGTAACAGCAATGCTGGAAACAGCAACAACAGAAACAACGGCGACAGAAATCGCGGTATCAACAGCAGCGGCAAAAATAGCAGTGTCGGCAATAGCAGTAGTAACAGCAATGCCGGAAACAGCAACAACAGAAACAACAGCAACAACAACGCTGCTTGCCAAAATAGCAATGCCGTCAGAAATAACGGCGGCAACAACAACAGCAATGCCAGCAACAGCAGCAAGCGGATTGCCATAGCGATCGCGGGAATCATTTTCATCACGATCATTAGCATGTGCTTCTTCCCGGCGGTGTACCGGACGGCTGAGAGACAGAAAGAACAGCAGAAGGCGGAGATGATAAATGAGTCCTGGGACAGCGTGGACAGCGATACGGTACAGACGCTCTATCAGGGCAGCTATGTCCTGTATGTAGAGCAGATGGAGCGGAACGGGCAGGCGGATGCAGGCGGACTGTTTTTGAATCTGCCGACGGATGATGAAGATTACCAGTATGTAAAGGACACGGTAAACTCTACGCTGGACGACTGGAAAATCCAGTTTGAGAGCGATAACTGGAACATCGATTACTGTGTATACAAAAACGATGCCGACTGCGTGAAAAATACGGATCAGCCGCTCGAGACGTGCGCGGATGGAACCGTGACGGAGGAGCTGCAGCAGTATTATACGGACATTGTATGTTTATCCTTTGACGAAAAGGGCGCGCTGGAAGTGACACCGCTGTACGATGCGGATATCAGCGGCAGTGTCCTGATCAAGGCGTTTCAGAATGTAGACCGGGAAAATCTTTTGGGACAGTCGCTGGGCGGATATGTGGAAGCGGGGCAGCTGCAGGGACCGAAGGACTTTAAAGTGATCTTTGGACTTCCGGTATCAACGAGCGATACGATTTCCCTGGGAGATCCGTATGAGGATATGACAAATTACTGGGTGCAGGTGGTGTTAGTGTACCGTGCGTCCGGCGGAAGCATTCTGTTTCTGGTGAGCCTTGCTGCGGTGGCGGGATGGATGTTTCTTATGACGAGCAGACGCATCTGGAAGGAAGACATACCGATGCAGCGCCCAGGGAAATGGTATCTCATGGAGGTGGCGGTGATCGCTGTCTGCTGCATGGCAGGCATGGAGGAAAATTTCTACGATATCATAAGAAGCTATCCCTATTACAGCGAAGGAGTGGGTGTTTTATTAGGAAACAATGCCTGGAGAGCCGTCCTACAGCTTGGACAGATGATTGTTCCGCTCCTGTTTATATACGGCATCTGGTATGCGGCGCTTCGCGTACTGCGTCCGGTATTTTCACTGGGAGTCAGGGAATATATCAGACAGTACAGCCTGATTTATCAGATTTTTCCGGGGGTGAAAAAATTGTGGAATACGTTCCGCTATGAGGTGGCGCATGTGGATTTTTCCGAAAAATCCACAAAGACGATCTGGAAAATCGTGCTGATCAACTTTGCGGTGCTGTCGCTCTGCTCGATGATGTGGTTTTTCGGCATCGGCGCGCTGATCGTGTATTCCATTTTTGTGTTCTGTTTTATCAAAAAATATTATGACAGGATCGGCAGGGACTATCAGGCGCTGCTGCGCAGCGTAAGCCGGATGGCGGACGGAGATCTGGACACGGAGATCACCGAGGATCTTGGAATGTACGAACCGATGAAGGTGGAGCTTTCCAGGGTGCGCGACGGTTTTAAGAAGGCGGTGGATGAGGAAGTGAAGAGCCAGCGCATGAAAACGGACCTCATCACGAACGTTTCCCATGATTTAAAAACGCCGCTCACGGCGATCACAACCTACGTGGAACTGTTAAAGAAGGAGGACATCACGGAGGAGGAGCGCCGCTCGTATATTGAGACGCTCGATAAAAAGAGCCAGCGGTTAAAAATACTGATCGAGGATCTTTTTGAGGTCAGCAAGGCGACCAGCAACAATATCGTGCTGCACCCGATGGAAGTCGACGTGGTGAATCTGTTAAAGCAGGTTGCGGTGGAGCATACGGAACGCTTTGAGGCGATGGGACTTGTGCTGCGCTGGGATGTGCCGGAGGAAAAGGTAATCGTGGTGCTCGATAACCAGAAGACCTTCCGCATCTTTGAAAATCTGTTTGTCAATATCCAGAAATATGCGATGCCGCAGAGCCGCGTGTACGTGCAGGTACAGACATACGGGATGGCACCAGAGAGATTCGTGGAGATCACGATCAAAAATATGTCGGCGACGGAACTGAATTTTGATCCGGAAGAGATCACGGAGCGCTTTGTGCGCGGCGATACTTCGCGCGGCACGGAAGGCTCGGGTCTGGGACTTGCGATCGCCAGAAGTTTTACCGAGGCGCAGGGCGGAAAACTGTCAATCGAGGTGGACGGTGATTTATTCAAGGTTGTAATCAGACTGAAATGTGGTACACTACAGGTAGAAAAAGAGATGGAGGTTTAAGACACATGGAATCAATGGATGATTACAAGGAGGAGCTGGAAGCTTCTTTCCGCAGAATCAGAGAGGGAGATATTTTGACCGGCACGGTGATCGACGTCAACGAGGAGGGCGTTACACTTGACCTGAAATATTACGCACCGGGATTTATCAGTGCGGAGGAGATGAGCAGCGATCCGGATTTCTCACTGGCGGAGGCAGTGCATGTGGGAGATACGATCGAGGCGACCGTGATTCGGGTAGACGACGGCGCAGGAAACATTCTTCTCTCCCGCAGGGAAGCCAATGAAGAGCAGGCATGGGAAAAGCTCAAAGAGATGATGGAGGAGGGAACCACGGTTACCGTCCGCATCAAGGAGAGCGTAAAAGCCGGTGTTGTGGCATATCTTGAGGGCATCCGCGCATTTATCCCGGCATCCCAGATCACATCCGCTTATGTGGAGGACACAGAGAGCTGGGTAGGAAAAGAGATCCCGGTCCGGGTCATCACAGTGGATGAGGAGCGCGAAAAGCTGGTGCTTTCCGGAAAGGCAGTCGCACTTGAGGCAGAGGCGGAGGAGCGGAACCACAAGATCTCTATGATCGTGCCGGGAACCGTGCTTGAGGGAACCGTCGAGAGCCTGATGCCGTACGGTGCATTTATTGATCTGGGCAACGGACTGAGCGGACTGGTGCACATCTCACAGATCTGTGAACGCAGAATCGGAAAGCCGTCTGAAGTGCTTAAGGTGGGAGAGAGGGTCAAGGCAAAGGTATTGAATACCAACGACAATAAGATCAGCCTGTCCATGAAGGCACTGGCGGAGGAGATGGTAGATACCGAGGGTGTGGAAGATCTGGAGGCATACACAGACCACACATCCACAGGAACCAGCCTCGGCTCGCTTCTGGCAGGATTAAAGTTAGACTAATCAAACTATTTGAGAATCTTTCTCTAATAGAAAGCTGATTCTGTTGCTTTTACAACTGAAACAACTCTTGCGATGTGATATATTAGGTTAGAATATTCTAACTATGCGTAAGAGACAATTTCGGAGGAAAGCAATGAGAGAAGCAGGACTTGGAATCGACATTGGAAATGGAAGTATTTCCATCGCTGTTGTCGAAGGGGAAAACATCATATACAAAGATTACAGACTGCATCGCGGAGAACTGTATCAGAATCTTGTGGACATGCTTGGGCAGGTGGAGACATCGTGCGGCGACAGGATTTTGTATGCAGCGGTCAATCCCGGTGCAGTCTGTTTGTATCCGGGGATGAAAAAGGAGGTGCAGATCAATCGCATCAGCAGTCTTCTGGAAGGACAGAGAATGCTCTGTCCGGACGCGGGAAGCATCATAGAGATGGGAGCACAGAATTCCTGTTTCCTCACCGGAATCCGTGAGGGAGAGACGCTCTCGTATGCCATGAACGGAGAGTGTGCCGCCGGAACAGGAGCATTTTTTGAGGATCAGATGTACCGGCTCGGACTTCCGCTGTCCGCCTACTCGGAGTATGTCAGACGGGCGAAAAGTGTGCCGCGGCTTGCGGGACGGTGCAGTGTATTCGCCAAGACAGACCTGATCCACAGACAGCAGGAGGGTGTGCCGGTGGAGGATATTCTGCTCGGGCTTTCCTATGCCGTGATCCGCAATTTTAAATCTGCGGTCGTGCGGAAGCTTCCGGTGCAGCCGCCGGTACTTGTGACGGGAGGCGTTGTCTATAATGAAGGCGTGCGCCGTGCCATCTGTGATATTTTCGGATTAAAGGAGGAAGAACTGATCTGCGGGGAAGAGGGAGCTGTGGTGTCTGCTGCCGGAATCGCAGCCTGTGCATGCCGCGGAAAGCTGTCCTTCGACTGGAAGCACCCGGTCCGCAGGGAGATGGCGGATGAGGAACAAAAAAGAAAGGCGCTGCCCCGATATGCCTACGGGAAGGAGGCACTTCACCGGACGAGACCGCTTAGGGAAGGGGAAAAACTCTGGCTCGGGATTGATGTGGGATCTACGAGCACGAACTTGGTGCTGGCGGGGGAGGACGGAGCCGTCATTGACGATCTGTATCTTAGAACGCGCGGCAATCCTCTCGGCGCGGTGCAGCAGGGAATGGCACAGTTAAAGCAGAAATACGGGGAAACACTCTCGTGGGAAGGCATCGGCGTCACGGGATCGGGGCGGTACTATATCGCGGAGAAGACCGGCGCAGGCACGGTACTGGATGAGATCACGGCGCAGGCGCGCGCGGCTGCTCATCTGTGCCCGGAGGTGGACACCGTGTTTGAGATCGGCGGACAGGATTCCAAGTACATCAGTATCCGGGACGGTCAGGTCGTCGATTTCGAGATGAATAAAGTGTGTGCGGCGGGTACGGGTTCCTTCGTTGAGGAACAGGCGAACCGCATGGAAGTATCGCTGGAGGAGATCGGAAACAGTGCCTTGAAGGCAAGCGTGCCGGTCGATCTGGGAGAGCGCTGCACCGTGTTGATGGAATCCAAGATTGCAGCGGAGCTTGCGGCAGGCACGGACAAGGAGGATATCTGCGCAGGGCTGTGCCGCTCGATTGTCAGAAACTATTTAAACAGGGTGGTCGGCAATAAGCACAAGGGAGAACATATCTGCCTTCAGGGCGGTGTCGTGCATAATGAGGGAATCGTTGCGGCCTTCTATGAAGTGTTTGGAGAGCGGCTTCACATCACGCCGTTTTACGATGTGACCGGAGCATACGGAGCAGCGCTCGCGGCAAAAGAGCAGGGCGGCACATCTCAAAAGGAGAGCATTCAGAATGAGGAGAACTACCGGAAGAGCCAGAAATGGTTCCTGGCAGGCTATGACGGAACGCTGCTGCCGGGAAAAAAGACCGTCGGAATCCCGCGTGCGCTCATGATTTATAAATTTTTCCCGATGGCGTATCAGTATTTTAAGACGCTCGGCTTCAATGTCTTGCTGTCGCCGGAGACGGACGATAAGATCATTGCGCTCGGACAGGAGATGGCGGCGGAGGAGACCTGTTATCCTGTAAAATTACTGCACGGGCACATGGAGTGGCTTGCCAGAAAAAAGGTGGACTACATTTTTATCCCGTGTATCCACACGATCCGGCACGAGACTTCCGGCGTTGCGCACAATTACGGCTGCGTCTATATGCAGACAGCGCCGCGGATTGTCGCAAGTGTGCTGGGACTTACGGAGCGCGGAGTGGAGCTGATCTGCCCGGTTCTGGATCTGGATATGGGAAAACCGCAGCTTGCGGGAGCGATGATCAAAGCGGGAGAGAAACTGGGATGCGACAAGGCACGGTGTGCGGCGGCGATGGTGCGCTGTGAGAAGAATTCTGAAAAACTGGGGGCGCAGATTCTGGACGGGCTCAAACCGGAGGATAAGGTGCTTGTTCTGATTACAAGAAACTACGGCGTGTCGGATCCGGTTTTAAACATGGGAATTCCGGAAGAACTGTTAAAGAGAGGGTGCAAAGTGTTGACACTTTCCCATCTGAAGGGACATGATGTGGATTTGTCCGGTCATTATCCGAATCTGTACTGGCCGTTTGCACAGCACATTCTGTCTGGAGCGAAGATCATTAAGGAGCATCCGAATCTGTATGCCGTTTATCTGACGAACCACGGCTGCGGACCGGACGGCATGATCTCCCATCTTTTTGCGGAAATTATGGGGGACAAGCCGTACCTGAAAATAGAGGTGGACGAGCATCAGTCCAAGGTGGGCGTGATAACGAGAATCGAGGCGTTTTTAAACAGCTTATCCCATGTGGAAAACCGTACGGAGCGCGCTATACTGCCGGAGGCAGCCGGCCTGTCCGGGCGGCTTTTGGACGGGAAGAAGGACACGAAAGATACGAAAGAATCGCAGCAGAAGACGGTGTATCTGCCGCCGCTTTCCGTGTATACAGAGTGGATGGCGCTTTTCCTGAACCGGAAGGGAAAACGCACGGCAGTGCTGCCGGATTACACGGCACAGGATCTTCATGCGGGAAAAGCGTACAGCACCGCAAAAGAATACTGTACGTTCTCGGCTGCGGCAGGACAGATTGCAAACCGGCTGCAGGAGGCGGACGGGGAGGAAAAACAGTTTCTGGTATTCCAGACCGAGGGTGCGGAGACGGACGGAATGGTTCCGGAAGTGTTGCGCGCGGTCTTAAATGCGGACGGAAAGCGGGCGCATCTTGTGACGCCGTTCCTGGAACAGCTGCTTTTTTCGGAAGATGCGGATGTGCTGTGGCAGGTGCTTTTACTCGGCGATGCATGGCACTGTCTGGGTGAGGAGTGGCGAAAAAAAGTGCGTGCCTCCTTCCGGGAGAAGACCGCCGCGCCGGATGCCTGGAGCTGGGAGTGGACAAAAAGGCTCTTACAGGAGTGGGCGGCACATGTGACGGAGGGCAGACAGCTGTTGCTTGCCGGCGATCCGACCGTGCTGCACAGTGCTTATCTGAATCAGGATATGGAGAAAGCGGTCAGGGAACATGCCTTTGTTCCGGTGTATATGCCACTCTCGGAATATCTGTGGTTCCTTGCCGCAGAGTCGGGGCGAAAGATTCCGGAGCATTTTACGGAACAGCTGCATGAATTTATGCAGATCTACCGCGGTGTTTACGGCAGCTGGAAGCAGCCAGATGAACGCTTACAGGAGATCCGGGAGAAGTTTCCGCTGGTTCACGGGGCAAACCTCCGCTATCTGTGCAGCCTGATGGAGCAGGAGCTGCCGCGTGGAAAAGGAATGATTCTGGTGTCACCGGAATATGCCAACTATGCGTCGGTGATGGAGATGCTGCGCACGGGATCAAAATATCCGATGCTGCACGCCAGGGCGGACGGAAATGAGGAGGCGGAAGAAGTGGAGCGGAGAGAAATCTTTCTGGGGCTGCTGGAATAATAAAGGAGACAAAAAGGAATTGCCGCAATAAGAATATCGTTCTTTGGTTTGATAAGTAATATTGTAAGAAACACACTTCGGGATTTCATGTGGAAATGCAGATGGAATATTCGTTGGAGAAAAATGTGAGCATTTCTTCTGGCTGAATGTTTGCATCGGATTCCGTGCCTCTTCCACGTTTGGACAATCCGACGGGTGCATGTCCGACACGCCGGAGACAATGGGCGGACTTTCTGGTGTCCCTAATGGCGCCTCTTCACAGACAATATAAAACCGCGCGAACCGAACTCGCCGGCATCTGCTATTGAAAATAGGGCAGATGCCGACTCAGACAGCGGCTTCGCGCGGTT
>CACZIN010000016.1:0-53122 GCA_902781225.1 uncultured Lachnospiraceae bacterium | reverse complement strand
TGCGGCCAGAAAGTCCGCCCATTGTCTCCGGTGTGTCGGACATGCACCCGTCGGATTGTCCAAACGTGGAAGAGACACGGAATCCGATGCAAACATTCAACCGGAAGAAATACTCACATTTTTCTCCAACGAATACTCCATCTGCATTTCCATCTGAAATCCCACGGTGCGATCTTCTGATAATATTACTTATCCCCCAAAAAGGTCTATGCTTATTGCTACACATCCCGTCCTTTTCTTTCCCAAAAGGACAGAAGGGAACTTTTTGTTTGCATAAATGTGGCGCGTGGATTATAGTATTCGTATAAATATAGAAGAAATGAAGCGGGAGGCAGTGCGGCATGGAGTCGACATTGAGACGTACCTGGGCGGAGATTGATCTGGATGCCCTGGTACACAATTATCATAAATTAAGAGAGAGAATCGGTGCAGATGTAAAGTTTCTCGGGGTTGTGAAGGCGGATGCCTACGGACACGGTTCCGTACAGGTATCACATCTGCTGCAGGAGCTCGGTGCGGACTATCTGGCGGTCAGCAGCATTGATGAGGCTGTAGAGCTGCGTTTAAACGATGTTACGATGCCGATTTTAATTCTCGGACATACGCCGAAGGAGCAGGTATCGAGACTGATCGAATATCACATTACACAGGCGGTCAGCTGTGAGGCAAAGGCGCTTGAGTACAGCGAAGAGGCGGTCAAGTGCGGCGGCACTTTAAAGATTCACATCAAGGTGGATACCGGAATGTCGCGTCTGGGATATCTGTGCGACGGAGATCATTTTGAGACGGGCGTTGCGGGAATCTGTCACGGCTGCTCACTGCCCGGACTGGATGCGGAAGGCATATTTACGCATTTCGCAGTATCGGACGAACCCGGCGAGGACTGCAAAAAATACACGGAGCATCAGTTCGACCTGTTTATGCGCGTGATTGAGGAAGTCGAAAAGCGTCTGGGAAGAAAGTTTGAGCTCCGTCACTGTGCGAATACCGGCGCGGTTGCAAGATATCCGGAGACCTTTCTGGATATGGTGCGTCCGGGGCTGCTTCTGTACGGCTATGGAGAATTTGCGGACGAGCTGGGGCTTTTGCCGGTCATGACGCTAAAGACGACGGTCAGCACCATCAAGATCTATCCGGCAGGGACGGCGATCAGCTACGGCGGCATTTTTAAGACAGAGCACACCACGCGGATCGGTGTGGTTCCCTATGGTTATGCCGATGGCTTTTTCCGCTGCCTTTCCAACCGCTGCGCATTGATGACAAAAGAGGGACCGGCTCCGCAGCGCGGGAAGATCTGCATGGACATGTGTATGATCGATCTGACAGGAAAAATGGGTGTGGATGTTGGAAGCGAGGTCGAGGTGTTCGGAAAACAGAACTCCATCAATGATCTTGCGGCACTTGCCGGAACGATTCCTTACGAGCTTACCTGCGCGGTGAGCAAACGTGTGCCGCGTATCTATATCAGAAATGGCAAGGTTGTGGAAAAGGAACTTCTGTTAAGGGGATAGAGAAGGCGGACGGACCGGAGATGTCAGAAAATGGCATTTCCGGTTTTTTTTATAAGTGAAAAGATGCCGATTTATAAGCCTTATGTATAGGTTATGTAAAATCTAGTAAAAATTTAGTAAAAGTTTACTAACGCTATTGAAATTTAAAAAAACGTGAAATATAATGCAGAAGAAAGGCGTGATTATATGGCAACAATCAAAGAAATTGCAGAGTTAGCAAAGGTATCACCGGCGACTGTATCGAGGGTACTGAATCAGGATGAGACATTGAACGTCACAGCAGAAGTCAGGAGCCAGATTTTAAAGATTGCCCACGAATTAAACTATATTCCGCCTAAGATGCGTCATGCGCAGAATAAGACCCATGTTACGATCGGTGTGGCAGACTGGCATCTGGTAAGAGGGGACAGGCACAACATACGACTGGCATCGCTGAACCATATCGCAGCGACGATGCCGCAGAAGGTGGACGTCAGCTTTTTGCGGATCACCTGCAGGGAAGATGCAGATGTCGACGGGATTCTTGCGTTCGGATCCTTTTCGGAGGAGGAGATGGATTTCCTGCGGAAACAGAGCGATGCGATCCTTTTTGTCAATTCAGACCAGAAAGATTATGAGTTTGACCGGATCATCATGGACTATGAGCAGGGCTTAAAGGACATGGTACATTATCTTCTGGATATCAAAGAATACCGGAGCATCGGTTATATCGGCGGTATCTATGAAAAGGACGGTGTCCGCATCGGTACGCACCGCTTAAAAGGTCTGACAGAGATTCTTCAGCAGAGAGGATGCTATAAGGAGCACTATTTCTGTGTGGGGGAGATCAGCAGGGAGAGCGGTTACCGTCTGACCAGAGAACTTCTGGAGACGGAGGATGTGCCGGAAGTGCTGGTACTTGGAAATGATGAGGTGGCGGAAGGTGCCCTGGAAGCGGTCAAAGAATTAAAATACCGGATTCCGAAGGACGTTGCGGTTGTGATCTACCGTGATATTGAGACGCTGCAGACAAAATATCCGACGTACACCAGTCTTCGGATGCTGCCGGATATCGTGTGGTCAACAGCGATCAAGCTTTTGCTGGAACGAATGATTGACAAACGTGTGGACAGTATGAAGGTCTATCTGCCGACAAAATTGGAGCTGGGCGACAGCGCATGAAAAATTGTTTCACTGCAGAGAGGAGAAATTTGCAATTATGAAGAGATTGACAGCTACTTTACTGGCAGCAGCAATGTGCATGGGTACATTCGCAGGCTGTGGAAGTAACACAGAAGAGACGACAGACAACAGCAATGCAGGTGCAGCAGCAAGCGAGACAGCAGCCGCTACGGAGAGCCAGACGGCATCCGCTGAGAATGTGCATCTGGATGCGTTAAATGTATATTTTGTACCGTCCAGAGATCCGGAAGAGATCGTAACCGCAACAGAGCCGTTGAGCGATCTGTTAAAGACCGAGCTCGCAGGACTGGGCTATGATGTAGACAGCGTGAACATTTCCGTAGGTACGACATACGAGGCAGTCGGCGAGGCGCTTTCCGCAGGAACCGCTGACGTTGGATTTATTCCGGGCGGTACTTACGTGCTTTATGATGACGGATGTGATGTTATCCTGACCGCAACCAGAGACGGCCTGAACAAGGATTCCGACAATCCTGCAGACTGGAATGACGGACAGCCGACAGAGGCATCTGACAAGCAGGCGGTATCCTACCGTGCACTGTTCATCGCAGGTCCTTCCGAGAAAGGCCAGGAGCTTGCAGACAAGGTGAATTCCGGAGAGGAGCTTACCTGGGATGATCTGGATAGCGCAAACTGGAGCGTAATGTCCTCCTCTTCACCGGCAGGTTACATTTACCCGGCATTGTGGATGCAGGACCGCTACGGCAAGGGAATTACCGATCTTTCCAACGCAGTACAGTCTGATTCCTATGCAAGCGCATTTGCAAGACTGGCATCCGGACAGGTAGACGTACTGGTAACCTATGCAGACGCAAGACGCGACTACGAGGAGAACTGGATCAGCGAGTACGGCCGCTCCGCTTCCATCTGGGAGGAGACGAACGTAATCGGCGTGACAGATCCGATCTACAACGATACTGTCTGTGTGAGCAAGACCTCTCCGTACATGGATGAGAACTTAAAGACAGCCATTCAGACAGCACTGATCAACATCGGCAATACCGAAGAGGGCAAAGCGGTCATCGCAATCTACAGCCACAACGGATATGAGCCGGCACAGTCTTCTGACTACGATAAGGAAAGAGAAGCACAGAAGCTGATTCAGGAACTGAACGCAGCCAACTAATAAACGGGCAGACAGAGAGTGCAGTGTCAGCGGAGTGATCTTGGAAAAGAGACATCACTCCGCTGTGCTGCATATTTTTTAGGGCAATGTGGAAGGAGCATTTATGATAGAGTTTTCAAACGTATCCAAGGTATACCCCAACGGTGTGGTTGGACTCGATGATGTCAATCTTACGATTGAGCAGGGCGAGTTTGTGGGAATCATCGGTCTTTCGGGAGCAGGAAAATCAACACTGCTTCGCACGATCAACCGTATGCATGACATTACTTCCGGTACGCTTACAGTGGACGGGCAGGAGGTTAAAAACCTCAAGGGAAAACAGCTGCGGAAATTCCGCCGCAATATCGGAATGATTTTTCAATCCTTTAATCTTGTGACACGCACCACGGTCATCCGCAACGTATTGATGGCAAAAGTGCCTGAGATGCCGTTCTGGCGTGTATTACTCGGTATATTTAAAAAAGAAGACAAGTTGAACGCTTTGGAGGCACTCGACAAAGTGGGCATTTTAGATAAGGCATATATCCGTGCGGACCAGCTTTCAGGCGGACAGCAGCAGCGCGTGGCGCTCGCCCGCACACTCGCACAGAATCCGAAAATCATCCTCGCGGATGAGCCGGTAGCGGCGCTCGATCCGGTAACGGCAAAGCAGGTAATGAGCGATTTTAAGAAGATCAACCAGGAGATGAACATTACCATTTTGATCAATATCCACCACGTAGAACTGGCGCTTGCCTATGCGGACCGGATCATCGGTATCCGCGCCGGAAAGATCGTCTATGACGGATCTTCCGCGGATGTGACAGAAGACGTGTTAAACATGATCTACGAGGGAAAGATACCGGATGAGGTGGAGGAAGCCTGATGGGAATATACGATAAAATTTTCAAGCCGAAGAAACTGGTGTTGTCCGACGGAAAAGTGGTGGAGGAAAAACGCACACGCACGCCGCTTGTGCTTCTTCTGCTTCTGATCGCGACCGTCATCTCCGTGCGGATCACTGGATTTTCACTCAACACAATCTTAACGCGCGGAAATCAGTTCTTTGTCATATTAGGGCAGATGTTTCCGCCGAAGACGGGATATTTAAGCAGCATCTGGGGACCGCTTCTGGACACGATCAAGATGTCGCTGCTCGGTTCTTTTGCCGGCGGTGTTCTCGCAATTCCGTTTGCGATTTTAGCATCCAGCAACCTGGTCAAAAATAAAGTTGTTCTGGGTGTGGTGCGCATTTTCTTAAGTATCGTGCGCACGATTCCGACGCTGGTGGCGGCGCTGATTGCAACCTATATCTGGGGACTCGGCACAATGGCGGGAACCGTGGCGATTGCAGTCTTTACGTTTGCCTATGTCGGCAAGCAGCTTTACGAGCTCATTGAGACGGTCGACATGGGAGCTTACGAGGCGATGGAGGCGATGGGAGCCGGCAGGGCGCAGGCATTTCTGGCAGCCATCCAGCCGCAGGTGCTTCCGGCATATCTTTCCGTCTGTCTGTTCTGTTTTGAGGGAAATGTCCGCTATGCGGCAATCCTGGGATATGTAGGCGCCGGAGGACTCGGTCTGATCTTAAACGAGAAGATCGGCTGGAGAGAGTACGACAGCGTGGGCATGATCCTCGTGGTATTGTTCGGAACGGTGCTCGTGATTGAGGCACTCAGCCATTATATTCGTAAGAAGCTTACCTAGGAAAGGACAGGGCAGAATGAAAAAAGAAATAGATAAAATGTATGAGCAGGAGCCAAAGACGTGGTATGCGAAAATTCTGGTGGCACTCATCGTTGCAGCTCTTCTGGCATGGTCGATGTCCACGGTGCAAAGCGGAACAACGGGTGGCGACGGGCTTACGGTAGCGGGAAAAATTATCAGCGGTATTTTTCATCCGGACACCGCTCTTTTGTTTAATTTTACAACATCCGGTGTGGCATATCTGCTGTTGGAGACAATGTGTATTGCGTTTCTGGGAACGATCGTCGGAGCCGTGCTCTCGATCCCGCTGTCTTTTCTGGCGGCGGCCAATCTCGTTCCGAGACCGATCGCGCTGGTTTTCCGTGTGTTTATTATGGCGATCCGCACAATTCCGGCATTTGTGTATGGACTGATGTTCATCCGTGTGACGGGACCGGGACCGTTTGCGGGACTTCTGACAATGTCCCTGTGCTCGATCGGTATGATCAGCAAGATGTTTATCGAGAGTATCGAAGACCTTGACACCAAGATACTGGAATCGCTCGATGCGGCGGGATGCACCATGTTTCAGAAAATCCGTTACGGTATCCTTTCACAGCTGTTTCCGGACTTTATGTCAACCTTGATCTACCGATTTGACATGAATCTGCGTGATGCGACCGTGCTCGGTCTGGTAGGTGCCGGCGGTATCGGTGCGCCGCTCATATTTGCGATGAGCGCATACAAATGGAATCAGGTGGGAGCAATCCTTACCGGACTGATCGTGCTGATTCTGATTGTGGAAGTGATCTCCACAAAGATCCGTGTGAAACTGACGCGCGGATAAATGGAATACAACTGAGGGATAAGATGGAACAAACATTAAAAATATACTTTACCTCGGACGTTCACGGGTATTTTTTCCCGACAACGTACGGGGATCTGAAGCGAAAAAATCTGGGGCTGTTTTCTTTTGCCCGGGATTTCAAAAAAGATGAGAATACACTGGTAATTGATGGCGGAGATATATTGCAGGGCTCCGCCTTTGCCTACTATTGCAGACAGAAAGCCGGATCGCCTCGGACGATCGCGGACATCATGAACGACTGCGGCTACGATTATTATACGCTCGGCAACCATGATTTTAATTATGGAATGGACTATCAGAACGCATACAAAAAGGCACACCATGGTGTGTGTGTCTGCCAGAATCTTGTGGATGAGGCGGGCAGCCTCTGCCATCCGTATGTGATCCGCACGCTTGGAAACGGACTCCGGGTCGGCATTGCGGGGATTGTGACGGATTATGTGAATGTGTGGGAGCGGAAGGAAAATCTGGCGGGAATCCGCATCACAGATCCGTTTGAGGCGGCAAAAGAGGCGCTTGCCTGCCTGAAAAAGGAGGCAGACATTACGCTCTGTATCTACCACGGCGGATTTGAGTGTGATTTAAAGACCGGTGAGCGCCTGCAGAAGACCACGGAGAATGTCGGGTACCGGATCTGCCGGGAACTGGATTTTGACATTCTGCTGACCGGGCACCAGCACATGTCCGTCGATGGGCAGTATGTGCATGGAACCTACGTGGTACAGCCGCTTGAGAATGCAAAAGAGTATCACTATCTGGAAGCGGTGCGGACGAAAGACGGACTTAATGTCCGGTCCGAGAAGCGCGCCGCCGACGGAACAAATGCCAAAGGCGCATTGTGCGAAAAGTATGCCGCAGAGGAGGAACGGGTGCAGAGCTGGCTGGATCAGCCAATCGGACACTTAAGCCGCGCGCTTCTTCCCGGGGAAAAGGCGGATATGGCGCTGCACGGTTCGCCGATTGCTGATTTCTTAAACCGGATACAGCTGCATTTTTCCGGAGCACAGCTGTCCGCGGTCGGTCTTGCCAACGAGATCGCCGGATTCCGCAGTGAGGTGAGCGTCCGCGATATCATAGCAACCTATCCGTATCCGAATACACTCATCGTATGCAGGATCAGCGGAAAACAGTTAAAGCAGGTAATGGAGCGGAGCGCCGAGTATTTTGCCGTCGCCGCGGACGGAACGGTGCAGGTTGCGGAAAGCTTCCTTGTGCCGAAGGTGGAGCACTATAACTATGACTACTATATGGGGGCGGCGTATGAGATCGATCCGGCGGCTCTGGTAGGAGACAGGATCAAGCATCTGGCTTACGGCGGAAAGCCGGTAGAGGAATCGGATTCCTTTACGCTGTGTCTCAACAATTACCGCTACAGCGGGGCGGGCGGATATGAAGTGTATACAGAATGTGAACTTGTCCGCGAAATCAATATTGAGATGGTGGAACTCATCCTGGAATATTTCAAAGAGAATCCTTATGTGGAAGTGTAACTACCAACAGATGGAGAAGATTGGCAGACCTGTAGGATTTATCAAATAAAAGTTGAAATTAAAAATACAAGTGTAAAAAATAGAGAGGTAACACAATGCATATTGTGTTACCTCTCTATTTTTTATATCGGTTCGACCGAGGGATACTTAACCCCTAAATTTTATTTTTTCACAATTATTTGCAGTTGGCAGAAAAACACCGGAAATTGGAAGGAGAAAAACAATGAAAACAGCACAACCAATCAGAAATAAACAGGATCTGAAACATTTTATGGACTATTACCGATGTATGGAAGCGCATCCGCGCAACTATTTGTTGATTGTCATGGGGGTCAATACAGCATTGCGCATCTCAGATCTTCTGCGGCTGCGTTGGCGGGATGTGTATGACGAAATGCATGATACCATACGCAGGCATATTTTCCTGGTAGAGTCAAAAACCGGAAAAGCTTCCTGTATTTTTGTGAATGCACACATTCGGGAAGCATTATTAGCATACCGTAAGAGTCTCTGCACCGATGGTGTCATGACAGAGCAGAGGGAAGTCGGAGGACAATTTTTATTTTGCGGGAAGGATGGAAGTCCGATTTCACGTGTGCAAGCGTACCGGATTATTCGTAAAGCAGCAGAGCAATGTCAGTTGCCTGGGACGATCAGTCCGCATTCTATGCGAAAAACGTTTGGTTATCATGCATGGAAGCAGGGGATACCGCCGGTACTTCTGATGGAAATTTATCATCATTCCTCTTTTACAATTACCAAGCGTTATCTCGGTATCGATCAGGACGACCGGGATGAGGTTTTTAAAAACATATGCCTATAGGCAGAAGAGCAGGTAACACAATATGCATTTTGTTACCTGCTCTATCATATTCCATTCACGGGCATAGGAATAGTATGCGCATCATTTTATGGAAAATACACAATGCAATCAGGGAGGATCTCTTATGCTCAAGCTGACACTTAAACCGGGCGAGTATATCGACATCGGCACAGACATCCGGATTATTTTTTCAGGCGGATCGGCAAACAACATTCACTTGTTGGTGGATGCACCGCGGGAGATTAACATTGCACGCAGTTCTGCAGATAGGAAAAATGCAACGACCTACTATAAGGAAAGGGGCATTTCTGAGGAAGCAAAACGAGAGATTGCAGATATTCTGCGGAAAGAGAGAAAGGCAAGGTAATAATGTCGGACTAACCTAGGGGTCGGACTTATTATAAAAGGCACAAAAAGTGCAGCCGGAAACGGATTTCCGGACAAAAAATATTTTACACACGGAGGTAAAGATTATGGTAGTACAACACAATTTATCAGCAATGAATGCGAACAGAATGTTAGGCATCACAACAGGACAGCAGTCCAAGTCATCTGAGAAGTTATCTTCCGGATATAGAATCAACCGTGCGGCAGACGATGCAGCAGGTCTTACGATTTCCGAGAAGATGAGAAGTCAGATCAGAGGTCTTGATCAGGCATCTACCAATGCGCAGGATGGCGTATCCTGTGTACAGACCGCTGAGGGTGCATTAAATGAAGTTCACTCAATGTTACAGCGTATGAATGAACTTGCCGTACAGTCTGCAAATGGAACGAATTCTGAATCAGACCGCAAGGCAATTCAGGATGAGATTGACCAGCTCACCACAGAGATTGATCGTGTATCCGAGACCACAAAGTTCAATGAGACTTATCTGCTGAAAGGCGATTCTACTACAAATGGCAATACCAAAGCATTTTCTGCAGGTGATGTTATCGGTACAGTGGATGGCGTTACCGTAAAGGCAAAGGGTAACACAGCAGCGGCATTGCAGGATAACTCAGACGTGACACTCGGTAAGGTAAAGCTTGTCTCAAGCAATGCAGATTTTACTATTGCAGATGCAGATAAGAACACATGTAAGGCAGCGCATGTGACAAAAGCAGTATCTGACGGTACAAATGTGACGGTTACATTGGATGATGGAACAGAAAAGACAGACACGATCGCTAATATTAAAACTAATTATGACATTACAGTAGCAGCAGGTACGAAGGGCACAGCAATCTTTACGAAGGCTCTGGATGCAGAGACAACAGATGCAGACATTACCGGTTCTTATACTGGCAACTTAAGCGACAAAGATCTTGGCGACAGTGTGACGGCAAAGCTTGCAGTTGGAGCTTCTGGAACAACAGCACTCAGCGCTGACACCAAAGCGTTGATCCTGAACCTGCATGTAGGCGCAGATTCTGCAAGCACTAACAAAATTTCCATCGCAGTGGATTCTATGAGTGCAAAAGGGATCGGAGTAAATGGTTTGGATGTATCTACAGAGGATTCGGCAACGAACTCAATCGATACGATTAAGAGTGCAATTCAGAAGGTATCTTCCCAGCGTTCCGCGCTTGGTGCAGTTCAGAACCGTCTGGAGCACACCATTGCAAATCTTGACAATGTTGTGGAGAACACCACATCAGCTGAGTCTCGTATCCGTGATACCGATATGGCGGAAGAGATGGTAGAATACAGCAAGAACAACATTCTTGCACAGGCCGGACAGTCTATGCTTGCACAGGCTAACCAGTCCACACAGGGCGTACTGTCTCTGTTACAGTAATAAAGATTACAGACGCAATTTATCAGATACGCAGGAGGGCGGCATGCTTCGGTATGCCGCTTTTTCTGTCATGGATTTTTGATAAAAAGACTCTTGTAGAATGATTGCATTCTGTGTTAAAATATGTTCAACAAAAGCATATTTCTTACGAGTTCAGGGTGTTCGCACCGTCTATTTTCTTATCACATTTCAGAGGTCTATGCTTTTTATCCAATCAACGAACGAGAAAAGCAGGGACGCTGGGGTGGCGGTTCCTGCAAAAGGGGGAACTGCATATGGAGGAGAAGAAGCCGAAGGCGAGGCGGGAGTACAAGGATACGGTATTCCGCAT
Source organism: uncultured Lachnospiraceae bacterium (assembly GCA_902781225.1). Classification (GTDB taxonomy): domain Bacteria; phylum Bacillota; class Clostridia; order Lachnospirales; family Lachnospiraceae; genus Roseburia. The sequence continues at coordinate 42,345 of CACZIN010000016.1, read as the reverse complement.
GCTCTTCTCAAACGAGAAGAATCTGCTGTCGCTTTACAATGCCGTGACCGGAAGGTCATATGAGGATGCGAAGGAGCTTGAGATTGTCACGTTGGACAATGCGGTCTACATGGGGATGAAGAACGATCTGGCATTTTTACTGGATCTGCACATCTCTCTGTACGAGCATCAGTCGACGAAAAACCCGAACATGCCGCTGCGGGATCTGTTTTATATTTCTTTGGAATATCAGAAGTATGTGAGCGACAAGTCGCTGTATTCGTCCGCATTGCTGAAGATTCCGGCACCCGTGTTTATCGTGTTTTACAATGGCGCGGAGGACATGGAGGAGCACACGGAGCTTCGCCTGTCACAGGCATATGAACACTTTGAGGGAGAGCCGAATCTGGAACTGAAGGTTATGGTGCTCAACATCAATGCCGGACATAATGCAGAACTTATGGAGCAGTGCAGGATGCTGAAGGAATATGCACAGTATGTGGCAAGGGTCCGCGGGTATACCGCTTCTATGAAGCTGGAAGAGGCGGTGCGGCGGACGATTAAGGAGTGTATTGCGGAAGGAATCTTAGCGGATTTCCTTCGGAAGAATCGTGCGGAGGTGGAAATGGTGAGTATTCTGGAATACGATAAGGAATATGAAGAGAAGAAGCTTCGCAAAGCGGAGTACGAAGCGGGATTGCAGCAGGGAGAGAGACTGGGGCTTGAAAAGGGAGAGCAGGAAGGTCTGAACCGGGGTCTGGCACAGGGGATAGTGGAGACCGGATGTGCCTACGGCGTATCGAAGAAGGAGATTCTTGAGCGGCTGCAGGAGAGACTGAATATATCCTGCCAGGCGGCGCAGGAGTATTTTGCAAGGTACTCCGGCAAGAAGATCTCTTAGCCAGAGACAGCCAGAGACAGGGTGCTGACACATAGGCGCACAAATACACAGGTATAGATGCTGTGTAGACAGGCGGAGACAGACCGTCATAGGCATCGGGAGCCTTGCATGCGGACAGATACATCACAGCATGCCGGGCTCTTTTTGCGTTACCGCGTTACATTGCGTCGCACCTCATTTCGTGGTAGAATAAACTTATCTTAAGAGCTGATCGGGATCTAAGGGGTCCGATGAGTATAAATGGGGAGTATATTTCATAATTAAGGAGGGTTTTTGCATGAAAAACAAAAAAAGAATTCTGGCGGGACTGCTTGCGGCAGTTCTGACCGTGCCGCTGTTTGCCGGCGGCGCACAGACTGTTACGGCTGCGGAGGAGACCGGGAAGACACTGGATGTGGTGTTCACACACGATACCCACTCCCATCTGAACAGTTTCTCCACGGTGATTGACGGGGAATCCACAGAGGTCGGCGGCTTTGCAAGGATCAAGACAGTGATCGATGAGCAGAAAGCGAAGAATCCGGACACGCTCGTGGTCGATGGCGGTGATTTTTCCATGGGTACGCTGGTGCAGACCGTCTATGAGGATGAGGCGGCAGAGCTTCGGATGTTGGGCGCGATCGGCTGTGAAGTGACGACGTTTGGTAACCACGAGTTTGATTACCGTTCCAGCGGACTGGCACAGATGCTAAAGAGTGCAGCCGAAAGCGGCGATGTACTGCCGGAGCTTGTGGTGTGTAATGTAGACTGGGATGCGATGGAGGCTGCGGGGTTAAACGACGGACAGCAGCAGATTTTAAGCGGATTTGAGGAGTACGGCGTGAAGGATTATGTCGTGCTGCAAAAGGGAGATGTCAATGTTGCTGTGACAGGTGTGTTCGGTGTGGACGCACTTGCCTGCGCGCCGACCTGTGAACTGTTATTCCGCGATCCGGTGGAAGCAGTCAAGGAGACGGTGGCAGAGATCAAGGCAAATGAGGATGTGGACATGATCGTCTGCGTATCACACAGCGGTACGTGGGAGGATGAGAGCAAATCCGAGGATGAGATTCTTGCCAAGAGTGTGCCGGATCTTGACCTGATTATCAGCGGCCATACCCATACGGAGCTCGCGGAGCCGATTGTGCATGGCGACACTTATGTAGTATCCACGGGAGAGTACGGCAAGAAGATCGGAGAACTTTCCATGACCCAGAAGAGCGATGGCAGATGGGAGATGACGGATTATAAACTGGTTCCGATTCTTTCGACCATCACTGCGGACGGGGCGACGCAGGAGAAGATTGATGGCTTCATGGAAGCGGTGGATACCGGTTATCTCGCGGATTTCGGGTACACCAAGGATGAGGTGCTTGCAACCAATAATGTGCAGTTTTCCACGCTGCACGATCTCGAGTATGAGCACACGGAACACAATCTGGGCGATCTGATGTCGGACGCCTATGTGTATGCTGTGGAGAACTCCGATGATTTTGACGGTGTGCCGGTGGATGTTGCCGTGGTTCCGAGCGGTACGGTGCGCGATACCTACACGGCCGGGGACATTACGGTGGAGCAGGTGTTTAATTCTTTTTCACTCGGCATCGGTCCGGACGGCGTGCCGGGATACCCGCTGATCAGTGTCTATCTGACCGGAAAAGAACTTCGCACAGCCGCGGAGATTGACGCGTCCGTCTCCGATTACATGACGACAGCCAGACTTTATATGAGCGGACTTCATTTTACATACAATCCGAACCGCATGATTTTAAACAGGGTGACGGATATTTATCTGACCGATGAGAACGGAAGCCGCGTGGAGCTTGAGGATGATAAGCTGTACCGCGTTGTGGCAGATCTCTACAGCGGACAGATGTTAAGCGCGGTGACGGATATGTCGCACGGACTGTTGTCGCTTGTGCCAAAGTATGCGGACGGAACGCCGATCGAGGATTTTGAGGACGTCATCGTGATGGAGGGGAACCGCGAGTTAAAAGCGTGGGATTCGATTGCCAGATATATGCAGTCCTTTGAGGATACGGACGGTGACGGTATTGCCAATGTGCCGTCTTACTACAGCCAGAAGCACGACCGCAAGGTGGTGGATGAGAGCCGTTCGCTCGGCGATCTTGTAAAGAGCCCGAATAAATATGCGGCAATGATTATCGCCGTGATTCTGATTGTGATAATTCTGGTTGTATTACTGATTGTGTTAGTGGTAAAATTGATAAAACGCATACGGAGACGGAAAGCGGATACAATACATAAAAGATAATTAAAATACAGGAGACCATTATGAGTGCGCAGGATAAGACAGAGCAGGTGTTGCGGGAAATGCATATCATGTATGCCAACAGCGAGGTGTATGATAAAGCGACAAACCGGGTTATCATAGACAAAAAGGAGGCGTTAAATCTCCTGCAGCGTCTGAATGTCTGCATCTACGAACTCATGGAGGAACATGAGCTTACCCAGCAGAGCCGCGATGCGGCGGAACGGCAGTTCCGCAAGAAGACGGACGGAATTGTCGAGGATGCGAACCGCATGGCGGAGGATGTGTACGCCGGATCGGTCATGTATACGGATGAGGCACTTCACCGTGTACAGGATATCATGCAGGATGCGATGGACTCTGTCCGGGAGATCTGCGATAAGATGAACGATGCGCTCGCGCAGGAAAAATCAAATGTGCGCAGGGATCAGTCGGAGTTAAAGAGCCACCTTGAAGATTTAAGGGATACCAACAAATACATGAATCTGATCGAGCAGCGCAATAAGGAGATTGCGAAGGAACGCGCAAAGCGCGAGCAGGAGGAAGAGGAGGCGACCTCCGTCTATGCATCCGTAAAGCCGGAGATCAAGATAAACGAAGAGTATTTTGAGAAGAACGGAATTCCGTTAGAGACAGAGGAACCGGAGGAAGAGCCGGAGAAGAGCACCGGTGAGACCGGAGCGGAGATAAAAGTAAATCTCGATGCGGAATACTTCAAATGGAAAGAAGAAGCTGACGGCGGCAAAGAGGAGAAGAAACCGGAGCGCCATTCTTTCTTTGGCAAGCGGTCGAAGTAAGAGAATTGAAAGGAGCAGACCCGGTGAAAGATATTTCCACCATTCAATTTCATACAGGAAGCAAGGAAGAATTATTGCCGGGTTATACGCCTGAGTTCCCCTATATTGCATCGCATGTGGTGCTTGGGGGACTCAGGCGTTTTGTGCCCTGGCACTGGCATCGTGCGGTAGAACTGTTCTATATCCGGGAGGGATCGCTGCTCTACCAGACGCCGAATTACCGGAAGGTGTTTGAAAAAGGAAGCTGCGGTCTGGTATATTCCAATGTCCTGCATGCGACGGCACTTCCGGAAGGAGAGAGAACCTGCGATCATGTGGTACATATTTTTGATCCCTCTTTGATCGGCGGCATGCCGGGAGGGCGGATCGAGAAAAAGTATATCATGCCGCTGCTTGCGGGAGGACGGACGGAACTTGCAGCGGTGCCGCAGGAAAATGTGGCGCTGCAGGAGAAGATCCGGGAGTCGTTTGCGCTGTCGGAGGACACCTACGGATATGAGATCAGATTGAGAGGACTTCTGGCAGATATCTGGCTGGATTTTGCGGCGCTGTCGGACGGACAGCCGCAGGGAAAGACGGCGCAGCAAAGAAATGACGATAAGATAAAGAGCATGATGATTTATATCCGGGAGCACTATGCAGAAATCGTCCGGGTATCGGATCTTGCACATGCGGCATTTATCAGTGAGCGGGAGTGTTACCGTGTATTTCAGGAATATCTGCACACCTCCCCGGCGGAATATCTGCAGGAATACCGCTTGCAGACGGCATGCGGGATGCTGGAGCGCACCACAGAGCCGGCAACTTTGGTGGCGGCGGCATGCGGCCTTGGTAGCAGCAGCTATTTCGGAAAGGTATTTCGGGAAAAATACGGTGTCACGCCGCAGGAATACCGTCACAAATGGCAGGATTGTGATATATCTGGGCAGATATAAGATATTTTAAAGCCAATCATTGCACTATAATGATATGAAAAAGGGGGGATGTGCAATGATGAAACTTAGAATTCTTAATATGAAAAATTTTCTGGCGGCGGTCAACGACTGCGAGGACCCGGTAAATCTGGTGCATCCGGATGGCTGGCGGGAGAATATCAACAAACAATATTATGTGCAGAAGCTGCTGACAGAGGAATACATCGAGAATGGTAACTATCTGAAGCTCCGGCTGGAGATACCGGAGAGCGGAGATTACATGCGGTTTGTAAGCAGATATGTGGCAGAGTGCTAGGTGAAAAAGCAAAAGACAGAGCGGGAGAGGATCTATGGCTGGAGAAAGATCCGCTCCCTTTTTTACGTTAGCCGGTAGGCACGCGGCGACATGCCATAGTGTTTCCGGAACGCGTCCCCGAAATAATTGCCGTCGGAAAAGCCGCAGATCCCGGCAATTTCAGTGATCGAAGTGTCCGTCGTGCGCAGAAGGTGCGCGGCGTTCTGAAGGCGGATGTGCGTTAAGTATTCCTTAAATCCGAATCCGGTTGTTTCCCGGAATTTTTTGGAAAAATAAGTGGGATTCATATGTGCGACCGCCGCGGCGGCTGCCAGTGAGACCGGTTCCTCGTAATGTTCGTAGATGTAGCGCGCGCTTTCCTGGATGGCAGTGCTGGTCTCGTCCAGAAACTGCGGAGTCTGGTGGACATCCTGGCAGCGCGCGATCTCAACCAGAAACTCTGAAAAAAGGCTTCTGGTCATGAGCGGCGCATAAGGGTCGCTGCTTTCGGACTCGAAGCGCAGGCGCGTCATTAGGCGTTCTAACTGCGGACGGCTGGAAGACGGAACGGTGAGTCTGCTGCGGGAAAAAAGCCCGGCGCAGAGGTTCGAGTCGCCGTCGGCAAACACCCGGTGTATATAATCTTCCGAAAAAAAGATATTGATGCGCTCGGCAGGACGCTTGGTTTCATAGAGAACGCGATGCAGCACGGAGGGAGGAATCATAATCAGATCTCCCGGAAAGAGCCGGTAAATGCTGTGGCTGATAAAACAGCGGCACTGGCCGGACAACAGATAATAAAATTCGTAGTACGGGTGGTAGTGGGATTCTCCCATATCGAAATGCGAATCGCGCTGTACCTGCGTGATTTTAAAATCGGTAATGCGGTCGTGACAGTTGGAGGAAGCGAAATCGTTCATAGGTAAAACTCCTGTTCTCGGTTCCGTGAAGGTTTCTGCGGAATGGCAATCCGGGATTTTTGCTTGTAATGACAAAAAATCAGTAGTATGAAACGAAATAACGGAAAAAATTCGTATAAATAAATATATTTTTGTTATACCATGGGAGAACAGAAAAGTAAAGAAACGCAGATAAAAAAGAATGGAGAAGAACATGCAGGCAGATCTTTCAAAAAAGGACGAACAATTTCGCGAGTTTTCCCTGAACGGACCCATGTGGCGGGTGGTATTGTATGTGGGATTTCCGCTGGCGCTCTATGAGAGCTTAAACCAGCTTTTTAAGATACTCGATACCATGATGGCGTCACACATCGGCGCATCTGCGGTGTCCGCGGTCGCGTATCTGTCCCAGATTAACATGATGATCTCGGCGGTGGGAACCGGGCTTGCGGTGGGCGCCAGCATCAAGGTGAGCCAGGCATATGGGGCCGGCGATTTCATGCTGGTAAAAAAGCGTGTCAGCACAATGTTTGCCATGTGCGGGGCGCTCGGTATCGCAATACTGCTTGTCCTGGTGCCGTTCACGCCGGAGTTCCTGCGCCTGATGAATACACCGGAAGAATTTATTGCGGACGGGAGCACGTATTTCAGGCTGGAACTGTTCGGAATGGTCATCACGTTTTTTAATAACGTCTACATCGCCATTGAGCGTGCCAGAGGCAATTCCAGACGGATTCTGATTCTCAACACGGCGGTTATCGTAGTGAAACTGGGGCTGACGGCGTGGTTTGTCTACGGGTTGGACGGAGGCATCAATATGATCTCCTGTGCGACGATCATCTCACAGAGCTTTCTTCTTCTTGCTGCGTGCATCAATATGAACCAGAAGGGAAATGCGTTTGGATTCTCACTGCGTGCCATCTCCATAAAAAAGGAGGTCATCTGCCCGATGCTCACGCTGTCGTTTCCGGTCATCGTGGAGCGGATTGCGTTTGCGGTCGGAAAGGTAATCGTCAATTCGATGAGTACCGTCTACGGTTCCTGGACGGTGGGAGCGCTTGGAATCTCCAACAATATCGGTGGTATCACGACGAACCCGCAGAACGGATTCCAGGAGGGAGGCTCCTCCATTATCAGTCAGAATCTGGGGGCTGGCAGACCAAAGCGCGCGCTTTTGGCGTTCCGCTGGGTGTTTTACATTGACATGCTCATCGGACTGGTCATCATGACGGCGTCGCTGCTGTGCTTAGACCAGCTGGCAGGTCTCTTTGCCGGGGACAATGCAGAGTTTGCCGAGATGATCAAACAGATTTACCGGTTTGAGGCGGTCGGAGCCATTCCACTCGGCGTCAACGCGGCGGTGATGGCGCTGCTCTATGGATTTGGAAAGACGCGTGTGACGCTGGTCATGAACTTCTGCCGTGTCTTTTTGTTCCGCGTGCCGGTACTTTGGGCGTTGCAGCAGTTCACGGATCTTGGAAACGTCAGCGCCGGCATCGTCATGGCGGTGAGCAATGTGGCGAGCGGCGTGCTTGCAGCGGTGGTGGGCGTCATCGAGATACGTAGAATCTGTAACACATACGATGTGCGGTATTTTGGCGGTGAACGGAAAAATTAAGAAACAAAAACTACACTCATAGATTGCAAATATTTCAACTCTGTGTTAAAATGTCTAAAACAGTATCAATTCGATAGAATAAAGGACAGGACATGAGAATTAAAGATAGGATTCTGAAAAGGCGGGAAAGATTTGCATACGAACGCGCACACTGGGTGGATGCGGATCCCGAAGAGAGCTGGTTTTATCTTATGACGAACATACAGCGCAACAACCTGTATTCACTGGTATTGATCGGACCGGCAATTTTTTGCATCTTATTTTACTATTTTACAGGGATTATGCCCAATATTGCGCTGTCTTATCTGATCATTGACATGATCGTGATCTTTGCCAAGAGGCATTTTGCAATCCGAAGGATCCGGGAGGATCAGGCGTATGCCCGGCTCGGCGACCGCACAGAGGTTCTTCTGCAGATGGCGCGGGAACTAAGTGAAAAAGATCAGGTGAAGAGGGAACAGAATACAGATCACACAGATAAAAGGGATAAGAATAAAAAGGCACAGGAGAAGAGACAAGACAGACAAAAGAGAAAAAAGAAAGAGTGACACTACGGCCGGGTAGCGTCCGTGTGCTTCATGACTTCGACAAGTTCACGCAGAATACGGATCTGTGCATCGGTGAGGTCTTTTACCTCGATGATCGTAGCGTAGGAATCGGTCGTGGTTCGTCCGAGAATATAGTCCGTGGATGTGTGATAGATATCAGCCAGTGCGACCAGACGCTCCAGACTGGGGTTACGCTCCGTTTTCTCATAAGCGCTGATTAAGGCAGGCGTCACACCGAGACGATTTGCGACTGCACTCTGGGACAGATGATTCTTTTCACGTAATTCAATTAAACGGTCTGCCATATTCTTGTCCATAATCAACGCCTCGCTTTCCTACTTAGTCTAGTGCATGTTTCCCATACTTGCGGTTATGAAGAGATCAACTGTAAGTTGAAAATGATACTACTTAGAATATGCAGGACATGAAAAAATACACTTGCCACAGAAGGAATGCCGTGGCAGGTGTATTTTTGGCATCGGGGTACATTGCCGCCCGCAGGAAAGATGTTCTTCCTTTTGCGGGCGGATGTTTAAAAAGAATTAAGAAATCTCCTCTATAACAATTTGCGCGTGTCTGTTAAAATGAAGAAAACGGGGGACAGTAGAACGGCGGATGCACAGTGCGGTATCTGCCACAGTAGAATGGAGAGAAGAGAATGCAGACAATTCTGGTATGTGATGATGACAAAGAGATCGTGGAAGCGATCGACATTTACTTACAGCAGGAAGGCTATCAGGTATTAAAGGCGTACGATGGAGAGGAAGCGCTTGAGATCTTAAAAGAAAAAGAAGTCCATCTTCTGATCATTGACGTCATGATGCCGCGGCTGGACGGCATCCGGGCAACGTTAAAGATCCGGGAGGAGAGCAGTATCCCGATCATTATTCTATCTGCCAAGACGGAAGATGCGGACAAGATCCTCGGGCTCAATATCGGCGCAGATGATTACGTGGAGAAGCCGTTCAACCCGCTGGAACTGGTGGCGCGCGTGAAGTCGCAGCTCCGCCGCTACACACAGCTCGGCAATGCGGCAGAGAACGACGCGTCTGTATATACCGTCGGCGGCCTGTCGATCAATGACGATTTAAAAGAGGTCACGGTGGACGGGGAGACGGTTAAGCTGACGCCGATTGAATACAACATACTGCTTCTCCTTGTGAAGAATCAGGGCAAAGTATTTTCCATCAACCAGATCTATGAGAGCATCTGGAACGAGGATGCGATCGGTGCGGACAATACGGTGGCGGTTCATATCCGTCATATCCGCGAGAAGATCGAGATCAACCCGAAGGAACCGCGTTACCTCAAGGTAGTCTGGGGCGTGGGCTATAAGATTGACAAGAACTAGAGGAGCGTCTTATGGAGAAAAGATCCTACAGTTACGGAATGAAAATAACGGGAGTGCTCCTTCATTCCTTTTTTACAATCGTTCTTACGGTGTCCGTGTTCCTTCTGGCTTCGCTTGTCAGCAAGAACATTCTGGAACTGACCGACATCGGAACCGATGATTTCTTAAGTTCCGGATATTATCTGAAAATCATGGAACAGAAATGCAATGACCTGAGCGATTATCTGCTTCTGACGCAGAAGGGGATGTCGAGGACCGCGGAGGACGAGAAACGCTATCTGCGGTATACCAATGAGTTCAAGCAGGAGAGCACGAATTTCTGCTACTGGTACAAGATCAACGGCGTCTGGTACACCAACCAGCCGGATACCAGGGAAGGGCAGCAGTTTGACACGCAGACGATTCTCATGGAGGCAAAGACCATGGGAGATTATCTGCTCTACGATATGGAGAACAAAGAATTCGGCACGGACATCCGGGGGCTGGAGAATTATTTCTTCGGCAATTACGGCAATCAGATCTACTGGCCTCTGGAGGATGTGGTGCTTGTCATCGGTGTGGACACACAGCTCTCGGCGGAGGATGATCTGCGGGACGCCAAGACAGAGTATGAGAGGCTTCATCCGTGGATCAAGGTAAGTATTGCTGCGGGAATCGTCAGTCTGCTCGGCTGGATTCTGACGCTGGTGTATCTGACCCTGGCGGCGGGGCACAAGGAGGGCACGGAAGGAATCACCTTAAGCCCCATTGACCGCATCAAGACGGAACTCATGATTGCCGGCTTTGTATTTTTGTCGGCGGAACTGGTCATGCTGATTGCTAGAGCAAGCAGCCGGGAATGGGAGGTTGCCGGTCTTCTCGTCGCATCCGGAACCGTGAGCTTCCTCATCGACACACTGTTCCTCATCTTCTATCTGAGTATGGTGCGCCGACTGAAAGCGGAAGTGATGTGGCAAAACAGTCTGGTGTGCTGGCTGGGAAGAGGGATTGAGAAGACTTTTCGGGAGAGATCGGTCACGGTCAAGATTCTCGTGATTTTCGCAATTCATATGATTGTCTGCTTTTTCCTGGCAGCGGGAGCCTTTTACTACAGAAACGTGCCGGCACTCATTGCCCTGCTCTTATTCAGCGCCATGGAGGCTTACATTCTGCTCCGGAAAGCGGTGGAGCACTATCAGATCCTGCAGGGAGTCGAGGAGATTGCGGACGGCGATCTCTCTGCCAAGATTGACGTCGAAGAACTTCACGGTGAGGACCGGAAGCTGGCGGAGACGATCAACAATATCGGCGCCGGACTGTTGCATGCCGTGGACGATAGCACGAAAAACGAGCGCATGAAAGCGGATCTGATTACCAACGTGTCCCACGATATCAAGACGCCGCTGACATCAATTATCAATTATGTCAATCTTATACAGCGCGAGGATGTGGACAATGAGCGGGTGAAAAATTACGTGAAGATCCTGGACGAAAAGTCCCAGCGCCTAAAGCAGCTCACGGAGGATCTCGTGGAGGCGTCCAAGGTCAGCTCGGGAAATGTGAAGATTGAAATGCACAAGATCGACATTGTGGAACTGGTGTGCCAGACCGGCGGCGAATTCAATGAAAAGTTTGAGGACAAAGAACTTACGATTGTGACAAAGCTTCCGCGCCATGCGGTCTACATCTGGTCAGACGGGCGGCATCTCTACCGTGTGATTGAAAACCTCTATAATAATGTCGCCAAGTATGCATTACAAAAGACCCGCGTCTATGTGGAAGTGCAGGCGAATGAAGAACACGCCGTTTTTTCTATTAAGAATGTTTCGGCGCGGTCGCTGGCAAAAGAGAACAGTGAAGTGGAAGATCTGACCGAACGCTTTATCCGGGGGGATTCCTCCAGAACGACGGAGGGAAGCGGTCTGGGACTTTCCATCGCCAAGAATCTCACGCTTCTTATGGGAGGAATGTTTGATATTTCTGTGGATGGAGACCTGTTTAAGGCGACTATCGCGCTTCCACTCTATGTGGAGGGACAGGAAGAAAGGGGGCAGTGATATGGTAAAAGCAGTGATCTTTGATATGGACGGGGTACTCATTGATACGGAAAAATGGCTGAACAAATACTGGCGCCAGGCGGCTGCGGAGGCAGGATATCATATGACGGTGGAGGATGGTCTTGCGATCCGGAGCCTTGCGGCAAAGTATGCGGCACCGTTTCTGCAGAAGCGGTTTGGAGCGGATTTCCCGTACTGGACGATCCGCGAGCGGCGCAAGGAACTGATGAAGGCGCATATCGCGGCGAATGGAATTGACAAAAAGCCTGGTGTGGACGAACTTCTGGATTACCTGCGGGCGCATCAGATTAAGACGGCGGTGGCAACAGCCACAGATCCGGCGCGCACAAAGGATTATCTCACCAGAATCGGTATTTACGACAAGTTTGACCGCATTGTGTGTGCCACGATGGTGGAGAACGGCAAACCCAAGCCGGATATTTATCTCTATGCCTGTGAGCAGATCGGGGAAGCACCTGCGGATTGTATTGCGGTCGAAGATTCCCCCAACGGCGTGCGCTCCGCAACGGATGCGGGAATCCGGACGGTCATGGTGCCGGATCTGGCGGAACCGGATGCGGACACGGCAAAACGCATCGCGGTAAAAGCGGGTACACTCTTTGATATCATACTGATGTTTGAAGACGGCGATTTGTCATGATAAAGCGCGAAAGTGCTTGATTTTTACCTGCAGGACCGATATAATTTTTGAAAGGCTATGATAAGGGCAAGGAGGAAATCATGAAGTTATATGACAGCGGAGTATATCTGGTAAACGGAACGGAACTGGTTGCGGATGACGCGCAGGCAGCAGCCGCAATAAAGAGCAAGACGGGCAGAGAGGTAACAAAAGCCGGGGCGGCGCAGGGAACCATCGCATACGGCATTTTAAAGGATCACAATGTATCCGGCAATATGGACAAGCTGCAGATCAAGTTTGATAAGCTGACTTCCCACGACATTACGTTCGTAGGAATCATACAGACAGCACGCGCATCGGGACTGGAGAAGTTCCCGATTCCGTATGTACTGACGAACTGCCACAACAGTCTCTGCGCAGTGGGCGGTACCATCAACGAGGATGACCACATGTTTGGACTGACCTGTGCAAAGCGTTACGGCGGAATCTATGTGCCGCCTCATCAGGCAGTCATTCACCAGTTTGCCAGAGAGATGCTGGCGGCAGGCGGCAAGATGATCCTGGGATCGGATTCCCATACGAGATACGGAGCGCTCGGTACCATGGCAGTCGGCGAGGGCGGTCCGGAGCTGGTAAAGCAGCTTCTCTCCAAGACATACGATATTGATATGCCGGGCGTAGTCGGCGTTTATCTGACGGGTACACCGCGCAAGGGTGTCGGACCGCAGGATATTGCACTGGCGATCATCGGCGAAGTATTTGACCGCGGTTATGTGAAAAATAAGGTCATGGAGTTCGTCGGACCGGGTGTTTCCAACATGAGTGTGGACTACCGTATCGGTGTGGACGTCATGACAACCGAGACGACCTGCCTTTCCTCTATCTGGAGAACGGACGATGCGGTGAAGGAGTTCTATGAGATTCACGGCAGAGCAGGAGATTACAAGGAACTGAATCCGGCAGCAGTCGCTTACTATGACGGAATGATCGAGATCAATCTGGATGAGATCAAACCGATGATTGCGATGCCGTTCCATCCGAGCAACACCTACACGATCGAGGAGCTGAACGCAAACCTGATGGATATTCTGGATGACTGCGAGAAGCGGGCAGAGGTAAGCTTTGACGGTGCGGTCAAGCTCGACTTAAAGAGCAAGGTCAGAAATGGCAGACTGTATGTGGATCAGGGTATTATTGCAGGCTGCGCGGGCGGCGGTTTTGAGAATATCTGTGATGCGGCGGACATCTTAAAGGGTGCGTCGATCGGACCGGATGAGTTTACGCTCAGCGTTTATCCGGCAAGTACGCCGATTTATATGGAACTGGTGAAGAACGGAGCCGTTGCCACGTTGATGGAGACGGGGGCGATCGTGAAGACGGCATTCTGTGGACCGTGTTTTGGCGCAGGAGACACGCCGGCGAACAATGCATTTTCCATCCGCCACTCCACGAGAAACTTCCCGAACCGCGAGGGTTCCAAGGTGCAGAAGGGACAGGTCGCTTCCGTGGCACTTATGGACGCGCGTTCCATCGCTGCGACGGCGGCAAACAAGGGATATTTGACGGCGGCTACGGACGTGGATGCAGATTTTTCCAAGCCGAAGTATCATTTTGACAGTGCGATCTATGCAAACCGTGTCTTCGACAGCAAGGGCGTGGCAGATCCGTCCGTGGAGATCCAGTTCGGACCGAACATCAAGGACTGGCCGGCGATGAGTGCGCTTCCGGAGAATATGGTATTAAAAGTAGTATCGGAGATTCATGATCCGGTAACGACGACAGATGAGCTGATTCCTTCCGGTGAGACATCTTCTTTCCGCTCGAACCCGCTCGGACTGGCAGAGTTTGCACTCTCCAGAAAAGACCCGCAGTATGTGGGACGTGCAAAGGAGATCCAGAAGGCACAGAAAGCAGTCGAGGAGGGCACATGTCCGGTTGAGGCAGTCGGAGAATTGCGCCCGGTGATGGATGCGATCTGTGCGGCATTTCCGGAGAAAACTTTTGGCGAAGAGATGAAGCCGGGAACACTTGGCTTCGGAAGTACGATTTTCGCGGTGAAGCCGGGTGACGGTTCTGCGCGTGAGCAGGCAGCGTCCTGTCAGAAGGTGCTTGGCGGCTGGGCAAACATTGCTAATGAGTACGCGACAAAGCGTTACCGCTCGAACCTTATCAACTGGGGTATGCTTCCGTTTGTCATTCCGGAGGGAGCGCTTCCGTTCCAGAATCTGGATTATCTGTTTTTGCCGGATATCCGCAAGGCAGTGGAAGAAAAGCAGAGCGAGATTACCGCATACGTGGTGAAGGGTTCTGAGTTAAAGGAATTTAAGCTGGGACTGGGTGCGATGACAGACGACGAGAGAGAGATTATCTTAAAAGGTTGTCTGATCAATTATTATCGCGGATAAGCCCGTTTTGCGGCAATAGGATCAGAGAGAACAGGCAGTGTCAGGGATTGCATTGCCTGTGTTTTTATAACAGAGTTTGTTACAACTAACAAAAAAGCATGGTTTGTTGTAAATACAACAGACTTATTCCTGGTGACATGGTAGGATTTGGAAGAAATAGAAAACACGGGGTTGTGTAACAATAGAACATAGAAGAAGGCAACGACCGTGTGTGTGAAATAGAAAGAAGGAGAAATGAATGATGATGAATCCAAGAAAAGTTGCAGTAATCGGATGTGGTTTTGTGGGGGCGTCCATCGCGTTTGCACTCATGCAGAAAGGACTGTTTTCAGAGATGGTGCTCATAGATGCCAATCGCGCAAAAGCGGAGGGGGAGGCGATGGATTTAAGCCACGGTCTTCCTTACACGGCGTCGATGGATATCTATGCCGGGGACTACAAGGATGTGGCGGACTGCGGTCTGATCATTATTACCGCGGGAGCGAATCAGAAACCGGGAGAGACGCGTCTGGATCTGATCGAGAAGAATGTCGGAATTTTAAAATCGATCGTTCCGCAGATCACGGCGACGGCTTTCGAGGGAATTTTGATGGTAGTGGCCAATCCGGTGGATGTGCTGACCTATGCGGCACAGCAGATTTCCGGCTATCCAGTGGAGAGAGTCTTTGGCTCCGGTACGGTTTTGGATACGGCGAGACTCAAATATCAGGTTGGCAGACATCTGGATGTGGACAGCCGCAGCGTCCATGCTGTTATCATCGGTGAGCATGGCGACAGCGAGCTTCCGGTGTGGAGCGGGGCGAATGTGTCCGGGATCGATCTGAATCATTTCTGCGAACTGCGGGGACATTTCAACCACGAGGCATCCATGGAGCGCCTGTATGAGGAGGTGCGCGACAGCGCCTACGAGATCATAGAGCGCAAGGGGGCGACCTACTACGGCATTGCCATGGCGGTTGCGAGAATTGCAGAGAGCATTGTGAAGGATGAGCATGCCGTGCTTCCGGTGTCGGTGGAACTGCAGGGAGAGTACGGTCTGTCCGGTCTGGCACTCAGCATCCCGTCGGTGGTCGGCAAGAACGGAATCGAGAAAGTGCTTGAGATTCCGCTCAATGAGAAGGAGAAAAATGCACTTCTTGCGTCGGCAGACCAGCTGAAGGCAGTCATTGAAAAATTAACATTAAATTAGCGGCAAATAATAAAGAATAGCGATTGGAAAACCTCCCTGCATGGGGTATAATGTACGCAAAGGCAAAAGTGAGCATGCATCGAAGCGGATGCAGATGCTTGCAGCGGCAGACGGATCCGATGCATGTGAACGCGCCAGCGGGTCCGGAAAACCGTAGGTTTTTCGGATCTTTTGCCGTAGGCGTGAGACCAGCTGACCGGACGTGCACTGCGAGAGCAGAAGCGGCAGACAACAGAGGAACAGCAAGGAGGTTTACTATGGACAGTGAGAGACGACAGACAGACAATACTTCCGGCGACAGAAATGGCGGATGGAATTTAAAGCAATATGTGATCATCGCGTTGGTAGTGTTTATTACGTTTTGCTGCTGTATACTGTTTTTCTTTATGATATATCGTTACAACGGGTTTGCGGATTTCTGGAAAAAGCTGACCACAATTCTTCAGCCGATTATCATAGGACTGGTGCTTGCGTATCTGCTCAATCCGGTGATGAAGTTTCTGGAGCGTCATCTGCTGAAGCTGCTCGAACCGCGGATGAAGAGCAAAAAGAAAGCCCAAAAGGTGTCGCGCGGCGTTGCGATCGCGGGGGCATGGGTGTTCTTAGGAGGAATCGTTGTACTGCTTATCGCGGCGATTGTTCCGTCTATCATACAGAGTATACAGGGGATCGCCACGGGACTTCCGAGCGAGGTCAAGAATTTCATGGACTGGTCGGACGAATTCTTCAAGGGAGATTCGGAGATTGTGGACTTTTTCAACGGGGTGCTGCAAAAGGCAAGTGATGCGGTGCAGAATTTCCTGGAAAATGACCTGCTGGCACAGATTCAGGTTTATCTGACTTCGATCGCAAGCGGTGTGATCTATACATTAAAATTTCTGCTGAATCTGGTGGTCGGCATCATCGTGTCCATCTATGTGCTGGCCAGCCAGGAGACGTTTGCGGGACAGGCGAAGAAAATCATCTACGCCATGTTCAAACCGGTGCGTGCGAACGTGATCGTTGAGACCGTGCGCAAGAGCAACGAAATTTTCGGCGGATTTATTTCCGGAAAACTTCTGGATTCGGCAATTATCGGTATTCTTGCCTATGTGGTGCTCACCATTATGAGAATGCCGGATACGATCCTGCTTGCGGTGATCATCGGCGTGACGAATATTATTCCGTTTTTCGGACCGTTTATCGGAGCGATTCCGTCGTTTCTTATCGTTGTATTGCAGGATCCGCTGCAGGGAGTATACTTCCTCATTTTCATCTTTATTCTCCAGCAGATCGACGGCAATATTATCGGACCGAAGATTCTCGGCGATTCTACCGGCCTTAGTTCCTTCTGGGTGGTATTTGCCATTCTGGTATTCGGCGGGCTGTGGGGATTCCCGGGCATGCTGCTCGGCGTGCCGCTCATGGCAGTGATCTACTATGTGGCGCAGAAGCTGGTATCTTATTTTCTGCGCAAGCGGGGACTGGTGGACGATACGGGAAGCTACATTCATCTGATGCGTATTGACAAGAGGACAAACGAACTTGTCTATGAGGAAAAAACAGAGAAAGGCATCGAGGAAAAAATCGAAGAATCACCTGAAAAATGATATGCTGCCCTCATATAGGACAATGAAATATAAAAGTCCTATATGGGGGTGTTTTTATGTCCGCAAAAAGTAAGATAATTCCAATAAAATAAGACGGCGGCACACCACTGCATGACAGCGTTTCCGGACGAATATTTTTGACATCTATTAGTGCGTATGATAAACTAAAAGGTAATAAAAAGAGTGAAAATTGCACAGTTTGAGGTGGCACAAATTGGATAAATACGAATATAAATTAAAGCTGGATCAGATGAAGTCCTTTACCGCAGAGAATAATTACAAAGCTGCTGCGGAGATTGCGGACACGATCAACTGGCATAAAATAAAAAACGTCAACGCACTGATTAAGGCGGGAGAAATCTACGAGAATGTGGGAAGATATGAGGAGAGCAGGGACATTCTGCTCATGGCGTATGACAGATCCCCGATCGGACGAATGATTATCTACCGGCTCGCGGAGGTTGCCATCAAGATGGGAAACTGCGAGGAAGCGAGAGACTACTATCAGGAATTCGTGGAGATCGCCCCGCACGACAATCTCAAATACGTTCTGCGCTACGAGATCAGTAAGGCGGAGGGCGCCGATCTGCAGACGCTGATCGGAATACTTGAAGAATTAAAAGAGCAGGAATATTCCGAGGAGTGGGCGTTTGAGCTGGCATGCCTTTACCATAAGGCAGGGATGAGCGAAAAATGCATCGACGCCTGCGACGAGCTGATTCTCTGGTTCGGAGACGGACCTTATGTGGAGCGGGCGCTGGAGCTTAAGATGCTCTATCAGCCGCTGACCAGACAGCAGGAGGAAAAGTACCGGCAGTTCCGCCTCAAAAAAGAGGGCATTGTGGAAGTGCGGCCGGAGGACGACCTTGAGTCCGGTGAGATCGTGAGCGAACCGGTGCAGATACCGAAGGTAAAGCTTTCACCGGAGCGTTTTAATACACAGAATCTGCAGGATGAACTTCGCAGGAACATGGTGCAGATCATGGAAGCGACCGACAAGGAAAAGGTCGAGGACAGTATGGATACGATCAAGAAGCTCGTGGAGGAGATTCCGTATCTTCAGCTTCCCAAGGAGGAACCGCTGCCGCAGGATACGATCGAGATGCCCCATATCGAGACGGATGCAGAGATTGACAACTCGCTCAAGAGCAATTTTAAAGAGCTTCTTGCAGAGGATTATGACGGACAGATCAGCATGTATGTTCCGGATAAGGGAGCTGCAGAGCCGCAGGTAACGGGACAGATGAGCATTGATGAGGTGCTTGCAGACTGGGAGAAGACCAAGCGTGCGGCAGAGACCGCGCTTGAGGAGGCGAAGCAGCGCAAGCTGGAATCCGCGAAGGCGCGTGCACTGCAGGAGGCAGGCGATATCATGGAGCGTCTGGTGGATGTGATCCCGAAGCTTGACTCCGGACTGACGCCGAAGGATCTGCTGGATGAAGAGTATCTGGGCGGCCAGCCGATTGCCGATGATAAGGCGGCTGAGATGGTGGCGAACATGAACCAGATCTTACAGCAGGAGATCGACCGCCTATCCTCCGAGAATGCGAGAATGGATGAACAGCTTGCGGCGGCAAGCGCGCCGGAGGCAGCAGGTGTGGCAGAGCTACAGGAAGCGTTACAGCAGGAGGACGCAGATTCCTGGGGGAACGGCATCACAGAGCTGGCACAGAGTCCGTATGAGATGGAATCAGGTGCGGAGCAGTTTACGCCGGAGGCAGCATATGAACCACATGCAGAAGCGTTATACGGAGCGGAGACAGAGCCGATATACGCACCGGAGACAGAGCCGGTATATGAGCCGCAGACAGGGACGGTATATGAACCGCAGACAGATGCGGTGGTAAGTGAGACGGAGCCGGTAGATGCGGCAGGAAGCTTTGGCGGAACCGTGGAACCGGAGAGTCCGGACAGCTATACCGAAGAGGCAGACCCAGATATGTTTACTCTGGGAGCTGATGTAAAGGCGCTTCTGGCAGAGGAAGCGGCGGCAAAAGACACGGCGCAGCCGCAGGCGGCGACGGAAGAGCCGGAGGAGACAGACGGCTTTGCCGGAGTGGAAGAGCCGGATATTGCGGCATTGGGAGCCGATGTCCAGGCATTGATGGAAGAGCAGAAGATACAGCCGGAGGACGAGGAACTTCCGAAGGCGGAGAAGTCCGGCGGAAAGCCGGCAGGCGGGGGACATCCGAAGAGCGGAGCCTCAAAAGTGAAAGCGGCAGACGACGTGCTTCCGAAGATCGAGGAGCCGGAGGAGGAAGGACATCAGGCAATCACCCGGCTTTCCAAAGAGCAGAGGGAGATTTTTACATACTTTGTGCCGATCAAGGGAATGGAACAGCAGCTGTGCCAGGCGCTTACGGGAGCAGCGGCAAGACTGTCGTCCGGTAAGACGGCTTCCACCGGGAATATGATTATTCAGGGCGGACAGGGAAGCGGCAAGACGGTGCTCGCGACCAGCATGATCAAGGCGCTCCAGAAGGAAGTGGGCAAGCCGAACGGAAAGATCGGCAAGATCGAAGCTTCCGTGCTGAATCAGAAAGATGTGACGGCGCTTCTTAAAAAAGTGGCGGGTGGATGTCTGATTATCGAAAAGGCGGGAGCCATCTCAAGAGACACGGCGGTCAAGCTTGGTACGCTGCTTGACAGTGATAGCAGCGGACTGTTTGTGATTATGGAGGACACCAGAAGAGGAATCGAGAAGGCACTCAGCCGGGATGCGGGATTTGCAGCACGGTTTTCGGAGAAAATCAATATCCCGATCTTTACGAGCGATGAACTGGTGGCATTTGCGAGATCCTATGCCAACGAACTGGGTTACACCATTGATGAGATGGGAGTTCTGGCACTTTACAACAGCATCAGCAATATTCAGAAGCTGGATCAGGCGACAACCCTTACAGAGGTCAAGGATATTGTGGACGAGGCAATCGCCCACGCAGAACGGGGAGGACTTAAGAAGGCGTTCAGTATTATCACTTCCAGAAGATATGACGATGATGACTATGTCATCCTTCATGAAAAAGATTTTGGATTTTAAAATCAAGATAAAGGGGTAGATGGGTATGGCAAATTTTTCAGAGCTGGATCGGTACTTATTCGGGCAGGCGACACACTATGAGATTTACCGGAAGCTGGGGGCGCATCCCACAGATGAATACGGCATCCGGGGAGTCTGCTTTGATCTGTGGGCGCCAAACGCCGCGCGTGTATGGGTCATAGGTTCCTTTAACGGATGGGATGAGGGCGCCAATGAAATGAAGTGTCTGGAGCCGCAGACGATGGGGATCTTTGAACTGTTTATTCCGGGTGTCGAGGAGGGCGATCTGTACAAGTACCTCATCGAGACGAAGGACGGAAAGCGTCTGTATAAGGCAGATCCTTATGCAAACTACGCGGAGTTAAGACCCGGAACGGCGTCGGCAGTTGCGGATATCGAACATTTTAAGTGGTCAGATGCCGAGTGGATGAAAGAGCGCGCCACGCACAAAGAAGATGTGTATGAACAGCCGCTTGCCATCTATGAGGTGCACCCGGGATCCTGGATGCGCCATCCGGGCAGACAGGACGATGGATTTTACAGTTATCGTGATCTGGCAAAATCTTTGATTCCGTATGTGATTGAGATGGGATATTCCCATATCGAACTTATGGGGATCTGCGAATATCCGTACGATGGTTCCTGGGGCTATCAGGTAACCGGCTATTATGCGCCTACTTCGCGTTATGGAACACCGGAAGATTTCGCTTATTTTGTAAATGAATGCCACAGACACAAGATCGGTGTCATCTTAGACTGGGTTCCGGCACATTTTCCAAAGGATGCGCACGGTCTGGCGGAGTTTGACGGAAGCTGTCTCTATGAGTATGCGGACCCGAGAAAAGGGGAGCATCCGGACTGGGGCACCAAGATTTTTGACTACGGTAAAAATGAGGTCAAGAATTTCCTGATCGGCAGCGCCCTGCTGTGGGTGGAGCATTACCATGTGGATGGTCTGCGTGTGGACGCGGTGGCGTCCATGCTGTATCTGGATTATGGAAAGGAGGCCGGTCAGTGGGTTCCGAACCAGTACGGCGACAATAAGAACCTGGAGGCAATCGAGTTCTTTAAACATATCAATACCTTGGTTCTCGGAAGAAATCCGGGGGCTGTCATGATTGCGGAGGAATCTACCGCATGGCCGAAAGTGACCGGACCGGTGGAGGATGACGGACTGAATTTCAGCTATAAGTGGAACATGGGCTGGATGCATGATTTTCTGGATTACATGAAGCTGGATCCTTACTTCCGCCGGGACAATCATCACAAGATGACGTTTGCGATGAGCTACAATGAGAGTGAAAAATACATTCTGGTGCTCTCCCACGATGAGGTCGTACATCTGAAATGCTCCATGATTAACAAAATGCCGGGACTTGGCATTGATAAGTTCCGCAATCTCATGGCAGGCTACGCGTTTATGATGGGACATCCGGGGAAGAAGCTTTTATTTATGGGACAGGAATTTGCGCAGCTTCGTGAGTGGAGTGAGGAGCGCGAGCTGGACTGGTTCCTTCTTGATAATCCGGATCACAAGCATATCCAGAACTGGGTGAAAAAGCTGCTTCATATTTACCGGAAGAATCCGGCGCTTTACGAGCTCGATAGCAGCTGGGGAGGCTTCGAGTGGATCAATGCGAACGATGCGGACAGAAGCATCTACAGCTTCATCCGCAAGAGCAAAGATGGAAAAAATCAGCTGCTCTTTGTGTGCAGCTTTACACCGGTGGCAAGACCGGATTACAGAGTGGGAGTTCCCGTGAAGAAGTCCTACAAGCTGATTTTAGACAGCGATTCCGAAGAGTTTGGAGGATGCGGCAGACAGCGTCCGCAGAGTTACAAGGCGGTGGAGTCGGAATGTGACGGCAGACCATACTCAATCGCGTATCCTCTGGAGCCGTACGGCGTGGCGGTATTCCGTTTCTGATTGCATTTCGGGGACTGGTGAAATGCGAAGAACAGCTTAATAATGGTGCTGATATGACCGATATATATATCAGCTATGAATGGCGCATAGTGTTATGCGCCATTTTTATGCTTCATATTCGATTACTCTATAGAACCACAGCTGAAAAGGTAAAAGGAGTGTACAGGATGAAAGTAGAGCAGCAGAGCCCGAATATTATAGATGTTGTAAAGCAGAGTATCGGACCGGAGGAAAAGAGCGGGTTCGTTCTGAGCCAATATGCCACAGGAGCCGCGGGATCAGCCGTGGAAAAAAGCAGTGTCAGTGACAATGCGAAATCAGTGAATTTAAAAGATGCCACCTATGCCAAGCCGGCAGCGGAAGACAAGCAGACGGTCGCCGAGGAGATCAAAGCGTCCGCGACGCTTGATGCCGAAGAGCGCAAAAATCAGATGGCGGTGTTGTCCAACACTACCTCTCCGGAAGATTATGCGAAAATGCAGGAAGACGGATTTTCGCTGGACGATACGACGACCAATACGATTGTGACCGAGACGGATAAGATTAAGGCACAGCTTGCAAAAGCGGGAGTGGATATCTCTTTCTTTGGAGATGATCTGGATTACGAGCAGATGGCAGCGATTACCGGGAGCGAAGCGCTTGCAAGACAGCTGGCGCAGGCAATGAAGGAAGCCGACCTCCCGTGCACCGAGGAAAACGTGCGCGGTGTGATGGAGGCACTCTCGCTGGCGCAGACACTTCAGACGCCGGGGGACGGTGCGGTGAAGTATATGCTGGATAACGGGATGGAGCCCACGATTGAGAACCTGTATAAGGCGGAGTACAGCGGAAGCGCCGCTTACCAGGCCAACCCGGCTGCAGTGGTCGATATGACGATGTTTTCGGATCAGATCGACGCGGTTATTGCGCGCGCCGGGCTTCTGGTGGATGATACGTCAAAAGAGGCGTGCCAGTGGCTGCTGGATAATGACGTGCCGCTCAATGAGCAGAATCTTGCCTATTATATGGAGCTGAAAAATCTCAGTCTGCCTGTGCAGGCGGAGGCGCTGCTGGGCAGTATGGCGGCCGCGGTTGCAGAAGGACAAAGCCCGCAGGACGCGCTGCTTGTGGATGGGCATTCGCTTGCGGACAAGGCGCAGGATGCGTGTGATGTGATCGGCAGAGCGACAGATGAGGATGTTGTGTATGTCGTGGACCACGGCATGGAGTTAAATATCCGCAGCTTAAAAGAAGCGATGGCACATCGCTCGGGCGAGGAGACGCAGGATAGCGCTTCGGGAGACGCACAGGAGCAGACGGCAGAGAGCAGTGCGGATGGAAGCACCACATATACACAGAGAGAACTGGATCTGCTGACCGCCAGAAGACAGCTGGAGGAGACGCGTCTTGCGATGACGGCGCAGGCCAACTATGCGTTGCTGAAAAAGGGAATCCAGATTGATACCCAGCCGCTGGCAGAGCTTGTCGAGGCTTTGAAGGAGACGGAGAACCAATATTACGAGCAGCTTTTGAAGGGACAGGGCGTGGATGCTTCGGAGACGAACGTGAATCTTTTTCGTGAGACCACAGAGCGTGTCAACGATTTAAAAACGGTACCGGCATACGTGCTGGGAGCGCAGGGAGTAAAGGATGCGTCTGTTGCGGAGGTTCATGATACCGGACGTGCGATGCGGGACAGCTTTGAGCGCGCAAATCAGAGTTATGAGACCCTGATGACGGCGCCGCGTGCAGACCTGGGAGATTCGATTCAGAAGGCATTCCGCAATGTGAATGATATTTTGAGCGATATCGGACTTGAGGCGACGGAGGCAAATCAGCGTGCGGTGCGCATTCTCGGTTATAACCAGATTGAGATTACACAGGAATCCGTGGCGGAGATGAAAGCGGCGGATGAGCAGGTGCAGCGTGTGTTCCGCAACTTGACGCCGGCAACGGTGACGGAGATGATACGCAGAGGAATTGATCCGCTGGATATGGATTTTAGTACGCTGAATGCGACAGCGGAGCAGATAAAAAAGGAGACCAATGCGAACGATGAGCGTGGCTTTGGCGAATTTTTGTGGAAGCTGGAACGCACGGAGGGGATCAGCCAGGAAGAGCGGGCTTCTTATATAGGAACGTATCGTCTGATCCATCAGGTAGAGAAGTCGGACGGCGCAGCGGTGGGAGCGCTCGTAAATCAGGGGGTCGATATCACCATGCGCAATCTGATGATGGCGGTCCGGTCCGAAAGACGCAGTGGAAAAATGGATTACAGCGTGGATGAATCCTTTGGAAAAGTGGAAGGTAGTGGATATTCCGGCACTTCCATCACCGATCAGATGGAGGCGGCATATCAGAACAACTGCGTGAAAGATGTCGCAGATCTGCTCACGCCGGAGCGCATGAAGGTTGTCGCATCGCAGACGCCGGACTGGGAGGAGATGACTCCGGAGCAGTTAAAAGAGGCGCTCGCACAGGCACAGACAGACGATGCCGGTCAGGATTATGCATATGCGAAGGAGCAGCTGGATCAGTTATCGCAGAGCGCGAAAATGGCGCAGGATATTTACACAGTACTGCAGAAGTACGATATTCCGAATACCATGACGAACGTTATGGCAATGGAGGCTATGGTAAATGACCGGAACGGTGTATTCCGCCAGATCTTCGGCGAGAGCGCAAAGGGAAGCCGTAAAGAGGAAAATGAGGAGCAGCTTGCCCGGGCAAAAGAACAGGTGCTTGAGGACTTCGGAGAGGCAATCGCAAGCCCGGAGGGACTTGTCGCCGCGCAGGAACAGCTCGCTGAGGTTGCCGAGAATGTCATGAAGGGAATGATCGACAGCGGCGATGTGACAAGTCTTGATATTAGGGAGATGCGTCTGTTGTCAGCGCAGTTGTCCATCGGCAGTATGATGGCAAAAGAAGAGCAGTATGCGATACCGGTGCAGACCGAGAGCGGTGTTGTCGGCATTTCGCTAAAGGTCGTGCGCGGGGATGGTGAAAAAGGGCTGGTTGACATCACGATGGAAACCAAGCTTCACGGCAAGATTGCGGCAACGTTCCAGGCGAAAGAGCATGGCGTCAGCGGTCTGATTGCATCGGATCGGGAGGATACCAAAGAACTTTTGGACAGCCGGCAGGAGAGCCTTACAGCTGCATTGGACGGCGAAAACGAGACAGATCTTCACTATGCATGCATCACAGATCTGGATCTGAACCATTTTTCGACAGGAGTCTTTGGCGTGGATGCACCAGAACAGCAGGAGACCGCAGAGCAGCAGCCGGATACTTATCAGGTGCAGACAACACGGCTGTACCATATTGCGGAAAGCTTTGTGCGGCAGGTACAGGATCTTTTGCAGGGAGCGGATACACAGGAAGCGGATGCATAATACCGTTAAAGCAGGGATTCTTCTTCAAGATAGGAGAGAATCCCCTGATAGATGGCATGAGCAATTTTGTTCTGATAATCTTCGGTCAGAAGCAGATCGGCTTCGGCCTGGTTGCTTAAAAACCCACATTCTACGATTACCGTAGGTGTGGGTGTTTTTTTTAGGAGATAGTAGCTTTCGTTTGCTTTGGCAACACGCGTATTCTGGGGATCGACTTCAGAGATCAGATGTTCCTGGAGAACGTCCGCTAAGCGTTTGCCGTTTTCGGACTGCCCGTAATAGAATACCTGGGCGCCTTTGATGTCTTCGGTTGTGTAGCTGTTCTGGTGAATGCTTACGGTAAAAGCAGGACTGGCGTCCGCGATCATCTGGCAGCGGTTCTGCATATCCGCCGCTTTTTTGTTTGTGGCGTCAGCGGGTGAGAGACCGGCGTCGGAATCACGGGTGAGAACGACAGTGATTTCTTTTTGTTCCAGAAGATCTTTTAACTTTAAAGCGATGGAGAGATTGATGTCCTTTTCAAGTGCACCGTTGATGCCGACTTTTCCGGGATCACTTCCGCCGTGTCCGGCATCAACGACAATACAGATTTTTTCACGTGCCGCTTTTTCACTCTGAACCAGAACGGCGCCCTGCTTTGCGAGAAGGAAGGCGGCGGCCAGAAGACAGAGGCTCATGATAAGTTCCAGTTTTTTTTTCATGAAATAGAAAACCCCCGGGGATTCGTTCATAAAATGATATTCACGATCCCCGGGGGTTAGAACGGCTAGTTGATGTATTTGATAATGGTATCCCAGACCGCCGGGTCTTCCAGACCGAGCTTCCAGAAAGCCCCGCCGGCAAGCTGGTTGGATTGCATTACCTTTAACTTTTCCTCAAGTGAAGTGGCATCCTCCACCCAGATCTTGTAGGTGACGCCGCCGTTGATATATTCTACATAGTACTGTCCGTCTGTGTCGGACCACACCGGAACGGCTCCGTTGGTGCTGATCAGGTTCTGGACTTCTTTCATACCTGCCGAGTAGCAGTCCAGCTCGAAGAGCGTATAGCTGTCGGAAGTGTCCTCGGTGGCACTGACAGCCGCGCCATCGTCCGATACCGGAGTCTCGCTCCAGACACGGGTGTAAAACGGCATACCGAGAATCAGCTGATCCGCCGGAACGCTTTGCAGCGTATCGGCGACACCCTGATTGACGAAACCGATGGATGCCACGGATCCGGCCTCCTCGGAACCGGAGTAATGCTCATCATATCCCATCAGTATGACATAGTCGGCAAAGACAGCCTGCTCGGAGCGGTTATAAAATGCGGTGTAAGCCGTTGGCGCATAATTATCGACGGAAAGGACGATGCCGTTGTTGGCACATTTCAGCGATAACTCCCGGATAAACTGGATGTAGGAATCACCGATGGAAGGATCGAGTGATTCAAAGTCCACGTTGATTCCGTCCAGCTTGTACTGGATCGCAGCGGAGATCAGGTTGTTGATGAGGCTCTCGCGTCTGGAACTGTAGGTCAGCACCTGCGTGGTATCCGGATTCTCCAGCCCCTGATCTTTGGCGCCGAAGTTGCTTACAAGCGCCCAGACTTCAACGCCATTCTGATGGCAATAGTTTACATAATCAGAACTTGCCAGAGAACCGATGCCTCCGTTTGTATCCTTTAAGTAAAACCAGGTCGGAGAGATGACATTGAGTCCCTTGGTGTTTGAAAGAACGTTCGCGATGTTTGCGTTCGCGCTGCTGTTGGTGACCTGGTGCCATCCGAGATTGATGGCAAAATCTTTTTTAATATGTGTAAATTCTTCCGCGGTGTAGTCGCTCGTCCGTGTTGCGGTGGAGGTGCTGCCGAGAGCTTTGGTCTTTATATAACCGATGATGCCATCCTCCGTCATCGCTTTTGTCCAGGTCTCGCCCGGCTCTAAAACCGTGAGCACGGTTCCTTTTGCAAGGTCGGCAAGAATCGGACTCTTGATGCCGCCCTGATAGCGCAGCTCTGTGGATTTCTTGACAGGAGCGGTGCTGTAGTCACCCCACTGGTTTGTGAGGACAACACGGTTCGGCTGATCGTATACGGTATAATCAAAATCGGAATACTGTTTTACAAAATCAATCGCAATGTATGCGGTGGAGGCATCTGCCTTTACAATAATGTGATCTGACGTCCGGGCGTCTTTGGTCACATAGTAGGTCGTGCTCTCCGCATCCGCCGAGATTAGGTCGGTAGCGGTGGTGTATAAAAGCTTGTTCTCATTGGCGTCCCAGTAAAAACGGCTGTTGATCTTATCGTGAACCGTATCGTAATCCAGATATACGTTTCCGTCGATCAGACGCCCCTGCACAGACAACACTTCATTATTAAAAATCAGGGCTACGGAATCATCGGATGCAAGCCCGTAATACTCGGATAACTCCTGATGCTCCTTGGAGGGCGTGTATTTTTCAATCAGTCTTCCGAGCAGCATGAACAGGATGATAATGACGATTAAAACAAGAACGGCAATAACCGGTATAATATTCTTTTTTGTATTCTTCATGGAAAAATCCTTTCTTCTTCTGAGAGATTTCCCCTACATTGTAGCATATTGCAGCACAAAATCAAAGCTATTTGCATCTGCCATTTTTTGCGTGCCGCAGAATAAAAAACGGGAACTGACCGCGGGAGATTGTGAACTCGGGCGGCAGTTCCCGGCTGTCTTTTTATCAAATAATATTCACTGCACAGACAGTATGACCGGGCATTGAGGAACTCAGTCATTCTGTTCCAGTTACGACTAGTTACTTAAGATCTTTTCTGATCTTGTCAAAATGGACTTCCTTTAACACCCCCTCGTCAAAAATATAATCTCTCATGTACGTGCTTTCCTCCTGCACGCAGAGCTGGCTGGCTACATCCTGCGAGCTGCTTTTCGCGCCCTCCAGCCAGATAGTAATGCCTCGATTCTCCAGAGAAGTAAGCTCCAGATAAAGTCTTTGCATATGTTCATCATTCACATTAGATTCCCCCAAATCTGAAAAATGCCAAAAGGAATTCGCTGGTTACGTTTCGTGATATAAAGAAAGATTGCGCTGTCTGATCCCCGGCAGACAGCGTGCTGCGGTTACAATGAATAAAATGACAGAAGTTCGTCAAAAAATAGAAAGTGTTCCTTTTCTATATGAAAAGGGTCTTTGATGAACGGAACCTCCTGCATGGATATGGAGTGCTGCCTGGAAAAACCGGAATGATTCCGGAATGTCCCCATCTGTACGAGATAATGATAACCTTCCCCAAGGTTTGTAAAGCTGTCAAATTGTTTGAAAAATTCCTCATAACTCCAGGCTTTCCAGAGTGCAAGACTGCCTAGCACAATCTTGCGGTCGCAGCGCAGGAATTCTGCGACAGTAGATTCGTTTAAGCTGCCGAGATCCAGAATCAGATAATCATACCCCATATTCAGCAGACGCGGCACAGCAACCGGCGCAAGATTCGGATAATAATCCACGCCGTGCAGGCGGAAGTGAAAAAACTCTGCCTTTGAAGTGTCCGCGGCATCCGGCGCTTTGCTGCATTGTAAGGCATGGCGGTGTATGGTGTCCGCAAGAGCGGATTCCGGAATCAGCCGCGCCAGTTCGCTGCGATTGTGAAGTTCAAGACAAGCGGTGCGCAGCCTTCGCCTGGAGGCACAGTATGTGCCAAGGCTTATGGCAAGCTGTGTCACGCCAGCCCCCGGATGACATCCGAGAATGCCGATGGTGATGTGTGCTTTGGTTTCGTTGCGATCAAAATAGAAGATGCTGTCTGCCTCCTTTCTTCGGTAAGATGGACGAAACAAGCCGTTCCTTTTCGGGTGTTATATCGTATGGAACCGCATCTTCCGGAAAGCAGTAGACGCGGTGGCCTAACTGCCGTGCGTATGCCTTTGCGGCAGAGCGGCAGCCATGATTGCAGAGAAAACGTGTCTGCGGCAGCAGTGCCAGCTGTTTCCCATAGGCGGCTGCCTGTACAAAATCCCAGTCTCCTCCGTTTAAGATGAAAAGAATCAGGTCAAACGAAGCCAGCTCGGCAAGCGCGGGCGCGCGGGTGCCATAGTCTCTTACAACGCAGTCATCCGGTGGAACGGAAACGGATATACCGTCTCCATAGTCCGGAATCCCGCGGAAGCTTCCATAAACAAAGATCCCGTTCTGGTCGATCAGACGATGATTTGCCCTGGCGGCGTGTAGGAGCGAAGCGCTTCCGTCCGCGGCAATATAGATTGCGGGAATATGCTTTTGATTCATGGTGCTGACAAGAGAAATGGAAATATGCGTGGCGCCTGCTCCGGGTCTGCTCCCGATGACGGCAATGTTCCGAATGAGATGCGAAGACTGCTGATTTGCTGACAATGGAACCTGAAGCAGTGCGGCTTTCAGATCGCAGGCCTCCTGACAGCGGTCTGCCGGATCTGCGGCGCACGCCTGCTCTAGGATGCGCCGAAGCTGTCTGGAACAGCGGCAGGACATGGCGTCCGAAAGCTCCGTTAAAACCCTGCCGAGGCTGTAGATATCGGCAGCCGGAGTGACGGGCTGTCCGCGCAGGATTTCCGGCGCGCAGTAGCGGCTTGTCCCGTAAAGTTGGAAATTTTTTCCGAAACCGGTAAAAAAAGATGCAATGCCAAAATCGAGTAATTTTACCTGATCTCCACATAATATAATATGTTCCGGCTTTAAATCCAGATACAGGATCGGGTATGGAGATAAATGATGCAGATAGGTAAAAATGTCGCATAGCTGTATGCCCAGTTTTACGATCAGTTCCTCAGAAATGCTTTTTTGATGAGAGACAAATGTCTCGAGTGATTCACCCTGAATGTATTCTTCAATCATATAAAGATAGGCGTCATCTTCGTCGATATCATATATGAGGGGGATTCCTGGATGATTAAGATTCTTCAGAAGAGCTGCTTCCGCGAGGAAGTCAGATTCCAGGGAGAAAGAAGATCTATCCGCCAGAGATCTGGGGATTCGCTTGATGGCCCGATAAATCTTCAGCTTGAGATGCTCGGCGAGATATACGGTACCGAAACTACCGGAACCGAGTACGGAAAGAATCCGGTACTTGCCGAACAGAATAACTTCTTCTATGCAAAATCCGCTCCTTTCATAGTGTGGCAGATTCGCATCTCATGCATATGTTTATAACATGAAAAATGTAGTTTGACAATAGCTTTTTGACAGTTTATAAAGATTTAATAAAAAGGTATACTTTACATCAATATAGCATTTGATTATAATAAATGTACAGTTTACAAGGTTTTCCGGATAAAGGAAGTAATGCGGGAGTTTCGCATGAAAGTTTGGCTGGAAGCTTGGCTTTCAGAATACGGAAAGGCGTGGTGTAGTATGAAAATTGAAAAAGTAAACGACAATCAGATTCGCTGTACGCTGACGAGGGAGGATCTGGCAGAGCGTCAGATCAAGCTGAGTGAGCTTGCATACGGAACGGAGAAGGCAAAGCTTCTGTTCCGCGATATGATGCAGCAGGCGGCGTATGAATTTGGTTTTGAGGCGGATGATATTCCGCTGATGATAGAGGCAATACCGTTGTCACAGGACACGATCATCCTGGTGATTACCAAGGTGGAGTATCCGGAGGAGCTTGATACCAGATTTTCCAAGTTCTCCGATCCGGATCCGGAAGACGTGTACGAGGAGGCAATGGCAGGCGGTGGAGCAGCACCGGCGCCGGAAGGTGCAGATGACATACTGGGGCTGTTCCGCAGGATTCAGGAAGAGCGCAGAAAGGCGGCAGATGCACAGGGCAGCAAGGATAGCTTCGTTTCAGAAGAGAATGATAAGAAAAAAGAAACTCCGGTAAACGTACTTGTAGACATTACGAAGTTATTTGTGTTCAGTGATTTTTCTGAGATAACCAGACTGGCGCACACGCTGCAGGGCTTCTATCAGGGGAATAACGATCTGTATAAGAATGAGGCGGCACACAGGTATTATCTTCTGGTCAGCAAGAGCAGACAGACGCCGGAAGAGTTCAACAAGGTGTGCAACATTTTGTCCGAATACGGAACGCAGCAGACGTATACGCCGGCAGCAGGGGCGTTCATGAAAGAGCACTATCAGGTGATTTTGAAAAATCATGCGCTTCAGACGCTTGCAGAGCTTTAAGAGCTCTGCGGCGTTAAGCAGCAGAAAAGAAAAAGGGTATTCCGATTCCAGAAGGAACCGGGATACCCTTTTCGTCTGGCGTCTGCCTGCAGATTAAGCGAGATCCTTTGCAAGGAAATCGTTGATCTCTTTTACCAGAGCGTCCGGATCGATACCGTGTACCATGGCGGCCTCTTCTACGGTCTCCATCTGGGAAGACGGGCATCCAAGGCAGTGCATTCCAATATTTAAAAGGATTGGTGCGATATTCTGATCGATCTGAAGTAATTCGCCAATCATCGTGGACTTTGTGATCTGTGTCATAATGATACCTCCTTATGTGATTATGGGCATGTATGATTACATTAGTATGCCCGGCAATGTGCTAATTATAATACGAAATGCGGCGGAATGCAAACAAAGTTTGCGTGAAATACACAGGTGTGCGGGAAATCTTTTTGGACGGGTCTTCAGCGAAGCGGCAAGTTGGTCGATATATAGGACAGATATGGATAAAGGAGAACGACAGGATGAGAATAAATTACAATGTTTCGGCATCAATAGCGAATAAGAACCTGCTCGGGATTGAGAATAATTTGAGCCAGTCCATGGAGCGGCTTTCTTCCGGTTTAAAAATCAATCACGCAAAGGACAATCCGGCTGGAATGGCGATTTCCCGCAAGATGAAAGCGCAGATTGACGGACTTGACCGGGCATCCGCCAATGCATCGGACGGTATTTCCGTCATCCACATTTCGGATGGTGCACTCGGTGAGGTGTCAAGTATCCTGCAGCGTATGAGAGAGCTTTCCGTACAGGCGGCGAGTGACGCGACGATGGGTCAGGAAGACAAGGAAGCCATCCAGAAAGAGATTGCATCTTTGAAGGATGAGGTGGACCGTATTTCCAAGGATACCGAGTACAATACGAAGACACTGCTTGACGGCTCGCTGGACACCAGAGTGTACACAAAGCATGCCAGCCGCATCCAGGTGACGGATCAGGTGAGTCCGGGAAATTATGAGGTTAAGGTAAAAACGGCAGCGACACAGGCAGAGGTGACGTCCGGCGCAGATTTTAACAGCACGGCGGCAATCGGCGTATCCGGTACGATGAGCGTCAATGGATCAACCGTTGAGATCGCGGCAACCGACACGTACCAGGAAGTATACGAAAAGCTCCGGGCGGCAGGAGAGATTGGTGAGACACAGATTGAGCGCAGCAGCGCGGACGGAAGTCTGACCTTCACGACAGACGCTTACGGATCCGATGCTACATTGAAGTTGTCCTTCAGCAATCAGGCACTTGCCAATCAGTTTGCACTGTCCGACGCATCTGGCAATAACGGTCTGGTGCAGGATCCGACGACAAAACAGTGGATTTACGGAAGCCAGCAGACAGATGCATCCGGCAAGACGACAACGAGTGTTCCGAACGGTTCGGATATGGAATTGGATGACGTGGCGAACTGGAAGGGATTTACCTCTTCCGCGACCGCAAAGTGCGACGGGAACCGCGTGACCATCACGGATCTGGGCGGTTTTTCCCTCTCATTCCTGGTGGAAGCAGGATATGAGAACGGTGCGACCAAGACAGATTCTGCCGGCAATGTGTTGGAGACTTATGACGGATCCCTCAAGTTTGAGGTGACGGACATGGGAACCATGACGCTTCATATCGGCGCCAATATGGATCAGAATATGAACATCCGGATTCCGGAGATTTCCTGTGAGAGTCTCTATATCGACGATCTGGACGTGACGACGGTCAATGGTGCCGACCGTGCCTTAGACCGGCTGGATGATGCCATTGCAAAAGTCAGTGAGGCGCGTTCTAATCTTGGAGCTTATGAGAATCGTCTGGAGTATTCCACGAACAGTCTGGATGAGTTTGGGGAAAATATGACGGATGCGATGTCACGACTGACCGATGTCGATATGGCGGAAGAGATGACGAACTATACACATCAGAATGTGCTCAATCAGGCGGCAATTTCTGTTTTGACACAGGCAAATGATCTGCCGCAGCAGGTACTGCAGATTCTGCAGTAAGCGCGATGGGCATGAGAACGGAGGTCTGTCTTGAAAAAAGAACAGATTGTAGATTTTACCAGGCGGATCAGTCAGGCGAACCGGAGCGGACTGATCGTGGTTATGTATGATATTTTTTTCACATATCTGGACGATGCCAGGGCGGCGTACGCTGCGGCCGACTGGGATGCCTATAAGGAAGCATTGAGGAGAGCGCAGCGCGCGATTAACGAGCTGATATCGGCGCTCAATTTCTCCTATGACATGGCGAAGAATCTCTACAGTATCTATGTGTTCTGTAGAGATTCGATCGCAAAGTCTCTCTACAAGAGAGATCTGGCAGATGCCGAGGATGCCTGCCGCCTCATGAAACAGCTCTATGACGGCTTTTTGCATGCGGCCGGGCAGGATCATTCGGAGCCGCTTATGAAAAATACGCAGCAGGTGTATGCCGGGTATACTTACGGACGCGACAATCTTGTGGAGACTTGTCAGGATTCCGATAGTTCCAGAGGGTTTTTGGTATAAAAATTCTCTGGATTTTTTTGCGTGCGCAGCTCATAATTGCGGATGCTTGTAAGCAGAAATTTGTAGCGCATCTGCACGGAATTCAATTCATAAATGTAACAGTCAATCAGATCCGGATCGATGACATTCTCCAGATTGCGGTAGGCGTCCTGCAGATCCTGTGCCGTCTGGTGCAGATCGTTTATCAGCAGCGTATAATGATTATCATTCGTTTTTTCAGGTTGAAAAAAACGCAGCATAGTTCCTCCAGGTCTATGGGTTCTGCCAAAGTCTGCGGCAGTGTTGTTCCTTCTATCTTATTCGAAGTATAAGCAAATAAATCCCATTCTATACAAAAAACGGTAAAAATTTGTCCGGGAAACCGCAACAGACAAACCGGCATAAACGCACGCGGACATTCATAAATATAGAAAAAAGCGTGGAGGAAACGCCATGCAGGAAATGTCGCTGACATCATTCTGGATCATTGCGGGAAGCTGTGTACTCGTCCTTGGAATTATGATATTAAAAAATCGTGCGAGATTTGCACTGAATTTTCTGGTGCGCGCGGTTCTGGGTGCCTGTGCCATTGCATGTGTGAACAAATGGCTTGCACAGCAGGGAATCATGCTTGCTGTCGGCATCAACCCGGTGACCCTTTTGACAACCGGAAGCCTTGGTTTTAGCGGAGTTGCGCTTCTTTATGGAATTTTGCTGCTCAAAATTTTGTGAGAATCTTACAAATGTAAATAAAATGCGAAAAACCTATAGACAAAGCAAAAATGAATTGCTATAATCCGATTTACAAATGAACGAAGGGGTGGTGAGTTGGGGAACTTATGACACTGACGCTGCTGACGGTGCTTGTATTTGCGGTCACAGCGGACTTCCGGGAGATGCGGATCAGTAACCGGCTGATTGCTTCCGGACTTATGATGGGACTTGCACTTCGCATTCTGGGGGAAGGCGGTGCGGGCATTGTTCATTTCCTGGTGAACATTTCTATTCCGGTTATCTTATTGTTTCTTTTATTTCAACTGCGTGTAATTGGCGCAGGAGATATCAAGTTATTTTCCGTAGCTGGTGGATTTCTTTCAATGAGACAGTTGTTATATGTCATACTGGCGGCATTTGTGACGGCAGCAGTAATCGGACTGGGGAAGCTGCTGTATCAGAAGCGAATGGCGGGAATATTCGGGAATCAGAGAACACTGATTCATTTTTCAGCGATGATTTTAATTGGATATTTTATTGTAGTCTGGGGGTGTGCCATTGAATAAAATTGCGGTGGCAGTCTGTGATACAGACCGGGAATACCGGGACAGATTTGTCACATATCTGGTGGAACGCAAGGCGGAAGAATATGCGGTGTCCGCATTTTCGATGCCGGAGAAGCTTTTGGAAGCGTTGGAGGAAGAGAAGCCGGATCTTGCGATATGCGGGACCGGATTTGAAGAGATGGCGGAGAGACTGGCGGGATACGATATTCCGGTGCTGGTCTTGCAGGAGACGATGGCAGATGCGGTCGCGGAACCGGTAATGTACGGTTCCGTGCCGGAAAGCTGCCGTGGGATCTGCCGTTATCAGTCCATGGAGGTCATTCTGCATGAGGTGCAGATCATGACTCTGGCGGGAGCCGGCAGCAGAAGGATGGAGAATGTCGGAACGGGAATGGAGGTAATTGGCGTTTACTCTCCGATCTGCCATGAAATGCAGATGCCGTTTTCGATGGTTCTCGCACAGAAGCTGTCGACGGAGAAGAAGGTATTATATGTGAATCTGATGGAACATTCAGGGATGCTGGAACTGCTTGGCGTTCCGGGAGAATGTGATCTGGGCGAGGTGATTCTCGCATTGCGCAGGCAGCGCCTTACGGCGGAAACACTTGGCAGAGGGATTCATGAGACCGAGTGGATGCACTATGTAGAGCCGTTTGATAATCCGGAGGATCTGGGGGAGATGACCGCAGGGGATCTGCAGGAACTGATCTCCTTTCTGGAGAAGCAGACGTCATATGAGATTCTTCTTCTCGACTTTGGTCAGGGGTTAAGGGATTTTCTATCCTTTCTGGGGCTTTGCACCAGTATTTATTGTCCGATGAAGAGCGGCTTTTACTACGACTGCCGGATGGATCATTTCCGCAGATACCTGGAAAGAGAGCCGGCGGCGGATATTGCAGACCGGATGCAGGTGATAAGGCTCCCGTTCTCCGCAGGAAAGATACGTGCGGGAATGGATGTGTACCGTCAGTTTTTGTGGAGTGAATTTGGGGACTATGTCCGGAACCATATCGACGGACAGGAAGAATAAGACCGGGACAGGGGGATGCGCAATGCAGATTGCGGGAGAAGAGATAGAACGGCTGCGCAGACAGATCATGGAGCAGATCGACCTGACGCGGACGGTGGAGGACGAGGAGGTATATCAGCTGATCGAAGCGCAGGTAAGGGACTTTGCCAGGGAGAGGATGCTTACGCTGGGGGAGCGGGAAGCCGTGGTACAGACCTTGTTTTATTCCCTGCGCAAGCTGGATGTACTGCAGGAACTGTTGGAAGATCCGGCGATCACGGAGATCATGGTAAACGGTGCAGAGCATATTTTCTACGAGAAAGCGGGACGGTTGTACAAAGCAGAGTACGGGTTTTCCTCCAAAGAGAAGTTAAATGATGTCATCCAGCAGATGGCAGGATACAGCAACCGTATGGTGAATGAGGCATCTCCGATTGTCGATACCCGTCTGGCGGACGGTTCCCGCGTCAATATTGTGCTGGAGCCGGTGGCGATCGACGGGTCGGCCGTTACGATCCGGAAGTTTCCGGAAAATCCGATCGGTATGGAGGATCTCATCCGGATGGGAAGCATCTCACAGGAAGCGGCAGATCTACTGAAAATACTGGTGCGGTGCGGCTACAATATTTTCATCTCCGGGGGAACCGGTTCCGGAAAGACTACATTTTTGAATGCACTTTCCCAGTATATTCCCCGCGAGGAACGTATCATTACGGTCGAAGATTCGGCGGAGTTACGGCTTTTGGACAAGCCGAATCTGGTGCGGCTTGAGACGCGCAATGCCAATACAGAAGGCGTTACGCCGATCACAATCCGCGATCTGATCCGCACAGCGCTTCGCATGCGCCCCGAGCGCATTATCGTCGGGGAGTGCAGAGGCGCGGAGGCGCTGGATGTATTGCAGGCAATGAATACCGGGCATGACGGAAGTCTCTCGACCGGGCACGCCAACTCGTGCAAGGATATGCTAAGCAGATTGGAGACGATGGTTCTGATGGGCATGGAACTGCCGCTTCCTGCGATACGTAGTCAGATTGCATCGGGGATCGATATCCTGATTCATCTGGGCAGGCTGCGGGATAAAAGCCGCAAAGTATTAAAAATAACAGAAATAGCAGGAATGGAGCAGGGAGAGATTGTGCTCCATGAATTGTTCAGGTATGAAGAGTCCGGGGAGGAGGCACAGCATGTGAGGGGAAGCTTGTTGAGGACCGGCCGGCTGATGCATACCGAAAAATGTGAGCGTGCAGGAATGAACCCGGAGAAGGAGGGGAGCAGTGGACTATAGAAAATACCGGGCAGGTTTTGGGGAAAAACTGGCTTGTGCGGCAGTGGGAGCAGGGGTGGCAGGGCTGGCAGCGTGGCTGTTTTACCGGTCTGTGTGGGGAATGCTGCTGTTTCCGGCGGCGTACCTGGTGTGCGTGAAAAAGTATTGTGCCTTGCAAAAGGAAAAGAGAAAGGAACAGCTGCTCATGGAGTTCAAGGATGCCATGCGGTCTGCATCTGCGGCGCTGCTGGCGGGATATTCCGTAGAAAATGCATGGAGGGAGGCGGAGAAAGAACTTGTGGAATTATATGGGGAGAAGGGGCTTATGGCGGCAGAGGTGCGCCGGATGAATGAGGGGGTGCGCATGAATGAACCATTGGAGCGCCTGCTGCTTGAGTTTGCGGCGCGAAGCGGGTGTGAGGAGATCGAGAGTTTTGCGGAGGTGTTCGCGTTTGCAAAGCGGAGCGGCGGAGACTTTGTCCGCATTATGCAGACGACGGTACAAAAACTCGCGGGGCGGATTGAAGTCGAAAGGGAAGTGGCAACCGCGCTTGCCGGAAAGCGGCTGGAGGGGCGGATCATGGAGATAATGCCGCTTGCGATTCTGGCATATCTTCAGGTCACATCGGGAGAATTTCTGGAAGTTTTGTATGGCAGTGCATTCGGGGTGGCGGTCATGAGCATCGCGCTTTGCTGCTACCTTGCCGCCGTCAAATGGTCGGAGCATATATTGGATCTTCAGATCTGACGAGAGGTTTGTGGATAAAGAGGGGGAAAATGTGATTGTATGTGGAATAGCGTTTGGACTGGCGGGGCTCGGATGGGCGGTCAGCCGGAAATGCGGTAAAAAAGACTGGCAGAAAGGGGCGGCGATCATTGCGGCAGCGGCATGTCTCGGGCTGCTGGCAGGATATATGGAGCTGCAGACAGACGAGGATCCGGAGAAGGGACTGCTTCGGAGAGAAAACGGGGAAGGTGACTACGAGGCAGATCTGCGCATGTATGTGGACGGGGTGAAAAAGGCGGAAGTCTACACGGTGAATGTGCCGGAGCAGGAGCTGACAAAGCAGGAGGAGCAGGCATATCTTCGCGCGGCAGAGGAAGAACTCTTTAAAGAATTCCCGGGAGACAATGAATCTGTGAATTGTATCCGGAATGCCGTTGTCATCCGTGAGGAATATCAGGAAGGGCATGTTGAGGCGGAATGGAGCTTTGACAACTACCGGCTGATAGAGAGCCGCACCGGCAGAATTGTGGGGGAACCGGACGAGGAGGGGGAGCTGGTAAACGTGCAGGTCGCTCTGACATGCGGGAAATCCCGGTGTGTGCAGGAGTTTTACATCTGCGTATATCCCAGGCTGTTAGACGAGGAAGCGCGTTTCCGGAAGGGGATTTCGGAAAAGATTGCGCGACAGCAGCCGGAGGCGGGAGCGGACAGACTTTTTCTGCCGGATGAGGTGGAGGGACATACCATACACTGGGAGCAGAGACGCGATCAGACGCCGGAAAAAATCCTTATACTGGGCGTGGTTCTCGCCTGCTTTGTACCGGTGGTATCCATGAGCAGAAAGCAGGAGGAACAAAAGAAGCGGAAAATGCTTCTGGAACTGGAGTATCCGGATCTGGTAAGCAAGCTTGCATTGCTTCTGGGGGCGGGAATGACGCTTCAGGGAGCATTCAGAAAAATCGCCGGAGCTTATGGGCAGAAACGGACACAGAATAAAACAGTGGAAATGCCCGCCTATGAGGAGATGCAGGTCGCCTGCCGACAGATGGAGAGCGGCGTGGGGGAGCGGCGGGCATATGAGCATTTCGGAGAACGGTGCGGTGTGGCATCCTACCGGAAGCTTGCTGGTATACTGACGCAGAATCTGCAAAAAGGAACCCGCGGCATCACGGTACTGCTGGAGCAGGAAGCACAGAATGCGTTTGAAGAGCGGAAGCATACCGCAAAACGTTACGGTGAGGAAGCCGGAACAAAATTGCTGTTTCCGATGATGCTGATGCTTGGAATTGTGATGGTGATACTGTTGGTGCCGGCGGTGCTGGCATTTCAAATTTAGAAAGGGAGGGATTCTATGAGAGGAATCAGAGAGTTTATCAGAGAAGAAGATGGTGTAGGCGTTGTGGAATTGATTCTCATTCTGGTCGGAATCTGTATAGCCGATAAAAGCCGCATTTTATGTGGAAATTTTAGATGTATATGAGAAAAGTATTATGTAATGATAGGTCTAGTTTTTTAGAAAAGGTAAAAATAATGTTTACAGAATTTGATGAGTTCCTTTTGACATGCGGATATTTTAAGATAAGAAATTGGAATATAGATAGTGCCGAGGTGATAAGTATAGATTCAGGGCACTATTGGATTATAAAGAAATTTGATAAGGAAGGGTATCCTGGGTTGGTATTGTATCATAGCCATGATGGAAGATTATATCATGTACATTTCTGCTATAAGGATCAGGATATAGCTCCAGCGGTATCAGAGATTATGAGTCACGATAGGTATCAGAAGAAGAAATTGAAGCTTAGGAACAGAATTACAAAGGTATCAAATAGAGAGCTCATGATGGCCCTTTAATAGGCGAGGTTTAATGGACAGGTAAGATGCAATAATACAATTAAGGCGGCATAGGTGATAGGAGAGACGCTTATGTGCAAATATTGTGATAATCATGAGGATTACTATGAAGGAAGTTTATTGACAGCTAAGATTGAGCTTGGATTTGGTGGGGATGAATATATATGGGTTTTGATTGACCCAGATACAAAGAAACTTGGAATTGTAGTGCTTAACCCAAGGACTTCGGAACAACGAGAGTCTTTTATTAAAGTCAACTATTGTCCAATTTGTGGAAGAAGAATAAAGAAGTAGCTGATTAACATTGATTACAGCCTATGCTGTCGTGGGAAGAGACATGTGTGAGCCAAGGCAAATTGCCCTGGCTCATTTTTTTTAGGGGGCTCTAAAAAAATGTGTTGACTCCTACGTTACGTAATAGTTTATGGTATAGTTACACGTGAAGGAGATGAGAGCCATGATGACAGTAAATGAAGTAAGTAAGCTGACAGGAGTGAGTATACGCACCTTGCAGTATTATGACAAAATAGGACTTTTGAAGCCGGCAGAGTATACAGAGTCCGGGTACAGACTGTATGACGATGCAGCTCTGGAAAAATTGCAGCAGATTTTACTGTTTCGGGAGCTGGAGTTTCCGCTAAAAGATATAAAGGATATTATAACCAGATCTGATTTTGAC
Source organism: uncultured Lachnospiraceae bacterium (assembly GCA_902781225.1). Classification (GTDB taxonomy): domain Bacteria; phylum Bacillota; class Clostridia; order Lachnospirales; family Lachnospiraceae; genus Roseburia. The sequence continues at coordinate 1,117 of CACZIN010000016.1, read as the reverse complement.
AAGAGAAAAGCACTGGATCAGCAGATAGGGCTCTTGGAACTTAAGAAAGAGCATATCGAGAACCTGATCGACATGTGTAAAGGACTAAAACTGAGAGGAGTGAGACATTTGGATTTTACAGCATTTGATTCCAGCAAGCTTGATGAATATGCTAAAAGAGCAAAAGAGCAGTGGGGCAAGACACCTGAGTATAAGGAATTTGAAGAAAAGAATAAGAACAGATCAAAGAGTGATGAAGAGCATATGATGGCTGATTTCATGAAGATCTTTGAGGAGTTCGGCACCATGAAGGATAAGGATCCTGCCATTGTAGAGGTACAGGATCAGGTAAAGAAACTTCAAGGCTTTATAACCGAGCATTTTTATAAGTGTTCAAATGAGATTCTTGTGGGCCTTGGAAAGATGTATGCCGGAGGCGGTGAATTTACGGATAACATCAATAAGATGGGCGGTGAAGGAACTGCGGAGTTTGTTTTTGAAGCTATAAAAGTATATTGCGGAAAGTAATGTAACTGCGCCAAGAGGCATTGTTCTCCTGGCGCATATTTTTTATTAGCATCGTGTTCAAAGGGAAAAAACATTTGAAAATATAGAGAAAATTGTGGTATTTTAAAATCTGAAAATTAAACAGAAGAAGCATAAACGACACATGTAGTGCATAGCACGTAAATCTGATCACGGTACGTATGTTAGAACATATTAAGCCGTTTTTGGATAATGCTATGGCTACATGTTTTTTTATGCCAAAGGGAGGATAACTAATGCCGAGAAATCAATTTCAAAGAATGATCTTCGCCCTACTTACAGTAATAATTACTGTACATGGGTATGTGTTTTACAGCTTATACGTTGTAAACGGGAAACTACTTATGGAGATAACAGGGGCAGATAGTGTGCTTGGTGCTATCAGAGCACAGGGCGGCGTGTATATGTTTGGAAGAATGCTTCCTATATGGGCCGTTGTAATTGTGGAGTTCTGCTTTGCATATGCCCTGGAGTGTCTTGTGGGAAGCCCTATGTCTTTGCTTATGTGTGATAAAGAAGCAATAGAAGTGCAAAAAATTTTGCCGTTCCTATCCGACACTTGGCCATTGTGTCGGATAGGTCGGGCGGTTAT
>CACZIN010000015.1:0-53898 GCA_902781225.1 uncultured Lachnospiraceae bacterium | reverse complement strand
ACACAGTCCGTGGAGTGCTCCAAACTTGGAAAGACACGGATCATCACGGATGCCAGCTGCGGCATGGTTAGAAATACCGGATTTTGCGGTCAGAATTTGCCGCCGCATGTTTATCTGGAACTTTTAAGTATCTATTTCTCGTAATATTACTTATCACTTCAAAGAGATCTTTGCTTATTGCGACAATTTCTTATATTTTGCTCACCGGTGTGCCAAGCGCTGCACAAAAATTTTAAAATTGTCTTTTGCTGTGCGAACACTCCCCATAGCGTGTTCAAAGCTTGGAAAGACACGGACGATCGCAGCTGTGAGAACGGCATGGTTAGAAACCGCCGGTTTTGCGATCGAATCGTGACTCCCGACTGCCGACAGAATCCGGCGGATTACTCCGGCCACCGTCATAATATACCAAAGCGCCCCGGTTTCTGCCGCGTCGTGCGGGCTAGAAGATTACCGTCACCTCGGTGCCCACGCCCTCCTCGCTGGAGAGTTCGATCTGGGCTTCGTGCTGCACGACGATATGCTTTACGATCGCAAGTCCGAGTCCGGTGCCGCCCGTCGACTTGGAACGGCTCTTATCGACGCGGTAGAACCGCTCAAAGACACGGTTCTGCTGCTCCTTCGGAATGCCGATGCCGGTGTCGCGCACCGTGAGCGCCGGTCTCTGGTTCTTCATGCCCGTAATGACGGTCACACTGCCGCCCTTCTTATTATAGCGCACGGCATTGCTGCACAGATTGTAGAGCAGTTCCTCGATGAGCGTCTTGTTGCCGTTGATCGTGACCGGCTCACCCTCCTGCAGCAATGTGACTTCGTTCTTCTGCGCCGCAATCTGCATCTGATCGATGCAGGTCGTCGCCAGCGCATAAAGATCGATCGGTTCAAACTCCAGCTTGAGGTCGCTGTTGTCAAGCTCCGAGAGCTTGATGATGTCGTTAATCAAAGATTGCAGACGCTCCGCGCTCCGGTGAATCTCATTTGCAAAATGCTCGGTGTCGCGCTCGTTGGTCATGCCGCTTGCGATCAGCTCCGCGTAGCCGGAGATCGCCGTGAGCGGGGTCTTGAGTTCATGCGACACATTTGCGGTAAATTCTTGCCGCATCTGTGCATGGTTTAAGATATCCACATGCTGCTGCTTGATCATCGACACAAACGGACGCATCTCCTCGTATACTTCCCGCTCATCGACGAGCACAATGTTGTCCGCCATCTTTTCGATCGGTTCCACAAAGCGCTCCGTCATGCGCTTTGCAAAAAAGGCGCACACCAGGAATACACACAATCCCACACCCAGCGTAAGCATCGTCATATTCCATGCCAGATGGTAGATACTACCGCTCTCTTTTCCGATTCTAAGGACATTTCCGTCCGAGAGGAGAAGCGCATAATAAAACGTGTGCTCCGCGGAAGTCGTCGACTTGCGCATCCCCCGGCCTTCCCCGACCGCAAACGCCCGCTCGATCTCCGGGCGCCCCCTGTGGTTCTCCATCTTCGTCTCGTCCTCCATGCTGTCGTAGAGCACGGTTCCATCCGAAGCAATCAGAGTGATCCGCAGCCCGTCCGCTGCAAGCTGATCGCACACTTCCTGCGATGCATCCTCGAAATCCAGCCGGGAGATCACATGTGCATTTGCTTTCAGGTCATCAAAAATCTGTTGTACCAGGATGCTGTAAAACAGCCCGATAGAACATACGGCAGTCACCACAATGGCGATTGCCGCAATCAACATAAATTTGGAATTTAATTTTTTCTTCATAGGTTTGTCTACTCGATCATATATCCCACATTGCGGATCGTCTTGATGCAGCTTCCCGCCGCCCCAAGCTTCTGGCGCAATGTCTTGATGTGCATATCCACGGTCCGGCTCTCGCCCTCGTACTCAAAGCCCCATACCTGATCCATAATCTTGTCTCTGGACAGGACAATCCCCGCATTGATCATGAGATATTTCAACAATTCGTATTCCTTGAACGTCAGCTCACACGGCTCATCCCCGACAAATACCGCGTGCTTGTCATTGTCCATCCGGATCTCGCCGTGGCAGATCTTTGTCTCCTCCGCCGCACTCTGCGTCCTGCGCAGCAGCGCTTTTACTCGGGAGATCAGCTCCATCACGCCAAACGGCTTCGTGATATAGTCATCCGCTCCGAGGTCAAGTCCCTTGACCTTGTCCAGCTCACTGGTTTTTGCGGTGACCATAATGATCGGAATGGCTGCCGTATTTTTATTCGCCCGGAGTTTCCCCAGAATCTCCAGACCGTCTTCATCCGGAAGCATAATGTCCAGCAGCAGAAGGGACGGAACCGCGCGCTCCAGCCGTTTAAACAGGCTTTCTCCGCTCTCGAATTCCTCCACTTCATATCCGCTGTTCTTCAGCGCATAGCGCTCAATCTCACGGATGTTGACGTCATCTTCCACAATATAAATGGTTGCCATTGTTCTCCTCTCTTCCACAGCTTCCTGTGCACACCAGATCGAAGATACGAATTACAGAGAGTACTTGCTTCCGAACTCATCCAGCAGTCTGGTGAACTCTGCGCTCTCCGCCTCATCCAGCTGCTCTGTAAAGCTGTGCTCCTCCAGCTGTGTATCCTTCAGCTGCATCATGTACACGGCAATATTGGAACAGTGGTCCGCCACACGCTCATAATTCATGGCGAGATCCGACAGGATCAGTCCCAGTTCCATACTGCACTTGCCCTTGCGCAGCCGCTTCATGTGATGCTTCTTCACATCTTTATTTAATTCGTCAATTACTTCCTCTAACGGCTCCACCGTATGCGCCAGCGCCTGATCGTTGTTCACAAACGCATCCGTGGTTCTTGTCAGAATGTCACGGACTGCCGCACCGTAGAGATTCATCTCTTCTTCGCCCTTCTTGGAAAACGTCAGATTTTCCTTGCGCATCTGCTGTACGCTCTCCACCACATTGATCGAGTGGTCGGAGATACGCTCAAAATCCGTAATGCAGTGCAGCAGCGACGTCACCTGCAGGCTGTCCTTGTAGGACAGATTCTCACTGCTCAGCTTCGTCAGATATGCGGTGATCTTGTCGTCATAGACATCGACCCGGTTCTCCTTGTCAATGACATCCTGTGCTTTCTCCTCCGAATACTCGCCCAGCACGTCCATCGCCTCCAGGAATCCATCTCTTGTCATCTCCGCCATCTGGCTTACCAGGGAACGGCACTGCTCAATCGCAAATGCCGGGGAGGAGAGGAATCTGTCGTCCAAGATTACAAACGCATCGTTTGCCGTCTTCTTCTCATCCTCTGTCTTCGGAATCGTAAGATATGCCAGCTTCTCCAGTCCCTTCGTAAACGGAAGCAGAACCAGAGTGGTAAATACATTAAAAATACTGTGAACCAGTGCAATATCCGCTGCATTTACGACATCGTTCGTAAACGGGAAGCTGAAAATGGCATTCCCCAGATAAAACAGGCACAGGAAAAGAACCGTACCGATCATGTTGAAATATAAATGTACAAACGCGGTACGCTTTGCACCCTTGTTCGCACCGATTGCGGAAATCATCGCCGTCACGCAGGTACCGATGTTCTGTCCCAGAATAATCGGAATCGCGGAGCCAAACGTAAATCCGCCGGTTACTGAAAGTGCCTGTAAAATACCGACCGACGCGGAAGAACTCTGGATGATCGCCGTGAGTAGCGCTCCTGCAAGCACTCCGAGCACCGGATTCTTGAACATGGTAAGCAGGTTCGTGAACTCCGGCACGTCCGCAAGCGGCTCCACCGCACCACTCATCGCCGACATACCGTACATCAGCACAACGAATCCAAGCAGAATCTCTCCGGTGATCTTCTTCTTATCGCTCTTGCCGGACATCAGCAGAATAATACCGATCAAAGCCAGAATCGGTGAGAACGATGTCGGCTTTAACATATTTATAAAAAGGTTGTCTCCCTGAATTCCCGTCAAGCTGAGCAGCCATGCGGTAATCGTCGTACCGATATTGGCACCCATGATGATTCCGATCGCCTGTGAAAGCTTCATAATACCGGAATTTACAAATCCGACGACCATAACCGTCGTCGCGGAAGATGACTGTATGACCGCTGTGACACCTGCACCGAGCAGTACCGCTTTTAACGGATTCGATGTCAGATTCTCCAGGATGCGCTCCAGCCTTCCGCCTGACATCTTCTCCAGTCCAGCACCCATCACATGCATTCCGTATAAGAATAATGCCAACCCGCCAATCAGGGACAGTACTCCAAAAATATCCATTCTAATCTCCTTTGCATCTCATTGCTTTACATCTTTTTTACATACGCATACATAATCATTTATAACGTATTTTTTGACGTTTTGCAATTACAATCCAAGGAGTCGGTAAAATTTTTTAATTTCAGGTAATTTTCCGGTAAGCTTTATGTAAAATCTGTGTAAAATCACGGTTTGGAGATGGATATTTACTTCTCGTGCTCTCCCGTGATCGAATAGATGACCCACTCGGCAATGTTTGTCGCGTGATCGCCGATACGCTCAAAATATTTTGCCACCATCAGCATATCCGTTGCCTGTTCGCCGTTTTTGACGTTCTCATTGATCTTTTTGATCAGCTGCTGCTTAAAGTCCGCAAACAGATCATCGACCACGTCATCCTGTGCAATCACCGTGCGCGCCAGCTCCAGATCCTTGTTGACGAACGCATCCACGCACTTGATAACCATATCGGTGGTCTCTTTCGCCATGCTTTCCACCAGATCAATGTTGATCGCGCTGCGCTCGTATGTCGCGTCGGACATCAGAATCGTCATCTCGGAAATATCCGCCGCATGATCTCCGATCCGCTCCATGTCGGTAATCATCTTTAACGCCGCAGAGATCAGGCGCAGATCCTTTGCAACCGGCTGCTGCTGCAACAGCAGCTTCATGCAGAGCGACTCCACGGTCTTTTCCTGCTCGTCAATCTCCTCGTCGTAGGCGATCGCCTTCTTCGCCTTCTCCACATTCTGGCGCACCAGCGCGGAGATACCCATCTCGATCGCGCGCTCGATCATGCTTCCCATCTGGATCAGTTCATTGTTCAGTTCCAACAGCTGTCTCTCAAATCTGTTTCTCATTGTTTGCTCCTTTCATCAACCGAAACGTCCGGTAATGTAATCCTCTGTCCGCTTATCCTGCGGCACGGAGAACAATTTTTCCGTATCTCCGCTCTCAATGACCTCGCCGAGCAGGAAGAATACGGTCTTATCGGACACACGCACCGCCTGCTGCATGTTGTGCGTCACCATGATGATCGTGTATTTTTTCTTCAGTTCCACCGCGAGATCCTCGATCTTAGAGGTCGAGATCGGGTCAAGTGCAGACGTCGGCTCATCCATCAGAATCACTTCCGGATCGACCGCCAGCGCACGCGCGATGCACAGACGCTGCTGCTGTCCGCCGGACATTCCGAGCGCACTCTTTTTCAACCGGTCTTTCACCTCATCCCAGATCGCCGCATCGCGCAGAGATTTTTCGACAATCTCATCCAGCTTTGCCTTGGAGCGGATGCCGTGCGTGCGCGGTCCGTATGCGATGTTATCGTAAATGCTCATCGGGAACGGATTAGGCTTCTGGAATACCATGCCGACACGCTTGCGCAGCAGGTTCACGTCCATGCCGCTGTAGATGTCTTCCCCGTCGAGCAGCACCTGTCCTGTGATCTTACATCCCTGTACCAGGTCGTTCATGCGGTTTAAGCATTTTAAAAAGGTGGATTTTCCACAGCCGGACGGACCGATAAATGCGGTAATTTCTTTTTCGTTAATGGTCAGATCCACATCCTTGAGCGCGTGGAAATCGCCGTAATACAGATTCAGATTCGATATATTAAACTTTTCTCCCATGTTTTCCTCATTTCCGCGCTGTGCGCTATTCTTTCACTGCCTCAAACCGCTTCGCGATCAGGGATGAGACTCCATTTATCAGCAGAACAATGACCAGCAGCACCACTGCCGTCGCATTTGCTTCATTTTTATGTAAACCTTCGTTGGAAAGCACATACATATGGATGGCGAGCGTACGCCCGGAATCCATGAGTCCCGCCACACCGGTCACGGTACCCGCCGTGTAAATGAGCGCCGCGGTCTCTCCGACGATACGTCCGATCGATAGAATGATACCGGATAGAATCCCCGGGATTGCCGCCGGAAGCACAATCTTAAAAATCGTCCGCAGTTTTCCGGCGCCCAGTCCGAAGCTTCCCTCTCTGTAGGAATCCGGCACACATAAAAGCGCCTCCTCCGTGGTTCTCATGATTGTCGGCAGCACCATGATGGCGAGCGTCGCCGCTCCGGAGAGCATGGAATAGCGCCAGTGCAGTGCGATGTTGAAAAACAGCATACCGAACAGACCATAGATAATGGAAGGAATACCGGTCAGCGTCTCCGCGGTCAGCCGGACAACCTCTACGAATTTATTGCCCTTTCTGGCATATTCGATCATATAGATTGCCGCTCCCACACCAAACAGCACGGAAAACAGCAGTGAGACCACAACCATCTCCACCGTGTTGATGATGGCGGGGAGCATGGACACGTTGTCCGAATTATAATTTAGCGCAAACAGGCTCGGCTTTAAGTACGGAATGCCGCTGATGAGAATGTAGCCCACCAGGAAAAGCAGCGTTACCACCGTGAGCGCGGCTGCAATCAGAACCAGAAGCAGCAGGATCAAAGAGCCCGGATGTCTGGTATAGGATTTCATTTTATCTTTCAGTGTTACTTTGTTGATCGGATTTATCTGCTCCATCCCCTACTCCTTTCCGCTTCGCTTGATTGCCGAGAAGCACAGATTGATAATCAGGATAAACGCGAACAGCACCACGCCGGTAGCGATCAGCGCCTCCCGGTGCAGATCCGTCGCATAGCCCATCTCCATGACAATGTTCGTCGTCAGTGTTCGGACACCCTGCAGAATACTGTTCGGGACACGCGGCTGGTTGCCCACAACCATCATGACCGCCATCGTCTCCCCGAGTGCACGTCCGACGCCGAGGATGATCGCCGCCAGAATACCGGATTTTGCCGCCGGTACCACGACGGTAAAGACACTTCTCTCATGCGTTGCCCCGAGCGCCAGCGCTCCTTCATAGTAACTCTGCTCCACCGCGCGGATCGTCGGTTCGGACGCTCCGATGATGGTCGGCAGGATCATGATTCCCAGAAGAATCGACGCACAGAGAATACTCTGTCCGTTGCTGTTCTTAAAATGCTCCCGGATGAACGGTACGAGCACAACCAGTCCGAAAAATCCGTATACGATAGACGGAATGCCCGCGAGCAGGTTCACGATCGGCTTTAAGAACTTGTACAGTCCTTCCGGGCAGAATCTTGCCATAAAAATAGATGTCAGTACACCGACCGGCACACCGATGATGAGCGCGCCTCCGGTGACGTAGATACTTCCCAGTATCATCGGGAAAATGCCGAATTTATTGTTTCCCGGCTTCCACTTGGTTCCGGTCAGGAATTCGACAAATCCGATTTTCTTCATTGCCGGAATTCCGTTTGCAAACAGGAATACGCAGATCAGCGCCACCGCCACGATGGAGATGACCGCAGCCAGCAGAAATACATATTCCATGATCTTCTCTCTTTTTTTCATCAGAGCCTCCATTTACAGGTTTTCCTAAATAACGTGTATGTTCCACGAAAGGACCGGAAGAACATTCTGTTCCCCCGGTCCGTCCTGCTATGCTATTTTCAGCTGTCCGCCCTAGTTTGCTGCATCCCAGGTTGTTGTTCCGCCCGTGAAGATACCCTTTACAGTGTCGGAGGAGAGATCCTCTACCGGGTTCTCCTGGTTTACGATCACTGCGATACCGTCCATAGCGATCTTCGTTGCGGTAAGTCCTTCCTCTGTCTCGGAATCCTTTAACTCGCGGGAAGCCATACCGATGTCGAGTGTGCCGTCTGCTGCGCCGGTCATACCTGTGGTAGAATCACTTGTCTGAAGCTCGATCTCCACGTTTGCATTGACTGCCTTGTAAGCCTCGATCAGTTTCTCCATTACCGGAGATACGGAAGAAGAACCGCCGACTACGACTTTGCCTTCTGCTCCGTTGGACTCGAATGCTGCTGCGGAATCATCTCCGATGTAACCGTTGTCGGAGATTACTTTCTGTCCGTCACCGCTCATGATGTAGTTGATGAAATCCTGTGCAGCCTCGCTGACCTCGCCCTTTGTTGCAATGTTGAACGGTCTTGCGATCTTGTAGGTACCGCTCTTGATGTTTTCTACAGTAGCCTCTGCTCCGTCGATCTTCACTGCCTTTACCGTGTCGTTTAAGGAACCGAGGGATACATAACCGATTGCGTAGGTATCACCTGCTACCGATGTGAGCATAACATCCGTACTGTTGGTGATGATCGCTTCCTCTGTGGTGTTATCCACTTTCTCGCCGCTCTCATCTTTTTCTTCCACACCGAACAGCTCGATGAATGCTCCTCTTGTGCCGGAACCATCCTCACGGGAATATACGGCGATTGCTGATGTATTATCGAAATCTGCATTCTCTGCCGGTGCAGCTTCGCTTGTGGTATCTGCTGCGTCTGCGGTGGTTGCTGCATCTGTGGTTGCTGCTGCATCTGTGGTGGTGTCTGCTGTATCACTGCTGCCGCATCCTGCGAACATGCTCGCTGCCATAACACCTGTCAATAACATACACATTACTTTCTTCTTCATTTTGAATCCTCCATTCAATTTTACGGAATTTCTTCTCCGTTTTTTCTTTTACCTCGTTTCTTAGAACATGTTTTACTTTACGGGAGGAATGTAAAATGCAGAAGAGCACTTATGTAAAACCTGTGTAAAAATCCTGTCACATCATTTCAATCTGCCGGCGCAGCTCTAACATCTTATTGTCCACCTTTGCGATCACGTCCGAGTAGCCGCGCGTCTCGCGCTCCACATTGGCGATCTGGCCGGCATCCTTCTTATAACACATCTGCGTGTCCAGCTCTGCCCAGTAGTCCATCGCAAACGAACGGATCTGAATCTCCACACGGATCTCCGTGACCGTGTCATTGTACGTCACCGGAACGCCCGCAATCACATGAATACTCTGATAGCCGCTCTTCTTGGGATTTTTCACATAGTCCTTTTCCTTGATAATATGAAAATCCTTCTGCTTCTTGATGGCATCCGCAATCCGGTAGATGTCGTCGCAGAAAAAGCACACGACCCGGATGCCGGCGATGTCATTGAGTGTCTGCACCGCCTCCTCGAAGGAGACTTCCCGCCCTTTCTTTTTGAGCTTTTTGATGACGCTGTCCGGCGTCTTGATGCGGCAGGACATATTGCGAATGACCTGGCGGTGGCATTGTTCCGTCAGGTCAGCATTGATCAGTCTTAATCGTGCCTGTACGAGATCCATGGCGCCGGCATAGGATAGCTGCACCATCGGCTGTAACAGTTTCTCACTCAACAGGTCCTCATTCGACAATTTTTGTTCTCCGTTTTGTTTTTCCTTTATTTCTATTCGCTTCTTTTTCTTTTTAGAATCATTCTTTGGCAAAACCCGCTGCGCCTCCCATCGCACCGCTCTGTGACGTCTCGCCCGCCATGCACCGGCGCTGCATCTGGAAACAGATAAATCCCACAACAAACATGGCGGCGATCGCTGCCACACCGGCTCTTGACGTATCAAAGAGCTGTGTGGTGATTCCCATCAGCATCGTTCCCATAAAGGAAGCTCCTTTTCCGAAAATATCGAAGATACCGAAATACTCCGTCGACTTTTCCTTCGGGATGATCTTGGCATAGTAGGAACGGGAGAGCGCCTGGATGGCTCCCTGAAATACACCGACAAACGTTGCCATCATCCAGAACTTCCACGCCGCATCCAGCCAGAGCGCGTAGACTGCAACCGCAAAGTAGGCGCCGATGCAGACGGAAATGAGTTTTGAAGATGCAAAGCGCTGGGTCAGTTTTCCGAACAGAATCGCGCACGGGAATGCGACAACCTGTGTGAGCAGCAACGCCATCAGAAGGCTGGTGTCGCTGATTCCGACATCCTTTCCGTAGGAAGTCGCCATCTCGATGATGGTATACACTCCATCAATATAGAAGAAAAACGCTACCAGAAACCACAGCACCTTTTTGTCATCCCGGATCTCCGCAAAGACTTTGCCGAGTCTGTAAAAGATCTCGCGCACATTGGTGCCGCCCGCTTCCACATAGTATTTCTGCTGATAGTTCCGCAGCAGCGGGAGCGTCACAACCACCCACCATGCCGCGTTGATGAAAAATGCAATCATCATCGCAACCGTGCCGGAGATGCCGATCGCGTCCGCGCCGAGGATCAGACCGAGGCTCGCCACAAACGGCACGCAGCTTCCGATGTATCCCCACGCGTATCCCTGGGAGGACACCTCGTCCATCCGCTCATCCGTCGTGACATCCACAAGCATGGAATCATAGAAAATGAGGCTTCCGGAGAATCCTACCTTTGCAATCACAAAAATGGCAAGGAACAGAATCCAGGTCCGCGGAATCGCAAGCGCCGCACAGCCGAGCACTCCCATCATCATGAAAAACGTAAACAGCGGCTTCTTGCGGTTCTTATTGTCGGCAACCGCACCGAGCACCGGTCCTAAAACCGCCACGATCAGCGTTGAGATCGAGATGGCGTAGCTTAAATATGCGGTGGAATCCGAGGCGCTGATGCCGTTTGCGGACGCCATGTTTTTGTAGTAGATCGGTATAATCGTCGACACCAGAAGTGTGAACGCCGAATTTCCGACATCATACAGTACCCAGAATTTTTCGAGTCTGCTCATTTTCGTTTTCATAATCTTTTACCTCTTCTTCCTTAATAAAGCGGAATATTTCATCATAATATTTCATACGCGTCCGCTCATCCGCATTAAAAATCTCATGTCTGGAATCCGGCATGAAGAAAAGCTCCGTCCGCTCCGTCTCCTCCGCAAACCGCGCGATCGCATCGTTATCCACCATGTGGTCGCGCCCTGCCGCAAAGAGCAGCACCGGCACCCTGATCTTTGCCAGATTCTCCCGCCGCATCAGTTCGCGGCTGGCGCGAAGCCCTGCGCGGACCCAGGCATAGCTTCCGCCGTAGGTGCGGTAATGTTCATCCAGGAGCCGCTTTTGAAACATATAGTCATAGCGCTCTTTTGAGAGACAGCTGCTCCCCTCAAACTGCGGCGTCTCTGAAAAACCCTGCTGTCCCGCCAGTGTGGCAAAGCATTTTCCTTTTCCGGTCATGCAGCAGAACTCCGCCAGCAGTTTTGCCAGAAACTGCGGATATTTTCCGGTCTGCATGCCGCACATCGGCGCGGAGAGGACTGCCGCCTCAAACAACTGCGGGTAGCATTCCAGTGCCAGGATCGCAATGGCGCCTCCCATCGAATGTGCAAACACGATCCGGTGTTCCTCCTTCGGGCTTACGACCGTCTCCACAAACCGTGCGAGATCCGAGGCATAGCTGTCATAGCTTTGCACATGCACCAGCTCCGGGTCATCCACCTCGCGCCCGGAATACCCGTGTCCCCGGTGTTCCGGCACATAGACCGAGTACCCCGCCTGCAGAAAACGGTAAGCCACTTCGTTATATTTTTCCGCGAATTCGCAAAACCCGTGGGAAATTACAACGCATTTTCGCGCATCCGGCAGAAAATAGCGCCGGTAAGCGATCGACATGCCATCTTCCATCTTAAGATAGCCCTTCTCGCCGTGCTCTTTCAGATAAGGCTCTACCGTCTCCGCCATCCAGGCGGCATAAGCAGTCTTCTCCTCTTTCGCACAGCTTCTATCCTCCGGCATCATCCCTGCTTCCCCTGCTTCTTTATCACGCGCACCAGCTCCGGTGTCAGCGTTCCGTCCAGATACTCGGCAGCGATCCGCCTGCCCACGTCCGGATAATTCGTAATCATGGCGTCCACCTGCATCTCGCACACCATGCGCATGTACTGCTCCTCGTTCACCGTCCAGACGTGTACGCGCTTTCCGTGCTTCTTACAGTCTTCCATGTAATTCGGATACTGCAGATTGTAGAGCGCCGGATGCATGGCGTCTGCGCCCACGACAAGCGCGCCATAGCTGACCGGATTGACAATGCCGTCACAGTAGAGCATGCCGGTCTTCGCCTGCGGATTCAGCTCCTTGATGCGCTGCACCGTGTAGTGGTTAAACGACGAGTACCACACGCGCTCCTCCAGTCCCATGCGGGCGGTCAGGTCAAGCACGCGCTCTTCGATCTCCGGATAAAAGACCACGCCGGTCTTCAATTCCACATTGATCGTAAGTCCCGTCGGCTTTAACAGCTCATAGACTTCCTCGAGCGTCGGGATCATCGCCCGCTCGTACCCTTCCTTATGCGTCCGGTTGTAATTAAATCTGGAAATTCTCGCGTATGTAAAATCTTTGACCCAGCCGCTGCCGTCGCTGGTACGGTCAACCGTCTCGTCGTGGATGACAACCAGTTCTCCATCCTTTGTGAGCTGCACATCCAGCTCCACGCCGTCCGCGCCCATCTCAACCGCCATCCGGAATGCCTCCAGTGTATTTTCAGGCGCGTAGCCGCTTGCGCCGCGGTGCGCCCATACCAATGTCTGTTTTTCCATGTATACAAAAACCTCCGATATGATAGCTTCTTATTTCTTCTATCATATCGGAGGTTTGTAAAATTGTTCGGGTGCGTTATGTAAAATTTAGAAGGGATATGTAAAATATCTGTAAGATCACCCTAACTGGGAAAAATACCGGTCAGCATTTTCCCCGCTTTATCATTCCGCGCAGAATCTGTGCGGCTCCGCCGCCGTTTCCTTTTTTATATTCCTGCCCCCGCAGGTAGAGCTGCTTCACTTTGACGGAAGCCAGTTCCTCCTTCGGGATGTCGTAAGGATTGCGGTCCAGCAACACCATGTCCGCTATTTTTCCCGCTTCCAGACTTCCGCGCTCCCTCTCATCAAAGGTCGTGTAATATCCGTTGTAGGTACACATGCGCAGCGCCTGCTGCACGGAGATGGATTCTGCCGGATTGCTGTGATTGCATGCCTTATACATCCATAAAAGCGGGTCCGGATCTGTGCAGGGTCCGTCCGATCCCGCACTTAAAATCAGTCCGTGTTCGCAGAATGTGCGGATCGGATTCAGCCTGCCCGCACGCTCTCCGAGGATCTGCTCCAGATAGCTGTCCGGCTCCTGCGGCCAGTCAATGAACGCCGTCTGCACTGCCAGATTGATGTGATACCGCTCACAGACCGCAATCTCCTCCGCAGTCGGCAGACATGCATGGATGATCGTATGTCTGTGATCTTCTCTGGGCAGATCGTCAAGCGCCGCCTTGATGGCACGCACCGCCTGCACAAACGCCTTATCGCCGATCGCGTGCATCTCGATCTGCAGACCGGCGCGGTTTGCCGCCTTACAGAATTCCGTCACTTTTTCATCCGAATAGTAGAGTACGCCGCAGTCCGACGTGTTTTCATACGGCGAGAGCAGTGCCGCATCCATGGAACCGAAGCATCCGTCAAGCGCTGTCTCAAAACAGCCCCCGATTCTCGGAAGCTTCCGCTTTACTGCCTTATTCACATCGAGCGTCTGCATAAACACGCGCATCTGCATGCCGTTTGTGATGCCGCGCGCAAAAAAACGCTCCAGATCGACGTCCAGATCTCTCGCAAAGCCGACGCCGCTGACCGTATGGATCATGCCGATGCCGCGCGCAGCCAGATCGTCCAGCGCCTTCTGCATGTGCGCCACCAGCTGCACCGTAGAGAGCGAAGCTGTGATATAATCCGAGACGGCGAAAAATGCCTCCTGGTTCATCTCCCCGGTATCCTCATGAAAACCGCGCAGATGCTGCACCTTGCCGCACACTTCGTTTAACAGCACCGTGTTGACGACACACGCGTGACCGTCATACTTTACCAGAAAGAGCGGTTTGTCGGGACACACCTCATCCAGCTGCACCCTGCGCACCAGATGTCCGTCTGACACGGAATACGGCGATGCGCCAAACCCGATCACCAGCTTTTCCTTCGTTTTCTTCACATGCTCCCGGAGCATCTGAAGAATCTCCTCATTGCTCCGCGCATTCATGACATTGAGCCCGGCATGAAACGTCGCGTAACTTGCGAAATGGATATGACTGTCCACAAACGGCGGAATCAATGCTCCCTCCCCGGTGGACACACGCTCCGCCGCCACGCAGCCGGCGGGAAGCTCGTCCCCGCAGTAAAGGATTTTCCCCCGATCCTCCAACAGATAATGTGCAATCCGGTTCTCTTTGTCACAGGTTAAAATGTTACCCTCATAAAGTCTCATACCGTGCTCCTTTCCAATCCCTTAAATTTTAAAATAAGACCGGAATAATGTAAATGCCAAGTGCTATCACCGTCACAAGGATCGTGCCGGCTTTCCAGATCCGGTACTCCTTGTCCATCTTTGCCTTTTCCTGGGGGGACGGCTCCTCGAGGATACCGATCTCCTCCTCGATGGACGGAATCTTATTCTCATGCTTTCTGGTGAAAAGCGCCCAGTAGACAATCGCCGCCACAGTCACAACCGCCGCCGTCAGAAGCGCTATGCGGTCTGCAAAAATCAGAATAATGGTGTAGGCTACGATCGTGACATAGCATCCGACCGTTCCTGCCGGCGCCTTGTACGGCCGGTTCATATCCGGATAGTGCTTCTTTAAGCCAAGGTAAGCCAGACAGCCGATCATATAACATACCGCGAGTGAGATCAGCGATACCGACGCGATATAATTGATCGACCCGGTTGCAATCAGGATAATATTGATGATGCCGACCACAAGAACCGCCATATACGGCGTCTTATACTTCGGATGTACCTTGCACAAAAACTTCGGCAGGGAACCGTCCTCCGCCATCGTGTAAATGTAGCGCGCCGGTGCGGCAATTCCCGGATTGATGGTGGAGAGATCGCCGCCGAATGCAATGCCGATGCAGAGCAGAATGATCGGAAAGCCCACCAGTCCGGCCGCCCGGAGTCCCTCCGCATACGGTGCGTCTGCCACTGCAAGGATGTGGTAAAACTCGTGTGGCACCAGTCCGACAAGAAACCACTGGAATAACGCGTTGACTGCAAATACAAGGAATACCGATACTTTTAACGCTCTCGGAAGCGTATACTGCGGATATTTCGTCTCCGCCCCCATCGATACACAGGTCTCAAATCCGGTATAACACCACCATACCAGCCCGAAAATGTACATCATTTCCTTAAACGGCGGCAGGGAATCCATGGCAATCCCGCCGAAATAGTCCAGGTGGATGCGCGGTATCATATATAAGAACCATGCCACGGCACAGCCCCAGAAGAAGAAAATGAATCCCGTCTGCGCTTTTCCGGACATCTCAATTCCCCGGAAGTTTAAGATCAGGAAAAACAGGACCAGAACAATCGCAATGATCCGCGAATCCACGCCCTCGATATTGATGCCGAGTTCTCCAAACAGAATTTTAAAATAATTGGAAAATGCCAGTGTCTCACCCGCACCGATGCCGACCACAGAGATGATGTAATGCCAGCCTGCCAGGTTCGCCCAGACCCGGTTGAGTCCGCGCTTCGCATAATTGTAAGTACCTCCGGCACACGGAAGTGCCGCCGACATCTCGCCGTAGATCAGACAGGGCCAGATCGAGATGAGCAGGGATAAAAATGTAATTACAATAATCCCCGATCCGACATATCCAATCTGTGAGGAACCACAGGTAAACAGTCCCACTCCTACTACCGTTCCTATCGTCATACTGATCGACTCTTTCAGTCCGAGAGCACGCACCAGCTGACCTCCTTCGTTTTTCTCCATAACGTATCCTCCTTTGTCTGTCTTGCTGCTCCTATAGAAAAAGAGCACAGACGTCCCGCCTGTGCTCCTTCGCAACCATGTCTTTATTCTGCTTTTGAAAATTCTACACCGCTTTTTTTCTTTTCCAGGATCTGTGCGATCAGATCCGCAATATGTGCGGCTGCCTCCACCGGCGGCACACCGTGCCTGCTGATATTCGATACGACCGTATACTCCGACTCAAGCATGTCCGGTCTCGCGTGGTAGGCGATATATGCCGACATGCTCTCTGACGTCAGAAGACCCGGGCGCTCTCCGATGAGCACGCAGGTCACCTCCGCATCCAGGAGCGGTCCGATCGTCCGCGCGGTATTCACTCTGCAATACCGCACGAAAAACGGCGTCCCGACGGTAATTCCCTTATCCTCCAGACCCATTTTTATGGTTGGAAACAGATCCGGAATGTTCGCCCTGATAGACGGCGAGCACAGCCCGTCGCCGAAATAGATCTGTACCTGCGGATGATGGACACAGTTTTCCACAATTTTTTGTCTGGCATCCGGCAAAAACTCCCTGCCCCAGTCCGGGCGGAGGAGCATTTCGTTTTTATTGGCGCATCTTGTCCGCACCTCAAAAACGCCAAGCTCCTTTACCACTTCCTCCGGCACTTCATTGAACACCGCGTCGTTTGCCGCCGCATGTGCCGCCAGAAACCGGAGCTGCGCCTCGGTCGTGTAGCGTGCGCCGCACCGTCCGATCCCGATCCGCGCGGGCGTCGCATGCTTCATCTTCCAGAGTTCCTTTTCATTGTGCGGGTGCTCCACCTGCATATATTCCATAATGTCTGTCTCTGTAATATCGCGGAGGCAGGCGGTCTCTTTTTCACTCATAAATCCCGTTCCTCCTATTTAAAGAATATGGACGGATCTCCGGCGTTCGGGCCGAGATGCCCGTTTTCCCAGATGCCCCGTTTTTCAAGCCATGCCTTAAACTCCGGTATCGGCTCCTTTTTCAGCAGCTGCCGGATACTCGCCACATCGTGATAGCTGGTGGACTGATACATCAGCATAATATCATCCGCCTGCGGCAGTCCCATCACATAGTGAACGCCCGCCGTTCCCAGAAGTGTCAGGATCGTCTCCGAGTCGTTCTGATCGGTCGGCATGTGGTTCGTATAACATACGTCGCAGCCCATCGGCAGTCCGTGCAGATGCCCGCAGAATACGTCCTCGAGCGCCGCCCTTGTGAGCTGCTTGGTGTCGTAGATATACTCCGGCCCCATGAAACCTACCACCGTGTTCACCAGAAACGGATGATAGTGCCGTGCCAGACCGTAACATCTGCATTCCATCGTCTGCTGATCGCTGCCGAACGCCGCCGAGGACGACAGTTCCGAACCCTGCCCGGTCTCAAAATACATGACGTTGGGTCCCTTTGCCGGTCCCTCCTCCCGAAACAGCATCTCCGCCTCCGACAGCATCCCGGTGTTGATGCCAAACGCCGAGAGTGCCGCCTCCGATCCCGCAATCGACTGGAAACACAGATCGGCGCTTCCCTGCCCGGTTCTAAGCGCCTCCATCTGTGTCGTCACATGTGAGAGCACACAAGTCTGTGTCGGAATCTCATATTTATCCCGGATATCCCCGAGCACTTTCCAGATTGCAAGCGTGCTGTCCACCGTATCAATCGCCGGATTCAGCCCGATGACAGCGTCGCCGATGCCGTAGCTGAGTCCTTCTAAGGTGCTGGCTGCCACGCCTTCCACATCATCCACCGGATGATTGGGCTGCAGTCTCGACGCGAGCACGTTTTCTGTGCCGATCGTGGTATTGCAGGTCGCCGTCACCCGGATCTTGCTTCCAGCAAGAATCAGATCCATATTGCTCATGATCTTGGAGATCCCGGCAATCACTTCGCTGGTCATTCCCCGGCTTGCGCGCATCAGCGCCCCGCTGTCTGTGACGTCACAGAGAATCCACTCCCGCATCTCCTGGATCGTTCTGTCCTTGATCGTGCCGTAGACCGTTTCATCGATATCATCCTGAATGATCCGCGTCACCGCATCCTCCTCGTAGGGCACCACGGGATGCTCTGTTAAATCCGCCACGGTCAGCTGCGCCAGCACCTCCTTAGCGGCAATCCGCTCTAAGGCGCTCTCCGCTCCCACACCTGCCAGCTCGTCTCCCGATTTTTTCTCGCTCGCCTTTGCCAGCACATCTTTTACATCCTTAAATTCATAGGTCTGCCCCAGCATCCGTGTCTTTAATATCATAAGCTGCTCCTAACCATTAAATATCAATGTCTTTACTATCACGGGAATGACGTTACCCGATGCAACCGGTTCGCCCAGATCAATAAAATCTCCGCTCCCGCAGCTGATTCCATCGATGCAGATAACGCTGCACTTCTCTTTCAGTCTGTGATGCAGCGCCTGCCCGATTGCTTTTCCGATATCCTCCTCAAGCACCAGGATCAGATGCCTGCCCATGCCGCACTCCCTGACATACTGGTCTGCAATCAGTTCTGCTATTCTTTGTACCTGTGCGAAAGTAGGGCACTTTAACCCCTTCATGGCAAGCGCCACCTGCCGGTCTTTTTCCTGATCCTCCCGGTAAAGCAGAAGCGCCCGGTGCATGTTTTCCGGCAGTTTTTCAATCTCTTCCTCACGCTCCAGTGGAAGCTTCACCACCGGAATATTTTTTAACGGAAATGGTTTCGTCGTGTACTCAATCGTACTTCCGGAAATGTTCATGCTGTAGTTTCCCGCGCCGATCACCGTCGCCCGCATGGTTTCCCGCGCATCCGTCACTGCCGCCCGGCGAAACGCTTCGTTCTTCTGGATCGCCTGCGCCAAAAGGATTCCGATGTCCCCATAGCGGAACAGATCCTCCTCTTCCCCGAAGCATGCCGCCACCCCACCGGAGAACATCACAATATCGGGCGGCGTGCCATCCGCCAGAAGATGGTTTGTCTGCATGTAGGAAAGCTCTGCTGCCTCCGGCGCCAGATGCACTGCCTCCGCAAGAAGTTCCGCCATCGCAGCGGTGAGTCTGCGCAGCTTTTCCGGTTCTGCCGTCCCGCCCTCCGCAAGATCAATCTCAAGCCTGCCGCACAGCCATTGCAGCTTTGGCGCCATGTAGATCACTCTGCCGTCCTTCACGCGGATCAGTCTGCCGCCGATGTCGAGGCATGCCGTATCAACCATATTTCCTTCCTCAAAGACGCAGATATTTGTCGTGCCGCCGCCGATATCCAGATTGACTACCCGCTTCCCCGTCTTTTTGGACAAATCCGCGGCTCCCGCACCTTTTCCCGCCAGAACGGACTCCAGATCCGCCCCCGCTGTCGCCACGACGAACTCTCCCGCCACGTCGGCAATCGCCCGCACTACCGACTCGGCATTTCTTTTCCGGGAAGTCTCTCCGGTGATGATGACGGCTCCGGTTGCAAGATCTGCCGGACAAACGCCCGCCTTCTCATATTCCTTCTTTATGATCTCATGCACGCGCTCCCCGTCAATCTCCTCCCGGGATGACAGCGGTGTAAAATAAATCTCGCTCTCGTAGATGACCTCCTTGGACACCACCTTGATCTGTGGAATTCTGCCAAATCCGCCTGTGTTCTGGAGAATCATCCTGCTGAACACAAGCTGCGTCGTCGACGTTCCAATATCAATTCCGGCACTTAAAATCTCTTCCGTCTGCACTCTTCTCCTCCTCCAAAAACTGTTCTTTTTTGTCTGTGTCTGCCGCTCACCATATAATTGCGCGGTGGTTTTTTATCTGCGGCAACCCGGCTTTCACATCTTAGTGCAATCTGGTATTTCCTATGGAATAAATAAGAATCCTGCCTGCAGGATTCTCCGCCTGCGGCGGGTCGCTCTTGCGACATCTTTGGTCTCCGCCGCAGTGCGCATCCCCGCGAAGCTTTTTTATGTAACAGGAACGAAGTTTCCTAATTACATAAAAAAAAGAGAGCAGCCGCTACCGCGGTGCTCCCTTGCACATGTCATCTGATATCTGAATTTAGAAGTTATTATAGCATGACACTTTTTGTTCAGCAATTTCCTTTTTTAACAAATATTTTACCGGCTGCTCATATATTTTTGTCTTTTTTGTACCTTTTGTATGACTTCTTCCAGCCTTTTTGTACGGATTCAGCCGGCGCTTTTTGCCTGCCTTACATTGTAGACCGTCGCCGAACCGACCACCAGCAGAGCACCGATGACTGCGGTTGCACCGATTGTCTCCCCATAAAAAACATCCACCAGAACTGGATTTAAGATCGGCTCGATCGTCGAGGTCAGCGACGCCGTGACAGGAGAGACTGCGTCCAGTCCCCGCGACAGGAACACATAGGACAGACCGAACTGCACCACGCCGAGCAGCAGCACGAAGAACCAGATATGCAGTGACATCTCGCTCTCCTGCCCGTAAAACGGGATTCCGATCGCCGCGCTCAACGCGCAGGACACCAGAAGCGACGATTCAAAGTCCGCGCCGCGGAATTTCTTCTGCATCATCACAAGCGCATAGGCAAGTCCTGAGAGAATCGCAAGCAGATTCCCCGCCATGGCTCCGGCATCCAGTGACGTATAAAAGAAGCAGAGAATCCCTGCAAAGACTCCCGCGCAGGCAAACACCGCATCCCGCCCCGGCTTTTTGTGAAAGATCAGCCACATCAGGAGAATGACAAACACCGGCTCTGTGAACTGCAGCACGATCGCATTGGCAGCCGTCGTGAGCTTAGTCGCCGCCACAAAGGCAAACGCCATCACCGTATTGCACACCGCACCGAAGAGCACCGTCTTATTCCACACAAACTTCTGGCGGCGCAGAAGCATGTAACATCCCACAACCAGCACTGAGAAAATACTGCGCGCTCCCTGGATCGTCACCGACGACCACGGAATCGACTTGATTAAAACGCCTCCGGTGCTGAAACAGACTGCCGATAACAGTACGCAGACCGTTCCCCGCAGACTTTCCGCATTCATTTTTTTATCACTCATATCCATTCCTCCCATCCGGGTTTCTGTCGTATTCTCCATCCGCTCTTCTGTCGTATTCTCCATCCGCTCTTCTGCCGGATTCTCCCATCTGTGCTACTGCCACTTCCTATGAGATAAAAACATAGACCAGCACGAGTACTGCCAGAAACAGTACGTTTGCGATCGTAAACCACAGGAGATACCGCCCCTTGGTCTTATTATAATTGTGCGCGTAGATCTTATAAGAGATCAGGCTCGCCATCGAAGCGATGAGCGTTCCCAGTCCGCCCAGATTCACGCCGATCGTAAGATTTTTCAGATTGTGCGTAAAATCTGCCAGAAGCAGGGTCGCGGGAACATTGCTGATGATCTGGCTCGCACCGATGCCGACCGCCAGTTCCCTGCCCGCCACAAGACTTTGCAGGACAGACCGTACCGCCTCGATATTCCCCATATTGCCGATGAAGATGAAGAAACTGATAAACGTAAACAGCAGACAGTAATCCACCTGCAAAAACACCGCGCGATCTGTAAAAACAAGCACAACGAGCACCACAGCGAGCATCAGCTCCCACGGAAGTACCCGCGCCACCGAAAGCAGGCTTAGCGCAAAGAGTGCCAGATAAATCCCGTTTTTCTTCCTGCCGGCTGTCCCGGACGTCTGCAAAAGCGCCCCCGTCTCCAGCGAAATCCGACGCTTGCCCGCGCTGAGCACGAACACGACAAGCAGCAGAAGCACACCCGACACGAGCGTATACGGCGCCATCCATCCGACAAATTCTCCCAGCCCGGCGCCGGAAATGCTGTAAAGGTATAGATTCTGCGGATTCCCGATCGGCGTCAGCATGCTCCCCAGATTTGCTGCAAGCGTCTGCAGCACAAACGCTGTCACAATCAGCCGCTCCTGGTGGCATTTCTGCAGAATCGTGCACGCAAACGGCACAAACGTCAGAAGTGCGACGTCGTTTGTGATAAACATACTGGAAAAAAAGCACAAAAAAACAAGCACCAGCATCAGCTGCGCGGTATTCTTTGTCTTTGCCAGAAGCCGGCTGCCGATCGCATCGAACAGTCCGTTGCTCTGAAATCCTGCCACAATCAGCATCAGCGACAGCAAAATGCCGAGCACGCGCCAGTCAATGTAGCCCACGTACTGCGGACCCGGGTGCACCCAGAATGCCGATGCCACAGCGAAGGCTGTGGCGATCGTGAGTACCGTTTCTTTTTTTATAAAATCTGTGATCTTCTGCAACATGTTGTCCATCATCTTTTCTGTTTCATTGTAAAAATTCCTTTCCTATTTTACTTCTCTTTTTTGCACTTGCATAGGATTTTTTTCTGAAAATGCGGCATACTACCACAAGATAGCCTGTTATCGCTGTATGCGCACAGCCAGTGCCTGTCATTTTCCCATGCACAGCTGCCCGCGCAGGAATGGAGATTTACGTGAAAAATACAATATCCCTACCTGTCACAAATGAAAACGGCTCCTATGAGATCCGCCTGGAGAGCATCGGCGGACTGGGCGCCAATCTCTGCGGAAAAATGCTCGGAGAGCTCGGCGCTCTGTCGCTTTCTCTCAATTCCTTAAGCTTTTCCAGCTACGGCTCCGAAAAGCGAGGCTCACCGGTCAAGGCATATGTCCGCTGGTGCGCCGATGACCGCCCGCTGCGCGTCAACAGCCCTGTGACCCGCCCGCATCTGCTCGGCATCTTTCACGAGGGACTGATCGGCACCTACCCGGTCCTTGACGGCGTCACCGTAGACACCAAAATCGTATTAAATACCCCCTTATCTCCCGATGAGGCGGCAGATAAATACCATATTTCCATCGGAGAGCTCTATTGTCTGGACGCGCTCGCACTTGCGATGGAAAGTCATTCCCGCATCAACATGGTCATGCTCGGTGCTCTGGTGCGCGCCAGCGGATTTATCCCGCCGGAAGCTGCCGAAACGCTCTGCCGCGATACGATCGGAAAAAAATACCCCGCACTCATCGAAGCCAATCTCGCGGGTCTGCGCCTGGGATATGAAAACGCCAAAATGGCTCAGGGTGACCGCAACCTCGCCCCTCTGCCGGACGCCCCGGCGGACCGGTATGTCTGGGGCTATGCCAACGCTCCGATCGGCGGCGTCAATCCGCGGATCGGCAGCACCGTGTCCAACGATCTGACCGCCTCGCGCGAGGGGTACATTCCCCTTTTTATCCAGGAAAAATGTATCAACTGCGGACTGTGCGACACGGCGTGCCCGGATATGGTCTTCCAGTTTGCTCCCGGTACCTACCGCGGAAAAAACTGCATGGTCAACCGGGGGCTTGACTACTATCACTGCAAGGGCTGCCTGCGCTGCGTGGAAGTCTGCCCCACCAACGCGCTCGTGACGGCACTTGAAAAAGATTACCCGGAAAAACCGCATTTTCTTCCGAATCAGCATCTGCTGCCCGACGCCATCCGCTATCAGACCGTCGGTACGAATTCGTGGATCACGAGCGATTCTTTTACCGATGAGAAGCGGGTCGACGGAGGCATCGTATAAATGCAGGCAGTACCGGAGAATCGTACCGGCGCACAGCGCCTGCGGAATGGAGAATGATATGGAAAAACAAAAAATTATGTATGACAGCGGCAATGAGCTTGCCGCGTATGCCGCGAAGCAGATCAACTATCACGTCATGGGGTATTATCCGATCACGCCCTCTACACAGATTGCGGAAAATCTGGATGTCATGGGCGCGGAGGGGCTTCACGACATTGCCCTGATCGCCGCCGAGGGAGAACACAGCGCCGCCGGCATCTGCTACGGCGCCTCAGCCGCTGGAGGCCGTGTATTTAATGCCACCAGCGCCAACGGGCTTTTGTACGCCCTGGAACAGTTTCCGGTGCAGTCCGGCACACGCATGCCGATGGTCATGAATGTTGCATGCCGCACGGTTTCCGGCCCTTTGTGCATCAAAGGCGATCACAGCGACGTCATGTATCTGCTCAACACAGGCTGGATCATTCTTTTTGCCGATGAACCGCAGAAAGTCTATGATTTTAACCTGCTCGGTCTAAAGCTTGCCGAGGCTGTCCGTCTCCCGGTCGCAGTCGCGTTCGACGGCTTTTTTACGAGCCATCAGAAGCGCAAGTGCCTTGTATTTGAGAATGATGACACCGTCACCCGCTATATCGGGGAAAAGCTTTCATGTGACAACCCGAAGGTCTCCGCATTTGCCGGCACCGGCACCTGCAGCGCCGCCGGGGAGCTTCCATACGCCAGCGTCCTAGACCTCGCACATCCGGTTTCCATCGGTTCCTATATGAACGAGCCGGACGTCATCAATAACCGCTACCAGCTTCACCTCGCCATGGAAGCCGCGAGAAACAAGCTGCCGGAGCTGTTTACGGAATATGCCGCCCTCTCCGGCAGGGACCTTTCCTTCTGCGGCGCTTACCGGCACGAGGACGCCGAGGTACTGCTTTTCGTGCTCGGCTCCTCCTACCACACCGCCATGGAAGCCGTCGACCGGCTGCGGCAGGACGGCGTAGCGGCAGGCGTGATCACACTCTATGTTCTGCGCCCGTTCCCCGCCAAGGAACTTCGCGTGCTCTGCCACAATGCATCCACGATTCTGGCCGCAGACCGGCAGGACAGCTACGGAGCCGGGGGCGGCAACATGTCGCTTGAGTTAAAGGCCGCTCTCTCTTCCCTGCCGCACCCGCCGCGCATTTTAAGCCGGATCTACGGTCTCGGCGGTAAGGACTTTTTCGTGGAGGACGCCCTTGCCCTCTTTAAGGAAGCGCTCTCGCCGGACGCCCCGGCGTTCGATTACTACGGCGTCACTGCCGGCACGGAAGCATCGGATGCGGAGGCTTCGAGCACTTCCGGCAAGGCTGACCAGTCGATGGCAGCTCCGGCGATGCAGCCGCAGTATTTTAAGCCTGTCACAAAGGAAGAATCCTCGCCGGGTCTCACCACCTGCACCTTTGATACCGCAACCGGGAAAATGAAAGTCTCCGGCGGCTCCGTAAAAGATACGACCGCCATGCCGATGCGCGTCGCACCGGGACACGGTGCCTGCCCGGGCTGCGGCATTCCGATCAATGTGAGCCTCCTGTTAAAGGGCATCGAGGGAAATGTCGTCCTGCTGTTTCAGACCGGCTGCGGCATGGTAGTGACAACCGGCTACCCCAAAACCGCGTTCCGCGTTCCATTTCTGCACAATCTGTTTCAGAACGGCGCGGCGACCCTAAGCGGCGTTGTGGAAGCGTTTCACCAACGCCAGAAACGCGGGGAATACCCGGACGGCGAGATTACCTTTGTAATGGTGAGCGGTGACGGCGGCATGGATATCGGTATGGGTTCGGCACTCGGCACCGCCCTGCGCGGTCATAAGCTGATCATTTTCGAGTACGATAACGGCGGCTACATGAATACCGGCTACCAGCTCTCCTACTCCACACCGCTCGGCGCAAAAAGTTCTACTTCCCATGTCGGAAAGACACAATACGGCAAGAACTTCTTCCACAAGGACACGCCGGAGCTGATGGCCGCGACGCACATTCCCTATGTCGCCACGGTCGCAGAATCAAATCCGGCCGATTTTATCCGGAAAGCGGCAAAAGCCGCCGCCTATTCCAGAGAGTTTGGCACTGCCTATATCAAGGCGCTGTCCGCCTGTCCGTTAAACTGGAATGATAAGCCCAATCTGGAGCGGAGCGTCATTGCTGCCGCCGTAGACTGCTGTTATTTTCCGCTCTACGAAATTGAGCGTGGCATTACCGCGCTGAATTACGATCCTGCTTCGAGCAATAAGAAAATCCCTGTCATAGAATGGCTGGGTATGATGGGACGCACCAAACACCTGCTGAAGGAGGAGTACCACTCCGTGACCGAAGAGATCCAGAAAGAGGTCGACCGGCGCTATGCACGGCTGAGGGCGCGCGCGGAGCATCCGCTTCTGTAGGCGCACAGAGAAGGTCGACCGGCGCTACGCCCGGCTGAGGGCGCGCGCAGAGCATCCGCTTCTGTAGGCGCACAGAGAGAATCCTGCCGGCGGATGCTTTGTCCGGAAGCTCATAGCCGGACCGGTAATTGAAAAAGGGGCAGGAATTTCTTCCCGCCTCCTTCCTTGAATTCCGTGTCCCTTGCCACACTTTGACGCTCCGCGGGATATGTCCGACAGTCCGCAGACAATGAGCGGACTGTCGGGAAGTCCTAAAATTGTCTGTGGGCTGCGGGCACACCCGAGGAGTGCTCAAAACCTAAAAAACCACGGATCACCACAAGTCAAAAGGCCAAAGGAAATTCGACCTCTTCTCCTGCAGAAAACGGAGATTCTCCGTATGTTTCCGTAACTTTAAAACTTGCGCCATTCCATCCATCGATTTTGATCATTCCTTTTACACTTCCGTCTTCTGATGTATAGCTCAGTTCTCCATTTCCGTTATCCACAAAGCTTCCTTCCGTTTCCCCCTGTCTGTAAATAGAGATCACCGCTTCATCTGTTCCTTCCCAATTCTGTCTGGTGATCAGAGAACTGTATATGTCACCGGTTCCCTGATTATCTACAAAGGTTCCGTACTTTGCGGAAACTTCCGGCATAGCAAAGTCTTCCCCTTTTATCTTCGCCAGCTCTCTTGCAAGAACATAAACCCTGTTTTTTGTAATTTCCTCCAGATAAGAGTTCTGAAGAAGCGGATACATACTACCATTTTCTTCTCTGGAACCAATACTTAATAAAGTCACTTCTTCTTTCAGATCTATCCAGTTTCTCTGCTCTGCCAGAAGCTTCTCCTTCGTCTGCCGGTCCGCCGAAATACTCAATCTGCTCCAGAGATTATTCAATTCCGTATCCCATATCGTATAAAGCCATTGAGCGGCTACATTCATTTCGCCCTGCGTTTGTGCCACCTCAGCTAATGGCGTATACTTTTGTGTGACCTTCTCCATATTCGTCAACTCTTCCTGCAGAGATGTGGAAGCCGCTACTACATCGTCTACATCTTCCTTAATATCCTCAGAATAATCGCAGGTAAAATCTATATTCAGTTCATCATCCAAATGAATCTCATCGTTTTCACTGTTCTCAGGTGTAGTTTGTTCTTCCATGCGGGAATTTTCGATTTCTGTATTCTCTTTACCACATCCGGTATAAATTCCCATGCTTAACACTAATACCAGCAGATAGATTGCTTTTTTCATAGTAAACAAAACTAAATCTCCATCACAGATGGCCTTGCCGGGGCAATTATTCATGCCGGACACTGTAATAGCGTGCCGATCATTAAAGTTTATCAACATATATCTATCCCTCTATCGCTTTTTTGAGTAATGCCAATGCCCTATCCATGGATACGCAGTCCGCATAGCGTTTTGGCCAGAGAAACTCATTATAGTAATGGTAGCTCTGCTCCCCAGTCATGTACTCATTGTCCAGCGTGGAATTTGCATAGGAAGGAACGATCATGTGCAGTCCATGCTCAAAACCGGCCTCTACTGTAGCATTGATGCAGAAGTCGGTCATAATGCCACAGACCATCACGTCTTTTTCGCCCTTTGCTGTCAGGTACTCCAGCAGACCACTCTCTTTCTTGAATGCACTGTTTACGGTCTTGACGAATCGTTTTTCAACGGGCATCGGTTGAAACTCAGAATAAACCTCAAACGCATCATCTCCGATGGAAAGTCCAGTACCCGGCCCATCATCGTGTTGAACATAGAGAACTTCTATCCCATGTTCTCGAGCGCTCCCAATCAGCTTCCTGATATTACTGACAAACTTCTCGAACGCATATAAGCGTTCATCCACAATGCCTTTCTGTACATCGACAACCAATAAAACCATGTGCGATCTCTCCTTTTTTCTTTCGCTATATCCCACCACAAATTACAAGCCGCAGATCACTACATTGTCCGCCGCGCCTTTCCCTGTTTCTAATCAGTCAAACTGAAAGTTTGCGCGTAGCAATGAGCCATGCTGGACAGTGGCTAAATACTGCTCGTCGGGTGCTTGCACACGTAAGAGCATATTTAGACAGTGGACAATACGGCGAACGCCGCGACAGTGAGCAAGCTTGTCTTGCGAACCTGTCGGCATGGCGATACACCTACTAACTGGAAGTTTAGCGTGCTTTTTCTTTCACCATAAACCCTAACAAAAATCCCACAACAAATCCCATGAAATGAAATATTAATGTAGACACGCCTAACATATTAGATAAAACAAAATAACCCATTAAATAGTAGAATCCTTTTTGCAATTTATATTCGTCCCATAATTCTCTATTTTTTACAAGCCAATTTGCAAGTACACCTATGCAAGCAAATATTGCTGGTGAAGCTCCGTAATGATAGCCACTAGGATATAACACAATAAGTATGATACCAGCAAAAATTAAGCCAATATGATAAACTAGTACAAACCATATTGTTCCAATCTTTTTTTCAAAATACAGACCTACATACCATAATCCCAAAAGATTTGCTAATAAGTGCCATACGGCAGTCTGCGTATATCCATATGTAATTAGACGAAATAGCTGAAAATCCCTAAAAACAGTTGCATATGATACACTTGTATAATCAACTACCTTACCTCCTCCAGATAAGAACACCCAAAGCAAATTACAATCGGACACAAAAAAATTTGTTATAAAAACTATAACCATAATAACAATTGCTATTTTGCTAAATCTATTATATTTTATGTTATTCTTCATTATATCATTTCCTTGCGTTCAATTTCTCCTATTTTCCATCAAACATATAAACTTATATCGTATCTCTCTTACAACTTCAAAGTTTCTGTTCCTTACAAACTTCGATTTGTTAGACTGTTTTACCATACCATATTTGACTGGCTATTACAATAACTGCCCAGCTCCCGCTTACCGTACGCCACCTGTTGTCTAACAAAACATAACCGCGCGAAGCCGATGTCTGAGTCGGCATCTGCCCTGTTTTCAATAGCAGATGCCGGCGAGTCCGGTTCGCGCGGTTTTATATTGTCTGTGAAACGGAGAGCCATCAGGGGCTCTCTTCCAATAGCCGCAGAGACGGCGCACTAGTTCTGCTTCCTCCTGCGCTCCATGCGTGTCTCTATAATGTAAAGTACAAGGTACGCTGCCGATGCGTACAGAAGTGTCAGCACCATCACCGCAATCCCCGGTTCGATGGCCGACGGGTCTGACAGCATGTAAATCACTACCGGAACCATGATGGCCATCACCAGCAGACCAACGGGCAGCACAATCTTTCTTAAGAAGTGAACCACCTCATATTTGGTACGGCAGCCGCTGAAAAACACGCACGCCACGCAGATACATACCATAAGAATGAGGGACGGGCAGTCCACATACCAGCCGATTTTCGCCTGCGACAAACCAAATGCCAGAAAGACTGCCACTGCGAGCAATGCGATTCCCGCCAGCCCCTGCCATCTGCCTGCATTTTTATTATTCTGATTCTCCTGCATTAAATGTTTCATATTTTCTTCCGCCTTTCCAAGATATTCTTCGGAAGGAAGCTTTTCGCCCGACAGAAGTTCGTTTACATTGATGTCCAGCACCTCACAGAGCGGCGACAGATATGCAATATCCGGCATTCCGTTCCCGGTCTCCCACTTGGATACCGTCTTGTCGCTGATGCCAATCTGTTCTGCCAGTTCTTTCTGTGTCAGACCTTTTTCCTTTCTCAATACTGCGATAAATGTTCCGATCCTCGTCTGATCCATATACTTCCTCCATTTTCCGGACAGGTCGCTGTCCACCGTTCCGAGGGACCTGTCATGCTTTTGTAAAGCTGCAACTTTATAGCTACACCTTAGTTCACCGACCCGTAAAGTGCAATCCCTGCACCGTAGAATACGCTCTATAAAACAAAGAAAGCCGCGTAGATCGTCTCTCTGCGCAGCTTTCTCTCCTACTCCATATATTCCTGCACCAGTGTCTTATACTGCTGCACCTTATTGGCAATCCCGCCCTGATTGTAGCGGTCAACTTCCGCCGTCACCATAATCTGCATCTTGCGGTCTTTTCCAAGCATCTTATTGCCGGACAAATCCTGTGTGATCTCCGGCATGATGAGCGTAATCTGATATTCAATGCTTCGCAGAATCTGATTCTCATCGATCACATAGGTTGCCGTCATATCCTCGTAATGCGCCTGCTTGTGCTGCTCGACGGAGAGTGCCGCCGTCTTCACCGCATTCTCGTCCGCCCCGCTTTTTTCATAAAAAGCATAGGACTTCTCCACCTGTGCCACCTGATTCTCCCATGCCTCCGCTAAATATTCCTGCGTAAAAGAGCAGGTGATCTCCACAGCCCCGTCCTCTGTGACACGCTCCAGGTCTTCCACATCTGTCCCGTCGTAACCCAGATCCGTCACCATTTCATAATCAGGAATGACGGTGTTCTCCCGCTGCTGTGGCAGTATCTGCTCCCACTCACCACTCCAGTCAATGTAATGATACAGATTCCTCCCGTCACAGAACTGCTTTAAATAGAGTCTTGTCCCGTCCTCATCCGTCGTGTAGTGTTCGCTTATCCAGTCACCTGTCAGCATATCCGCCCAGGCATGCATCGTCTCTCCTCCGGCGCTTCCGTTCTGCTTCCAGCGATATTCATAGGAAAGCTGCAGATTGTCCACTTTTCCCAAATTCCACATGGCAACCTGAATCTCTCCGAGTTCTCCTCTTCCCGTACTGTTCTCGCGCAGTGCGCCAAATATCAGCACACCGGCAAATACAACGACTGTCAGTATCCGCAGCTTTCTTTTTTCCATAGCACTATCCTCTATGCCAGCAATCCCAATGTTTCAAATGCCCGATAAATTCCATCGTCGTCGATGGACGATGTAACCATGTCCGCCCGTTCCTTGACTTCTTCTCGCGCGTTGCCCATCGCAATACCGATTCCTGCGTATTCCATCATCTGAAGATCATTCGGACCGTCTCCCACGGCAATGGAATCCTCTCTCGCAATGCCGGCCGCCTTCAGATATCGCTCCATGCCGGTTGCCTTATTGATTCCGTTGATGCCGATCTCGCCCGCATATTCTCCCATACCTTCCAGGCTGATCGCCACCGTGTCAAAGTAAGGCTCCAGATCTGCATGTACCTTCGCCACCGGAAACGGCGCATTATAATATAGAAGCTTTTCATTTCTCGGATTCTTCCAAGGCTCTTCCGTCAGATGCATATTTCCGGTCAGACGCACAAGGCGCTCCTCGCTCATCCCCATCTTTCGGTAGATCTCTAAGATTCCTTCACTGCTGCGGCGGTTCAACACCACACCGTCGTCCGCCTGATAGCAAAACAGGAATCCGTTGCCCTCCAGATAATCGTAAACGCTCTTCCTGTGCTCTTCATCAATATATGCGTGATAAATTTCCTTCCCATCGGCGATCACAAACACGCCTGCCGCGCCGACAATCCCGGAAAACCCAAGTTCCAGCAGCTCATCATAAATCTGGAAACGGCTTCTTCCCGTACAGACGACCATCTTGTGACCGTTCGCCTTCGCCCTGCGGACCGCCTCTTTGGTAGATTCCGGTATCTCTCCCCGGTCATTGACCATCGTGCCGTCCACATCCAGAAACACCACTTTTTTATGGTTATTTATCATTTCTGCGCTCATATTTTCCTGTCCTCTTCACGATTGCTTTTATGTACATGATATGTTGTTTTCGGGATGGAATCAAGCT
This sequence comes from uncultured Lachnospiraceae bacterium, assembly GCA_902781225.1. Lineage (GTDB taxonomy): Bacteria > Bacillota > Clostridia > Lachnospirales > Lachnospiraceae > Roseburia. The sequence goes on along the minus strand of CACZIN010000015.1, from coordinate 22,435 downwards.
ATTTTAAACGTTATGGTGAAAAAAGTATTTTTATTTTTCGACACCTGTTTTCGCAAAAATGTTATCATCTCTCCCGCTGCCGGTCTTTGCGGATTACATACACGAGGAGCGCCACATTGCCCGCTGTCAGCAGCACAAACAGGAAAAAGCCCATCATCGAATCCCGCCTTACCTGCCCCGGCGATAATTTCCATTGCGGATCACCGCCCTGTGCATTCGCCGAGTCGGGATTCTGGTAGATCGTGATCTCATCTCCAATGCTGGTGCGTTTCTGCACCTTAAGCGACCCCGTGATAACGTAAATGTTTCCGTCTGCATCCTGCCCCTTCATATAACTGCTCGAGCGGCTGCTGTTCTTGCGTCCGATCGTATATTTATCAATGATCGTGACCTGCCGTTCCTCCATAGCGATATTTGCGGAAAATCCCTCGGCCGCATACAGAAATACGCCGAAAACATTGAATAGTAAAAGCAGCACAAGAAGTGCTGTCTGTATTTTTTTCTTCATATAAAATCTCCTTCAAACAAGCGGACTATCAATGATCTGTGCTGACGACACATGATTGAAACATCAATCCCTTTTATGATATCGGATTCATCGTATCACAATTCGCCCGTTTGGGGTACTGTTTTGCTTATCTTTTATGCCGTAAATTGTGCTATATACTTTAACAGTCCGCATTTAACCGCCATACATCCCCGCCGGCATTTCCTTTCCCCCAAAAATAAGAAAAGTCGAACTTTTTGACACTCCTGCTTATTTATGCTAGTATAGCACAGGTTAGCCAGTGCTAACTCTTTATGGCAATCATGTAAAATCACATTGTTACAAGGTATCATATGCACATGAATTTTTATAAACAGATTGGATTAAACTGTACTTTTGAACAGCCTCATGAACAAATCTGGACGAATCCGGATGTTGGCACAATCCACATCTATGGTTCTCTTGATGAGATACAATGTGGAACAGGGGATTATACAATTCCGGCCGATCTGCTTGCAGAATTTGATTACGAATCTGCATTTCTTCATATTGGAATTATTTATGAGGGAATTACTTATTCTCTTGTAAACCACAGATTGTCACCGATGTCACACCCTTCCGCTTTTCTTGCGGTGGAACAATCCGCCGGTGGTATCAACTGCTGGAAATGCGGGCAGCGTTTCCGCGGAATCGAAGTCTCTATCCGGATGAAATACCTAAGGAATGATCTGCTTCCCTTTCTTGGCTACCCCAAAGACGCATTGGATTTCATCCAACCAAATATCCGCTATCATAATTTATCACCGGAATTGCTCGGGATTCTGTCAAAAATAGAGTTTCTCCTGAATCAAAGGACAATGACGCTGGCACTGCAAAAGGCACTCTGCCTGGAATTTCTGGCGCATCTTTTAAACCCCAAAACGGAATGTCTGTCAACGATTCCTGCTTCCAGTGATACGCACTATATTTATGTTGGCAAGCGGAAAATAAAGATGACACAGGCTGATTTTGAGAAAGTCAGAAAAGCTCATGATCAGATAGAAAAAGATGCCGGCTCTTTTGTTACTATTTATGAACTGAGTCAGACATTTGAGATTAGTGAACAAAAATTAAAGGCTGGATTCCTGGAATTGTATCAGCAGACCATCTGGAATTATGCCAATAATCTGCGTATGAATCAGGCTGCAAGACTGCTCCGCGACACAGACTGCAATATCCATGAGATTGCAGCAAACGTCGGTTATCAGAGTCCCGCAGCCTTTACCAATATGTTTAAAACCTGGTGTGGGCTGACGCCCGGCCAGTTCCGCACTCAGATTGCCGCGGAGGCATAATGTCTTCCTTTTGGAAGAACCATCGGTGATTGGGACACAGGGTCTGTTATAACATCACACGCTAAGCCATAGACTTTTTCCATCAATTCCGGCGTGATAATTTCATCCGGTGTCCCTTCCGCCACCAACTGTCCCTTTTTCATGGCGAATAGATAATCTGCATACCTTGCAGATAAATTGATATCATGCAGCACCATTACGATGGTTGTTTTGTGTTTCCGGTTCAAGTCCGTAAGCATATCTAAAATTTCAATCTGATAAGCGATGTCCAAAAAAGTCGTTGGCTCATCCAAAAGCAAAATATCTGTTTGCTGTGCTAATGCGAGAGCAATCCAGACGCGTTGGCGCTGACCTCCGGAAAGCTCCTCTACAGCCCGGTCTGCAAGCTCTGTAATTCCCATAATTTCCATTGCCTCTTCCACCGCAGCGAAGTCTTCCCTCGTCATGCTTTTTAAAAACTGTCGATACGGAAACCGGCCTCTGGAAACAAGATCCATCACCCGGATTCCCTCCGGCACGACAGGTGACTGCGGTAAAAGGCCGAGCATTTTTGCCATTTGCCTGGATGGAATTTCAGAAACATTTTTTCCGTCTAATATCATCTGCCCGCTCTGCGGTGTCAGCAGTCTTGCAAAGGTTTTCAGCAATGTTGATTTCCCGCAGCCGTTTGCACCAAGAATAACGCTGATTTTATTTAGGGGAATGGTTACACTGACATCCGAAAGGATGGTTTTGTGATTATAGCCGGCATTTATGTGCTCTGCCGTTAGTATATGATCGTTCATGCTGTTATTACTCCTGTTTTTGCAAATATAGAAAATACATATCCGATAATATCTTACCCTTCCATGCGGTTCATCCGTATCAACAGATAAATAAGATACGGTGCACCGAGGATGCCCGTAACAACGCCAACCGGGTAGCGGGATGGAAACGCGTACTGTCCGGTCAAATCAGAGACCATCACAAGCACACAGCCGGTAAGGGCGGAAGTCATCAGATTACTTTTTCCACTTCCGGAGATTCTCGCCGCAATCGGTCCTGCGAGAAAAGCGACAGAGGCAATCGGTCCTGTCACCGACGTTGCAAACGCAATCAACAGCAACGCGCATAAAATGAGACCGAGCCGTGTGACTGTGATTCTTATGCCAAGTACCCTGGCATGTGCTTCCCCCAACTGTAAGATTTCCAGATGTCTGTTTAGAAGAAAAATTGCCACAGTGGAAAAGAACACCACAACCATAAGCCGTCGGACCTGATCCATCGATACTCCGTTTAAACTTCCGCTAAGCCATCTTAATGCACTTGATACATCATATTCCGAAGCCTTTAACAGCATCCAAGAAATTAAAGCATTTAAGAATGCCTGCATGCCAATTCCTGTCAGAATAAGTTTCCCATTTGAGAAACCGTCTCCCTGGGCAAGAAAATAGATCGCAGAGGAAACAAGTAATCCGGATAGAACCGCCAGAATAGATACAATGTTTCCATTCCATTTTAACACGAGAATTCCAAAAACAGCGGCAACGCTTGCACCGGAAGTCACACCGATAATATCAGGACTTGCAAGCGGATTTCCCAGTAATTTCTGAAATGTATTCCCTGCCAGACCAAAAGCCGCACCACAAAAGATTGCTGCAAGCATGCGCGGAAGACGAAGGGTTTTAATTGTAAAGGCTGCACCCTTTGTTTCATTTCCCTTTAATACTTCCAGAACTGTGTCCGGCATATATATGGTATTTCCATAAACCATCATAATGCAGGCAAGTAAAATGACAAGCGAAAGCAGGATGCAGACGGTAAGCCAGTATCTTTTCTTTCTTTTGTAATAGCCCGACCAAATCGTATTTTTTTTCATTATAAAGAGCGTACCCTGACCTTTCGTATGATAAAAATAAAAACAGAACCGCCGATCAATGCTGTGACAATTCCAGACTCCAGTTCGCCTGGTCTTCTCCATATTCTTCCAAGGATATCTGAAATCAGTAAAACACAGGCTCCACAGACTGCAGATAGCGGCATTATCTTTTTCAGATCGGGACCGACAAGTGCGCGTATGAGGTGCGGAACCATAAGACCAATGAAACTGATTGGTCCCGCCAATGCAGTCACAGCTGCACACAACAGGATACCGGAAAGTGCCGCTAATCCCCGCACCACTGTCACGTTCACACCAAGCCCTGTTGCCACATCATCACCTAACGCTAATGTATTCAAAGAAACTACCAGGAAAAATGCCAATACAAACCCGGCTGCAAGATAAGGCCCCATCAATTTGATATCTTCCCAGGATGCACCACTGATGCTTCCTACCTGCCAGAACCGGAACTGATCCATCACCTGCGTATTTGGAAGCATTACCGTATTTACCAGCGACTGTAATGCAGTTGAGGCAGCTGCCCCTGCTAATGCCAGACGGATTGGCGTAGCACCACCGGTTCCGACAGATGCGAGTCCATAAACAAGAATTGCTGTAAGTGCTGCACCGGCGAATGCAAGCCAGATATACTGATTCCCGCTTTGTATATGGAAAAAGGCCATTCCACACACCACAAAAAGGGACGCTCCTGTATTTACACCCAGAATACTCGGATCAGCAATCGGATTTCTGGTGATGGATTGCATGAGCAGACCGGATATGCCAAGCGCTGCCCCTGCAAGCACACCGAATACAGTTCTCGGCACTCTTGCAAGTACAATATGAACTTCGAGTTCCGGCACACCATTTGGGACAAAAGCCCCTAAGACGCTCTGAATGCCCACGGATTTTACTCCGCAGGCAATAGACAGGAATGTGCAAAAAAGCAGTAATACTGCCATCATGCAGCATACAATAAGACTTCTCTTTTTACTCATTGATTTTACCGCAGGCTTCCGATAAAACATCGAGATATTCATCGATCGTTGCCGGAATCGATAAAATACTTGGAGTTGTAGATGCTGCCAAGCGGGAAGTGCTATCGAGCAGTACAACGGCGCCGTCCTTGATTGCCGGTATTTCTGACATCAATTCGTCCTTCTGCAATGCCTCTAATAAAGCTTCGTCCCCATATACAACCATCAAATCAATATCCGAAAGTGCTTCTACGTTTTCACGGCTTAATGTTACAGAGAAATCCGATCCATCTCCCGCAAGTTCCTTGATACTGTCAGGAAGTTCAAAACCAAGATCCTGTAAATAAGAAGCTCTCGGATCCGCAGGAAGGTATGCATAAAATGTGCTGAAATCACCGGCATCTATCCAGAAGAAACCTGCTTTTACACCGGAGAATTCCGGGTGTTCACTCACTTTTCTGCAATCAATGCTTCTGTATCGGCAACTAACGCTTCCCCTTCTTCTTTCATTCCCATTCCTTCCGCATTGCGGATGGTCTGTTCTCTCCAGCTTGTCTTCCAGGCAGTCTCTTCAAAAGGAACGACCGGTGCGATCGCGGAAAGAGCTGTACGAAGCATACCAGATTTACTGCACCGAGAACAACCTGCCTGCCCTGAAACCCCGCAGCTTCAGCGAAGCCCTGATCGCCTGCCAGAGCCGCTACAACCTGGAATACTGCAACAATGTGACCAATGCCGCCGGACGGCGGGTGCGTGGCTTTCTGGGGATTGAGATATTGGTGAGAAATCATATATCAGTGTTTTCCGGTGATTCGATGCGTACGTACGTACCGGAAGATGTGCCGGAGGAATGGCGGCGTTAATACTGGGGTCCCAGCGGAACCCTGTAAAGTGGTTCCGTTGGGGAAAGGACGAGCAGCGGAACGAGTGAGCTTTCGGCTTTAGCCGGAAGCGAAGGATATGGAGCTTGCGAGAACGCTGTACGTACACTTTGATTGACCGTTGTTCTCCCTTTTATAGAATTCAGCAGTTATATCTCAAAAATCACTGGCAAAATCGGAGGGGTAAATCAAGGCAAGTGAGAATTGAAAAGTATTTACCCGTTGGAAGAAATCATTTTGCGAAACAGTACTTCTCGCCCCGGTGAACCGGGTGCATGGAATCATGGGAAAATGCACGGTTTCGAGCCAAGTCACACGGAACGGAAAAGTCGGAAGGTGCGACTTATGGGAAGGACATCACACCGGCAATTCTGAACGGATTTGGTAGCAAGAGAATTATTCACCACACAGCGAAGCGGTTATACCAGAGGGCGTACCAGCTTCGCTTTTTTATCAAGTAAATTTAGGAGGATTTTTGATGATGAAGGTACGCAACGAGATCAAGGCGCAGATCGTCCGGGCCGGATATACCATGCAGGAGGTAGTTGACCGGCTCCATGAGGAATACGGCTGGTCGGACAGTGTTTCTAACCTGTCCGCTAAACTCCAGCAGGAGTCTATTCGCTACAAGGAGGTCGTGGAACTGGCCGACGTGCTGGGGTATGACCTGACATGGCAGAAAAGAAAGTGATTTGGGAGGTGACTTCTCATGACAGATGAAGAAAAGAAACTGTTGCAGGCAAAGCACCGCTTGGAGGAAGCCCAGGCACGGGACCGGGTGAAGGAGCGAAAAGCCCGGACAAGGCGGCTCATTCAGGAGGGTGCTGTGCTGGAAAAAGTGCTGCCGGAAGTACAGGCGGTAGGGCTCGACAGTCTGGAAGAATACCTGCGACGAAAGCTGGCAGGGCACGATTGAAAACGGCTGGGCGGTCTCCGGGCATCCGGGGGCCTTCCTCTTTTTTATCCCGAAGGGCGCACTTACTCACCACCCCAAAGGGGCGGTGGTATTTCCTACGGAAATCGTGCGCTCTCCGAGGGGGATTGCGGCTGCTGCGGCAGCCTCCAGACAATGCCACAGCACTTGCGGGTGTTGCTGTCATCGTCTGTGCGATTGGACAAATACCGTCGCTTCTACCGACGCTGTTTATCCAACCGCCTGCGCAAACCTGCCACCGGCAGCTTTGTCGCAGAAATGGACGGTACGATCACACCGTCCATTTTCTCTTTTGCGAAAGAGAAACAGAAAAAGAAACGAGGTGATCAAGCGATGGCAATTTATCATCTGGAAGCAAAGGTGGTCAGCCGGGGTGCAGGGCGCTCCGCCGTGGCTGCTTCCGCTTATCTGAGCTGTTCCCGCTTGTATAACGATTACGACGGGATACAGCACGACTACACAAGAAAACAGGGGCTTGTCTGGCAAGGTGTTGCAGGAGTTTATCCGGGAGCAGTTTGTGTCGGACGGAATGTGTGCCGACGCTGCCATTCACGATGCCGACAGACACAATCCGCACGCTCACATTTTGCTGACGGTGCGCCCGCTGGATGAGCAGGGCAAGTGGCAGTACAAGACCGAGAAGGAATATTTCTGCATGAGAAACGGCGAGGAACGGGGCTTCACTGCCGCCGAGTTCAAGGCGGCACAGGCTGACGGATGGGAGAAGCAATACCCTTACGAGGTTGGGCGAAAAAAAGTGTATATGCCACCCTCCGAAGCGGAGAAGCACGGATATGAACGAGTCAACAAGCACCCAAAAAGCACCAAGTTCGGCAGACAGAATCCCACCTCTGAGCGTTGGAACAGCGATGAACAGTTGGTGCTCTGGCGCAAAGCATGGGCGGATGTGACCAACCGTTATCTGGAACAATATGGTCACGATGCCCGCATCGACCACTGCAGCCATGCCGAGCGAGGTCTGACAGAGCAGCCCATGATCCACGAGGGTGTGGTGGCAAGGGCATTGGAAAAGAAAGGCGTTGTTTCCGACCGTTGTGAGATGAACAGACAAATCAAGGCTGATAATGACCTATTGCGTGAACTGAAAGCAACGGTCAAAAAACTGATGCAGAGAGTCAAAAACACGGTTCCCGCCATTGCCGAAGCCATGGAAACCGTGAGGCAGAATGTAATCATCTTCTGTTATCAGCTTGGGTATATCCGTACCTGGCAAAAGAAAAAGAGGGAGTATCTTTCTGCTGTTAAATCCGATATAAAGCAATACACAGAGCTTCTGAAGCAAATCCGGGAAGCAGGTAAGAAACGCAAAGCCCTCCTTGCCGAAAAAAAGGAACTGCCCATCTGGAGTATTCCGAGAAGCAGGGAGCTATCCTCCCGCATTGCGGAGCTGACCGAACTGTTGGAGGAACTGCGTTCTGAAAAGACGATTGTGCTGCAATATCTGCAATGCACCGATGAAAGCGGTGTTTCCGTTTTAAAAAAGGACATTGCCGCCATGGAAACGGAGCTGAAGAAACTGGACGAACAGGAAGAAAAGTACAACTCTGAACTTGGTGCGGTCCTAAAGCAATATGCTGAACTGCGGGAACGGGTAGCGGAGCATGACCCTGTGGAACTGTATGAGGCACGACAGGCAATCCGCTCTGAAAAGGAGCAGAATGTCATTGACCGGGTACAGCGTACTTACAGGGAAAAGTACAATTCGCTTGCCATGTTCGACAGCAAACGTGAGGCATCCGGACTGCTCCACGAATATGTTGATGAACAGGTCGTGCAGAAGCTAAAACGGGAGCAACATCGGAAGATTCAGTCCGAACACACTCATCCCAAATCAGAGAAAAAACGAATCGACTTTGAACGTTAAGCAACGATTGGATAATGTCATAACACAAATAAGTGAGGTCGGCCATATGGGAACACTGGTCGACCTCACAGCATTATTCCATTTTCATCATCCGGTATCCCACACCAATATGGGTCTGAATATACTGCGGAGAATCCGGCGTTGGCTCCAGCTTTTTCCGGAGCGTTGCCATAAAGACTCGCAAAGAAGCAATATCGTTTTCCCAACTCCGTCCCCAGATGTTTTGAGTGATAAAGGTGTGGGTCAATACCTTGCCCACATTCTTTGACAGCAGGCACAGCAGTTTATACTCAATAGGCGTCAGATGCAGTTCCTGCCCATCCAGGTACGCACAGCCACCGGCATAGTCCACTTTGAGTTTTCCGTTGACAAAGACAGAACTGGCCGCCAGCATCTCCGCTGTCATATAGGACAGTCTTCTCTGTGTGACCCGAAGCCGTGCTAACAGTTCTTCTACGGAAAAGGGCTTGGTCAGGTAATCGTCAGCCCCCGCATCCAGGGCCTCGATCTTATCATTATCCTCGCTGCGGGCGCTGATCACGATGATAGGAAGATTGGACCAGGAACGAATATTCTGGATTACCTGTACGCCGTCCATATCCGGCAGACCAAGATCCAGCAGAACAATATCCGGGTTATGGGAAGACGCTTCCAGAATTGCAGCTTCCCCATTTGCGGCCACCAGATACCGGTAGTCGTTTGTCTTTAATGTCGTTGTGATCAGGTTACGAACAGGAGGATCATCCTCCACAACTAGAATCAATGGTTTATTCATGTAGCTCAACCTCCCCAGCTGGTAGTGTAAATGTAAAGACTGTGCCTTTCGGATGGTTATCCGTCACAGAGATCGTTCCTCCGTGGGCTGCGACGATAGATTTGCATAGAGACAACCCCAAGCCAAGGCTCCTGCGGCTGTCAGCGACTTTGTTGGCTCCGCTGTAAAACATATCAAAAATATGCTGCTTTTGTTCGTCAGGAATTCCTGGACCATTATCAGAAACGGAAACAATGACCTGCTGTGCATCCTTCTCCGTATGAATCTCTATGACAGAGCCGGTTGGTGTGTATTTAACGGCATTATCCACCAAATTGATGATGACCTGCACGATCAGTTTAGCGTCAATGCGTGCCAGAATCAATTCTTCCGAAGAACTGACCCGGATGGTGTGCTCTTTGCTTTTGCGATTAATATGCCGCAAGGCCTCTGTGATCACCTCATCCATTAGTTCAACGGACTGCGTTAAATGGACCTGTCCACCTTCAATTCTGGTGACGGCCAAGAGGTTTTCGACCAGATTGATCAGCCACATGGAATCATCATATATATCCGTAAAAGTCCGTTTTCGTGTGTCATCGTCCATTTTCTGATAGTTGGCCAGCAGGTTGTCGGCATTTCCGGAAATGGAAGTCAGCGGTGTACGCAAATCGTGAGAAATAGCCCGAAGCAGATTGGCCCGAAGCTGCTCATTCTTTGCCAGGATCGCGGCTTCTTCTTTTTCTCGGGCGTTTTTGATGTTTTCCAATGCCAGGGCGCACTCGCCGAGAATGGACAGCAGAACACTGTTTTCAAAGGAATCCAGCGGGACTTCGTTCATTGCGATACCTACGACACCATAAACCTGTTGGTTGACCCGAATTGCCAGATATAGGCATTTGGCGCTGGATAATGTATCAGTGGTAGCCCCGGCGTGTTTGTTGTTCCGAAGCACCCATGCCGCGACCGCTTCTTCATTTTCAGAAACCAACTCGCACTGGTCGCTGTCCGGTGTCCGAAAGATGCTGGGAGCAGCAAGCTCCTGCCCATCCGACAGGTAGACCACGATGTCTTTTTTCAGCAATTTCAAGAGTTGTCCTGCGGTAGCTTTGACAACGGATTGCTCATCTGTCTCCTTTTGAAGAAGCTGATTTGTCTCAAACAAGATTTTTGTCCGATATGCCGCATGAGCGGATTGCTTTGCACTGTCTTTCAAACGGGTGGCAAGCGATCCTGTCAGCAGTGCCACCATAAACATGATCGGAAAGGTCACCAAATAATTGGGGTCGTTAAAGTGGAAGGTAAAGCGCGGCACGGTAAAGAAGAAATTAAATACCAACACACTTACGATAGAAGAAACTACCCTGCAAAAGCGATTCGTTGTAATAACCGAGATGACCAAAACGCCAAAGATATATACGGACACGATGTTGGCCTCGGAAAAGCCCAGCGTGTAAAACGCATACCCGATCAGGGTCGCAGCCAGCAGGACGAGTATGCTCTTTGCCACATCCCGAACCGGCATAGCGGTCACATGGAGTGCCTTATTCTGCCGCTCCTGATAGGTGTTTTTGGCGTTGGCATCCGGGATCACATGAATATCCAGATTAGGCGCGTTGGCAATCAAGCGTTCTGTCAGAGTTGGCTTGCTGAATATGCTTTTCCTTGTGGCGGTACTGCGTCCGATCACAATTTTGGAGACACCGGAAAGCCTTGCAAACTCTGCAATCTGATAAGGGACATCCTCACCGTAACTGGTTTCGATATTGGCACCAAGCTGCTGTGCCAGCCGCATATTCTCCCGCAAACGCTTTTTATCATCTTCATTCATTGCCGCATTTGCGGGGGTTTCCACAAAGAGAGCGGTAAAGCTCCCACGGAACGCTCTTGCCATTCTTGCTGCTGTTCGGATGATCTTTGCGTTGGACGGAGAAGATGACAGGCAAACCAGAATATGTTCATCTGTGTGATAATCGCCCCGGCTCTGAATTCTGGCGTTTTCGGTCAGTAGGTTCACTCTGTCCGCACAGCGCCGTAGAGCGATCTCTCTCAAAGCAGTCAGGTTTTCAACAGTAAAGAAATTGACGGCGGCTCGCTGTGCCTGATCTTCCCGATAAATATTTCCACTTACCATGCGTTCCAGCAGCTCTGCCGGTTCAATATCTACCAATTCCACCTGATCTGCTTGGTCGAACACAGAATCCGGGATACGCTCCCGTACCAGAACGCCGGTAATGGATGCAACGGTATCATTCAGGCTCTCGATATGCTGGACATTGACCGTTGTGTAAACATCGATCCCAGCATTCAGCAGCTCCTGCACATCCTGATAACGCTTGGTATGCCGACTGCCTTCTGCATTGGTATGGGCCAGCTCGTCAACCAAAATCAGTTGCGGCTTCCGTTTCAGCGCACCGTCAATATCAAACTCGCGGAGGGTTATCCCGCCGTAAAACACCTGAATCACAGGAAGCTGCTCCAAGCCATTCAGCAGCGCCGTTGTCTGCGGCCTGGCATGGGGTTCTATGTATCCAGCAACTACATCAATTCCACGTTCTTTTGCCTGATGCGCTGCCTGCAGCATGGCATAGGTTTTACCCACTCCGGCAGCGTAACCGAAGAAGATCTTCAGTTTGCCTCGGTTCTCATTTAATGTATCATTTCGGATCGCTCTCAGGAGCTGATCCGGATCTTGTCTGGGTATTTCCATTTGTGTTCCTCCAATATGGCAAAAGGTTTATACAACAGCCAAGTTATTCTAATTTTTCATTATATCATTATATCATTTCTCGTCGTAAATATTTATTTTACCATTCTTACATCTTATATTGAAGTCTCAGCCTTCAAAAATTGGATAAATCGATTGACTTCAGAGGTTGTCTCTGTTTCCTCCCAAACGACCTTCTGCTGAATCCGGCCTTCCGTGATCGGCTCAATCTGCAAGCCACCATATTGCATCACAACGGGCATATGCTCAAGAGAGATTTCATCGACTTGACTATGAATCTTGTCAGGGATAGAAACATTTTCCGGCAAAAAAATCATATCCAATTTATGTGAGCAAAACTCTCTCATCAATTCAGCCTCTGTTCCGCTGAAAAGAGAAACGGAGACACTTGGATATATTCTTGAATACTTCTCAAGGGCACCGGAAAGGCTGTCTGCAACCAGCGGATCGAAAAAGCCAATCCGCAAGATATTTTCACCGGCTGAAAGCAATGCTATTTGATCCTGACGATTGCTTTCTAAAAAAGCATCTAGTTTTCCCATAAGATACCATCCGAAGGCGAACACTGCCGTTACGGCTACGATCAACAATAAATCCTGCATATTCCCACCACCTCTCATCAAAATGGGGTATCGCCCTTATATATGAAAGCATTTCTGCAAGTCTTTGTACCGCCCAAGGACCAGCATTGTCTCGCCTGATGCCAAGATGACATCCGGTGAGATCGACAGCTCCAGCTTTCCGTTTTTCTTGATCCCAATGATGTTGATATTGTACTTTTTCCGGATGTCGATCTGCCCGATGGAGCGTCCCGTCCAATTCTCCGGAACCGGTATCTCAAACATGGCATGATTACTGTCCAGCTCTATGTAGTCCAGGATATGGTCGGCGCTGTACCGGATGGCTGTCCATTTGGCGAGCTGTTTTTCAGGGTAAACAACCTCATCCGCACCATTGCGAAGCAGAAATTTCTCCTGCACATCTCTGGCCGCTCTGGACACCACCAATTTGGCGCCCAGCTCTTTCAGCAGAGATGTCGTTTCCAGAGAACTCTGAAAGTCATTGCCGATGGTAACAATGCAGACATCATAATTGCGTATCCCAAGGGATTCCAGAAAAGCTGCATTGGTGCTGTCGCCGATCTGTGCGTTGGTTACAAAAGGCAGAACGGCCTCCACACGGTCTTCAGAGTTGTCCACTGCCATGACCTGATGCCCCAGATTATTTAAGTGCATGGCGATATGCTTTCCAAAACGGCCAAGGCCAATTAAGAGTATTGATTTCATGTCCTTCTCCTTTCATCCAACTGTGACTTTTTCCCGGGGATATTTCGACACATTCTTTTTCGCACCGGACAGCGCGGCAAAAATCAATGTCAATCCTCCGACACGCCCACAAAACATGAGCGTGATGAGAATGATTTTTGACATGATTCCAAGACCCGGCGTGATCCCCAGGGACAGCCCCACTGTTCCAACTGCGGAAGCCGCTTCAAACAAGCAGGTAAGCATAGGCAGCTTCTCTGCGATGCTGATCGTCAGCCCACCGAAAAAGAACAATGCCAGATACATGACCAGGATGGTTGCTGCGTTTTTAACCACATCGTCATCAATCCGGCGTCCAAAGAAGTGAGCGGATTCTTGCCGCCGGAAGGTCGATATGGCCGTGGCAAACAGCACGGACACAGTCGTGGTTTTCATACCGCCTGCAGTCGAACCGGGGCTTCCGCCAATGAGCATCAGCACAATGGTAATACATTGTCCCGCTTCACTGAGGGAGGTCAGATCCACTGTGTTAAATCCCGCCGTTCTCGGCGTTACGGATTGAAAAAGTGAGGCCAATATTCGTTTCTCAGGTTCAAGTGACCCAAATTCAAAAAAGAAAAAGTACACGGCTGGGGCTGCCAGGAGCAGGGCTGTCGTACACAAAATGATCTTGCTTTGCATCCTGTATTGGTGAAGATGCAGGCGATTGCTTCGAATATCGTCCCATGTCAGAAAGCCAATACCACCAATGATGATTAAAAGCATAATGGTCAGGTTGATTACCGGCTCCTCAGCATAGCTGGTCAGGGAGGAAAAGGAGGCTCTCGCTCCCATTAGGTCAAACCCAGCATTGCAAAAAGCGGATATGGAGTGGAATAGGGCCATCCATAATCCCTTCGCACCAAAATCCCGGCAAAAGACCGGTGTCATAAAAGCAGCTCCAGCCAATTCAATCAGCAGTGTTGTCTTGATGATGAAGCTTGTCAAACGAACAATGCCGCCGACTTTCGGTGCGGAGATGGCCTCCTGCATAGTGCTGCGCTGCATCAGGGATATTTTTCGTCCGGAGATCAGGGCAAAGGCAGCAGCAACGGTAATAACGCCCATACCGCCAATCTGAATCAGAATCATAATCACAAGCTGGCCAAACATGGACCAGTATGTCGCTGTGTCATGAAGAACAAGCCCGGTTACACACACTGCAGAGGTCGATGTGAACAGTGCATCCAGAAACGGCGTTACACATCCATCTTTGTTTGACAAAGGCAGCATCAGCAGAATCGTTCCCAATAAAATGACTCCCAAAAAGCCAAGGATAATAATTTGGAAAGAAGTCAGTTTCTTTTTAGGGAGTAAAAAGACATCCATATGCAAATACTCCTTTACTTCTCTTTATTAGATCTTTATGATACTCCTGATTCAATAAAGAGGGTAAAAGAGTATTTGAGACTGTATTAAAACCGCCTAAAGATTGCTTTTTACTTATTTTCGATTTTCAGCTAAGTATTCAATCATGTTTTTTCGAGTAAGGATTCCGCAAAGCACGCCTCTGCCATCTACAATGGGGACAAAGTTTTGATTCAATGTTGCCGCTACCACTTTCTGGAACTCGGCATCAATGGGTAAAGCGGGACAAAAATCCCTTCGAACGATACTCCCAATCCTGTACTGTTCCTGTTCCTTCAGATGCTTTGCAGTCTTTCCATTACCATAGATGATCGCAAATTTCGGACACCTGTGAAGACATCCAAGACACATTTCACATTCTGCTGATTTCCAGACAGGACACCCTTCTTCCATCTGTATTGCTCCGACAGGACACTTTTTTGCGCACACACCGCAGCCAATACATACATCTTTGTTTACAGACAGCTTTTTTGTTTTTCTCTCTGTAGCATACATATATGCTGACGGAATTGCGGCTACCCACTTTGGCAGTTTTCTGTCTATAAAATCACCTTTTCTTTTTGACGTTATGCTGTCGATAACAAGTGTAAGCTGCTTTTTGCCCTCACTCAGCCACTGATCCACTTTCTTCTCATCTGTAAGATCAAATACCGGTGTCCATGTATCCGGCATGATCACACTGTAATAGGCATCGAACTTCTGTCCATGATGAGCCATAATGTCCCTCGCCATGCTGCCAGCCTTTCCTGTCGTTGTCCCATAGCTGGCAAGGAAAAATGTATATCCGCAATTCTCTATTCTGACTTTTTCCAGATAATCTGCAACAATCCTTGGAAGCCGCCAGAAATAAGTCGGCACCACAATTCCAAGTATTTTTTCATTTGTGAAGTAATACGTATCCTCACGGATACAGTCTACAATAGGCATGCATTTTTCATCTGTTTTCTCCGCAATCTGTTCTGCAATATATTTTCCATTCCCTGTCGCACTGAAATACAAGATCATTTTCTGTGAGCCTCCTTTTCGACACTGCCAAGCAGAAACCTAACTGCTTGTAATGCTTCCTCTTTATTCAGCTGCTCCTTTGCAAAAAAACATTTTTCCAGCAGCATTTCCATCGTAGCAGCATAATAATCAACGATAACATCTTCACGCAGCGGAAAATCCTTTGTTCCGGGACACATACTGATTACCTGCCTTATCTGCTTTTTCATAAAAGTCCGCAGGGAAGCCATGCATCTTCCTTCCAGACTGTTTTTTAATAAAATCCGGTAAATCTGCGTTCTGTACTGGTCAAGATATTCATACAGAAATCTCTTCTAATGGCATCTCCGCCAGCATTAACATCATTTTTTCCGAAAAGTCTGCCAATGTCCGTTTCGCAAATCTGCTTGTTTTATCTGATAAATTAACTTTCATCCCATCACTCCAACTGATTATTTATGTACAGATGTCCATCTGTTTATAATTTATCAACCTTGCAGTTAAAAAGCAATCTTCATTATCTATACCTGTCTATGTATGGACACTGTTGCGAAATTGTCCATTTTAAGAAAAACGCCAGTGCACATCTATGATATGTGCACTGGCATTATAATTTTGTAATATTCAGTTTTCTTCGGTTAAACTAACAAGAAGTTTTCAAGCAAAACCACCTATCAATTCTACCTCATAATATTTTCGTCACGAAATGTAATCTGCAATAATTTTCATCTTCAAAAATGACACCTTCATCCTGAAATCCATTGCTGATAAAAAAGTCCAAATCCCCATTGGGAAAGACGCCCTTTTCATCGGATATTGCAAGGATTCTTTTATATTCGCCCGCTAAATATTTTTCCAGTTCCATAAGGGGAGCACTTTTATAATCATAGGCTGCATCCGTCATGTATACACAAGTCAGAAACGCCGCATCATCATCGTGTGGAATATCGTATGGAATGACCTTCGCAGGCAGGTATTCCACACCGCCAACGAGCTCTCCCTTCCCGTTTTTATGAATAAAACCATAGATATCCAGATCGTACTGTTTCAAAAATTCTATTTTCTTTTTACAGTTTTCAGACGTTTTGTCCCCACAGCAATCACAGGCGATATCGAACTTGTCTAAGGAGAGGGGTTCTACCGTCCCTTTGATGAAGTTTTTGGATATCGTTGGCAAAAAGGGCTTTTCTTCCGGATATATTCCGTTTGCTGCCTGCTCCAAAAAAGATTTCCTGAGCGGACTATAGTATCTTTTTTTCTTATCCAGAACAATCAGTGTGGGGAAAAACATCTTCATTTCTCTCGCCAATAAATGATTGTTGGAAATGTCATACAAATTGATATCTATTTTATCCCGATATTCATTTAATAGCCGGATCATATTGTCATTCAACGGACACTGATATGAAAAATAATAAAAATCAAGTACCATACACCCCTCCATCATTTCTGATTATAGAATTTTCCCACGTCATCACATAATCCTTTTCACCGGTAGCTTCATCCAACCCCTCACACCAGATCGCAAAGCCCTCCCGCTGGTAAAAATGGATCGCCCGTGTGTTCTTTTGATACACATTTAAGCTTAGCTTTGCTTTTCTGTTTTTCACAAAATCCAGCAAAAGTTTTCCGATTCCCTGCGACCGCATCTCATCAGAAACAAAAATACCCTCGATATATTCATCATTTAATCCGATGAATCCCTGTATCTGCCGATCATCCTCATATACGTAAACCTCTGCCTGTCCCAACAGTTCATTTACCTGTTCAAAATTATCTCTCCAGTATTGAGCCGGAAGAAAGGAATGGGCGTTTAAATTACCCTCTAACCATATCTCGGCAACCCTGCCTGTGTATTCACTCTGTAATCTGCTGATCATAATAAATCCCTTTCCGCACTACTCCCCTAAAAGCCCTGCCCGCTCCAGATACCACGCCCGAAATCCGTCGAACGTCAATCGGTTGTCCAGATTTTCAATCGGTCTGGAGGCGGATTCGATAATCTCCCGGCAGCTCTTCGTTCTGCGCAGCATGTCAAACGTTGGGTCCAGCGGATCTCCGTATTTCGCCGCTGTTGCAGCATAAATATAATCAGCTCACACTCTTTTTCAAATTCATCCATCTTCTGTTTGCCTTCCTCTGCCGTATGTGCCTGCTTTTCCATACACTGCTGCTTTCCCCTCTATCTTAGCATAAAACAAGCGGTAACACACGAATCTTTCATCCTGTGATACCGCTCATTGTTTCAACATTGACTTCATAGTAAAATTTATGTATAATTTTGTTATCAAACAAGGGAGGGTGCATTATGCCAAACATCAGATCAAGTGCTGATTTAAGGAATAATTATAATGAGATTTCTACATTTTGTCATAATTATTCTGAACCGGTTTTCATTACGAAGAATGGAAAGGGCGACCTTGCTGTTATGAGCATAGAAGCTTATGAAGAATTAACCAGCCGCTTTGAATTATACAGTCAAATAAAAGAAGGAATGGATGATATTGCCTCTGGAAATACCCGGGCATTTTCGGATGCGATGGCTGATATCAGGAGCCGCAGCAGCCGATGAGCTACCAGCTTCATATCACTTCCACAGCAGAACATGATATTATGCATGCTGTGAATTACATCGAATTTACCCTCAAAAATCCTGCTGCTGCCGAACATCTGTTAGATGTTGCAACCGAACAAATCAATTCTTTATCTGACCTGCCGCAAAAATTTCATCTGGTAGATGATCAAGTACTGGCCAGTTGGGGGATTCGTTTCGTAATAATCAATCATTACCTTGCCTTTTATACGATTGATGAAGAAAAACAGATGGTAATCATCGTCCGTTTTCTCTATGAAAAAAGCAACTGGACTTCCATTCTTCGACAAGGATTCTCCCTCATCTAAGGAATCTGTTTCCATGCAGATTCCTTTACACCATCTGCACCAGCCATACATTGCTTCGCACCATGCGGTATCCGATCGCCACCTTAATCAGCTCGGTCGCCTGCACCAGGAAATACACGCTCACAATGCCAAGTCCCGTGAAATGTGCCAGTAAAAACGCGGTCGGCACGACAACGATCCACGTGAAAACAGAGTCAAACAGGAACGTAACCATCGTTTTTCCGCCCGAACGCAGCGTAAAATACGACGCATGGCTGAACGAGCAGAACGGCATAATGATTGCCGATACGGCGATAAAGCTTGTCGCAAGCGCTTTGATCTCCTCCGTCGTATTGTAGATCTGCGGGAAAAATCCTCCGACCACCAGCATAAGACCTGCCACGATCACGCAGCAGAATACGCTGAACACGATCATCTTGTTGTCCGCATCCTTTGCCTTCTCCAGTTCGCCCGCACCCAGATACTGTCCGACCACAATACTGATGCAGGAGCCAAGCTGCAGATAGATAATGTTGAACAGGTTCGTGATCGTCGTCGCAATGTTCAGTCCCGCCACAACTTCCAATCCGCGGATGGAGTAGCACTGTGTGACCGCTGTCATACCCGCCGCCCACAGAACCTCGTTGATCATCAGCGGAAATCCCTTCACGATAATCGCCTTCAATTCCTCTCCCGGAATGCCAAATCCGGTATAGGCGCCCTTTAAATACAGATTCTGTCCGGTATGGCTGTGCGCCCAGACAATAATGATGAACGCCTCGATGTAGCGTGCAATCACCGTCGCAAGCGCGGCGCCGGCAACACCAAGCTCCGGGAACGGTCCGATTCCAAAGATCAGAAGATAATCTAACAGCGCATTGCTTCCCACGGCGACAAAGCTCGCAACCATCGGCACCATCGTCTGTCCCGTCTCCTTGATATTGGTCGCATACGCCTGATTGACCGCAAACGGAACCAGTCCCACCACCATAATCCCAAGATACTGAAGTCCATACCCAAGCGCCACATCCGTCGCCCCGTCTCCGGCGGTATCCGTCAGATAAAGCGAGATCAGATTTTCCCCGCACGTTAAAAACAGCAGAATGGTAAGCCCCGTCACAAGCAGCGCCGCATATAACTTAAAGCGGAAGGAATACATATGTCCCTTGTGATTCCCCTTGCCGTAGTACTGCGCCCCGAAAATACTGGCTGCCGAAACCGCGCCGAAAATCGCCAGATTGTATACAAAAATGAGCTGGTTGACGATGGCAACCCCGGACATCTGCTCCGTGCCGAGCTGTCCCACCATGATGTTATCCAGAAAGCTGACGAGATTCGTGATCGCATTCTGTACAATCATGGGCAGCGCCAGATATAAATATCTTTTATAAAACGCCCGGTCTCCGATATATTTTCCCTTAAATTCTGCTAACTTCATAAGTTCTTTTCCTTCTATAAGATCTCCTGTGTGTTTATCTGACCATCTTAACATCTTCCCGCAAAAAAAGCACTGTTTTTTTGAAAAACAGTGCCATTTCCCGCCTGCCGCCCATTGCTGCCGCTCCATCGCAGCCGCTCAGAACAGATCCAGCATATTGTCCAGATAAATTTTTTCCCTGACGTGCAGCTGATACCCGGGTTTCGTCATATAGTAGAGAAGAAACTCCAGAATCAATGCACTGCCAAGTCCCCGCCCCTCGATCTTGAACTGGGAAAATCCCATGGGCAGATAGACATTTTTTATGGCGTCCGTACCGATAAATCCAGGATTGACCATCGCTTTGGAAAACAGATAGCCGCCCTCTGCATCCGGAGCCGCGCAGTGATGCTCCCCGCCGCTTTCTCCGAGATTTTTGCGGCTGACGGCTTCGTAACAACGCTTCCTGTCCCTGCAGCCAAACCAGCAGCATTCATTACACAGAAATTCCACTTTGTCCCTCTGCCATCCGGTCAGCGTATTCCACTGCGCAAACGCCTTATTCAGCCGGAAATCCGGCACGACATAGCGGAAATCCTCCCGGGCGACCTCCCCGCGAAGATCCTCAAAATCCGTCAGAACCTTGGTGGTCGAGGAGACAAAATAGAACCCCGGATACTGCTGCTTTAAATACGCCTGCAACAGATCCGAGTGAACGATCACACCGTTTCTTTGATCCCCGCCTTCCTCAAACAGGGCACACAGGTCATTACATTTCCGGTCCGAAAGATGCTCCTCCCGCAGCAACGAGTTGCTGAACGTCAGCCGGGCAGAGATTCCATACTCCCGCAGCAGCGCCAGCACCTCCGCGGGATCGTGGTCTCCGAACCCGACGCGTCCGCCTCCCCAGAGGCAGTCCGCCGGTGCGCCATAGATCGATCCGATGTCGCACCAGTCGTAAAAATATTCCCTGTGCTCATAGAACAGCGGCAGAAACACGCGGTACAGTTCATAAAACTCAAACAGCCCCGGAAGGTGATAGTATGCGGTATCTTTTTTTAATGAAGCCATATCTGCCTCGTCACCTCGTTGATTCCTGGTCTAGGCAACCGTGATCAGTTCGTACCCGCGGGTTCCGAAACCTAAGGCTGCGGCAGCCTCGATGGTGTGTACGCCATGTCTGGATTCGATTCGCTCCAGCAGATGATCTCTGCCCGGATCGTCGCTCGCATAGACCAGATCAAGGCACGCCTGATCGATTGCAATCGGATCTGTCGAAATCAGGATACCCATATCCTTCATGCACGGATCCTCCGCCACTGCACAGCAGTCACAGTCGACCGACATATTTTTCATGACATTGACATAAACTGCATTCCCCTTAAAATAGTCGACAACGGAAGATGCCGCATCCGCCATAGACTCCAGGAAGGAATCATGATCGGCAGTCCAGATGTCTTCCGGCTTTCCTGCGCCGTGAATATATGCCTTGCCGGCAGAAGATGCAATGCCGATCGAAAGCTGTTTGAGCGCTCCGCCGTATCCTCCCATCGGATGTCCCTTGAAATGGGAGAGAACCAGAAGCGAATCATAATCCGCAAGGTCTTTTCCTACAAAATTCTTCTGAATGACTTTGCCGTTCGGGATCGCAAGTTCCAGATCCGGTCCCTCCGCATCCAGAAGATCGACTTTAAAGTACCGACTCCATCCATGTGCCTCCAGCGTCTTTTTGTGCTTGGCAGTTGTATTACGCTCGCCTTCGTATGCGGTGTTGCATTCCACAACGGTACCGCCAACGTAATCAATGACCGGCTTCCAGAATTCCGGTTTTAAAAAATTCTGGTTCCCCGCCTCACCGGAGTGAAGCTTGATCGCCACTTTGCCGTCCAGCTTCTTCCCGAGAAGCTGATACATCTCTAATACCTTCTCCGGACTGATTTCTTTTGAAAAGTATACTTTTGCTTTTTCACTCATATACAGAATCCAGCCTTTCTCCTGACTCGATTTCAACATCGCTGTTTGGAACGTATTTCTATCCGTTACTTCTATTCCCCATTTGTCTTTCATGTATTCTTTTCCAAAGTATAGCACACGTATGTAAAGATGTCTCTTATCTTTTTTAAAGAACGATACTATTTATAGAAATATCTTTTGTTTTTACGAAACAGCCAAAAGTTTTCCCTCATAGGAAGAAAGAATTATCTTTTTTTTCTGCAACTGCGGAACTTCCACTGATGTCAGTGTCACACTGCCGGTGCCGGTATTTAAAAATATCAGGACTTTGTCGTCCCCAAAACTACGCGAAAATACATATGCTCCTGTAATATCATTGCAGTAAATTGTCCGGTAATTGCCCTTGCGTAACGCCACATGCTCTTTTCGGAGTACAATCCAACAGCTGAACTTCTCTGCCAGATTTCCCTGTAATCTGTTGTTTTCTATCTGCTGCTCCATTACTGCCTGCCAGTCCATGGCTGCCCGATACTCCAGCTCTTTCATTCCCTCGATATACACTTCATCCCCATAGAATACCGATGGCACGCCTACTCCCATAAAGAGATAGAAAAATGCCAGCTCCATTCTCTTTCTATTTCCATTGCAATAGCTTAAAAATCTCGGAATATCATGGGAATCCAGAAAATTC
>CACZIN010000014.1:0-84040 GCA_902781225.1 uncultured Lachnospiraceae bacterium | reverse complement strand
GCCATTAGGGACACCAGAAAGTCCGCCCATTGTCTCCGGTGTGTCGGACATGCACCCGTCGGATTGTCCAAACGTGGAAGAGACACGGAATCCGATGCAGACATTCAACCGGAAGAAATGCTCACATTTTTCTCCAACGAATATTCCATCTGCATTTCCACATGAAATTCTCAAGTGTACTTCTTATAATATTACTTATCTCGTCTAACAGGACAATCTGCTGAATGTGGCAACTTTTTTTCAAGAGAGAGATTATGTATTTTAGTGGAATCATATCAGACGCTCCGGAAGAATTTCGGATATGTGGAAAAAGGCAGCGAAAGTGTGCTATAGTGAATGAAAAGAATACAATCATACTGGAGGGGATCAGAGATGGAAATGCTGGATATTGTGGACGAAAAGGGAAATCCGACAGGAGAGACAGTGCCTCGGGAGGTGGCACACCGTGAGGGAATCCGGCACCGCACGGCGCATGTGTGGATTTTTCGCAGACGCGGCGGAGTAGTGCAGATCCTTTTGCAGAAACGGAGCGACAATAAGGATTCAGATCCGGGTTGTTATGACATTTCAAGCGCCGGTCATATTCCTGCGGGGAGTGATTATATTCCTTCCGCGGTGCGGGAGCTAAAGGAAGAACTGGGTGTGGATATTAACGGCGATGAACTGATTTATTGTGGACAACGCCGGTTCCGGTTTGAAAGGGAATTCCACGGCAGCATGTTCCGCGACAACCAGGTCAGCAACGTGTATGCACTCTGGCTTGACCGCGAGGAGGAAGATTTTATACTGCAGGAGGAAGAAGTGTCGGAGGTCCGGTGGATGGACTTTGCGGACTGCGTAGATGCGGTCAGAGAGAACCGAATTTCTCACTGCATTTACATGGAAGAACTGGAACTTCTGAAAAATGCACTGCATCTGCATTGATTCGAGGGAGGCAGAGAAAAAGGCTCAGTATTTCCAACGGAGATCCAGCCGGTAGTGCCCGTCCTTCACTGTGATCGGCAGATAGTCAGAGTATGTCTCCTGTGCCTCCTTGGAGTAATAGCGGATGGTAACTGCGGTTGCCCAGGGGGTGTCGTGATATACGGTAGTTCCCTCCAGCAACGAAAGATCCCCCACGTTTTTACGGAAATACACCAGATCATCATGAAAATATTCTTCTGTGTCTTCCGCGGTTACAGGGATATCTCTGCCGTTATAGGAAAGCGCGGCGAGGGAGCCATAATCCTCCTGCTGTAAAAGCGCGCAGACCTGTGCGGCAAAATCATTGGTATCCTCCCGGCAGACATATTTACCGGTTGAAAATGGGAGAATATGCCGTCTTGCCGGAATGTACTTCAGGCGTTTTGGATCGGAACTTTTATAGAAAATGGTGCCAAGTACAGACGAGCCGTCTGCACCGGCGCGTGCCACGCGGTTTCCGGTGAAAAATGCCTGACCGAGTGAAAGATCTGCAGTATAGCGCGTTCCATCAACCTCATATTGCACGGTTACTAGGTAATCGGAAAAACGTCTGATGATACCGGAATCGTAGGCACCGATACTCTGGTCATATTCGGTCTGCTCCACATGAAGGACTTCGTAATCATCCGGCATGAGCCGGCCGGTATAGGTGATACTTAAAAAGATGGTTTGAAAAAGAGTAAAAACGAGTCCGAGTACAACCAGCCACAGGGCGAGATAGAGAATACCGCCATATCTGGATTCGTTGATGAAACGCCCGAGACGGGTCGCACAAAAACGCGAAAAATGGGGGCGGAACCATCGGTTGTGATTGTCCGGGCTGTCTGAAAATGCCGACTTCATAGAAATTCTCCTGAATATAATGAGCTATAAACGGGTTTGTGAAAGTTGTATCAATAGCAGTATAGCATAAAAAGGCGGGATTTTCCATTATTTGACAGGCGAGAAACGCTGTATTAAGATAAGGGACAGATTTCTGGCAGAAGGAGAAGACAGTTGGAACAGATAAAGTATTATATGGCACCCATGGAAGGCGTTACCGGATATGTCTACCGGAATGCATACGCAAAATATTACGGCGGCATCGAACGCTATTTTACGCCGTTTGTGGCGAATAAAAAGCTTGGACACCGGGAGAAAAATGACGTCTGCCCGGAACACAATGCGGGAATGGCGGTCGTTCCGCAGATACTCACGAACCGCGCAGAAGATTTTCTGGCGATCGCAGAGATTCTGCGGGAGTACGGGTACGATACGGTCAACCTGAACCTCGGCTGCCCGTCGGGCACGGTGGCGGCAAGAGGGCGTGGCGCCGGATTTCTTGCGATGCCGGACAAGCTGGATCATTTTCTGGAAGAGATTTTTGAAAAATGTCCGCTCCGGATTTCCATCAAGACACGGATCGGAAAAGAGAACCCTGCGGAATGGGAGCGGCTGCTTGCCATATATGAAAAATATCCGCTGGAAGAACTGATCGTACACCCGAGGGTGCAGACCGATTTCTATAAGAACCGGGTCAATCTGGAGGCATTTGCACTGGCAGAGAAAAACAGCAGACATTCGCTCTGCTATAATGGCGACATTGTGGACGCAGCGTCCGCGGCGCACATCCGGGACAGCTTTCCTTCGGTGGATAAGTTCATGATCGGGCGGGGACTGATAAAGCGCCCCTGGCTTCTGGAGGAACTTTCCGGCGGCAGACAGGAAAAGCAGGAGCGAAAAGAGCGGTTTTACCGGTTTCACAATGAGCTTCTGGGGGGATACCGGCAGCAGATGTCCGGGGATAAAAATACCTTATTTAAAATGAAGGAATTGTGGGCGTACTGGGGAGAAAACTTTGCGGATGCAGACCGGCAGCTCAAAAAAATCCGAAAATGCGAGCGGGTTGCCGAGTATGAATGTCTGGTGGACGCGCTGTTTCGGGAAAAAGAGCTGTGCGTGTAGGCGTGAAAGCGAATGTACAGGAGAAAAGACAAAGAATTTGTATGATATAACAAAAAAGAAGATTGACAATCTGTGACATTTGTATAAAAAACCGAAAAAGGACTTTCTATCTGCAACGAAAAGTATTATACTGTGTTTCGTAGTATGTTTCGCAAGGTGTATTGGGGAATGATTTTGGAGAGGGTACATGGAAAGCTATACGTTAGAGGAGAAAGTGCTTCGCAAGGTCATGCGGAATATTCCGATGGGACTGATTGTGAGCAAAGAGGGATTTCAGCGCAAGATTTACTATGTCAACGACACGGCGTGTGAGATTATGGGGTACACGCGGGAAGAGTATATCCGAAAGATGCAGGACGGATGGGCGGATCTGATGGATGTCGATCTGCGGGAGGTCATCCGCGAACATAATGAACAGATTCGTTCCGGAACGCCGTTTGAGGTGCTCTCAAGACCGCAGACGAAGGACGGCGGTTACAAGTGGATACTAAGCAGGGTGAATGTGCAGATGCAGGAGGGACCGCTCTGCTATGTCAGCTTTATGGATGTCACCGACCGGATGGAGCGGGAGGAACTGTGCCGGCAGGAGAACGAGGTGCTCAGGGAGCAGGCGATGCAGGACTCCTTCACGAAGCTTCTAAACCGCGGCACGCTGGAGAAGCATGTCTGTGAGGCGCTTCAGGAGAGAGGCGGCGATGAGGAGGAAGCATTCATTCTTCTGGATGTCGATAATTTTAAGCAGATCAATGACATCTACGGTCACGGAGTCGGGGATATGATTCTGATGCGGATGGCGGGAATCTTAAACGAAGTGTTCGGAGACCATTCCTGTATCGGCAGGATGGGTGGCGATGAATTTGCTGTTTTCCTCAGAGACATCGGCGACCGGAGAGAGGTTGAAGAGAAGATTCAAAAGCTTTTGGAGGAGGTACGCGCTGAGAAGGGGCGGATGCACTTGAGAAAAGAACCGACCGCCAGCGTCGGCGTTGCATTTGTGCCGGAATCGGGAAGCACGTTCGTGGATGTGTACTGGGCGGCGGATCAGGCGCTGTATCACGTGAAGAACTCGACGAAGAACGGAATGGCGTTCTATGATTTTGTATAATTTTTCCTATTGAAAAAAATCATCAAATATTGTAAGATCAAGATGTTATATGACTGACGGAACAAGTGGAAGAACCACATGGAGTATAACGTATCTAATGCCGACCGTCTGGGCGAATGTACCCGGGCAGCCGGCTTGTTTTGAATCTGGGGGCTTTGATTGGAAAAGTACCCGGGATTCCCATCTCTAAGACAAAAGATGCTTTGGTTCAAAAAGCATAAAATACCCACTGAGAGTAAGACAAGACAAACATGCCTGGCAACAAAACTTGATATTGACAGAAAAAAGCACGCTGTGCTATAGTCATAAAGGTTAGCGATGGCTAACCAATATCATGTTTTGGCAATGCTGTCTGAGGGCAGGGAACATA
Organism: uncultured Lachnospiraceae bacterium; assembly: GCA_902781225.1. Lineage (GTDB taxonomy): Bacteria > Bacillota > Clostridia > Lachnospirales > Lachnospiraceae > Roseburia. The sequence goes on along the minus strand of CACZIN010000014.1, from coordinate 79,658 downwards.
ATCACATTATAAAGTAAGCAGGAGGAAGAATCATGCAGAATGAATGGAGAGGCTTTCAGCGGGGAAGCTGGGAGAAAGAGATCAATGTCAGAGATTTTATCCAGAAAAACTATACGCCTTACGACGGGGACGACAGCTTTCTGGAAGGACCGACGCAGGATACGACAGATTTATGGAACGAAGTGTTAGAACTGTCGAAGCAGGAGCGCGAGGCAGGCGGTGTCCTCGATATGGATACCAAGATTATCTCCACGATCACATCCCACGGACCGGGCTATCTGGACAAGAATAAGGAGAAGATTGTCGGCTTTCAGACAGATAAGCCGTTCAAACGTTCCCTGCAGCCGTACGGCGGAATCCGCATGGCAGTGAAAGCCTGCGAGGATAACGGCTATCATGTAGATCCGGAAGTAGTGGAATATTTTACTACACACAGAAAGACACACAATGCCGGTGTATTTGATGCCTACACACCGGAGATGCGCGCATGCCGTTCGGCACATATCATCACGGGACTTCCGGATGCATATGGCCGCGGACGTATCATCGGCGATTACAGAAGACCGGCACTCTACGGTGTGGATCGTCTGATCGAGGACAAGGAAGAACAGCTCGCCACGACCCGCACGATCATGTACTCGGATGTTATCCGTGAGCGTGAGGAGCTTTCCGAGCAGATCCGTGCACTTAAGATGCTGAAAGAGCTTGCAAAGATTTACGGCTGCGACATTTCCAAGCCGGCGAACAACGTGCTGGAAGCGACGCAGGCGGTATATTTTTCCTACCTTGCAGCAGTCAAGGAGCAGAACGGTGCGGCAATGAGCCTTGGACGTACCTCCACATTCCTCGACATCTATGCGGAGCGTGATCTCAAGGAAGGAACGTTCACAGAGAAGGAGATCCAGGAGATCATCGATCAGTTTGTCATGAAGCTGCGCTGCGTGAAGTTTGCACGTACGCCGGAGTACAACTCCATCTTCGCCGGAGATCCGACCTGGGTAACGGAGTCGATCGGCGGAATCGGTGTGGACGGCAGACATATGGTGACGAAGATGTCCTACCGCTATTTAAATACACTCAACAACATCGGAGCGGCGCCGGAACCGAACATGACCGTGCTCTGGTCGGTACAGCTTCCGGAGAACTTTAAGCGTTTCTGCGCGCAGACGTCCATCAGGCACTCTGCGATCCAGTACGAGAATGATGACATCATGCGCGTGGTACACGGGGATGATTACGGAATTGCATGCTGTGTATCCTCCATGCGCATCGGCAAGGAGATGCAGTTCTTCGGTGCCCGCGCCAACCTTGCAAAGTGCCTTCTGTACGCGATCAACGGTGGTGTAGATGAGATCAGCGGCAAGCAGGTCGGACCGAAGTACCGCCCGATCACTTCCGAGTATCTGGATTACGACGAGGTGTGGGATAAGTATAAGGATATGATGAAGTGGCTGGCAGGTGTTTATGTTAATGCTCTGAACATCATTCATTATATGCATGACAAATACTGCTACGAGAAGCTGGAGATGGCGCTTCATGACAAGAAGGTGCGCCGCTGGTTCGCAACCGGAATCGCTGGTTTTTCCGTTGTGGCGGATTCCCTGTCTGCCATCAAGTACGCGAAGGTAAAGCCGATCCGCGATGAGAACGGAATCACCGTAGACTTCGAGGTGGAGGGCGACTTCCCGAAATACGGAAATGATGACGACCGCGTCGACGACATTGCAAAGGAAGTGCTTCACACGTTCATCGGCTATGTCAAGGGCAACCACACCTACCGTGGTGGAATCCCGACGACGTCGATCCTCACAATCACATCCAACGTATCCTACGGCAAGAACACAGGTGCGACACCGGATGGCAGAAAGAAGGGCGTTGCCTTTGCACCGGGAGCAAACCCGATGCACGGACGCGACACGAACGGTGCGGTAGCATCTCTCGCGTCGGTAGCGAAGATGCCGTTTATGGATTCCCAGGATGGTATCTCCAACACGTTTACCATCGTGCCGGATGCACTCGGCAAGGATGAGGCGAGCGAGGAGCAGAACCTTGTGGCGATGCTGGATGCTTATGTCGAGAAGGGCGGACATCACTTAAACGTCAACGTATTGAACCGTGAGACACTTTTAGATGCACAGAAACATCCGGAGCAGTATCCGCAGCTCACGATCCGTGTTTCCGGATATGCGGTAAACTTTATCAAGCTGACCAAAGAGCAGCAGGATGAAGTCATTGCAAGAACCTTCCACGAGCGCATGTAATTCATGTGGAAGTGATACAGACAGGAGAAATCGCGCGAACCGGAACCGGTGCCCTGCTGCTTTGGCGGCAGGGACACCGGGATACGCCGGCTCGCGCGATTGTATTATGATTATCAGATGGATGGGATGAAAAAAAGGAGGACTTTATGGGAAAAATTCATTCGATTGAAAGCTTTGGAACGGTGGATGGACCGGGAGTCCGCTTTGTGGTGTTCTTTGAGGGATGTCCCATGCGCTGTCTGTACTGCCATAATCCCGACACCTGGCATCTGGAGGACGGGCAGGAGATGAGCGCGGAGGAGATCCTTTCGCGCATGGAGCGCAACCGGTCGTTTTACCGAACCGGCGGAATCACTGCGACCGGCGGAGAGCCGATGCTCCAGATTGATTTTTTGACGGAACTGTTTGCTGGGGCAAAGGAACGCGGGATTCATACCTGTCTGGACACCTCGGGCATTATGTTTCCGGGGTGCGGCGGCACGTCGGAGGAGGAGCGGGAGCGCTTAAAGAAGGTGGACCGGCTGCTTTCTGTGACGGATCTTGTGATGCTTGACATCAAACACATGGATGCGGCGGAACACCGGAAGCTGACCGGACAGGACAATGAGAAGATCCTTGCGTTTGCAAGGTATCTGGACGAAAAGCAGATACCGGTCTGGATCCGGCATGTGGTTGTTCCGGGAATCACGTTCCAGAGGGAGGAACTGGAGGCTCTGGGAAGGTTTCTTGCGACACTCTCGAATGTGGAAAAACTGGAGGTGCTTCCGTATCACTCCATGGGAAAAGTGAAGTATGACAATCTCGGGATAGATTATGCATTAAAAGATACGCCCCAGCTCACCAAGGCAGAGGCGAAGAGCGCGGAAACCATCATTCTGGAGGCAATGCAGCGGGCGGGGAACGTCTGACCGCCGGAACGGATTGTATGCAAAAAGATACTGGAAATACAGGCGCGGTGGTGCTATTATGAGAACACAAAATGAATAAAAATGCATAAGATGAAGGAGGAGCTCATGAAGCACACGAAAGATAAGGCGCGGTTTGGTGTACAGGCAAAACTGATGTCATTTATTTTGCCGGTGGTTGCGATTGCATTTCTTATATTGATTATGGTCGCCTTTTCAGTATCCAAGGCGAGCATCCGCGAGAAGACAGAGAGCCTGATGGATGCGGAGGGCACGGCGAGTGTGAATCAGATCGCAAGCTGGCAGAGCGATAACCTCACCACGCTGGACACGGCGCTTGACAGTATGGTCTATCTCAAGATGGACGATGAAGAGATTTTAAATTATGAGGCACAGTTTTTGGGAACCTATGAGGATTTCCCGAACGGTGTGTATCTGTCTTACGATGACGGCAAGGTGCTGGACGCTTCCGGGTGGGAACCGGAAGGAAAAGCGACGGAGACGACCTGGTATCAGGAAGGTCTTGGGCATGATAAGTTCGCATTCGGCGATCCCTATGTGGATGCGCTGACAGGCAGCTATATCGTAACGGCAAGCCGTTATGTGGAGAAGTTAAACGGCAAAGGCGTGGTTGTGGCGGCGGACGTCAGCCTGGATATTCTCTCCGAGGTTGTGTCCGGCATGGAAGTAGCCGGAGACGGAGATGCGTTTATCATGGATGCGGCGAGCGGAACCGTGCTCGCGCACAAAGATACGGATCTGGTGGGAAAGAAAGCGGAGGAGTGCGGCGACACGCTCTACGAGGAGATTTTTACGGACATTTCCGCGGGAAATGTAACGAAAAATATTTATACGTCCAACCAGGGAACGTATATGGTGAATATTCAGAATATAAACGGGACAAACTGGTATCTGGTAGCCCGCGGTCTGGAGAAGAATATTTTTGCGGATATCATAAGACTGCAGATGATTTTGACGGTGGTCGGCGTGGCAACGCTGCTTGTCATCGGAATTGTCATGGTTGTGGTGATCCACAGAATCACGAACCCGATCCAGAAGCTGACCGGAACGATTGTCGCTGTCACAGAGGGCGATTTTACGACGGACATCGAGGTCAAGGGCAACGACGAAGTTACCGTGATGGCGGGCAACATGAAGGAATTTCTGGTCGGAATGCGTCAGATTCTAAGCTCCATTATCACGATCTCCAATAAGATCGACGATCAGGCAAAAGCGAGCAACCAGGTGTCGAGTGATCTGCACGACTCGGCGGTGGGGCAGGCGGACGCGATGGGACAGATGCGGACGACGCTCGAGGAGCTGGTGAAATCCATCAATGTGATTGCGGAAAATGCAACCACACTCGCGCAGGTGGTCGCCGACACGAACGAGGCGGGCAGCGAGGCTCTGCAGAATATTGAGACAACGATTTCGGAGGCGTCCGAGGGCAAGAACGGCATGACTTCCGTGACAAAATCCATGGATGACGTCAAGGGCAGCATGCAGGTACTCGGAAAGTCGATCGGCGATGTGGGAGCCGCTGCGGTCAAGATCAACGAGATTACCGGAACGATCCGCGGAATCGCGGACGAGACGAACCTGCTCGCATTGAACGCAAGTATCGAGGCGGCGCGCGCGGGCGAAGCCGGAAAAGGCTTTGCGGTGGTTGCAACGCAGATCAAAAATCTTGCGGAAAACTCCGGGGAAGCGGCGGATGAGATCTCAAGCCTGATCGATTCGGTGACCAGCCTGATCGAGGAGACCGTGGCGCAGAGCGGACGAAGTACAGAGCAGATCAATGAGAGCGCGACGGCGGTATTTGCGGCGGCGGAGCAGTTCAACAACATCTATGAGAGCATTGAGCAGACCAACCGGATCGTACAGGGAATGATAGAGAAGGTGCATGAAGTAAACGATGTTGCATCCAATATGGCGGCAATCACGGAAGAACAGTCGGCATCCGCGGAGGAGATTGAGGCGACGGCGGTCAGCATTCAGGAACTGGCGGACATTGTCTCCGAGAACAGTGCGGACGTGCAGAAAGACTCGAAGGAGATGGAAAACACGGCTGAGACGCTGAAGGAACATATTTCCAGGTTTACGATTTAGAACTTGCAGAAGAGGTACTTTCGTATTATAGTGTAGATAGAGACTCAGATAATAAGAAAGGAGCATGCATTATGAAGATCAAGAACATCACGGATATCGACGGATTTTTTAAGGTAATAGACTCCTGCCAGGGAAAAGTGGAACTCATTACCGGTGAGGGGGACAGACTGAACCTCAAGTCAAAGCTTTGCCAGTATGTATCACTTACCAGTATTTTAAAGACGGATGTGGAGATTCCGGAGCTTGAGCTTGTCGCTTACGAGCCGGAAGATACAGAGAAAATTATTAAGTTCCTGATGAAGGGCTGAGAGAAAGAACCGTCAACACAGGTTGGCGGTTCTTTTTTGTGTAATAGGAAACTTCGTTCCTATTACACAAAAACGCACCGCAAGGATGCGTACACTTTGTTTTCTTTTAAAAATTTAGAATTGAGGTATTTATGAAACCAGAAGAAACAGTATTTCACGAGATAACACTGCAGGATAAGGCATGGATGGACCGGAAGTTCGAGGAGGATGACCGGAATGCCTGCGAATACTCGTTTGCAAATAATTTTATGTGGAGAAATGTCTATCAGGTCAGGGTGGCGGAGCTTCACGGCTGCCTGGTAGTTCGATTTATAGATGGAGAGATCCACTGTTTTTCATTCCCGGTTGGAAACGGCGACAAGAAAGCGGCGGTGGAGGAGCTGCTTGCGATCTGCCATGAGGAGGGAATCCAGCTGCTGATAGCGCCTGCCAGCGAGCAGGACCGCGCACAGATGCTTGAGTGGTTCCCAGGAAGATTTTTAATCGAGGGAGACCGGAACGACTATGACTATATCTATGCAAGAGAGAAGCTTGCGACGCTTGCCGGCAAGAAACTGCACGGAAAGCGCAATCACATCGCGCGCTTTAAAGATTCGGGAGACTGGTCTTACGAGCCGATGACCGCTGAGAACGTAGAAGAATGCCGCACGATGACGTACACGTGGATTCACATGCGCGAGGAAAAGTGGAATGAGGAGATGAACCAGGAGATCTCAGTACTCCATGAGGCGTTTGACCATATGCAGGAGCTGGGACTCGTCGGCGGAGTGCTCCGGAGAGACGGACAGATCGTCGCGTTTTCGATCGGGGAGCGGCTGAACTCGGAGACGTTCGTTGTGCACTTTGAAAAGGCGTATCCGGATCTTCAGGGAGCGTATCCGATGATCAACCAGCAGTTTGTCCTGCATGAATGTGAGGGGTATGCGTATGTCAACCGCGAGGAGGACACCGGCGATCCCGGACTCAGAAAGGCAAAGCTTTCCTATTATCCGGATATTCTCCTTCCAAAATACGAACTGGAGGAGAGCGGGGTGGTCTATGCGGATCCCGACCGGGATGCGCCGTACATTCAGGAAATCTGGCAGAAATGCTTTGGAGACGAGGAAGATTATATTCAGTTTTATCTGAAGCACCGCATGACGAGAGAAAATATGCTCGTGATTTTCCGGGATGGAAGACCGGTATCGATGGCAAGTTTTCTGCCGGTGCAGTACCTGTGCAACGGGGCGTATGTGGACGCGCGCTATGTGTATGCGGTTGCGACACTGCCGGAATACCGGGGACAGAAGCTTGCGGAACAGATTCTGCGTTTTGCAGAAGAAAAATATCAGGTGCCGCTCATCTTATCGCCGGCGGAGGAGTCGCTGACCCGTTACTATGAGAAGCTGGGATTTAAGAATGCGTTTCAGGGAGAACGCAAAAATGTGAGCGGCAGTGACATCACGGCGCTCGAGGTAAAGGACACGGAGCCGGTTGCATGCACGGAGTCTGTCACACCGGAGGAGTATGTGCGGATCCGGGATGAAAAGTGCGCGAGGGAAGGGTATGTACACTGGGATGCGGATGCGGTTTCCTATGCGATGGAACTCGCGGCAAGCTGCGGCGGCGGTACGGCGGCAGTCAGCTGTGAGGATAAAAGCACACGGAATGAGCAGGAAGATGACCGGGATATTCTGATGTATGACATCCGGGAAAAAGAACTCGTGATACTGGAGACAACACTTTCGGACGAGGCTCTTTCGCAGGTGCTTCCGCAGCTTATGGCAGAGACGGGAACCAGCGCGGCATCGTACGGACGGGAGCGCGGTATGATCTGGCTGCCTGAGACGATGGCAGATCTGCCGGTTGCGGACGACGGTTATCTCGCGCTGACGCTTGGTTGATGAATTTTCAGAAAAAATTATGAAAAATGCATAAATTTTCTTGCTATAAAGCCAAAATATGTTATAATATAACCATGATATATCTTGTATCAAATAAACGGCAAAGGGGTTGGACATCATGAGAATTAAGATTACAGGAAGAAACATCGAATTAACAGAGGGGCTGAAAGCAGCAGTAGAGGACAAGCTGAACAAGCTTGAGAAGTATTTTACACCGGATACCGATGTATATGTGACGCTGAGCGTGGAGAAGGAGAGACAGAAAGCCGAGGTTACAATCCCGGCAAAAGGAAATTATATCCGCTCCGAGCAGGTAAGCAACGATATGTATGTATCCATTGATCTTGTGGAGGAAGTGATTGAGCGTCAGCTTAAGAAATACAGAACCAAGCTGGTGACAAAGCAGCAGAATGCATCCGCTGTATTTAAGCAGGAATTCCTGGATGGAGCAGCAGACGAGGATGAGGAGATCAAGATCATCCGTACCAAGAAGTTCTCCATGAAGCCGATGTATCCGGAAGATGCATGCGTGCAGATGGAACTGCTGGGACATGACTTCTTCGTATTCATCAATGCAGAGACGGAAGATGTCAATGTGGTTTATAAGAGAAAAGGTAACACCTACGGACTGATCGAGCCGGAGAACTAAGAGCGTTTGAGATGTACTGTCTCATAATGAACTGATAAATAATAAGAGTGAAGAAGAGGGAGAACCGTATTGCGGATACGGTTCTCCCTCTTCTTAATGTAATAGGAAACTTCATTCCTAAATTTTTCGCGCAAAAGGGTATACAGGCAGTATAAAAGTATCTTATAATTGTAGTTGAGCACGCCCTGCGTGTGCGAGAGGTAGAAAAGTTAATCATGTGTGAAACAAAAGAAAAGGGCTCAAGTAGGAAAAGCTACGGACATACAAATGTATTGGTGGATATGATGCAGAATTATCCGGGGTTTATGGATTATATTGCATATCAGTACCCATTGGAGGGAGAACGGATTGAACTATTGGAACAGATTCTGACCGCGCTTGCGGTGGGAAGAAAGCTGGAAGCGGAGCAGATGATTTACCATTATGGCAGTATGATTCACGGGAGGGATCTTATTGCAAGGCAGGTTTTTCTGTGGCTTTTAGGGATGGCAGAATACAGCAGACGTGAGTGTATAGCAGAAGAGCGTAGATAAAAAGCAGGAAAGGGGTCGCAGCGCAGGGGCAGAGCTTTGAAAAAACAAGGAATATTCTTGTCATCAGATCGAAAAAGGTATACTATAAAGCGAGAAAAGTTTTGAAAAAGGAGAGACGGATACCATGAAGATAGTTGTTTTGGCAGGGGGACTCAGCACAGAGAGAGACGTGTCCTTCAAGACAGGAGAGATGGTTACGAAAGCACTCAGAGAGAACGGACATCAGGTAATTTTACTTGATGTTTTTATGGGATATAGCGATAAGGAAGAAGATCTTACCGGAATTTTTGACAGAGCCGAGGCGGTCAGCGTCAAGGTGGCGGCGATTCCGGAGACCGCGCCGGATCTGGAAAAAGTAAAGGCGCAGAGAAAGGATCAGTCGGATAATTTCTTCGGACCGAATGTCATCGAGCTTTGCCGGATGGCGGACATCGTGTTTATGGCGCTTCACGGAGAGAACGGAGAGAACGGCAAGATCCAGGCGGCGTTTGACCTGTTCGGCATCCGCTACACAGGAACCGGATATCTGGGCAGTGCGCTTGCCATGAACAAGGGAATGGCAAAGCAGCTGTTTCTCGAGAACGGAATTCCGACGCCGAGAGGCACGTCCTTAAAGCGCGGCGAGGATGCGGCTAAGATCGAGGCCTGTGGAATTCATTTTCCGTGCGTGGTAAAGCCGTGCAGCGGCGGATCAAGCATCGGCGTATCGATCGTGCACGACAAGGCGGAATACGAGCGGGCATTAAAGGAGGCGTTCCGCTGGGAGAATGAGCTGGTCATTGAGGAATATGTAAAAGGAAGAGAATTTTCTGTCGGCGTCATCGATTTTCAGGCGCTTCCGATCATCGAGATCGCGCCGGTGGAAGGCTTCTATGATTATAAGAACAAATACAAAGCAGGAAGTACGGTAGAGACCTGTCCGGCAGAGCTGTCCGAGCAGATTACAAAGGAAATGCAGGGATATGCAGAGAAGGTGGCAGAGGTGCTTGGACTCAACACTTACTCGCGCACAGACTTCCTTCTGGATGCGGAAGACCACATTTTCTGTCTGGAGGCGAACACACTTCCGGGCATGACGCCGACCAGCCTGCTGCCGCAGGAGGCAAAGGTGACCGGTGTGGATTTCAACCAGCTCTGTGAGAAACTGATCGAGAGTTCCATGCGCAAGTACAAGAATTAAGAATGAAGTCTGAAATGGGAGCCATTATGAAAAATATGACATTGGAGCATATCGCGCAGGCGTGCGGCGGTACATACATCGGGGAAGAATGCGACCGCGAAAAGGAGATTCGGGGGGCGGTGATTGACAGCCGTCTGGTCGAAGAGGGGTATCTGTTTATTCCCATCCGCGGAGCGCGCGTTGACGGGCATGATTTCATTCCGGCGGTTTTTGAAAAGGGGGCGCTTGCCGTGCTCTCCGAGCAGCGGCTCGAGCATCCGGCGGGGCCTTATATTCTGGTTGACTCCACAGAGGAAGCCATGAAGAAGATTGCGGCGTTCTACCGCCGCTCGCTCGACATCAAAGTCGTGGGGATCACCGGAAGCGTCGGAAAGACCAGCACAAAAGAGATGATCGCGTCCGTGCTCTCCGAAAAATACCGTGTGTTAAAGACCGAGGGAAATCTGAACAATGAGATCGGACTTCCACTGACGATTTTTAAGATCCGGGAGGAACATCAGGTGGCGGTGCTCGAGATGGGAATCTCCGAGTTTGGTGAGATGCATCGTCTTGCAGAGATGGCGCAGCCGGACATCTGTGTCATCACCAATATCGGCTTATGCCATCTGGAGAACCTCATCACAAGAGACGGCATTTTAAAGGCGAAGACGGAGAGTTTTGAACATCTGGCACCGGACGGGATCGCCGTATTAAACGGGGATGACGATAAGCTCTGCGACAAAAAGACCGTGAATGGCAGACCGGCGGTGTTCTACGGAATCGGACAGGAAGCAAAGACGGCAGAGACAGAGACCGGCAGCAAACGGCTCGCGGAAAAGGAAGTGTACGCGACCGATGTGGAGGCGATCGGCCTTGAGGGAACGAAGGCGGTCATCCACACGCCGGAGCAGCAGTTTGAGGTGGTGATCCCGATTGCGGGAGAACATAATGTATACAATGCGCTTGCAACAGTCTGCGTGGCAAGACGGCTGGGACTTAGTGCGGAGGAGATGAAGCTTGGAATCGAGCGTGCACACACGATTGGCGGGCGGAGCAATCTGATCCGGAAGAACGGCATCACGATTATCGACGACTGCTACAACGCGAATCCGGTGTCCATGATGGCTTCCATTGACGTGCTGTCCCAGGCAAAGGGAAGAAGGATTGCCGTGCTCGGCGATATGGGAGAACTCGGCAGTGAGGAAAAGAAGTTGCACGGAATGGTCGGCACGCATTTTGCCGGGAAGAAGATCGATGCGCTGTTTGTGACCGGAACACTCGCAGGGGAGATTGCGGAGGAGGCGCGGCGTGTGGCGCCGGAGACCGGGATCTATGTGGAACCGGACAAAGAGACGCTTGCACAGGCGCTGCAGGAGTACCGCAGACCGGGGGATACCATCCTGGTAAAGGCGTCCCACTTTATGGGATTTTCGGAGATTGTGAAAAAATTGGAACAGCCACAGTGAATAAGGAAGGTACACATGAAAAAGAATATCATACTGATTGGAATGCCCGGCGTCGGAAAGAGTACCGTTGGCGTGGTTCTTGCAAAAGTGATGGGATACCAGTTCATAGATGCGGATCTGGTGATCCAGGAAAAGGAAGGAAAGCTTCTGCGGGAGATTATCGCCGAAGTCGGACCGGAGGGATTCCTGGAGGTGGAGAGCCGCATCAACAGCGGGATCGAGGCGGAACACGCCATTATCGCGACCGGCGGAAGCGTGGTGTACGGAGCGGAAGCGATGGAACACCTTGGCCGGATCGGTACGGTGGTTTATCTGAAACTTCCGTACCGGGAGTTAGAGCGCAGACTCTCGGACATCAAGGGGAGAGGCGTTGTCTTAAGAGACGGACAGACACTTCATGATCTCTATGAGGAACGTGTGCCTTTGTACGAGAAATATGCGGATGTGATTGTGGATGAGCATCATTTGAATGTGGAACAGACGATTGAGAAAATTATGGAATTGAAGGAACGCTTTCAATGAAAAAACAAACGTTTACAAAACAGGCAGTCTGGCAGGCAGCTGCGGTAGGAGTCCTGGCGGTCGGCGGCGTCCTTTTCTGCCTTTCCGGGCAGGTCGGAATCGGACAGGCATACCGGCAGGTGCGCGTGGATGACAGCATCATCGGGTATGCGCCGGAGAAAACCGATATGGACGATATCATCCGTCAGGCGAGACAGGAACTTACGCAAAAGACCGGAGAGAGGATCAGCGGCGAAGTTGTATGGAGCAGTGAAGAATGCAGAAAACCGTTCCGGAAGTTGTTGTCGGAGAATGAATTAAAAGCAGCCGTAGAGAACATACTAAGTGAGAAAAACGCAGGGGAAAAGCAGCGTGTCTATACAGTGGCAATCGATGAATACCGCGCCAATTTTGCAACGATGGACGAGGTGGAGTCTTTTCTGGAAAAAGTGAAGGCTTCCGCGGACGAGGCGGATGAATACGGTGCGGTTATTGCGGATCAGGGCTCCCATGTGAGCGGGATTCTGACGGCGTCTCTTGCCAGAAAGGACGCGGGGGCTACAGCGGATGAAAAGGTGCCGGAGGAGACACAGGCTTCTCTGCCGCAGGCAGGAATCAGCGCCTCTGTGATCTGTATGCTGGAGGAGGCATTTGCAGATCCCGAAGTCACGTACGAGACAGGTATCCTTAATATGGAATTCGTGGAGCGGGTGAACGTGTTCGAGAACTATGTCGATGCCGATCAGATTGCAGATGTGGATGAACAGGTTGCCGAAGTAACAAAAGAGAAAGAATCGAATAAAATATATGTAGTGGAGAGCGGAGACTGTCTCTCTGTGATTGCGATGGATCATGATACGACAGTGTCGTCGATCGTGGCGCTAAACGGGCTGGACAGTGCGGACGCGATGATAAGGGACGGTCAGGAACTCATCATTGCGGTGCCGGAGCCGGATCTGCAGCTTCGGGTAACAAAAGGAGAGGTCTATGAGGAGGATTACACGGAAGACCCGATCATCATAGACAACGATTCCTGGTATACGACAAAAGAGGTTGTACAGCAGGAGGGAACGACGGGACACCGGGAGCGCAATGACGTTGTAGTCTATGAGAACGGTGTGGAAACAAGCCGCGAGATGATACATCAGAACGTTATGGTGGCGTCGCAGGCGGCAGTCATTGAGCGCGGTACCATCATTCCGCCAACTTATATCAAACCGATTTCCGGAGGAAGATACACGTCAGGATTCGGCAGACGCTGGGGACGTATGCACAAGGGTGTTGACTGGGCATGCCCGGTCGGGACGACGGTGTACGCATCCTGCGCCGGAACGGTAATCTCTGCGTCCTACAACGGCGGTTACGGCAATAACGTGGTCATCAGCCATGCGGATGGCAGACTGACGAGATATGCACACAACAGTAAGCTTCTGGTGAAGGTCGGACAGCATGTTGAGCAGGGAGAGCCAATCGCGTTAAGCGGAAGTACGGGACGCTCTACCGGACCGCATGTTCATTTTGAGATCTATATCAACGGTTCGGCGGTGGATCCGCTCAAATACATCAGTAACTGATGGGAAGAGGACACGGACTGGAAATAGTTGTATGCTGTACAAATGGATGAAATTTATGGTATAATGTACGCATATATGGTTGATGAACGAAGAACTTAAGAATTACTTGACAAAAGCATGTAAGCGCTAGTATAATTACGTGTTTGTATAAAGCGTTCATAGAGGTGTGATATGGAACAGTATGTGATCAAAGGTGGAAATCCGCTGGTAGGAGAGGTGGAAATCGGAGGCGCTAAGAATGCGGCACTTGCGATCTTATCTGCTGCAGTTATGACGGATGAGACCGTTACAATAGAAAATGTACCTAATGTCAGAGATACCAACGTTTTGCTCAATGCCATCGAGGAGATTGGAGCGCGGGTAGAGCGGCTGGATGCTCACACGGTAAGGATCAATGGATCTTTTATCCGGGATTTTAATGTTGACAATGAATTTATCCGAAAAATACGTGCATCTTATTATCTGATCGGCGCGCTGCTCGGCAAGTATAAGAGAGCGGAAGTGGCGCTTCCGGGCGGATGCAACATCGGTGGACGGCCGATCGATCTGCACATGAAGGGCTTTCGGGCTCTGGGCGCAGAGGTGGATATCAAGTATGGTCTGGTGCGGGCTTATGCAGAAAAGCTAACCGGCACGCACATTTATCTGGATAAGGTGTCTGTCGGGGCAACCATCAATATTATGATGGCGGCGTCCATGGCGGAGGGCAAGACGATTATCGAGAATGCGGCGAAGGAGCCGCATGTGGTTGACGTTGCCAACTTCCTGAACAGCATGGGAGCCAATATCCGCGGCGCCGGTACGGACGTGATCCGGATTGTCGGAGTGGAGAAGCTGCATGCGACAGAGTATTCGATTATTCCGGATCAGATCGAGGCAGGTACCTTTATGCTGGCGGCAGCGGCGACCAAGGGCGACGTTACCGTGAAAAATGTGATCCCGAAGCATCTGGAAGCGATCAGTGCAAAGCTGCTTGAGATCGGGTGCGAGGTGGAGGAGTTCGACGACGCTGTGCGCGTGGTGGCATCGAAGCCGCTGCGTCATACACAGGTGACGACGCTTCCTTACCCGGGCTTCCCGACGGATATGCAGCCGCAGATGACGGTTGTGCTGGGAGTGGCACAGGGAACGAGTACCGTGACGGAGAGCATTTTCGAGAACCGTTTTAAGTATGTGGATGAACTGACGCGCATGGGTGCAAGCATCAAGGTAGAGAGCAACATCGCTATTATCAGCGGTGTGGATCAGTACACCGGTGCCAGAGTCAATGCGCCGGATTTAAGAGCTGGTGCGGCGCTTGTGATTGCCGGACTTGGCGCAGAGGGCATTACCGTCGTGGACGATATTTATTATATTGAGCGCGGTTACGAGGCATTTGATCAGAAGCTGTCACAGCTTGGGGCATTGATCGAGAAAGTTTCGGACGAAAAAGAAATACAGAAGTTTACACTGAAAGTATCATAGAATGGAAGTTTTGAACCATCAGGTCTGCTGAGGGAGGAAATCCCACAGCAGACATTTTTATGTAACAGGAAACTTTGTTCCTATTTACATAAAATGCTCTGCGGGGATTGCACTGCGGCGGAGACGAAAGATGTCGCAAGAGCGACCTGCCGCAGGCGGAGAATCCTGCAGGCAGGATTCTTTTTTTACTTTTACGTTCTTTGACATGACAGCGCAGAAGATGAACTTGGAGGATGACAATGGAAACACAGGAAATACAACAGAAAGAGTTACATACCATGAGAGGAGAACTGGCACTGCTTGTTGCAGTGCTGATTAACAGCTTCGGGGTGGTGCTGATGCTGCACTCCGGCGCGGGAATCTCTGCCATCTCGAGCGTGCCGTTCGCTTTTTCGGAAGTGTTTACGCGGATCTCGCTTGGCACACGGACCTACCTGTTTCAGGGCGTCCTGGTGCTTAGTCTGATGATTTTAAGAAAACGGTTTGTGTCGCAGTATCTGTTCAGCTTTGTGGTGGGATTCGTGTTCGGGGAACTTCTGGATGTGCATGAGGCGTGGATCAATCTTCTGCCGCTTACGCTTCCGAACCGGATTCTCTATTTTGCGATCAGCTATCTGTTGATCTGTATCGGAATTGCGCTGTCGAACCGCTGCGGTCTGCCGATCATACCGACAGATCTGTTCCCGAGGGAACTGGCGGACATTACGGGCGCCGCGTATTCCAACATAAAGGTCTCGTTTGATGTGATCTGCCTGGCGGTGACCGCCGGCATGACGATCTTCTTCCTGGGACATCTGGATGGACTTGGAATCGGAACGATTCTGGCAGCGTTTACGATGGGAAAGGTGATCGGGGTGATCGGAAAATGGATGGACGCGCGCCTGCAGTTCGTGTCGGTTCTGACTCCCAAACCGGCAAAGCCGTGTTAGAAAGCCCCCGGCAACCGGGAAAGTGTACAGGAGATAAGCTGTATGGTGAGAAGTTAGAGAAACGTAATGTTCCGGAAGGCAGCCAACAGCGACGAATTCTGATCGTAAAATCCGGTATTTCTAACCATGCCGCGTCCGGCATCCTTGATGAGCTGTGTTTTTCCAAGTTTGGAACATTCCACGCGGCGTGTCCGCAATCTGCAGACAATTTTAGGACTTACGTGCAGCACTAGCCGTGCTCCCGAATAAAACATAACCGCGCGAAGCCGATGTTTGAATTGGCATCTGCCCTGTTTTCAATAGCAGATGCCAACGAGTTTCGGTTCGCGCGGTTTTATATTGTCTATGAGGAAGCACGGCTAGTGCTGCTAGGAAGTCCGCCCATTGTCTGCGAGTTGCCGGACACACCCCGGGGACTGTCCAAACGTGGAAAGACACAGCATTCGATGCCGGACGTGGCACGGAAGAATTACCTGGATTTTACTCCAAAGAATTCGACGCTGCTGGCTGTCTCCCGGAACATTGAGTGTCTGAAATCTTTTGCATACAGCGTATCTCCTGCATGTTCTTTCTTTTGCCGGGTGCTTTCGGACACGGCATTGACGGTTTAGAGAACCGCCTGAATGTGCAGATCGCCCGCAGTTGACAGATCGATACAGGAACCGTCGTCCAGCTGCACGATCGGTCGGGAAAGCTGCTTGTCGTTGAGCATGACAATGTTGGCACTGCGGCCGTCGCTCAAAAGGATGCGGTGGTTCTGGTAGGTGCCGGCAATCCGGTTGAGGAATGCGAGAACACATTTGGTATCGTATTTCTGCAGACCGTCGCGCTCAAAGTTGGCGATAACCTGGAAAGCGCACAGCGGAGCCCGGTAAGAGCGGGCGGTTGTCATGGCGTCGTAAACGTCCGCGATCGCCACAACGCGTGCGTAAGGATCAATATCGTTCGTCTTAAGACCGCTTGGATAACCGGTGCCGTCACAGCGTTCATGATGAGAGAGCGCGGCGAGCTTGACGTGTGTATCCAGCGGAAGCGGCTTTAACAGTTCGTAACCGTACTGGGTGTGCAGCTTGACCTGGGCAAACTCTTCGTCGGTGTATTTGCCCGGTTTGTTGAGAAGCTCTGTTGGAATCCTGAGCTTGCCGATGTCGTGAAGCAGTCCGGCGAGCGTCAGCATATCCAAAGTGGCATCGTCTGCCTTGAGCCATTTTCCGATCTGCCGGCAGATCAGCGAGACATTCAGGGAATGTACATAGACGCTGTCGTCGGAGGAATGCATGTTATGTAACATATTAAACAATTCCAGAGAAGTCTTGCAGGACTGGAACAATTCGATGACCTTCGACAGGAGCGCTGCTGTGTCTAACGGCTTGCCCTCGTTCACGTAGCCCTCAAAGCTGACGCGGATCTGACTGAGTACGATCGTGTGATCCACCTGGAAAGACTGAAACTTCTGCGAGGTCTTGATCTTCTGCGAATAGGACTTGGGAGCCGCCTGCTTTTCTTCCCCGTCCACAATGCAGGCCGACTTGATATTATAAAAGGAAAGCCGCAGGATCGACTGCTTTGTAAGTTCTTTTCCCTTTTCAAGAACCACCTGCCCGCTGGGGGTAGTGATGTCTTTTGCAAGAACCATGCCCTCTTTTAAATTGTACAGTGCCAATTCTTTCATTTGCTTACCCCTTCTACCTATATTTCTACAACTACTTTCAGTATAGGAGTTTGAAAAAAGAAAGTCAATAAAAAGCTTGACATAGCGGGGAAAGGGGTGTAATGTATCAGACGTAGATTTGAAAATTCAATATTGTGTGTAAATTTTCTTATTCAGAGTGATGGAGATACATAGGATCTGTGAAGTCACGGCAACCCCTCTACGGAAGGTGCCAACCTGAGCGAGCAAATACTGTTATGGATGAGCGCTGTCAGAAGCGCTGTCTGCGATAGTTCGAACAATAAGAGGATTTGATTATCTATACGTCACTTCCACTTGTTTTTCGCAAGTGGTTTTTTTGTGTCATTTTACATGATGAGAAAGGGAGTAATAAGGAATGGAAAAGAGATTATTTACATCTGAGTCCGTCACAGAAGGACATCCGGACAAAGTCTGCGATGCAATTTCCGATGCGATCCTGGATGCGTGCATGGCAGAGGACCCGATGAGCCGTGTGGCTTGTGAGACGGCAAGCTGTACCGGATTTGTACTGGTAACCGGAGAGATTACCACAAAGGCGAAGCTGGATATTCCGGCGATCGTGAGACAGACAGTCAACGAGATCGGTTACAACGATGCGAAGACCGGATTTGACGGAAATACATGTGCGGTTATGGTAGCACTCGATCAGCAGTCACCGGATATTGCCATGGGTGTAGACAAGGCACTCGAGGCAAAAGAGGGCGAGTTAAAGGATGAGCTGGATACCGGTGCCGGAGATCAGGGTATGATGTTCGGTTATGCGACAAACGAGACACCGGAGCTTATGCCGTATCCGATTTCCCTCGCACACAAGCTGGCATTACAGCTGACCAAGGTGCGCAAGGACGGCACACTTTCCTATTTAAGACCGGA
This sequence comes from uncultured Lachnospiraceae bacterium, assembly GCA_902781225.1. Classification (GTDB taxonomy): domain Bacteria; phylum Bacillota; class Clostridia; order Lachnospirales; family Lachnospiraceae; genus Roseburia. The sequence goes on along the minus strand of CACZIN010000014.1, from coordinate 61,351 downwards.
CGGAAAGACACAGGTTTCCGTTGAGTATGATGAGAATGGAAAGCCGCTTCGCCTGGAAGCTGTCGTACTGTCCACACAGCATGATGATGATGTTACACAGGAGCAGATCCATGAGGATATCAAGAAATACGTGTTCGACCCGATCCTGCCGAAGGAACTGGTAGACGCACAGACAAAGTTCTTCATCAACCCGACTGGACGTTTTGTCATCGGCGGACCGCACGGAGATGCAGGTCTGACCGGACGTAAGATCATCGTAGACACCTACGGCGGATATGCGCGTCACGGCGGCGGTGCTTTTTCCGGTAAGGACTGCACCAAGGTAGACCGTTCCGCAGCTTACGCGGCACGTTATGTGGCAAAGAACATCGTTGCCGCAGGTCTTGCAGAAAAATGCGAGATTCAGCTTTCCTATGCGATCGGTGTTGCACAGCCTACATCGGTTATGGTCGATACCTTCGGAACCGGAAAGCTTTCTGACGAGAAACTGGTGGAAATCATTCGTGAAAACTTCGATCTCCGTCCGGCCGGAATCATCAAGATGCTGGATTTAAGAAGACCGATTTACCGCCAGACAGCGGCATACGGACATTTCGGACGCGCCGATCTGAACCTTCCGTGGGAGGCAACCGATAAGGTGGAGACATTAAAGAAATATTTGTAGAGTTTTATGAAAAGTTTAGACAATTTTACATAAAATAAATAGGTTTTTGGATGTTTCGTGTTATAATGGGTCATAGAATTACAGTTCTATGATCCGTTTTTTTGCGGGAATTTGCGGGGTGAACAAAGCAGACATGAAGTTCAAAAATAAAATTATTATTTCATTTTGTATTATCATATTTATCCCCATGCTTCTGGCGGTGGCGGTGCTTTTCGGATTTCAGAAGATCCAGTTGAAGACGATTGAACAGACATACGGCGTGGAGAGTGACGATTACAGTTATTTTTCCAATTCCATGCAGCTGCTCAGCCGTTTTACGCGCGAACCGTTTGAAAAGCTTCTGGATCTTTCCAAGAATGATCCGGATAAGCTGAAGGACAAAGCATTTCTGGAGCAGATGAATGACACCCTGCGCGAGAAGTATTCTTATCTTGTGGTGCGCAAGGGAGACGAACTGATCTATGTGGGGGATGACAAGGAGGCGTCGCTGCTGACGGATCTGCCGGCCTACGGAGGGGAAGAATCCGGTGCGGACACCGGCATCTATGTCGACGGAGACAAGCAGGCGCTGATCAAGCAGATTGATTTTGAATATTCGGACGAAAGCCAGGGAAGTGTTTTTATTATCACGATTCTCGAGGAGACCGTGCCGGAGTTGAAGAGTCTGATGGCGGATGTGGCGATCTCGATTGTCCTGATCTTAATCCTGACGGCATGCATGCTGACCGTATGGATTTATACGAGTTTCATCAATCCGATCAAGAAGCTGCAGGTGGCGGCGCAGAACATTAAGGACGGTAATCTGGATTTTACGGTGGATGTGGAGACCAATGACGAGATCGGGGAGCTCTGCCGCAATTTCGAGGAGATGAGGCAGCGGCTGAAGGATAACGCAGAGGAAAAGCTTTCCGGCGAGCGTGAGAACAAGGCACTGATCAGCAATATCGCCCATGATTTAAAGACGCCGATCACAGCTGTGAAGGGGTATGCGGAAGGACTTATCGACGGTGTGGCGGATACGCCGGAAAAGCGTGACAAGTACATCCGGACGATTTATAATAAGGCGAATGAGATGGATGCGCTCATCAATGAGCTGACATTGTATGCGAAGATCGATACCAACCGCATTCCGTACAATTTTGCGAAGCTGAATGTGGCGGAGTATTTCAATGACTGCATCGAGGAGATCGGGCTCGATCTCGAGGCGAAAAACATCGGACTGGCATATTTTAATTATGCGGACGGGGATGTCCAGATTATTGCGGATCCGGAGCAGTTAAAGCGCGTGATTAACAATATCGTGGGGAATTCGGTCAAATATCTCGACAAGCAGAAAGGATTTATCAATATCCGGATCAAGGATGTCGGTGATTTTATCCAGGTCGAGATTGAGGATAACGGCAGAGGAATTGCCGCGCGCGATCTCCCTTACATTTTTGACCGGTTTTACCGTGCAGATGCGTCGCGCAATTCTGCGACGGGAGGCAGCGGTATCGGATTATCGATTGTGAAGAAGATTATTGAAGACCACGGCGGTAAGATCTGGGCGACGAGCAAGGAGTCCATCGGAACCGTGATGTATTTTGTATTACGAAAATATCAGGAGGTGCCATATGAGCAGAGTATTGATCATTGAGGATGAGGTGGCGATTGCAGACCTTGAGAAGGATTATCTGGAACTCAGCGGATTTGAGGTGGAGATAGAGAATGACGGAACCGTCGGTTTGAAACGGGCGTTGACGGAAGATTTTGATATGTACATTCTGGATCTGATGCTTCCGGGCGTTGACGGCTTTGAGATCTGCAAGCAGATCCGTGAGGAGAAGAACACGCCGATTCTGATGGTGTCGGCGAAGAAGGATGACATCGATAAAATCCGCGGCCTGGGACTGGGAGCGGATGACTATATTACCAAGCCATTCTCGCCGAGCGAGCTGGTGGCGCGCGTGAAGGCGCATCTGGCACGCTATGAGCGGCTGATCGGCAGCAATATGCCTGAGAATGATATTGTTGAGATCCGTGGAATCCGCATCGATAAGACGGCGAGACGTGTCTGGGTCAACGGCGAGGAGAAGCAGTTCACGACAAAGGAGTTTGACCTCTTGACATTCCTTGCGGAGAACCCGAATCATGTATTTACGAAGGAGGAGCTGTTCCGCCAGATCTGGGATATGGAATCCATCGGGGACATTGCGACGGTGACGGTACACATCAAAAAGATCCGCGAGAAGATCGAGATGAACACCAACAAACCGCAGTACATCGAGACGATCTGGGGCGTCGGGTACCGGTTTAAGCTGTAAGAATGAGAATGGTGTGAAGAACTGCTGGTTGAAAAAGTGCGAGAGGGTGTTGGAAACACAAAATAATCTATGGATAATTCTGAAGTCATTATATATAAAACAGAGGACGGTTTGACGCAGGTAGATGTAACATTCGAGGATGACACAGTGTGGCTTACGCAGGAACAAATGGCTGAGTTGTTCCAGAAGGCAAAATCTACGATAAATGAACATATCTCCAATATTTACAAAGAGGGAGAACTGCAACAGCAATCTACGATGAGAAAATTCGGAAATTCCGAATTTTCTACGAAGCCTACCAATTATTACAATCTGGATATGGTTATTTCGGTGGGATATAGGGTAAAGTCGCAGAGAGGGGTTCAATTCAGACTTTGGGCAAGTGCTATTTTAAAAGAATATATGAGAAAAGGCTTTGCTATGGATGATAAGCGTTTAAAGAATCTGGGCGGTGGCGGCTATTTTAAGGAACTCATTGAAAGAATCCGCGATATCCGCGCGTCGGAGAAAGTATTTTATAGACAGATTCTTGAAATATACGCAACAAGTATTGACTATGATCCCAAGGCTGACGAATCGGTTGCTTTTTTCAAAAAGGTTCAAAATAAAATTCATTATGCAATATCGGGAGAAACTGCGGCAGAAGTTATTTATAATAGAGTGGATGCAGAGCGGGAGTTCATGGGGTTAATGACATTTGATGGCAATTATCCTACATTAAAAGAGGCAAAGATAGCCAAGAATTATTTGAGTGAGGAAGAATTGCGTGCCATGGGGCAGTTGGTGTCAGGATACCTTGATTTTGCGGAGCGGCAGGCAGAGCGGCAGATCCCAATGACCATGTCAGACTGGAGCAGACACCTGGATGGGATTCTCACCGCAACGGGTGAAAAGCTTTTGATTGGAAATGGGACTGTTTCACATTCACAGGCGATGAAGAAAGCGGAAGAAGAATATCGAAAATATAAAGCAAAGACAATCAGTGATGCCGAAAATGATTATTTTGACAGCATTGAGGCGCTAAGTGCCAATTATTGTAAAAATAATTAAATGACACGCGGGGGATTGCTTTTATTTATAATTTGGAAGGAGTGCAGGGAAATGAAAAAGTATGTAAAACCGGAAGTTGTGGAGACAAAAGAATATGCGGAGGGCGTGTATCTGGCGAGCGGTAATTCGTCAGATGCAGATGAGGAAGTCTGTCGCTTTGGCAGAAAGGAAGCAAATGCGGGTTCGGATGTCTGTCAGGAGTGCTCTAAGAGCGGTGGAGAGAGAAGCACGCCGCTTCCGGGCGAGGAGTCTGCGCGCAGGGAAGATTTTACCGGATGCATTGACGGCAAGCCGGTGAAGAATTCATAGACAGCAGGACGACAGAGCGGGCAGAGGAGAGCACGGATGAGCGGGAAGAAAATTGCAATCATATACAAAAGCCTGACGGGGAACACCAGACAGGTGGCAGAAGCGATACGGGATGCACTGGGCAGCGAGGAGATCGTATATTTCGGTGAGCCGAAGACAGACATTGCGGCGGATCTCTATTTTGTGGGATCCTGGACGGACAAAGGAAGCTGCGACGGTGAGATCGGAGAGTATTTAAAGCTGCTTTCCGGGAAAAAGCTGGCAATTTTCGGCACTGCCGGTTATGGCGGTTCCGAAGAGTACTATCAGACGCTGACGCGCCGGGTGACGGAGTGCGTTCCGGATACCGGTGAGGTGCTCGGAAGCTTTTTTTGTCAAGGGAAAATGCCGATCGGAGTGAGAAACCGTTATGTGGCGATGCTGCGGGAGCACCCGGAAGATCAGAAGCTGAATGCGAGTGTAAAAAATTTTGACGAGGCGCTCTCGCATCCGGATGAGAAAGATTTCGCGGATGCGCGCCGGTGGGCACAGACTATGGTGGATGCGGTTTAGAATATGGATATCAGAATTTTATTTGAAGATGAGCAGATCATTGTCTGCGAAAAGCCGGCAGGAGTGGCGGTACAGACGAAAAGACTCGGACAGGCGGATATGGAGAGCCTGCTCAAAAACAGGCGGGCGGGGAAGGGCGAGCCGCCGTATATCGGAGTGGTGCACCGGCTGGATCAGCCGGTATCCGGCGTGATGGTGTTCGCAAAGACGAAGGAGGCGGCAGCCGCACTTAACAGGCAGATTGCGTCGGGGCTGGCGGACAAGTTTTACTACGCCGTGACAGACGGAGTGCCGGAAGCCGGAAAGGGGCAGCTTACAGACTATCTTCTGCGCGACGGCAGAACCAATACGTCTGCGGTTGTAGAAAGCAGTACGCCGGGAGCAAAGCGGGCGGAGCTTTCCTACGAGATTTTAGAGCAGAAAAACGGACGCGCCGTTCTTGGGATTCATCTGGGAACCGGCAGACATCATCAGATCCGCGTGCAGCTGGCACATGCAAGGATGCCGATTGTGGGAGACCGGAAGTACAATTTTAAAGAGAATATGAAGCCGTCGGGGGAACCGCTCTGCCTCTGTTCGTACAAAATCGGGTTCAGACACCCGAAAACACGCAGAAATCTTGCGTTTGAAATTGACAACCCTTTCCATTTATCATAAAATCATAAGTTGTGCAGGAGTTGCACACAGACAACCTTGAAGCTGCTTGCAATGGCAGTAAGAGCTATGAAAAGGAGATAGATGATGGCAAAGGACAACAAGAAATTAGTAGAAGCGATCACATCGATGGATGTTGATTTCGCACAGTGGTACACGGACGTGGTAAAAAAGGCGGAACTGATCGATTATTCCGCGGTAAAGGGATGTATGATCATCCGTCCGGCAGGCTATGCGATCTGGGAGAATATCCAGAAAGAGCTTGACCGCAGATTCAAAGAGACCGGCGTGGAGAATGTATACATGCCGCTTTTTATTCCGGAGAGCCTGCTCGAAAAAGAGAAGGATCACGTGGAGGGATTTGCACCGGAGGTTGCATGGGTAACCTACGGCGGATTGAACCCGCTGCCGGAGCGTCTCTGCGTCAGACCTACATCTGAGACACTGTTCTGCGATTTTTATAAAAATATTATTCACTCCTACCGTGACCTCCCGAAGGTATACAACCAGTGGTGCTCGGTGGTACGCTGGGAGAAGGAGACGAGACCGTTCCTGCGTTCCAGAGAGTTCCTGTGGCAGGAGGGACATACCGCGCATGCGACCGCAGAGGAAGCCGAGCAGCGCACGATTCAGATGCTGAATCTGTACGCGGACTTCTGCGAGGAGGTACTGGCAATGCCGGTCATCCGCGGACGTAAGACCGAGAAGGAGAAGTTTGCGGGCGCGGAGGCTACCTATACGATTGAGGCGCTGATGCATGACGGAAAGGCACTGCAGTCCGGTACCAGCCATAACTTCGGCGACGGATTCGCAAAGGCGTTCGGTGTCCAGTATACCGATAAAGATAATAAGCTTCAGTATGTACATCAGACTTCCTGGGGTATGACCACACGTCTCATCGGTGCGATCATCATGGTACACGGCGATGATTCGGGTCTGGTTCTGCCGCCGAGAATTGCACCGGTACAGGCGATGATGATTCCGATCCAGCAGTACAAAGACGGCGTCATGGATGCTGCAAAGAGTGTCTGCGAGCGCCTTGGAAAAGTATGCCGCGCGAAGCTGGATGACTCGGACAAGAGCCCGGGCTGGAAGTTCTCCGAGCAGGAGATGCGCGGAATTCCGGTTCGTATCGAACTTGGACCGAAGGACATCGAGGCAGGCAAGTGCGTGGTAGTGCGCAGAGACACCAGAGAGAAGATCGAGGTCGCGCTGGAGGATCTGGAGCAGAAGATTCCGGAGATTTTAGAGACCATCCAGAAAGAGATGTTCGAGCGTGCAAAGGCACACCGCGACGCGCATATCTGGGATGCCCACAATTATGAAGAATTAAAGGACATCGCGGCAAACAAACCGGGATTTATCCGCGGTATGTGGTGCGAGGATCAGGCGTGCGAGGACAAGATCAAAGAGGAACTTGCCGTGACATCCCGCTGTATCCCGTTCCATGATCAGGAGCAGATTTCCGGAACCTGCGTATGCTGCGGCAGACCGGCGCACAAGCTGGTATACTGGGGCAAGGCATATTAAGGAGAAGTGCGTGGATAAAAATGTGAAGATCAGCCTGCCGGCGAAGGTTGCGAGGATTCTGAATACCTTAGGCGAGCACGGATATGAAGCGTATGCGGTCGGAGGCTGTGTGCGCGACTCCCTGCTCGGGAGAACGCCGCAGGACTGGGACATTACGACCTCGGCGAGACCGGAGCAGGTCAAGGCTCTTTTCCGGCACACGATTGATACTGGGATCCAGCATGGGACGGTGACGGTTATGCTGGATCATGAGGGATTCGAGGTCACAACGTACCGGATTGACGGAGAATACGAGGATGCGAGGCATCCAAAGGAAGTAGCGTTTACCGCGAATCTTCTGGAGGATCTGAAACGCCGCGATTTTACGATCAATGCGATGGCTTACAATGAAGTGACCGGACTGGTGGATGCCTTTGACGGAATCGGCGATCTGGAGAGAGGCGTGATCCGCTGTGTGGGAAATGCCATGGAGCGGTTTTCGGAGGATGCCCTTCGCATGCTCCGGGCGGTTCGTTTTGCGGCGCAGCTTGGTTTCTCGATTGAACAGGAGACACAGGAAGCCATTGTCGGACTGGCGGGCAATATAAAAAAGGTCAGTGCGGAACGGATTCAGGTCGAACTGGTAAAGCTTTTGACTTCGCCGAATCCGGGAGAGCTGAAAGTGGCGTATCGCACAGGGCTTACGGCTGTTTTTCTGCCGGAGTTTGATGTGATGATGGAGACGCCGCAGAACAATCCGCATCACTGCTACAGTGTGGGAGAGCATACGCTAAAGGCGATCGAAGAGGTTCCGGCGGATAAGGTGCTAAGGCTTACCATGCTGCTGCATGACATTGCAAAGCCTGTCTGCAGGACGACGGACAAAAAAGGAGTGGATCATTTTTACGGACATCCGGTTCGCGGAAGCGAGATGGCGCGGGGGATTCTGCGCCGGCTGAAGTTCGACAACGATACCACCGACCGGGTGTGCAGACTGGTGCAGTGGCACGATGATAATCCGGAGCTTTCCGGGAAGACGGTCCGCAGGGCAATCCACAGAATCGGCGTGGAACAGTATCCGGCATTGTTTGCGGTCAAACGCGCGGACATTCTGGCGCAGAGCAGGTACCGGCGCGCGGAAAAGCTGGCGTATGTGGATGCATATGAACAGATATACCGGGAATGCATGGAGAAAAAAGAGTGTCTTACGATCCGGGAACTGGCGGTTTCGGGTCAGGATCTGATTGCAGCCGGAATGCAGCCGGGAAAGCAGATCGGTAAGATGCTGAATGAACTGCTGGAACGGGTACTGGAAGATCCCGGGCTGAATACAAAGGAACAATTATTAAAAATTGTGACAGGAAAGATTTCTGATCAAAACAGGTCATGAAATAAAAACCCCTCACATATGATGAAGAGACACGGCAGAGCAGCCGCAGATCAATCATATGGAGGGGTTTTCGTGTATAATCGACCGGAGCAGGTATTGGAGCAGTACGACCTGGAAGTGAGAGCGGTTTCCAAAGGGCGTGAAAGTTATATTTGTGATACAACACAGGGGCAGTTACTTTTAAAAGAATACAAAGGTTCAGCGGAGCGGGCGGAGTTTCTCTCTGCCATACTCGAACATCTGGGTGGACAGGGACTCTTAACGGAGCGGGTCGTGCGGACGAAGGAGGACGCCCCGATTGCCGTCGCGGAGGATGAGACAAAGTATATCGTATTGACGGCTGTTTCCGGAAGCGAGTGCGACACCAGAAACCGGGCGGACATGATCGCGGGGGCGGAGAAACTGGCAATGCTGCACAACGCGGCGGGAACTTATTCGGAGACGGTTCCGGAGTTTGTCTGCAACGACCCGAATGAACTGCAGGAACTGTATGAAAAGCATAACCGGGAACTGGTCAAAGTTCGGAATTACATACGGTCCAAGAAAAAAAAGAATGATTTTGAAGTGCTCTTCTACGGGCAGTATGAACGCTTTATGGAAAAAGCAAGGCAGGTGGCACAGGAACTTTCTGCGATGGGACAGGGCGGGCAGAGCGCCGGGTTTTGCCATGGTGACTATAACCAGCACAATATTGTATTTTCAAAAAACGGGATCGGTATTGTCCATTTCGAGTGCTTTTCCTATCAGATACAGGTCAGCGATCTGGCGAATTATATGCGGAAAATGCTGGAAAAAAACAACTGGAATACCGGGCTTGGCATGGATCTCATCTGTGCGTATGACCGTGTGCGCCGGCTGACCGCCGTGGAACTGAATTATCTGTATCTGTACATGGCTTATCCGGAAAAATTCTGGAAAATTGCGAACCGCTACTATAACACACATAAGGCATGGGTGTCCGGCCGCAATATTGAAAAACTGGAAAAGTTCATACGGCAGGAGGATGAGCGGGAACGATTCCTGGAGATGATGCGCCATTTCACCTTGCAGCCACCCGCGTCCTGAGATAAAAGTTCCGCTGGTAAATCAAATATGATATAATGTACGCGAAGGCAATGAGCAGTGCCAAAATCGTATCAGACAAAATTGCCTGCTTGCAGGGCATATTTTGGCTGGTATGATTTTGATAGGGCGAATGCCCGTGAGCGAGAAAATGCGAAGCATTTGCGAGCGGCACTGCGGGCAGGCGGATATGTCCCGTATTTGCCGTAGAATTGTGTACACGATAAAGGAGCAGATATACTTGAAGAAGAAAATAGTTCGATGGATCCTGCCGGTCTGCATGATGCTGTTGCTGGCCGGATGCGGAAAAAGCAGCAATACAGTTGTGACAGGAACTTACTATAATCCGTCCAAGGAGGCGGAAAACACAGCACAGACCGTTGGAACGGAAGCGGATGCAAACGACGTGCTGGATGCGATGGAACAGGGGACGGAGCAGGAAGGCACGTCGATCGGAGCAGACCTGTTTTTAATTACCAACAATGATATGCAGGCGGAGTGTCTGATCTTAACACAGTTGAACTCAGGCAAGCAGTATATGTATAATTACACGATCGGTACCCGGTTCCTTGACAAATACGGCAACCGGACGCCGGTGTCCGGATTTGATGCGGGGCGCATTATCCGTGTCGGGGAAAAAGATAAGCAGGGCAGGCTGGTGGAAGCCCAGATTTCCGATCTGGCGTGGGAATACCCGGATGTGACCAGATACTCTGTGGACGAAGAGCATGGCGCTTTTAAGATTGCGGATACGAATTATTCGTATGATGAGGATTTGCTTGTGGTTTCGGACGGAAGTCCCCTGCAGCTTTCGGATCTGACCGCGCTCGATACGCTTCGTGTGGTCGGAATCGACAAGAAAATCTACTCCATCTCGGTGACGACCGGACACGGTTCGTTAAAACTGGTCAACACCGGCGTCTTTGACGGAAGCTATATCCAGGTGGGAAGCAAGGTATTTGCCCAGATTACCGGTGAGATGTCGATTGAGATTCCGGAGGGAACTTACACGGCGGCCGTCGCGAATAACGGATACGGCGGAAGTACGGAGATTACGATCACGAGAGGACAGGAGACGGTTCTGGATCTTGAGACGCTAAAGGGCGAAGGACCGAAGTACGGAAGCATTCTCTTTGCCGTCAATGTCGAGGGCGCATGGCTTCAGATTGACGGACAGCTGGTGGATTACAGCCAGCCGGTGGAATTACAGTATGGCGTGCATACGCTCACCGTGACGGCGGACGGTTATGATACATACAGCAAAAAGCTGTTCGTGAATTCACCGGAGGCAACGATCGCCATCGGAATGACAGGAGAATCAGGCAGCTCGTCGACTACGACCGGAAGTGAGACGCAGTCGTCAGAGGCAGACAGCAGCACATCCACAGGAGAAAGCGCGGACGGTCAGGCGGGAAGTCTCGCGGGAAGCCTGGCGGGAAGCCACTCGGGCAGCAGTTCCTCGGGTTCGTCTTCGAGTTCGTCTTCGGGTTCGTCTTCTACATCGACGGGAACATCGGGCACGACGAGTGACGCGGCGCTGGATGCCATCGTAAACGAGATTCTGGACAAGAGCGGAGACAGTTCCAGCAGCAGCTCCAGCAGTAGCAGCAGTACTTCGGATTATCTTTCTACCCTCACGTCCCTGCTCAATGCGCTCAAGGGAAATTGAGAGAATTGTATCAATTTTTCATGGGAATAGTACTTGAAAAAGCAAAACAGGAAAGATAAGATAGATTTAGAAAAAAGCAGGAGGAATCTGAGATGGGATATAGAGAAGCATATGAGTCATGGCTGAACAATCCGTATTTTGACGAGGCGACCAGAGCGGAGCTTCAGGCAATCGCCGGGAATGAGAAGGAGATTGAAGAACGTTTTTACATGGATCTGGAGTTCGGTACCGCCGGACTGCGCGGTGTGATCGGAGCGGGAACCAACCGCATGAATATCTACACGGTGCGCAAGGCGACACAGGGACTGGCGAATTATATCTGCAAAGTGGGAGCGCAGGCAAAGGGTGTTGCCATCGCGTATGATTCCAGACACATGTCTCCGGAGTTCGCCGACGAGGCGGCGCTTTGTCTTGCAGCGAACGGCATTAAGGCATATGTATTTGAAGCGTTAAGACCGACGCCGGAGCTTTCCTATGCGGTGCGCAAGCTTGGCTGTACGGCGGGCATCAACATCACGGCAAGCCACAATCCGCCGGAATACAACGGATACAAAGTATACTGGGAGGACGGCGCGCAGATCACACCTCCGCATGACACGGGGATTATGGATGAAGTGAGAAACGTGACGGATTATGCTGCTGTGAAGACGATGCCGCTTGAAAAGGCAAAGGCAGACGGTCTGTATCAGACGATTGGCGCGGATATTGACGATCCGTATATTGCGGAACTGAAAAAACTGGTGCTTCATCAGGACTGCATTGACAAAGTTGCATCCGAGTTAAAGATTGTATACACACCACTTCATGGAACCGGCAACATTCCGGTACGCCGTGTGCTCAAAGAGCTTGGATTCACGAACGTCTACGTTGTGCCGGAGCAGGAACTGCCGGACGGCGATTTCCCGACCGTAAGCTATCCGAATCCGGAGGCGGCGGAGGCATTTGCGTTAGGACTTGCACTGGGCAAAAAAGTAGATGCCGACCTGATTCTTGCGACAGATCCGGACGCGGACCGTCTGGGTGTCTATGTGAAGGACGCACAGACCGGAGAATACCACAGCCTGACCGGAAATATGTCCGGATGCCTGATTGGCGACTATGTGATCGGACAGCGCAAGGAGCTCTTCGGGCTGCCGGAGGACGGCGCATTTATCCGTTCGATCGTATCCACGAATATGGCGGACGCGATTGCGGCATACTACGGAATAGATCTGATCGAGGTGCTGACCGGATTTAAGTTTATCGGACAGAAGATCTTAGAGTTCGAGGAGACAGGAAAGGGCACATACCTCTTTGGTATGGAGGAGAGCTACGGCTGCCTGCCGGGAACTTACGCGAGAGATAAAGACGCGGTCGCAGCGTCGATGATGCTGTGCGAGGCGGCGGCTTACTATAAGACGAAAAACATGACGCTCTGGGATGCGATGCTTGCCATGTATGAGCGATACGGCTATTACAAGGATGATGTGACTTCCATCACATTAAAGGGAATCGAAGGACTGGCGAAGATCCAGGAGATTATGAATACGCTCCGCGAAAATGCTCCGGCAGAGATCGGCGGATACAAAGTGACGGCGGTGCGGGATTATAAGCTGGACACCATCACGGATACGGCGACGGGTGCTGTGCGACCGACAGGCCTGCCGAAGTCGAACGTTCTTTATTACGAGATGACCGACGGGGCATGGGTGTGCGTCAGACCGTCCGGGACCGAACCGAAAGTCAAATTTTATCTCGGCGTAAAGGGAACATCGCTCGCGGATGCGGACGCAAAATCAGAAGCGCTCTCGAAAGCGGTTCATGCATTGATCGACACCATGATGTAAACGCTTCCCAAAACGCTTCCCAAACGTAAAAAAGACTCGGAAAATCCCCATATTTTGGGGATTTTTCTTGACAAAGAAAGAAAAAACAAGTATAAATATGAAGTAGGTATTTTGAGAACCTCGAATATTATTTATATTGAAAATCCAGAGGAGGAATTTTTAACATGAACAAAGCAGAGTTAGTTGCAGCAATGGCTGAGAAGACTGAGTTAAGCAAGAAGGACGCAGAGGCAGCATTAAAGGCATTTACAGATGTTGTTGCTGAGGAATTAAAGAAGGGCGAGAAGATCCAGTTAGTAGGATTCGGTACATTTGAGGTATCCGAGAGAGCAGAGAGAACAGGAAGAAATCCGCAGACTGGTAAAGAGATGACAATCGCAGCTTCCAAGGCTCCGAAGTTCAAGGCTGGTAAGGCTTTAAAGGATATGATCAACGCCTAAGCGATATAGAGATAGCAGAGTGGATTTTGCGGTTGCAGAATCCACTTTTTTGCTTCCCGGGGAAAGGCGTCTTCGGAAGCAAAAACGCTCCGCAGGCATAAGGAGAAGAAGATGAGACTGGATAAATTTTTAAAAGTGTCCCGGCTGATCAAGAGACGCACGGTGGCAAATGAAGCTTGTGATGCCGGCCGCGTGATGGTCAACGGCAAACCGGCGAAGGCTTCCGTGAATGTAAAAGTCGGCGACATTATTGAGATCGGTTTTGGAACGAAGACCGTGAAAGTCCGTGTGCTGGATCTGCAGGATACGACGAAAAAGGAAGAAGCCAAGGATTTGTTTGAATATGTATCATAATATGAAAAACCTCCCATATACTTTCTAATAGAAAAGGAAAGCGGGAGGTTTTTTTATGGAGGAAAAGAATTATAATAATACGGCAAAATCACATAAGGTCCTGCTGGTAAACCGGGGAAACGGCGCGTTTTCCGGTGTTGTGGATGTGCTGTCTTTTGATGTGGCGGAGATCCTGCTCGAGACGGAACTGGGGATGCTGCTCATCAAGGGACAGGATCTGCACGTGAACCGCCTGAGCCTGGAAAAAGGGGAAGTGGATATTGAGGGACGGATTGATTCCCTGACCTATTCGGATGTCAAAACGACGGGAAAACAGGCGGAATCTCTTCTGGGAAGGCTGTTCCGATAGATGGCGGTAAGCACATCGATCTATCAGGAACTGCTGTTTTTCGGGAGCTCTGTGCTGGTAGGAATGGGACTTTTCTTTCTCTATGATATCCTGCGCATTTTCCGCCGGATTCTTCCACACGGAAATATCTGGATCGGCGTGGAGGATTTCCTGTACTGGATCATTTTTACCGGCGTGGTGTTTGTCCTTCTATACCGGGAAAACGACGGCATGGTGCGCGGGTTTGCGTTTGGCGGTCTGCTCGTCGGAATGGGAGGCTATTATCTGCTGCTCAGCCGCCTGATTGTGAACGGTCAGGTGTGGATCTGGAAAAAAATATTGGGAATTCTTGGAAAAGTGCTGGGATTTTTTCTGCGTCCGGTGTGGAAAACCCTAAAAAAAGTTGCAGCATTTTGTGGAAAACGATTGAAAAAGTTTGTGAGAGCGGTTAAAATAGGTTTATGTAAACTGTAAGTTGCTACATAGATGCAGGAAATGAGGGACAGGAATGGCAGCAAAGAAGAGAAAATCAAATCGGAATAACAGAGCGGGCAAGATCTGTATCAGCATGATTCTGGTTGTATTTGCAGCGGCAATGTCTGTCCAGATTGTGAAAGTCTACCAGAAAGACCAGGAATACGCCAGAAAGCAGGAACAGCTGGAGGCGCAGCTGGAGGACGAGACGGCAAGACAGGAGGATCTTCAGAATTACCAGTCCTACACACAGTCGCAGGAGTATGTGGAGGATATTGCGAAGAGCAAGCTGGGACTTGCCTATGACAATGAGATTATATTTAAGGAAGAACCTTAAGAACATAAGAATGACAGAATAAAAGGAGCCTTACACGGGAGAGATATTCCCGGGTAGGGCTCCTTTTTTGACTAAAGTGTAATCTGATCGATCGCGTCAAGTTCTTCCTGCGTAAAGGAAGTATGGCCGACAATGGCGATATTGTCGAGAATCTGCTCCGGGCGGGAAGCGCCGATCAGCACGCTGGTCACGTCGCCGTCCTTTAAGATCCAGCTTAACGCCATCTCCGCAAGCGTCTGTCCGCGCTTTTTGGCAAGCTCATTGAGAGCGCGGATCTGTGAGAGACGCTCCGGCGTCAGTGCGGTCTCCTTGAGGAAACGTCCGTCGGTCGCGATGCGGCTGTCTGCCGGAATACCGTTTAAATAGCGGTCGGTGAGCATGCCCTGTGCCAGCGGGGAAAAGGCGATAATGCCCTTCTGCAGCTTTCTGGCAGTCTCCTTCAAACCGTTTTTCTCGATCGTGCGGTCAAAAATGGAGTAGCGGTTCTGGTTGATGACAAACGGGCACTTCAAGTCGTTTAGAATCGCACATGCGCGTTCCAGGGTCGGACCGTCATAGTTGGACAGGCCGACATAGAGCGCTTTTCCGCTTTTTACAATGGAATCGAGCGCGCCCATCGTCTCCTCAAGCGGTGTCTCAGGATCCATGCGGTGATGATAAAAAATATCAACATAATCCAGACCCAGACGCTTTAAGCTGGCGTCCAGGCTTGCGATGAGGTACTTGCGGCTGCCCCAGTTGCCGTAAGGCCCCGGCCACATATCATAGCCGGCTTTGGTGCTGATTAAAAGCTCGTCCCGGTACGCGGAAAAGTCATCTCTTAAAATCTGTCCCAGGTTGCGCTCTGCGCTGCCGTAGGCGGGACCGTAATTGTTCGCGAGGTCAAAATGTGTGATACCGTTATCAAAAGCCGTGCGGCACATTGCCTTCATGTTGTCGTAATGTCCGGTGTCCCCGAAATTGTGCCAGAAACCGAGAGAGACCATCGGAAGCTTTAAGCCGCTGGCGCCGCAGCGATTGTACTGCATCGTATCATAGCGGCTTTCTTTTGCCATATAACCCATAAGAAAATCTCCTTTCATATCACGGTGCGTATTGCTTTTGCGTACATTATAACACCGGCACGGAAGAACGTGGTAGAGGAATATTTTTGGATGAACTTCCTAAAAGGCGCGAAGCGCTTCAAAGTCCATGAAACAGACAATGGAAGCGGTATTTTGGCGAAAAGTTTTTCAAAAGCAGTCCTTCCTTTGACAAAGATTTTCCGGAAACAAACCTATAATCGATGTCACCCGCGAAAAATACCGGGACAGACCGGAGGCGGGAATGGAGGTAGGCGATGAAAAAAATGAATGCAAGACAAATGATACTCTGCATGGCAGGAAGTGTGATGTGCAGTGTGGGCGTGATGGGGTGCTACCCGCTGGTGCCGGCATATTTTGCGGCGTTGTATCTGGAGCGGGTCAGCGGACCGGTGCTGCTCGGCATGATGTACATAGGAATGTTCGTGTTTATGCCGACGGCGGCAGCGGTAAAGTATGCGGTGGCGCTTGTGGTGGTGATGGGAGCAATCCGGCTGGTGGAATGGGCAAACGAGGGCTGCCCTTCCTATATGGCGGGCAGTATGGCGGCGATTATTACGATGATTCTGTCGGTCGCGGGGGGGCTTCTGGAATGGAAGGATCAGCCGGGAATTCTGGCAGCGGCGCTGGAGGGCGCATTTATATTTGGAGCCGTGATTCTTTTTAACCGCGCCCTGCATATGATATTACACTGGGGAAGAAAGCCGAAGGTGCCGGAGCGGCCGGATGACGGGAGAGAGGAGCGGCTGATGGGGTACGCGGAAGCGTTTCAGGGATTGTCCCAGGTTTTTCACAGTATGAGTGCCGTAAATCCGAGCGGAACGGCGGAGGAGCTGGGGCAGATTCAGAATGAACTGACCGGAAAAATCTGTGCCTCGTGTGACGCGTGCGCAGTCTGCTGGGAGCGGGATCCCGCGCCCTTGTACGGCGCGTTGTCCGGAATACTTTCTTCTATCTGGAACGGGGAGACTCCCGGGGAGGAGAAAAAGCAGGAGCTTGCGCAGTATTGCAGGCACAGCGGCGATATGGTGGAGGAGGCGGTGCGCGTCTTTGAGCGCGTCAGCTTAAACCGGGCATGGTACCAGAGACTGGTGGAGAACCGGGAGGTGATAGCGGAACAGCTGGATGCGATGGCGTATATCATGCAGGACTGCGCCAGGGAGGAGAAAATTCTGGACGCGGGGAAGCGCCATGTCCTCTCGGAGATTCAATACCGGGCGAAGGAGCAGGGGATTGTGGTGGAGGAACTGCACCTGATCGAGGCGGTGGACGGCAGAATCCGGATCGACGCGGTGTTAAAAAGCCGGCTGGGAGGCTGTGTCGCGGTGAAGACGTTTCTGGCGCTCTCCGGCGCCGTGCTTGGAAAAAAGCTCCGGACAACCGCGGATGCGCGCACGTTTATCGCGAAGGAGCCGTTCCGGTTCCTGATCTACGAGGACACCGTATACCGGAGCGTGCAGGGAATTGCGCGGGTGAAGAAGGACGAGGCAAAAATCTCCGGCGACAACTTTTCCTTTCTGGAACTTGAGCGAGGGGAAATGCTGCTCGGGCTGTCGGACGGTATGGGTTCCGGGAGCAGCGCCTGCAAGGAGAGCGAGATGGTGCTTGATCTTGTGGAACGTTTTCTGGAAGCGGGCTTTTCGCTGGAGACGGCGATACGCATGATGAATTCGGCGATGGTGATGAAAGGGGAAAACGACATCTATTCCACGGTAGACCTCTGCATGGTGAATCTGTACAGCGGTATGGCACGCCTGTACAAGGTGGGGGCGGCGGCAACCTTTATTCGGCGGGAGGACGAGGTGGAGTGCATCACATCGGAAAATCTGCCGGTGGGTGCGCGTGCGCAGCTGGATGCAAAGCCGAGGGAGATCCGGCTTTGCGACGGTGATTTTATTGTCATGGTGACGGATGGTGTGTTAGAATACTTACATGTTCCGAAACCGGAGGAGACGATGCGGGAAATGATTCTCAGCATTAAGACCAACAATCCGGGAATTCTGGCAAAAAAAATTATGGACAGAGTGATGCTTTTTACCGGCGGACGCGCGCAGGACGATATGACGGTGCTTGCGGCGTGCATCTGGAAAAAGGCATAGAACAGAATGTGAAACGATAGAGGAAATGCGATGCAGAAGAAAGGAATGGAGCTGGAGGGGCTTGTTAAGTCCGGGGATGTGGTGCTTGCGGGCGTCTCCGGGGGAGCGGACTCGGTATGCCTGCTGCTTATGCTGCTTGAGTACCGGAAACACTGCGATTTTCTCCTGGAGGCGGTGCACGTGGAACACGGGATCCGGGGAGACGCCAGCAGGAGAGACGCCGCGTTTGTAAAAAAGCTCTGTGAGGAGCGGGGCGTGTGCTGCAGGATTTATCCGCTGGATGTTCCGGCGTATGCAAGGGAACACGGTCTCGGCGTTGAGGAGGCGGCGAGAAAGCTCCGCTATGAGTGCTTTAAAGAGGCGGCAGAGGACTATGGCGGCAGACCGGTGAAGATCGCGCTCGCGCATCATGCGGATGATAATGCGGAGACTATGCTGTTCCGGCTGATCCGGGGGAGCGGAATTCACGGACTCTACGGTATGCGCCCGGCGCGCAGGCTCGCGGAGGGCGTTACGGTGATCCGGCCGCTGCTTGGAATGGAGAGAGCGGAGATCGAGGCGTATCTTAAGGCACAGGGACAGCCGTATTGCCGGGATGCCACCAATGAGGACACCGATTACAGCAGAAACCGGATCCGCCATAAGGTGATGCCGGAATTAAAAGCGGTGAATGCAGGGGCGGTGCATCATATGATGCAGAGCGCACAGATGCTAATGGAACTGTCGGATTACCTGGAGGAAGAGACGCGCCGGGTGGCGGAGCGCGTGTGCCGTGACACCCCGGATGCCTGTGTGATTGATGCGGTTCTTTTTTCGGAATATCCCGCACTTTTAATCCGGGAAGTGCTGCTTGGGGCGCTGCAGAAAGCGGCGGGCAGCAGCCGTGACATCGGAAGCGTGCATGTGGAAGAACTCTGCACACTGTATACAAGACAGGTCGGAAGAGTCATCTGTCTGCCCTACGGCGTGCGTGCGGAGCGCGTGTATGAGGGAATCCGGCTGTACAGGGAAGCGCCGGCGGCTGATATGGAACGGGAGAGCATTGAGATTACCGGAGAGCTGCTTTCGCGCGCAGAAAAGGAAGAGGTGGTGCTTGCGCTGCCGGATGGCAGACTGCACCTGCGGATACGTGATTTTTCGGGGAATATGCAGGAAATCCCGAAAAAAACATATACGAAATGGTTCGATTATGGTAAAATAAAATCTGGTCTGCGGCTGCGCAGAAGAGAGAGCGGCGATTACCTGATGATAGATGCTGCCGGACATACCAAGAAGCTGAAGGAATATTTTGTCAATGAGAAGATTCCGGCGGCGAAGAGAGACGCTATATGGCTTCTGGCAACGGGATCCGAGATCCTGTGGGTGGCAGGCGGGCGCATCGGCGCCGGCTGCAAAGTCGGAGAGAATACAGAAAAGATATTAGAAGTACGGTTAAGTGGAGGAAACGATTGTGAAGATCAAGAAAATTAACGTTCATCTTACAGAGGAACAGATTGAGCAGAGAGTAAGAGAGTTGGGAGCCGAGATCAGCAAGGTGTACGGAGATGAGCCGGTATGCCTGATCTGTATTTTGAAGGGATCGGTATTTTTTACCTGCGAACTGGCAAAGCGTATTACTTCACCGGTTGAGATAGAGTTTATGTCGGTATCCAGCTATGGATCAGGCACAAGTTCCAGCGGCGTGGTGCGCATCGTAAATGATCTTGGAACCAGTATTGAAGGCAAGAATGTGCTGGTAATTGAGGACATCATCGATTCCGGCAGAACTTTAAGCTATTTGCTGGAGAATTTGAAGACAAGAAATCCGAAAACCCTCAGACTGTGTACGCTTCTGGATAAGCCGGACCGTAGAGTGGTGGATGTCAATGTGGATTATGTGGGATTTGTCATTCCGGATGAATTTGTGGTAGGATACGGTCTCGACTACGACCAGAAGTACCGCAATCTGCCTTATATCGGATTTGTTGAGATAGAGGAATAAAGGAGAAATCGATTGAATAGTAAGAGAAGCAGTTACAGAGGATTTGGCGTCTATCTGCTCCTGATACTTGCCGTCATAGGTATCTGGTACTGGATGGACGGAAACACGTCAACCAACAGTTACACGCGGGCACAGTTTGAGACTGCGGTTGCAGATGGAAATGTTGCACAGCTGAAGATTGTACCGAACCGCGGCGAGGTGCCGACCGGTAATGTATACATCACATTTAAGGACTCCTCGTCACAGGTTCTGGCGGTAAACGATGTAAATGAGATTGAAGATTTTCTGCGCGATCAGCAGTTTGCGTCTTACACTGTGGAGAATCCGCCGGAGCAGAGCTGGATCGTGACGATACTTCCGTATCTGATTATTTTTGCGGCGATGTTCATTTTCTTCATGATTATGACCAATCAGGCGGCTGCCAATTCCGGCGGCGGCGGTAAGATGATGAACTTCGGCAAGAGCCGCGCAAAGCTCATGACAGACGACCCGGCAAAGCGGGTGACATTTGCCAATGTGGCAGGTCTGAAAGAGGAAAAGGAAGAGCTTGAGGAGATCGTGGATTTCCTGCGTGCGCCGAAGAAGTACACCAGGCTTGGCGCGCGTATTCCAAAGGGCGTCCTTCTCGTAGGACCTCCGGGAACCGGTAAGACACTTCTGGCAAAGGCGATTGCCGGCGAGGCGGGAGTGCCGTTCTTTAGCATTTCCGGTTCGGATTTTGTGGAGATGTTTGTCGGCGTCGGCGCTTCGCGTGTCCGTGATCTGTTTGAGGAAGCCAAGAAAAATGCGCCGTGTATCGTGTTTATCGATGAGATCGATGCTGTCGCAAGACGGCGCGGTACCGGTATGGGCGGCGGCCACGATGAGCGCGAGCAGACATTGAACCAGATGCTCGT
This sequence comes from uncultured Lachnospiraceae bacterium, assembly GCA_902781225.1. Lineage (GTDB taxonomy): Bacteria > Bacillota > Clostridia > Lachnospirales > Lachnospiraceae > Roseburia. The sequence goes on along the minus strand of CACZIN010000014.1, from coordinate 40,372 downwards.
TGAGATGGACGGTTTCGGCGTCAACGAGGGAATTATCGTCATGGCGGCGACGAACCGTGTGGATATTCTGGATCCGGCGATCATGCGTCCGGGACGTTTCGACCGGAAGGTGCATGTGGGACGTCCGGATGTCGGCGGAAGAGAGGAGATTCTTTCCGTACATGCGAAGAACAAGCCGCTCGGGGATGATGTCGACTTAAAACAGATCGCACAGACGACAGCGGGCTTTACCGGTGCGGATCTTGAGAATCTTCTGAATGAGGCGGCTATTATCGCAGCGAAGGAAGACCGTGCGTATATTACGCAGGCGGACATCAAGAAGGCGTTTGTGAAGGTGGGAATCGGCGCGGAGAAAAAGAGCCGCGTGATCTCCGAGAAGGAAAAGCGTATCACCGCATTCCACGAATCCGGTCATGCGATTCTGTTCCATCTGCTTCCGGATGTCGGTCCGGTCTACTCCGTATCGATCATTCCGACGGGAGCGGGAGCTGCCGGTTACACGATGCCGCTGCCGGAGCGTGACGACATGTTCAACACGAAAGGCAAGATGCTGCAGGATATTATCGTATCGCTGGGAGGTCGTGTGGCGGAGGAGCTTGTATTTGACGACATCACGACAGGAGCATCCCAGGACATCAAGCAGGCGACCCGGATGGCAAAGGATATGGTCACAAAATACGGAATGTCCGAGAACATTGGTCTGATCTGCTACGACAATGACGACGATGAGGTATTTATCGGCAGAGACCTGGCGCACACGAGAGGCTATGGAGAGGGCGTTGCGACCACCATTGACCTGGAAGTGAAGCGGATCATCGACGAATGTTACGAAAAAGCGAAGAAGATGATTGCGGAGCACCGCGACGTGCTGGATGCCTGCGCGAATCTTCTGCTGGAGAAGGAAAAAATCAACCAGCAGGAGTTTGAGGCATTGTTTGAGCAGTAATTGTGCATAACGGCAATAAAAAAAGAAAAACCGGGCAGAAGGTACTATACAAAATGAATAAAAACGTGTGCACAAAATTGTGAAGTTTGTGCACACTTATCCGGTGGGGCATGCTATTATAATAACCGTAAAAACCCCCCAATACATTATATATAGTTTTTGCTATACCCCATAGTAAAAATACCTTCTCCTAAAAAGACAGCAGTTCGACAGGCTGTCTTTTTTTGCTTTCTAGTAAGAAATGGGATACGTTTTATTGTGAGAAACAGAGACTATCACGTTCCAGATGCAACCGGGGGCGACAATTCTAATCGCAAAATCCGGTATTTCTAACCATGCCGCGTCGGACATCCCTAATCATCTGTGTTTTTCCAAGTTTGGAACACACCACGGGGACTGTCCAAACGTGGAAAGACACAGAACCCGATGTCCAACGCGACACGGAAGAAATCCTCGGATTTTGCTTCAAAGAATTGCCGCCCCGGTTGCATTCTGGAACTTCATATTCTCTGATATTCTCATAATAAAACGTATCCCATTTATTGTCTTTTCTTGCGGAGATTCACAAACGTGAGATAGATGTCATAGTAGATATTTTCACGGTTCTGCTCCGTAAGCATCTTTAAATCGTTATATAATTCCCGGTCGCTTAGAATCACATCCACCATATCCGGATTGTATTCGGTGCCGCGTCCTGCCTTCAGTTCATTCAATACCACATCGAACGGTTTCGCGCGGTGGTAATTGCGGCTTAAGTAATCGGTCGCGGCGTCCAGACAGTCGCAGATGTGGATCAGGTCGATGGCGTCCCGGTACGGCGAGGCGGTATTGTCAAAACTGAGCGGATAACCGCGGGTACCGTCGTAGGAGCGGTGATGTCCGAGCGCAACCGGCTGGTAGATTAAAAAGTCCGGATCGGAGGACAGGTAGTCGGAGCCCTTCTGCGGATGCGTCTGAATAATGTTGAATTCGTAGTCGTTTAACTTGCGGTGCTGCGTGTTGATGATCGGGATCATGCCGTTTTTTCCGATATCGTGGAATAAAGCCGCGGGAACGATATAGTCCAATACTTCCGCGGGGGAGGCATAGGCATTTCCCTCCAGATAGGAGGACGGAATGCGCAAAAGCTCCGGCCGTGCGGCTAAAATATGTTTTCCGATCGCTTCCGCAAGATAGGATACCATAACGGAGTGTGTGAACGTTGTGAGATGCCTGGTCACTACCAGATCCACAATAAAGTTCATTTTTTCCATACGGTTCGGGAAAGTCCCGAGGATCAGCGGATGAAATGCCACCAGCTGGACGCCGTTGTTTAACGTGTAGGAATTCAGGCTGGCAGGCTGATTCATCAGATAGCGGGTGATCAGATTGCGGTAGCGCCGGTAAGTCGTCTGTTTAAACTCCTCCTTGAAATGCGTATGGTCTAACACATCGATCAGGTTGATCGGCAGATTGGTATAAAAGGCAAGCAGATCGGGCGAGGAAGCCTGACCGATGGTCTGCATCTTGTGGTTGTAATAATCGTCCAGAATCTGCCAGGCGGCTTCCCAGGTTATCACGCCGTTGCGCGCCTGCACATAGTGGTAGTTAAATACCGTAAATGCAGGGCACTCATAGATGGACCCGTACTCGTGCAATGCCTCGGCGTAGTAGGCCTGTGTCATATTCTCCAGAGAGGATAGGATCGCAGACGGTGCAATGACGGGCTCGACATTAAGAACGGCGCCGTACGCGCGGAAATCGTTGATCGCGCGGTCGCAGAGCTGCGGAATCCGCGGATTGGAGGTATCGTACTGGCAGAACTTGGGCATGGTGCGGATCTGACAGAGCTCCTCCCAGAGCCGGTAAGCGGTCTCGATGTCTAAGATGCCAAGACCCGGCGCCACCCGGATCAGGTTGTAATAAGCGACGAAAATATAGTCACGGCTTGCCGCCGATTCAAAGAATTCAATCTGATCCCGGTAAGCGAGCGCTTTGGTGTAGAAATATACGGTTTTATCGCGCGAGGTGGGTTCCCCGGTGCGCGAGAGTTCCATGTACGAAAAACCTGCACAGATATAGAGAAACAGCAGACTTTCCGTATCGTTGCGGGCTTCATAATGTGGAAGCAGAATATCGATAATGCGGATCAACAGAGCCGGTTCGGTATAGTTGCTGTAATAAAAGTCACGGCAAAAAGAAAGTAAAAGATCATATCCCTCGTCGGACAGCAGATTGGGATTGCTGCTTAGCGGATAGAGATACTGCTCGAGCAGTGCCTGATTGTCCGCACAGCGCTGCTGCTGATCGTCCGCACAGGCGCGAAGCGTCGCCAGCCATTCCTCGCGGCCGGCAGGCTCCAGAAGGCGGTCCTCCCAGGAGAGACTGTGTATGAAGTTGTCATAGTAGGTATCAAAAAAGTAACGGATATCCGTGTTACTGATCATGTATTCCTCCATCTGCGCATCCAAATATGTATAGAAGTTCCCAGATTTGTCTATAAGCGCAAATACAATAACATTATAGCAAAAAGACAGCAAATGTATATAGTAATTTGGACGTACAAGCGGGTGAAAACGCGCGTCTGCAACCAAAAAAAATTAAGAAAATTTAGAAATTCTTTATTTGCCCCTGCCTATGAGGAGGAATACAATAAAGGTGCGGACGGTAAGATCCGTTGCCGCAAGAACGGAACAGGGAGGCAGCCATGTCGAATACGACAAAACTTGCACTGGAGGCATCACTGAAAAAGCTTTTGCTTAAGAAGCCGGTGGATAAGATTACGATCAACGATCTGACGGAGGACTGCGGGATCAGCCGCATGGCATTTTACTATCATTTCAAGGATATTTACGACCTGATCGAGTGGGTGTGTCTGGAGGATGGAAAGCGTGCGCTCGCGGATAAGAAGACTTACAGTACGTGGAGCGAGGGACTGGAGCAGATCTTTGAGGCGGTACTGGAGAATAAGCCGTTTATTTTGAATGTTTACCACTCGGTCAGCCAGAAGAAGATCGAGAGCTACCTCTATAAGCTGACCTATGATCTGCTGGCGGATGTGGTCGAGGAAGAATGCCGCGATACGGCGGTTAGCGAGGAGGACAAGGCACTGATTGCGGAGTTCTACAAATACGGCTTTGTCGGCATGATGCTGCACTGGATCGACGGCGGCATGAAGGCGGATTACAGAGAGCTTGTGCAGCGGCTGAGTACGATGCTACACGGCAGTATCTTAAACGCCGCCCGGAATTTTGAACAGAAGGAATCCGCAAGTTTATCAAAAGAGCCGGAATGATAAGTTTTTTATCATTTTGATCTTTTTGTAAATTGTGTCATTCATCTGGGCAGACTAAGATAAGGACACAAAGAATTTACAGCATAACTGGAAAGGTGGTAGTTACGATGGGAAAAGGAAAACATATAGGACTTGGCGTGGCTGCGCTGGCAGCCGGAGCAGGTGTGGCGGCACTGGCGGCAGGCAGCCATAAGAACAGCGGCGAGCGTGCGCAGAAGAAAGCGGTCGAGGAGAAGGCGAGAGCGGAATACCGCAATACCGAGCGTGGCAGGCATGAGAAGAACAGCAAGGGTATCTATTATACCAACGGTAATTACGAGGCTTTTGCGAGACCGAGAAAGCCGGAGGGCGTGGATGAGAAGAGCGCCTATATTGTCGGCAGCGGACTGGCGTCTCTGGCAGCAGCCTGCTTCCTGGTGAGAGACGGTCAGATGGAAGGTTCCCACATTCACATTCTTGAGGCAATGGACATCGCGGGAGGCGCCTGCGACGGTATCAATGATCCGACGAGAGGATATGTGATGCGCGGCGGACGTGAGATGGAGAACCATTTTGAGTGCCTGTGGGATCTGTTCCGCAGCATTCCGTCGATTGAGACGCCGGGCGTCTCCGTTCTGGACGAGTATTACTGGCTGAACAAGGAAGACCCGAACTATTCCCTGTGCCGTGCCACAGAGGAGCGCGGCAAGGATGCGCACACAGACGGCAAGTTCAATCTGAGCCAGAAGGGCTGCATGGAGATCATGAAGCTGTTCATGACAAAGGATGAGGACCTCTACGACAAGACGATCGAGGATGTGTTTGACGACGAGGTATTCAATTCTACGTTCTGGCTGTACTGGCGCACGATGTTTGCTTTTGAGAACTGGCACAGTGCACTGGAGATGAAGCTCTATTTCCAGCGTTTCATCCACCACATCGCGGGACTGCCGGATTTCAGCGCTTTGAAGTTCACGAAGTACAATCAGTATGAGTCGCTGATTCTGCCGATGCAGAGATACCTTGAGGAAGCCGGTGTTGACTTCCAGTTTAATACCGAGGTAACGAATGTCATTTTCGACATCAAGGATGACAAGAAGGTTGCCAAGGCGATCGAGTGCAAGGTCAACGGTGTGGAGAAAGGTATTGTGCTCACGGAGAATGATCTCGTGTTCGTGACAAACGGAAGCTGTACCGAGGGTACGATCTACGGTGATCAGAACCATGCGCCGAACGGGGACGCGGAAGTGCGCACGAGCGGCTGCTGGAGCCTGTGGAAGAATATTGCAAAGCAGGATCCGTCCTTCGGACATCCGGAGAAGTTCTGCTCGGATGTGGCGAAGACGAACTGGGAATCTGCAACCGTGACCACATTGGACGACAAGATCATTCCGTACATCACGAATATCTGTAAGCGTGATCCGAGAAGCGGAAAGGTTGTGACCGGAGGTATCGTAAGCTGTAAGGATTCCAGCTGGCTGCTCAGCTGGACGATCAACCGCCAGGGACAGTTCAAGGATCAGGATAAGGATAAAGTATGCGTGTGGGTATACGGTCTGTTCACCGATGTGCCGGGCGATTATGTGAAGAAGCCGATGAAGGAGTGTACCGGTAAGGAGATCACTGAGGAGTGGCTGTATCATCTGGGTGTTCCGGTGGAGGAGATCCCGGATCTGGCAGAGAACAGCGCCGTATGTGTACCGACGATGATGCCGTACATCACAGCGTTCTTTATGCCGAGAACCAAGGGCGACCGCCCGGATGTCATCCCGGATGGCTGTGTGAACTTTGCATTCCTCGGACAGTTCGCAGATACACCGCGTGATACGGTCTTCACGACGGAATATTCGGTCAGAACTGCAATGGAGGCGGTATACGGACTGCTCGGTGTAGACAGAGGCGTTCCTGAGGTATGGGGAAGTGTCTATGATGTCAGAGAGCTGCTCGACAGCAGTGTGAAGCTGATGGATGGAAAGTCTCCGCTTGAGATCGAACTGCCGGGACCGCTCAATGTATTAAAGAAGCCGCTGCTTCGCGTGGTCAAGGGAACCGTCGTGGAGAAGCTGCTCAGAGATCATGATGTGATCAAGGATGGCATGTTATAGGGAATCCTGACGGATCCACATTAGAAGTTTCTGCAGAATTTCAGATGGGCAGAAAGGCACAGGACCGGGGAGCCGAAGGGTTCTCCGGTCTTTTGCCGATAATCTGACCGTTATATTTGATTTTGACAAATTTTATTTTAGCCTTGCATATCTGATTGTGCTGTGATATAATTTATCTTCGTTAGGACATGCTGACAAATGGGCAGATTCCCGAGTGGCCAAAGGGGACAGACTGTAAATCTGCTGCAAATTGCTTCGGTGGTTCGAATCCACCTCTGCCCATGACTTGTAGAAAGAACCATTGCCGTAAGGCAGTGGTTCTTTTTTGCGTACTAATGGGGGAAACGGTATGCACGGTGGTGTGAAAAGCAGCTGAAAAGTGAAAATGGATTTGGGAAAAAGGCTTGCACTGCGGAACAACTTATGTTATGATTTTGCGGATTAGTCACAACTAACCAACAAACAAAACATAACAAAGGAGTCAGAGATTGAAGATTAAAAAATTTTTTTTCGCAGCCGCCGGGTGTATCAGCCTTGCGCTGGGCTGTATCGGTATTGTGCTTCCGATTCTGCCGACGGTTCCATTTTTTCTGTTGACGCTTTTTTGCTTTTCACAAAGTTCAACGCGCCTTCATGACTGGTTTACCGGTACCGATCTTTACAAAAAGAATCTGGAATCCTATGTGAGAAAAGAAGGCATGCAGATGAAAACCAAGGTCAGTATTGTCGCCACTGTGACGATTCTTATGGCGATCGGATTTATCTGTATGAAAAATGTGCCCGTCGGCCGGATTGTTTTATCTGTTGTGTGGGTATGTCATGTGATCTACTTTTTTGGCTTTGTAAAGACACTTCCAGAAGAAAAAACAGGAAGCGGGGGAATCGAATATGAAGAATAAACGCAGCCGGATGCTGGTGATTGCGACAGCAGTCCTTCTTTTTCTCTTTTGTGAAAGACTTACCGGTATGAGTGTCCACATGATCGTGGGGCTTCTCTTTGTAATCGGACTTGTTGTACATACGGTGATAAAAAGAAAAGCCATAAAAAACATGCCGGGAAAATACAAAGCAGTGGATTACATGCTGCTTTTTGACTGTATTCTGATTTTGACCAGCGGGGTGCTGGCACATATCCCGGACATGCCAAAGGCATGGCTGATCCTTCATAGTGTATCAGCCTGCATTTTTGTAATCCTGCTGGTGGCGCATATGATCCAGCACAGAATGTTTGACACTGCATCATAGTACATGCAGGAGAGGAGTGTTTATAAAAACCAGATTTTCTCGTTTGTGGAGGAGATGCTGGTCGCGCCTGCATCCAAAAGGGCGAGGATGTCTTCCTTTTCGGAGACCAGCCCGCCGGCAATGACCGGTGTGGAGGTGGACTGACAGACTTTGGCGATGACCTTGGGCATCAGTGCCGGCAGGATTTCGATCAGATCCGGGCGGGAGGATTTGACCTGGCGGTCGATGTTTTCGTATGCCATGGAGTCAATCAGAAACAGCCGGAGGATCGTAAAGAGCCCCAGCTCTTTGGCACGTTTGATAAGTGTCGGTTTGGTTGTGATAATGCCGTCGGCATTTGTGTATTTTTGAAGAAAGTCGACGGCCACTTCTTTGGAACTCAGTCCGTTGATGAGATCCAGATGGACGATCGCAAGCTTTCCGGCGGATTTGACGGTCTCCACGATGTCACTGATGGTGACGATGTCTCCGTATAAGATAAAGATAATGCGGCTGTCGCTGGTCAGGCATCTGGAGAGACCTTCGTCGTCTTTGACCGCTGCAATGATGGGAGAATCCTCTAGGGCTTCTTTGAATAATTTCTTCATGACAATCTCCTGTGTTCGATGAATCAATAAGGTCATCATGCCGATCGCATGATGACCTTATTATATAATAAAGTGAGATTCTTTAAAAGCGCTTATTTTGCAGGAACGTTTCTGGCTGCAATGATGTCGACGCCGGTTCCGGCAACGTTGGATAAGACCACATCGCCGATCTTAAGCGGTGCATTGACGGTGACATCCTTTAAGGCGTTGACACAGTCGAAAATCTTGCCTTTGGGAATGTCGGAGGCTGTTTTCACGTTTGCCATCGGGTAGATGCCTCCGTTCACCCGGACCGTCGATGTTACGATACGGGTCGGATTCGTGACTTCCTTTCTGGCGTAGGCGTCGCCTCTCGGGCAGGTATTGCCGGTGACGGCGGTGACGGTAGATCCGTCCATGGTAACTGTGATGGCGCACCCGAGCGGGCAGCCGATACAGGTCAATTCTCTTGTGCTCATGATGATTCCTCCATTCTATTTATGAATTTTCTTCAATGCGGATTGTGATTCTGGACAGATCCGGGAATTCAGCAAGTTTTTTCTTGTCGAGAATTACCTGCTCCATCTCGCCGGGAGCCATAACCGGACGTTTGCGCTTGCTGATTAAGGTGTCATCGAAGTAAGTCGCAATCGAGCAGTTCTTGTATACCGCGCCCACACGGAAGCGGACGGTTAAAGTGTCGTCCATCTCGGTCGGACGGACATATTTCGGAACGGTGTAGCGCACGCCGTCCACCGGGAAAATCTCGACGGATGCGGCATCTTTGCTGGAGCCGTTTTGGATATAAGCGGCGGCATTTTTTCCGGCTGCGGTTGCTTCCTGGGAAACATAGTCCACAAGGTCATGTACATGAAGGACATTTCCACAGGCGAAAACGCCGTCGATGCTGGTCTCCAGGCTGTCGTTGACGACCGGACCGGAGGTGACAGGATTGATGGCAACGCCTGCGCTGCGGCTCAGCTCGTTCTCCGGGATCAGTCCGCAGGAGAGAAGCAGGGTGTCGCAGGTGTAGCGCTCCTCGGTTCCCGGAATCGGTTTGCGGTCCGGACCGACTTCTGCAATCGTGACGGCCTCGACACGGTTTTTGCCCTCAATGTCGATGACGGTGTGGCTGAGCTTCAACGGAATGCCGAAATCATCCAGACACTGTACGATATTTCGCTTCAGACCGCCGGAGTAAGGCATCAGTTCGGCAACCACCTTGACCTTCGCACCCTCCAGCGTCATGCGGCGTGCCATGATCAGACCGATGTCGCCGGAACCTAAGATGACAACTTCACGACCCGGCATGTATCCTTCCATGTTGACCAGGCGCTGCGCCGTACCTGCGGAAAAAATACCGGCCGGACGATAGCCCGGAATATTTAAGGCGCCTCTGGAACGCTCGCGGCAGCCCATGGCGAGAATGACAGCTTTTGCGTGGATTTCAAACATACCGTCTTCGCGGTTCATGGCGGTTACTTTTTTTGTGATTACGTTTCCGGACGGGGCATCGGCAGCGATGTCCATGACCATGGTGTTTAATTTGTACTCGATGCCGCGCTCTGCCACCTGCTCGATGAAGCGGGAAGCGTATTCCGGTCCGGTCAGCTCCTCCTTGAAGGTATGTAAGCCGAAACCGTTGTGGATGCACTGGTTTAAGATACCGCCGAGCTCTTTGTCTCTCTCGATGATTAAGATGCTCTCAATGCCGTGGTCTCTTGCAGATACAGCGGCTGCAAGTCCGGCAGGACCTCCGCCGACGATGACTAAATCAAAGTTTTTCATAGTAGAATCCCCCTTTAAATCTCTTTGTTGATGCCGATGACGATGTTGCCGCCGACGCCGTTTTTGGTAATATCAAACATACTCATTGGTACTTCACGCTCTAAGATCTCCATGGTACGCGGGGAGCAGAAACCTGCCTGACAGCGTCCCATGCCGGCTCTGGTGCGGCGTTTTACTCCGTCGAGGGAGCGGGCACCGAGCGGACGGTGAATGGCGTCCATGATCTCGCCCTCGCTGATCATCTCGCAGCGGCAGATGATGTTGCCGTATTCCGGATGCTCTTTGATCAGCTGATTGCGCTCCTCCATGGAAAGCGTCTCCGGTCTTAAGATGCCTTTGCGTGTGGAGATGAAATCTGTTTTCTTCGTAAGAGAAAGAAGATCGGCGGCGATGCCTGCGACCATCTCTCCGATTGCCGGTGCGGAGGAGAGACCCGGAGATTCAATGCCGGCTGCGTTGATAAAACCTTTCGCGTCTTCCGCTTCCCCGATGATGAAATCGTTGCCGTCTTCGTGTGCGCGAAGGCCTGCAAATGAGGTGATAACCTGGCGCATCGGAACATTTTTGACGCTCAATGCGGCAGTCTTTGCGAGGGAATCCAGTCCGTCCTGTGTGGTGTTGACGGCTTCCTTATTCGTGACGTCCACTGCGGTCGGACCGACTAAGAGGTTGCCGTGTACGGTAGGAGTGACGAGCACGCCTTTTCCCATTTTGGATGGAAGCTGGAAGATCGTGTGTGATACGTGTGTTCCGGCCTCTTTGTCGAGCAGGCAGTATTCGCCTTTGCGGGCGGTAATATGAAGCTTGTGCTCACTTACCATATTGTTGAATTCGTCAGCGTGAACGCCGGCAGCATTGATGATAACCTTCGCCTCAAAGGTTTCCGGTGTGTCTGTGTCGGTGTGGATGGTCTCTAACGTGTAACCGCCGTCTTTTTTCTGGATGGAAGTGACTTTGGTATTTAAGAAAAAGGAAACACCGTTGGTGTATGCGTTTTCTGCAAATGCCATGGTCATGTGGAACGGGCAGACGATGCCGCCGGTCGGGGCATACAGACCGCAGGTGACGTCGTCACTTAAATTCGGCTCCATCTGAAGCAGCTCTTCGCGCTCTAAGATGCGCAGACCCGGTACGCCGTTTTTTTCACCTTTTTCTAAAAGGGCGTCAAGACCGCTGCGGTCCTGATCTTTGGTGCATACGACGAGGGAACCGTTTCTCTTAAACGGAATGTCGAGGTCTTTTGAGAGGGCATCCATCATCTCGTTGCTGCGGACATTTAACTTTGCCTTTAAGGAACCCGGGGTTGCGTCGAAGCCTGCGTGGATGATCGCACTGTTGGCTTTGGAGGTGCCGTCACAGACATCCTCTTCGCGCTCGATGACACAGACGTTCGCCTGGTATCTGGATAATTCTCTTGCGATTGCACTGCCGATGACTCCGGCACCGATAATTGCTACATCATACATAATACATTCTCCTTTTCTTTGAAATACAAAAAGAGCAAGGCAAACAAAAACGATTCCATCGTCTCTGCTCTTACCTTGCTCATGTCTCTCGGTAATTCTTATGAACTTAACTATATTATAACACGAAATGAACAGGATGCAAGACCTGATTGAAAAAAACAGACATCACGCCCGGCTTTGCAAGAAAGTGCCCCATATCATCCCGAATTAGGGTATAATGTGAATAAGCAATGAGCAGTGCAGTGAGGAAAGGTGAGGCATTCTGTGCTTGCACAAGGATTGCCTCGCCTTGACGAACTGATAGGGCGAATGCCCGACATCACGCGGCACTGCGAAGAAATGCCGCACACCTGCGTGGAAAGGACAACATGTCATGGGAAGAGGAAGAAGCGAGAAGCAGAAACAGAAGCTGCTTTACATGGCGCAGCTTTTATATGAGAGAACAGACGAAGATCATCCTGTGACGACGCAGGAGGTCATCGACTATCTGGAGGCGAACGGAATCCGCTCGGAGCGCAAAACAGTGTACACCGATATGGAGGAACTGGAAGATTTCGGGCTGGACATTATACGGGTCAAGGAGCGCCCCGGCGGATATTATCTTGCCAGCCGGAAATTTGAACTGGCGGAATTAAAGCTGCTTGTGGATGCCGTGCAGGCGTCAAAGTTCATCACGACGAAGAAGTCGAGAGAGCTGATTGCCAAGCTGGAGACGCTCTGCGGCAGGGAACAAGCAAAGCAGCTCCACAGACAGGTCGTGGTGACCAACCGCAGCAAGGCGGTCAATGAAAACATCTATTATAATGTAGATATGATTTACAATGCCATTGCAGAAAATGTGAAGATCCGTTTTCAGTATTTTGAATGGACGGTCAATAAAGAGATGAAACTGCGGCGGGACGGCAGTTATTATGAAGTGAGTCCCTGGCTGCTCTCGTGGGATGACGAGAACTATTATCTGATCGCCTACGATGACAGAAGCCGCGACATCCGCCATTACCGTGTGGATAAGATGATAAAGATCGAACTTACGGCGGAAAGCAGAGAGGGGAAGGAGCAGTTCGGGAATTTTGACGTGGCGGCATATTCCCGAAAGACGTTCGGCATGTTCGCGGGGGAAGACGAGACCGTGACCTTAATCTGCGAAGACGCCCTCACGGGAGTCATGATCGACCGTTTCGGCAAGGAGGTTGCGATGCGCCGGTATGACGGGACAAGGATCCGGGTGCGCGTGAGCGTTGCGGTCAGCCGCCAGTTCTTCGGCTGGCTGGCGGGGCTTGGCGCGGCAGTGCAGATCGAGTCGCCGGAACCCGTTGTGCGGGAATACCGCGAGTATCTCAAAACTATTTTAAGAACATACGGGGAGCAGGAACTATGAGAGAGCGCACTTATGAGATAAAGATAGAGGGCGTGCCGATCATTGTCACGAAAAAGCGAATGAAAAACATGTACCTGCGCATCAGCAAGGAGGATGGCACGGTGCGGATCTCAGCGCCGCATCAGATGAGCGATGCGCGGATTGCGGCATTTGCCGGAGAGCGGATCGAATGGATACGGAAATATCAGCAAAAATACAAAGAAGCCGGAGCGCGCCGTTCGGAAAACCGGGAACTGGATGCGGCAGAAATCGCGCGCAGAAAGAAACAGTTAAAGCGTGAGGTGGAACGCCTTGTGGCAAAATGGGAGCCGGTGATGGGCGTGAAAGTCTCCGGAATCACGATCCGGCAGATGAAGACGAGATGGGGTTCCTGTAACGTGCAGACGCATCACATCAACATCAATCTGGCACTTTTGTCCAAGCCGCCGGAGTGTCTGGAATATGTCGTCGTCCATGAGATGACGCATATTCTGGAGGCAAGCCACAATCAGCGCTTCTGGGGATTCATGACGAAGTTTTACCCGGACTGGAAGCGCGTGCGAAAATATCTAAACGATGAGACTGTGGATTAGAGTGCCGGAACAAGCGGGACTGACGAATCAGATAAACTGATTGGTCGCCGGATCGTATGCGTAGTCTATATTTTTTAATGCAGAGACGATGTCTGCGGCATCAACCTGGTAGGTTGCGGCAAATTCTTCCAGCGACGGATAGTGGTCACGGAGATGTGTGTTGACAAAGCTTAAGAGCATGACGGGATCTTTGGGAAGTGTATTCATGGTATGGGTTCCTCTTTTCTTAATTTTATGTTAAAATAGCACGGCACACGAGAAATTGCAAGAGGTGAAACAAATGGGACAGAAGATAGACAAGGAAGTATTTGATAAATTTTTTAAAGAGAGTTACTGCACCGTCGAATATGAGACGGTCAAGGAGGAGTTTGAGCGGATCGCATCGATCGGGAACGATCTGTTTACAGGAAGCTATGAGGCGAGAAACCTGAACCGGGAAAATTTTATTCTGTATCTGACCAGTGACAGCTACTGTGATTTTGAGGCTGCCGTGCAGGAGGCGATGGATGATCTGAATCCGGAGATTCTGGATGCGGTGATGGATGTGACGGAAGCGCAGGAGGACGGCGATGAGATCACGGAGGTATACTGGGATACCCAGAGGGAATTGCTGCATGATTTTCTGCTGCGGCTGTACGATGAAGTGATTTCAACATGGAAATAGAAGAGAAGTGCGAAAAGGAGGACGTCTTATGGCGAAAGCAAGCTGTGACAGCTGTGTATACAATGTGTACGATGAAGATGACGAGACCTACTACTGTGAAGTGGATATGGATGAGGATGATGCGGCGAGACTGATGCAGGGGCATTACAGAGAATGTCCGTATTATCAGCTGGATGATGAATATGCGGTGGTAAGACACCAGATGTAGAGGCACAAGGGGCTGCCGCGATAAGCATAGCTCTCTTTTGGGGGATAAGTAATATTATCAAAAGACCACACCGTGGGATTTCAGATGGAAATGCGGATGGATATACTCCACGGACTGTGTCCGCAAATCATGAGACAATTTAAGAACTTTCGTGTGGCGCTTTTGCCGCTGCTGAATAAAACATAATCGCGCGAAGCCGATGTTTGAGTTGCCATCTGCCCTATTTCAATAGCAGATGGCAGCGAGTTTCGGTTCGCGCGATTTTATAATGTCTGTGAAGCAGCGGCATTAGTCGCCACTAGAAAGTTCGCCCATTATCTCTGATTTGTCGGACACACTCCGGGAGTGTTCAAACGTGGAAGAGACACGGAATCCGATGCAAACATTCAGCCGGAAGAAATGTTCACATTTTTCTCCAACGAATATTCCATCTGCATTTCCACATGAAATCCCCAAGTGCGTTTCTTATAATATTACTTATCAAAGCAAAATACGATATGCTTAGTGCGACAGCCACTTTTGTTATATTTATTTCTCGCTGCATCGGATCGAAGCTTCCACAAAGCCCTTAAAGAGCGGATGTGGACGGTTCGGTCTCGACTTTAACTCCGGATGAGCCTGCGTGGCAACGAACCACGGATGCCCCGGAATCTCGATCATCTCCACGATTCTGCCGTCCGGAGAGGTACCGCAGAGCTTCATGCCGTTCTCGGTGAGAGAAGCGCGGAAGTCGTTGTTGACCTCATAACGGTGTCTGTGTCTCTCGTGGATCTCTTCAGTACCGTATACTTCGTATGCCTTGGAAGTCTTGTCCAGAATACACGGATAAGAGCCAAGCCGTAAGGTTCCGCCGATATCCTCGACACCGTTCTGATCCGGCATGAGTGCGATGACCGGATGTGTGGTGTTTGGATCGAGCTCGATGCTGTGCGCATCGTTGAAGCCGCAGACATGTCTTGCATACTCGATGATTGCAACCTGCATACCGAGGCACAGACCTAGGTAAGGAATCTGATGCTCGCGTGCGTACTTTGCGGCAAGGATCATTCCCTCGACACCGCGGGAACCGAATCCGCCCGGTACGAGAATACCGGATACATCGGATAAGATCTCGTCCACATTCTCCGGGGTGACGTCCTCAGAATCCACCCACTTGATATTGACGGTCGCGCGCTCCGCAATGCCGCCGTGCTTTAACGCCTCCACAACAGAGATATAAGCGTCGTGAAGTGCGGTATATTTTCCGACTAATGCGACAGTCACTTCCTTGTTCGGATGACGGAGTGCGTCGACCATTGCCTCCCAGTCCTTTAAATCCGGTTCCGGACAGTCCAGATGAAGCGCTTCGCAGGCAACCTTGGCGAGATTCTCTTTCTCCATGGCAAGCGGCGCCTCATAGAGATATTCAACGTCAAGATTCTGAAGTACATTGCGGTTCGGCACGTTACAGAACAGCGCGATCTTGTCCTTGAGACTCTGATCGAGCGGATGCTCGGAACGGCAGACGATGATATCCGGCTGGATACCCATTCCCTGCAGCTCTTTGACGCTCGCCTGTGTCGGCTTTGTCTTAAGCTCGCCGGATGCCTTGATATATGGAATCAATGTTACATGAATGAGGATTGCATTCTCGTGCCCTACTTCGTGCTGGAACTGACGGATTGCCTCGAGGAACGGCTGGCTCTCGATGTCGCCGACGGTACCGCCGACTTCAATGATGGCAATGTGTGTCTCCTCGGAAGTAAAGTTCCGGTAAAAGCGGCTCTTGATCTCGTTTGTGATGTGAGGGATGACCTGTACGGTACCTCCGCCGAAATCGCCGCGGCGCTCCTTCTGAAGAACAGACCAGTATACCTTACCGGTTGTAACGTTGGAATTCTTGGTCAGGCTCTCGTCGATGAAACGCTCATAATGTCCTAAGTCCAGGTCTGTTTCTGCACCGTCATCGGTCACAAATACCTCGCCGTGCTGGATCGGGTTCATGGTTCCGGGATCGATGTTGATGTACGGGTCGAATTTCTGCATGGTCACTTTGTAGCCACGGGCTTTTAAAAGTCTTCCCAGAGAAGCAGCCGTGATACCTTTCCCAAGGCCGGAAACGACACCACCGGTGACAAAGACATATTTTACAGGCATAGGGTTTTCCTCCTCATATAAAAGTACAGTTGTGTGAATAATAGTAATACGATCTATATAACCCATACAGTATACAACTAAGTGTCCGGAAAATCCAGCACAATTTCAAAAACACAGAAAATAGTATGCCGGGAAATTTTAGAATTATTTTAGAAATGACAGGAAAACTTCACGAAGAACGTATTGCTTTTAAATTCTATTTTCAATATAATATAGAAGATATACGATAAGAATCCAGACTCTGAACTGGCGGAGTCTGTTGGAAAGGATAAATACTTCAATGGACAATCAGGGATCAAATAATAATTACAATAACGGTAATTCAAACGGAGGGAATAACGGAGACGGCGGCAAAGGGAATCACAATGGCCAGATTTTGATGGCATTTATACTGATTTCACTGATTGCGCTGTTTATTATGAGTCTTGTAACCAATCAGTTCAATCAGATGAGCACGCAGGAGGTGTCCTACTCGGAGTTCCTCGACATGGTGAACGGCACCGGCAAATGGGAAGGCAGAAGCGTGAAGTCGGTGGAGATCGGTTCCTATCAGATCGACATCACACTGGATTCCGATGAGAAAACGCCATACGAGGTAACGTATTACTGCGGGCGTGTGGCGGATGATGAACTGATTCCGTTACTTAAGGAAAAGGGTGTAGATATCAGCGGAGTGATTCCGGATAATACGTCCACCTGGATTTACAGCATCTTAAGCTATCTGATTCCGCTGGTGCTGATCTGGGTTGTGCTCGGCGTGGTGATGCGCCGGATGGGTGGCGGCGCCATGGGCGTCGGCAAGAGCAATGCCAAAGTTTATGTGGAGAAGCAGACCGGCGTGACGTTCAAGGATGTTGCGGGACAGGATGAGGCGAAGGAATCGCTGCAGGAGGTCGTCGATTTCCTGCACAACCCGAAAAAGTACCGCGACATCGGTGCGAAGCTGCCGAAAGGTGCGCTTCTTGTGGGACCTCCGGGAACCGGTAAGACGCTCCTTGCCAAGGCAGTGGCGGGCGAGGCGAAGGTACCGTTTTTCTCGCTGGCAGGTTCGGATTTTGTGGAGATGTTCGTTGGTGTCGGAGCTTCCCGTGTGAGGGATCTGTTTAAGGAAGCACAGAAGCAGGCACCGTGTATCATCTTTATCGATGAGATCGATGCGATCGGTAAGAGCCGTGACACGCGTTACGGCGGCAACGACGAGAGAGAGCAGACATTGAACCAGCTCCTTGCGGAGATGGACGGCTTTGACACGTCCAAGGGAATTCTGATTCTCGCTGCAACCAACCGCCCGGAGGTGCTGGACAAGGCGCTGCTCCGTCCGGGACGTTTTGACCGCCGGATCATTGTCGACAAGCCGGATCTGAAGGGACGTCTGGAGACACTCAAGGTACATTCCAAGGATGTCATGATGGATGAGACCGTGGATCTGGATGCACTGGCACTTGCGACGGCAGGTCTGGTGGGTTCCGATCTTGCCAATATGATCAATGAGGCGGCGATCAATGCCGTCAAGAACGGCAGAAAGTTTGTCAACCAGTCCGATCTGTTTGACGCGTTTGAGCTTGTGGCAGTCGGCGGCAAGGAGAAGAAGGACCGCGTGATGAGCGACAAGGAGCGCAAGATCGTGTCCTACCATGAGGTCGGCCACGCGATGGTGACGGCGCTTCAGAAGAACACCGAGCCGGTACAGAAGATCACGATTGTTCCGCGTACGATGGGAGCGCTCGGCTACACGCTGCAGACGCCGGAGGAGGAGAAGTATCTCCAGACCAAGGATGAACTTTTGGCGAAGATTACCACTTACATGGCAGGACGTGCGGCGGAGGTGCTGGTATTCCAGTCGGCAACCAGCGGTGCGGCGAACGATATTGAGCAGGCGACGGCGATTGCCAGAGCGATGGTAACGCAGTACGGTATGTCCGATAAGTTCGGCATGATGTGCCTGGCGACGGTGGAGAACCAGTATCTGGACAACCGCGCAGGACTGATCTGCGGTGAGGACACGGCGGCGCAGATTGATAAAGAGGTACTTGCCATTATCAATCACGCATATGATGAGGCGATGCGTCTCCTCACGGAGAACCGGGAGGTGCTCGATCATATCGCAGAATATCTCTACGAGCATGAGACGATTACCGGTAAGGAATTCATGAAGATTTTCCGTGAACTGAAGGGAATCCCGGAGCCGGAGGACGAGGCGGAGAAGAAGACATTCTTCGAGCAGGCGGAGGAAGCCCGTCAGGAACTCGAGGAGGGAAAAACTGTCGCAGAGAATCAGAACATGGATGATGTATTGCTGCGCAATACGCAGGATCATGAGGAACAGTAATGTTTGTAATTGAAGAAGAACTTAAAAAACTCCCGGATCAGCCGGGAGTTTATATTATGCATGACAGCCGTGATGCCATTATCTACATTGGCAAGGCGGTCAGTCTGCGCAAGCGGGTGCACCAGTATTTTCAGCCAAGCCATGATGAGGGTATCAAGAAAGCTCAGATGGTAAAACAGATTGCGCGGTTTGAGTACATTGTGACGGATTCCGAACTGGAAGCGCTGGTACTGGAATGTAATCTGATCAAAGAACATCGGCCGAAGTACAACACCATGCTGCGGGACGATAAGACATATCCGTACATCAGAGTGACTCTCGGGGAAGATTTTCCGAGAGTTCTCTTTTCCCGCCAGCAGAAAAAGGACAAGTCGCGGTACTTCGGTCCTTACACAAGCGCGGGAGCGGTCAAGGATACGATCGAGCTGGTGAACAAGATCTATCAGCTGCGCACCTGCAACCGGAACCTGCCGCGCGACACGGGAAAGGACCGCCCGTGCCTGAATTATCATATTCATCAGTGCACGGCGCCCTGCCAGGGATATATCACAAAGGAAGCGTACCGCGAGCGCGTGGATGCTGTGGTGGAATTTTTAAACGGCAACTATGCGCCGGTGCTAAAGTCTCTGGAAGAGAAGATGAATACAGCGTCGGCAAATCTGGAATTTGAAAAGGCAATCGAGTACCGGGAACTTTTAAACAGTGTCAAACAGATTGCGCAGAAGCAGAAGATCACGCATACGGATGGCGAGGACAAGGATATTATCGCACTGGCAGCGGATGACCGTGATGCGGTGGTACAGGTATTTTTTATCCGTGACGGCAAACTGATCGGCAGAGACCATTTTTATGTGAAGATCGGAACGGAGGACACCAAAGCCCAGATCCTTACCACATTTTTAAAGCAGTTCTATTCGGGAACGCCGTTTATCCCACGAGAGATTATGCTGCCGCAGGAGATCGAGGAGCAGGAGGTGCTTGCCGACTGGCTTGGCGAGAAGCGGGGCAGCAAGGTTTACATCCGTGTGCCTCAGAAGGGCATGAAAGAAAAGCTGGTGGAACTCGCACAGAAGAATGCCAAGATGGTTCTTGCACAGGATCGAGAGAAGATCAAGCGCGAGGAAGGCAGAACGATCGGTGCGTTAAAGGAGATCGAACAGCTTTTGGATATGAAAGGATTAAACCGCGTGGAGGCGTACGATATTTCAAATACGAGCGGTTTTGAGTCGGTCGGCTCCATGATCGTGTATGAGAAAGGCAAGCCAAAGCGGAGTGATTACCGGAAGTTCAAGTTGCGGACGGTGTCGGGACCGGATGACTATGCCTCCATGTATGAGGTGCTGACGAGAAGATTTACACACGGCATGCGTGAGATGGAGGAAATGGAAGAAAAAGAACTGTCGGAGGAGTACGGCAGTTTTACAAGATTTCCGGATCTGATCATGATGGACGGCGGCCGCGGGCAGGTGAACATCGCACTCAAAGTGTTAGAGGAGCTACATCTTAATATTCCGGTCTGCGGAATGGTAAAAGATGATAATCACCGCACGCGCGGGCTATACTATCATAATGTAGAGATACCCATCGACCGTGGAAGTGAGGGCTTTAAGCTGATTACAAGAATCCAGGACGAGGCGCACCGTTTTGCCATTGAGTATCACCGGTCGCTCCGAAGCAAGGAGCAGGTACACTCCGTACTGGATGACATTCCAGATATCGGCCCGGCAAGACGCAAGGCACTGATGAAAAAATATCAGTCGCTGGAGGCAATCCGGGAGGCGACGGAGGAAGATCTCGCACAGACGGACAGCATGAGCCCGCAGGCAGCGCGCTCGGTTTACCAATTTTTCCGGGAGAAAGAACGGGAAAACCAGCCGTCCGATTAGTTGAAGATTCCATGTGCCTATGGTATAATTTGCACAAAAGTAAATCACATACAAAGGAGCGTAAGGGATGAGTGGTGTTGGTGTAGCAAAAGTGGCGCAGATTCTCGATCTGTGCAATTTTATTCCGCAGATGGAATTAAAAGGACATCGGATCATGATCCGCGATGTCAACCGTCCGGCATTACAGCTGAGCGGCTATTTCGAGCATTTTGAGCAGTCACGTGTGCAGATCATCGGTACCGTGGAATACACGTATCTGCAGCAGCTGGACGAGAAGAAAAAAGAAGCGATCTACCGGGAGTTTATGGCTTACGATATTCCGTGCGTCATTTTCTGCCGTGATTTAAAGCCGGACGAGATGTTCCTCAAAATTGCGGAGGAGAGCAACCTGCCGGTATTCGGAACCAAGCGAAGCACATCCGAGTTCATGGCGGAGCTGATCTACTGCCTGAGCGAGCAGCTGGCACCGTGCATCACCATTCACGGCGTGCTTGTAGATGTCTACGGCGAGGGACTTCTGATTATGGGAGAGAGCGGTATCGGTAAGAGCGAGGCAGCACTCGAGCTTGTGCGCAGAGGACATCGTCTGGTAACTGATGATGTTGTGGAGATCCGCAAGATCAACGAGCATACGCTGATCGGTACTTCACCGGACATCACGCGCTACTTTATCGAGCTGCGCGGAATCGGCATCATTGATGTGAAGACGCTGTTCGGTGTCGAGGGCGTCAAGGAGAAGCAGCAGATCGATCTGGTCATCAAGCTGGAAGACTGGAAGAAGGATAATGAGTATGACCGTCTGGGACTCGAGGAGGAGTACACGGAGTTCCTCGGCAATAAAGTCGTATGTCATTCGCTTCCGATCCGCGCCGGACGTAACCTGGCAGTCATCTGTGAGGCGGCGGCAGTCAACCACAGACAGAAGAAGATGGGTTACAATGCCGCACAGGAGCTGTACCGCCGTGTACAGGAGAACCTGACGAAAAAGTCCGACGATGAGGAAGACGAATAGATCAATATAGTTTAGGAGAAACAACAGCAATGGAAAGAAAGAATGCATGGGAGAAATACCCGGAAGGAAAAAAGAGAAACGAAGTTTTTGATTTTGCGGAGGAGTACCGTAAGTTTTTGTCAAACTGCAAGACGGAGCGCGAGTGCGTGACCTATTTTGCGGAGAAGGCAGAGAAGGCGGGATTCGTAAATCTGGATACCGTGCTGGAGAAAGGCACGAAGCTTGCAGCCGGAGATAAAGTATACGCGAACAACATGGGAAAAGGGCTTGCACTGTTCGTAATCGGTGAGAAGAGCATGGAGCACGGCATGAATATTCTCGGCGCCCATATCGATTCCCCGCGCATGGACTTAAAGCAGGATCCGCTGTATGAGGATACCGATTTTGCAATGCTTGATACCCACTATTACGGCGGTATCAAGAAGTACCAGTGGGTGACGTTGCCGCTGGCTCTGCACGGAGTCATTGCGAAAAAGGACGGCACCGTGGTCAAAGTGAGCGTCGGTGACAAGCCGGGGGATCCGGTATTCGGCGTGAGCGATCTTTTGATCCACCTTTCCGGCGAGCAGATGGAGAAAAAGGCAGCCAAGGTCATTGAGGGAGAGAATCTCGACCTGATCATCGGCAGCATTCCGGCGGAAGCGGATGAAAAAGACGACGTCAAGGAAAAAGTAAAAGCCAATATCATGAAGATCCTTGCAAAGGAATATGATATAGAGGAAGAGGATTTCCTCTCTGCGGAGATTGAGGTCGTGCCGGCCGGCGAAGCGAGAGACTACGGCTTTGACAGAAGCATGATTATGGGTTACGGACACGACGACAGAGTGTGCGCATATCCTTCCTTCGAGGCGATTGTGGCGATGGAGAAGCCGGAGATCACAAGCGTATGCCTTCTGGTGGACAAGGAAGAGATCGGAAGCGTCGGCGCGAGCGGTATGCAGTCCCGTTTCTTCGAGAACACGGTTGCAGAGGTGATGAATGCGGCAGGAACGTATTCCGAGCTGGCACTCAGACGTGCACTGAAGAACTCGAGCGTTCTCTCTTCGGATGTATCGGCGGCATTTGACCCGAACTTCCCGTCCGTGATGACGAAGCGCAACGCAGCATATTTTGGAAGAGGACTTGTGTTTAACAAATATACCGGAGCCAGAGGCAAATCCGGATCGAATGATGCGAATGCAGAGTACGTGGGAGCACTCCGCGCGATCATGGACCGCAACGAGGTGGCATTCCAGACGGCAGAACTCGGCAAGGTTGACCAGGGCGGCGGTGGAACGATCGCCTATATTCTTGCCAACTATGGCATGCGCGTGATTGACAGCGGTGTGGCAGTGCTGAACATGCATGCACCGTGGGAGATCATCAGCAAGGTGGATCTGTATGAGGCATATCGCGGTTATATTGCATTTTTAAAGGAACAGGCATGAAACAACAGTTATTGGATACGTTAGAACAGATCGCAGGAAAAGAAAATATTCATCCGAACGAGCCGATGAGCCGCCACACGACCTTTCGTGTGGGCGGTCCGGCAGATGTGCTGGTGACGCCGGAAGCTAAGATGCTTGCGGCAGTTACCGGTGCATGCCGGGAGGCGGGAGAGCCGTATTACATTGTCGGCAATGGCAGTAACCTTCTGGTGGGAGACGGCGGCATCCGGGGGGTGGTCATTCTTACCAGAGACGGGATGGATGAGATTTCGGCAGACGGCGTGCAGCTTACGGCGGGAGCGGGAGCGCTCTTGTCTCGCACGGCGTCGCTTGCTGCGTCACATGCGCTGACCGGGATGGAATTTGCAGCCGGGATTCCGGGAACGATCGGCGGTGCGGTTGTGATGAATGCGGGAGCTTACGGCGGAGAGATGCGGGACATCATAGAGACGGTGACCGTGCTCGATGAGACGGGAGTACAGCATGTGTTGTCCGTGGATGAACTGGAGCTTGGCTACCGCACAAGCTGCATTTTAAAGAAGCACTATATCGTCACACAGGCGGTATTGAAGCTTGCGGCGGGAGAGGAGCAGGCCATCCGTGCAAGGATGAAGGAGCTTGCCACGCAGCGTGCCGAAAAGCAGCCGCTCGAATATCCGAGTGCGGGAAGCACATTTAAGCGGCCGGAGGGATATTTTGCCGGAAAGCTGATCATGGATGCGGGATTGCGCGGATACCGGGTCGGCGGAGCGCAGGTATCGCAGAAACACTGCGGATTTGTGGTCAACACAGGGAATGCGACCGCACAGGATATAAGGACGCTGATTGCGGATGTGAGCGCAGAGGTGGATCGACAGTTTCAGGTGAAGCTGGAACCGGAGATTAAGATGCTTGGCGAATTTTAGCCCAATGGACAAAGATAACAGCAGGATACGCAGGAATGGAGAGTGACTGGCATGAAGTTCGTGATTTTGACCGGAATGTCCGGGGCCGGAAAAAGTACGGCAATTAAGATGATGGAAGATATCGGATACTATTGTGTGGATAATCTTCCGATCGCGTTGCTTGAAAAGTTCGTGGAGCTGTCGAGTCTGCAGGAAACGGCAGAACTGCAGAAGGTGGCGGTCGGTATTGACATCCGGAACGGCCAGGCACTGGAAGAGATGCGTGATGTGCTTGCGCGGATCAAGAAAAAGCAGGTACACTATGAGATCCTGTTCCTTGATGCGGAGGATTCCGTGCTGGTCAAGCGCTATAAGGAGACCAGAAGAAACCATCCGCTGTCCGGCGGAGACCGGGTGGACAAGGGCATTGAAGAGGAGAGAAAGCGTCTGGCGTTTTTGAAAGAGAGCGCAGATTATATTATAGATACCAGCCAGCTTCTGACCAGGGAGCTGAAAGCGGAGCTGGATAAGATTTTTGTGCAGAATCAGGACTATAAGAATCTGTTTATCACGATTCTGTCATTTGGATTTAAGTATGGGATTCCGGCGGATTCCGATCTGGTCTTTGATGTGCGTTTTCTGCCGAATCCGTATTATGTGGAGGGATTGCGGGCAAAGACCGGCAATGACAAGGAAATACAGGATTATGTGTTTCAGTATGAGGAGGCACATACGTTTTTGGACAAGCTGGAGGATATGCTGAAATTTCTGATTCCGAATTATATTGCAGAAGGGAAGAACCAGCTTGTAATTTCCATCGGCTGCACCGGAGGAAAGCACCGTTCGGTCACACTCGCCAATGCGTTGTATGAACGGCTTTCCGGGCAGAAGGGATACGGACTGAAAATAGAGCACCGCGACATAGGCAAAGATGCGCTCCGCGGGAAATAGACCCCGCAGACAAAAGGCAGAGCCGATAGACGCGAGGGACGGTTGGAGTAAGTTATGTCATTTTCAAGTGAGGTAAAAACAGAGCTGGCAAAACATCTGGGAAAAAGCAGACATTGCCAGATTGCAGAGCTGGCGGCGCTGATTGCGTTTGAGGGAAGGATTCCTGCGGCAGAGTCGGAGAACCGGCTGCTGATGCAGAAATATCAGTTGCTGTTAGCAGAACTGTTTCATATAGAAGAAATACATACCGCGGAGGAGGCGCGCAGCGTTTTTTCCACGGTTAAGATGTACAACGATGCCACAGGGGAGGCGGAGCCGGAGGATACGGTCAAGGGACTCCTCATTCAGCAGAGCTGCTGCAAGAGGGCGTACATAAGAGGGGCATTTCTGGCGGGAGGATCGATCAGCGATCCCAACAAATCCTACCATTTTGAGATTGTATGCCGCAGTATCCCGCAGGCCGAGCAGCTTCGGGATGTGATCAACAGTTTTGACATGGACGCCAAGATTGTGGCGCGCAAAAAATATCAGGTTGTGTACTTGAAGGAAGGCTCGCAGATTGTAGATATTCTAAACATTATGGAGGCGCATGTTGCGCTCATGAATCTGGAGAATGTGCGGATTCTGAAGGAAATGCGTAATTCGGTGAACCGCAAGGTGAACTGCGAGACAGCGAATATCAGCAAGACGGTAAACGCTGCAGTCAAACAGCTTGCGGACATTGAATATATAAGAGAGACTGCCGGCTTGTCATATCTGCCGGAGAATCTCAAAGAGATGGCACTGCTTCGGCTGGAATACCCGGATGCGCCGCTCGCGGAACTGGGAACCTACCTGAATCCCCCCGTGGGAAAATCAGGTGTGAATCACAGGCTTCGCAGAATCAGCGAGATGGCAGACAGCCTCCGGCAGCAGACAGTGTAAGGTGTAAGCTGGAAAGCGAGGATGGGAGGACGCAATGAAAAAGAGTGTGGTAGTAAAGATGCAACAGGATTTTGAGGCAAGACCGATTGCAAATCTCGTGCAGGTGGCAAACCGGTATGAAAGCAAAATCTATCTGGAACATGGTGACAGCCGTGTCAATGCGAAGAGCATTATGGGGATGATGAGTCTGGCATTGTTAAACGGTGAGGAGATTCTTGTGGATGCAGAGGGGGCGGACGAAGCGGAAGCCGTTGCAGCGATTGAGGATTTCCTCGTTTCATAGAAAGAAATAAGATAAGGGTGTATAAATAATGGGTACAAAGAAAAAGTTACTGTTTGTGTTTAATCCGTTTTCGGGTAAGGCACAGATCAAGAATCAGCTGTTGGATATTGTGGATGTGATGGTGAAGGCGGATTATGAGGTCACCATCTATCCGACACAGGCACAGGGAGACGCGATACATAAGGTCGAGACGGAAGCCGGCGATTACGATCTCGTCGTGTGCAGCGGCGGGGACGGTACGCTGGATGAAGCGGTGACGGGTATGATGCACCGTGAGAAAAAGGTGCCGCTCGGCTATATTGCGGCGGGCAGCACGAATGATTTTGCCACATCGCTCGGCATTCCGAAGAATATGGTCAAGGCGGCGGAGACAGCCGTTGCAGGACGGGCGTTCCCGTGCGACATCGGGGCGTTTAACGGGGATTTCTTCGTTTATGTGGCGGCGTTCGGGCTGTTTACGGAAGTCTCCTACAAGACGAGCCAGGAGTGGAAGAACGTGCTGGGACACGCGGCTTACATCTTGGAGGGCGCGAAGTGTCTGCACGATATCCCGTCATTCCTCATGCAGGTAGAGTATGACAATGTGCGTCTTCAGGACGAGTTCATCTACGGGATGATCAGCAATTCCACCTCTGTGGGCGGATTTAAGGGGATGACCGGAAAGGACGTCCTGCTGGATGACGGAGTCTTCGAGGTCACACTCATCAAAAAGCCGAAGAACCCGATCGAGTTAAACGAGATCATCGCATCGTTGATCAATCTTGTGGACGATACGGATATGATCTACTCGTTTAAGACCAGCGAGGTGCGGTTCACGGCGAAGAATACGATCCCGTGGACGCTGGACGGAGAATTCGGCGGCGACCATGAGGAAGTCGTGGTGAAGAACCTGTGCAAGGCGGTCGAGATTATGGTGCCGCAGGGCGAGTAAGAGGCTTTGCCGGGAAGTACGTTTTGTTAAAAATTTAACTTTATTTTTTACAGGAAGTAATATATAATAGCGGTAGGGTAAAAACAACTGCCGCATTGCGGCAAATTGATTAAGTTATGGAGGAATTCATTATGTTAGTATCTGCAAAAGAAATGTTAGAAAAAGCAAAAGCTGGTCACTATGCAGTAGGTCAGTTCAACATCAACAACCTTGAGTGGACAAAGTCTGTTCTCCTGACAGCAGAAGAGTTACAGTCTCCGGTAATCCTTGGTGTTTCCGAGGGCGCCGGTAAGTATATGACCGGTTTCGGTACAGTTGCAGCGATGGTAAAGGCAATGCATGATGAGCTCGGTATCACAGTTCCGGTTGCACTTCATCTGGATCATGGTACATACGAAGGATGCTACAAGTGTATCAAGGCTGGATTCACATCCATCATGTTCGACGGTTCCCACTATCCGATCGACGAGAACGTTGAGAAGACCAAGGAGCTGGTAAAGGTTGCACATGCAATGGGAATGTCCATCGAGGCTGAGGTTGGTTCCATCGGCGGCGAGGAAGACGGCGTTGTCGGCATGGGCGAGTGCGCTGATCCGGACGAGTGCAAGCGCGTAGCTGATCTCGGTGTAGATATGCTTGCAGCAGGTATCGGTAACATTCACGGAAAATATCCGGCAAACTGGAAGGGCTTAAGCTTTGAGACTCTGGATGCAATCCAGCAGAAGACAGGCGTTATGCCGTTAGTTCTTCACGGTGGTACAGGTATCCCGGCTGACATGATCAAGAAAGCAATTTCCCTCGGTGTTGCAAAGATCAACGTAAACACAGAGTGCCAGTTATCTTTCGCAGATGCTACACGTAAATATATCGAGGCTGGCAAGGATCTGGAAGGCAAGGGCTTCGACCCGCGTAAACTTCTTGCTCCTGGCGCAGAAGCAATCAAGGCAACTGTAAAAGAGAAGATGGAGCTGTTCGGTTCCGTAGGTAAGGCAAACGACTAATTCTTTTTGGAAGAAAGTTATTTTGTCGGACAACAGAATTTTTTCACAATAATTTGACAAGAACTTTATTATTTTTGTTAGAAGTGTAAAAATTAGAAATATATAAAGTTTTCGCTTGCATTTCGTTTTAAAAAGTATTATCTTAATACCAACAAAACAATGTGAGCGATGAACAAGGGTGTTCCAATAGACTTGGAATGCCCTTTTTTCTGTATATAGAACTTTACATGAAGTTCTGGTTGAAATCCAACAGGAAATCGCGTACATTAGAATAAGCAAGTCTGGTCTTAGGGGATTGGATTAGTGAAAAGAAAGGATGTAGAAGATGAGCGAAACAGGATACCTTAATGCAGCAGAGATTTTCGGTGAAAACGTATTCAACGATGCAGTGATGCAGGAACGTCTTCCGAAGAAAGTCTACAAGAAGTTAAAGGAAGTAATCAACGAGGGAAAAGAACTGGATCTCGAGACAGCAGATGTTGTCGCACATGAGATGAAAGAGTGGGCGATTGAAAAAGGCGCTACCCATTACACACACTGGTTCCAGCCGCTGACAGGCGTGACCGCAGAGAAGCACGATGCATTTATCACTGCTCCGATGGAGAACGGTAGAGTGCTGATGAGCTTTTCCGGTAAGGAATTGATCAAGGGCGAGCCGGATGCTTCTTCTTTTCCGTCAGGAGGTCTTAGAGCAACATTTGAAGCCAGAGGCTATACCGCATGGGATTGTACATCACCGGCATTTGTAAGACAGGATGCAGCAGGCGCAACCCTTTGCATTCCGACCGCTTTTTGTTCTTACACAGGTGAGGCACTTGACCAGAAGACACCGCTTCTCCGCTCTATGGAAGCAATCAATGAGCAGTCACTTCGCTTATTAAAATTATTCGGAAATACTACATCAAAGAAAGTAACACCGTCCGTTGGACCGGAGCAGGAATACTTTATCGTAGACCGCGAGAAGTATTTACAGAGAAAGGATCTCATCTTTACCGGACGTACCTTATTCGGAGCAATGCCGCCGAAGGGACAGGAGATGGACGATCATTATTTCGGATCGATCCGTGAGCGCATCGGTGCATACATGAAGGATGTCAACGAGGAACTCTGGAAGCTTGGCGTTACTGCAAAGACACAGCACAACGAGGTAGCCCCGGCGCAGCATGAACTTGCTCCGATCTACGCAGAGGCGAACGTGGCAGTCGATCACAACCAGCTCGTTATGGAGACATTGAAGAAAGTTGCCGGCCGTCATGGTTTACAGTGTCTGCTTCATGAGAAGCCATTCGCAGGTGTGAACGGTTCCGGTAAGCACAACAACTGGTCGATCACGACAGACGATGGCATCAACCTCTTAGAGCCGGGTAAGACACCGCATGAGAACATCCAGTTCCTGTTAGTTCTTACCTGTATCTTAAAGGCAGTCGACAAACATGCAGACCTTTTAAGAGAGGCAGCAGCAGACGTTGGAAACGATCACAGATTAGGAGCAAACGAGGCACCGCCTGCTATTGTATCCGTATATCTCGGCGAGCAGCTCCAGGATGTCCTTTCCCAGCTGATCAGCACCGGTGAGGCAACACACAGTATTTCTGGTAAGAAGTTAGAGACCGGTGTTAAGACTCTTCCGGATTTCATGAAGGATGCAACCGACCGTAACCGTACATCACCGTTTGCATTCACTGGCAACAAATTCGAGTTCCGTATGGTAGGTTCCCAGGATTCCATCGCCCAGTCGAACGTGGTGCTCAACACCATCGTGGCAGAGGCATTTGCAGAGGCATGCGACGTCTTAGAGAATGCAGATGACTTCGATATGGCGGTACATGATCTGATCAAGGAATATGCGACCGAACATCAGAGAATCGTATTCAACGGCAACGGATATTCAGACGAGTGGGTAGCAGAGGCAGAGAAGCGCGGTCTTCCAAACATCCGCTCCATGGTAGATGCGATCCCGGCACTCAACACAGAGAAGGCAGTGACACTGTTTGAGAAGTTCAAGGTATTTACCAAGGCTGAGCTGGATTCCCGTGTGGAGATCGAGTATGAGACCTACGCAAAAGAGATCAATATCGAGGCAAAGGCAATGATCGACATTGCTGCAAAGCAGATCATTCCGGCAGTCATCAAATATACAACGGTACTGGCACAGTCTATCAATGCCGTAAAGAGTGCATGCGGCGCAGACATCAGCGCGCAGACAGAGATCCTCACGGAGGTATCCGACCTTCTGGCAGACGCACAGAATGCTCTCGACAAGTTAAAGGATGTAACTGAGAAAGCTTCTGCAATGGAAGAGGGCAGAGAGCAGGCTGTATACTACAGAGATACGGTAAAAGCAGTAATGGATGAACTCAGAGCGCCGGTAGATAAGCTGGAGATGTTAGTCGATAAGGCAATGTGGCCGATGCCGTCCTATGGAGATTTGATTTTCGAGGTATAGCTGCTACCATAAAACTTCTAAATAAAAATCCCCCTCTAAAGGGAGAAAAAACTCCCCTAAAGGGGAGGATTGCCAGGTGACAACCGTCACCTGGCAGATTATGAAAAAGTTTTGTGGGTAGTAACAAATACTGATAACTATCATTTGTATGGTTATAGTATATGGAATAGAAATGAAAATTTCATGTTTACAGGATGAAAGATTTTTGAATCTTAAATGAATAAACTGTGAACAGCAGAGGGAGGGGAGCAGCGCTCCCGCCAAAACTGAATATAAAGGAGGAGCTTGGCATGAAAAAACTGGAAATTATTATTAAGCCGGAAAAACTGGAAGACTTAAAGGGCGTGCTGGATACCGAGGAAGTAAACGGTTTGAATATCGTCAACAGCATGGGCTATGGTAACCAGAAGGGAATTATTAAGAACTACCGCGGTGCAGAGTATTCCGTGAACCTGCTTCCGAAGATCAAAGTCGAGACGGTTGTGGCAGACGAAGTTGCACCGAAGCTGATTGACAAAATCGTAGATGAGATTAACACCGGACATTTCGGAGATGGTAAGATCTTCGTGTATGATGTCGAAGATGTAATCCGTATTCGTACAGGTGAGCATGGTACGAAAGCATTGTAAGCTTGTTTAGGGAGTGCTGTTATAGGAGGAATTGAGGAGCCTGCTATAGGAGCGATGAAGGAGTATTACAGATTATTATGAAAAAATCAAATATTGTAACATATTATCAAAGGGGATAATGGAGAACACAGGAATGTCTGTGCTCGCTGTTATCCTCTTTTTTGCAGGAGGATAAGCTTATGGATATGAGTGTATGGTTCCTTATGGGAGCAGCGTTAGTCTTTTTTATGCAATGTGGATTCGCCATGGTAGAGGCAGGATTTACGAGAGCAAAGAACGTCGGAAATATCACGATGAAGAATCTGATGGATTTCTGTATCGGAACGGTGGCGTTTTATCTGCTCGGTTACAACCTTTTGTGCGGCGATGGAAAATTTGTCGGCTGGGGATTGAACCCGTTTACGAATTTCGGCGAGACCGACTGGTCAGCGTTTGTGTTTAACCTGGTATTCTGTGCAACCGCAGCGACGATTGTATCCGGTGCTATGGCAGAGAGAACAAAGTTCATTACCTACTGTATTTACAGTTTTATCATCAGCTTATGTGTGTACCCGATCGAAGCTCACTGGGTATGGGGCGGTACACCGTGGCTGACAGATATGGGATTTACTGATTTCGCAGGTTCTGCCTGCATCCATATGGTTGGTGGTATCACTGCTTTCATCGGTGCGGCAATGTTGGGACCGCGTATTGGAAAATATGACAAGAATGGCAAGCCGAAGCCTATTCTCGGTCACAACCTGCTGATCGGTGCCCTTGGCGTATTTATTCTCTGGTTCGGCTGGTACGGCTTCAACGGCGCAGCAGCAACCGACACCATGCAGCTGTCACAGATTTTTGCAACCACAACGATTGCACCGGCAGTTGCAACCGTAACCGCAATGCTTTATACCTGGATCAGAAACGGAAAACCGGATGTGTCCATGTCCTTAAACGGTTCGCTGGCAGGTCTTGTGGCAATCACAGCCGGATGTGCGAACGTAGATGCAATCGGAGCTTTTATTATCGGAGCAATCGCAGGTGTGCTTGTCTGCGTGGCAGTATACTTTATTGAGGATAAACTGAAAGTAGATGATCCGGTCGGTGCAGTGGCAGTACACGGCTGCAACGGTATCTGGGGTACCCTTGCGGTAGGCTTCTTTGATTACAAAGACGGACTGTTCTACGGCGGCGGTGTACATCACCTTGCCATCCAGTGTCTGGGAATCCTCTGCATCGGAGGATGGACGATCATCACAATGACAATCGTGTTTGTGGTATTAAAGAAAACGATCGGTCTCAGAGTCACCGCAGAGGAGGAGATCGAGGGTCTCGACTCGACAGAGCATGGATTAGAGTCCGGCTATCCGGATTTCGTATCCAGAGAGTTACACTAATATGCACTAATCTAATTTGATTAGATTGGTGAATCTAATCCCCTTAGTTAGTATATACATCAACAGCAAGAGACTCAGGCGAAAGCTTGGGTCTTTTGCTGTCTTTTCAGTAAAATCAAGGGATTAGGCGGTGGAATGTCTTGAAAAATAAGGGTTTGCTTATGAGTGATATGGACTTGAAAAATTGTGCTGTCTGGGAATTTTCTGGGACTTTTTTTGAATGAATGCATGTGTGGAAAAAGGTTATGTATGTGAGTCTTATTTAAATTTATTATGACTATCTATAATAGCTTAAAGTGAGAAGGTGTGTTATAATAAAATAAAATAATATACTACGAAAGAAGGTAAGAGATATGTATTCATTGCCATTGACCAATATGTATTATGCATATAAGCAGTCCTTTAAGATTGAAATTGAGGAAGGACGTACTTTGGGTGGAACATTTAAATTCTGTTCAGATGTTATTTATGAGTGGGTAAAAAGGAAGTTTCCAGGAATGGGGTTACCACAGAAGGTTCGAACAATTCATAAAAGCTTGGTATCGCAAAATGCGGATGTCATTTTTATACCAGATCAGCAGTACTTTTGTATGCGGACAGTTCATCAAGATATAAGCGATGCAAGTCGTTTTTGGATAACAGAAGCAGAAATAGTAAATCTGAATAATGAATTGGCATTAGGTATTAGAAATTCTTATACTGCTTCTGAACCAGATAATAATTTAACTACGTTTGGAATACCTGTGTTTGTAAGAAAAATTCAGTCAAGTTGTATTTTAAAGGATGGAAATCAGAGGACTGGAAAATTGCATAGGGTTACTTCCGAATCGGAATTGGAAAGATTGTTTGATTTGATTGCTGACTCGTCTAGAATATTACCAGTTATTGTAATTGCACAAGATAATACAACCAATAAGGATATTTTAGACTTTTTCGAAGATGCAGAGGGAGGTTATTTGGTCGATGGGCAAAAGCTAGCCCAAAAACTTGAACTAAGGGCACATGTATTTTATCTTCCGTTGGAATTTCAAGAAGAGTGGACAAAAGTGATAGGGATGGAATGGAGTGTATTTAATGGTGCAATTAGGACATATAATCCTAATGCAAAATTTGATGATAGTGAATATTATGCTCATCCATACACTTTGCCAAATAGAATTTTAGCTATGGATTATGTTACTAGAGATGGGAAGATATGTGTGGGTGGACGCGCATTTAGACATATTTTGGTGCATCGGATTGAAGAGGATAATGTTCGCAGACGAATTGAATGGAATAGTCTTGAACACAAATTCTATTTTAACAAGTTTATGGAGCAGTATCGAAAATCGAGACCAGATGACGGATTAAATGATGAACTGAAAGAATATTATAAAGAATTGGATATTGAAAACGATCAGTTGAGGGAAGAAAATCAGGACTTAAATAATAAAATATATATATCTGAAACTGAGTTGGAACAGGCGAGAAACGAAATTCAAAAGTATGTTTCAATGAATTATGCTAATCAAATGCGAATTCGTAATTTGGAAAAACAGTTAGAAGAAGTAAAAGGACAGGAAAATGAAATTCAATATCCGACTGAGTATTCACAAATTCCACAATGGGTAGATGAACATTTTTGCGGTAGAGTTCGATTAAGTAATAGGGCATTAAAGGCATTAAAGGAAGCTGTTTATAGTGATATTGAATTAGTAGGAAAGGCTCTGGAATTTTTAGCTTCGGAATATTATGATATGAAGCTGGGAATAGGAAGCAAAGAGGCATATGATGCAAAATTAGAAAAGTTATACTTGAAAGATGAACCTGCCATTAGTGATGTATCTGCTGGCGAACAAGGAGATGAGTATTATATCATGCATAATGGTCAAAGAAGGAAATTTGATAAGCATCTTACAAAGGGAGATGGTAGAGATCCTAGAAAATGTTTAAGAATATATTATTTTTGGGATAATGAAACAGGTATGGTGGTAGTAGGAAGTTTGCCTTATCACCTAAATATACGTAGTAGTAATTAAAGTTTTTATATGTAGACGCATAATGAAAACAACCGATATGTTCACTCTTCCGTACATATCGGTTGTTTTTTTGCATCTTTAAAATTGTAAGAAATAGTATTTTTAGTAGTGCATGGAATTTTCAATGAAATCTATCAAATCAGATTTTTTGATTCTATAGCTACCTGCAATGATAATCGCAGGAATGAAATCGTTGTGGATAAGCTCTAACATCTTCGATTTGCTGATGTGCAACAGGTCTTGGCACTGCTTACGTGTCAGTAAATCTGGTTCATTTTTAAACATTTCTGATTATCTCCTTTTTCAAAAGTAGTGGTTTATAGCGGATGAAATCGTATTAAATAGGTGTTTTGCGGATAAAACGTAAAGTTTGCAACTGTATTTATATATTATCCATGCGAAGGGAGGTCAGAAATGAGCGACAAAAAGCGAAGAATATTAAAAATCTTAAATGCCGTCATTATTACAACGTATAATTTGTGGATGATGTTTCGGCATGAGATGGAAGGAGAGGAGTGAGCGGAAGAAAATGTATAGGCGTGGCGAAAGCTGCGCCTTATTTTTGTGGAGAAGGGGGCGGTGGTAATTCGTTGGAAAGCATTTTGGCTGTATGTGAAACGGCGGGCTTGGGACAGGTGTTTTTGGCTTATGTATATCATATTTTTATGGAGGAAAAGAAAATGAATTATGTTGAATTTCAAGAACAGATAATGGTTGCTTTGAGCGAGCAGCTTCCGGAAGGGACAACGGTAACAACGAAAACGGTGTTAAAGAATAATGATGTAGAGAGAGCGGGATTGATTATAGTTTGGAAAGACAGCAATCTTAGTCCGGTACTCTATCTGGATTATTATTATGCGATGTATGAAGATGGAAGAGATTTTAGCGAGGTAGTGAATGAGATGCGGGAGGTATGTATGCAAAATCAGGTTAAGCAAGATTTCGATACAACGTTTTTTACGGATTGGAGTATGGCAAGAGAAAAGATAACGTTTAAGCTTGTTAATTTTAAGGAAAACAAGAGGATGTTGGAGCAGATGCCGCACCGGAAGTTTTTGGATTTGGCAATCGTCTACCAGTACATGGTGGAAGCAAAAAATGATGGTGTTGCCTCAATTATTATTAATAATTTCCACATGGAAAGTTGGAATGTAAGAGAAGCGGATTTGTATGAGTGCGCGTGTCGAAATTATCCACGGATGATGCCGGTAACAGTGAAGAGTATGAATCAGTTGCTTGGCGAACTTTTTGAACAGGATATAGAGGATGTACCCGGTGATGTGTTGCTCGATTCTGCGCAGATGTATATTGTGACAAATAAGTCTCTGCACAATGGAGCAGCATCCATGCTTTTCTTTAAGGAGATAAAGGAAAATTATGAGGTATTTCAACAGGACTTATATATATTGCCGAGTTCTGTACATGAAATTCTTGTCTTGCCGCAAATGCTTGGTAATGTAGACGAATTACGGCAGATGGTATGCGAGGTAAATGAAACCTTGAAGAAAGAAGACAGGCTGTCAAATCAGGTATATCGGTATTGTTGTGGCAGTGGAATCATTGAGATTGCGTAGAAAAAAAATAATGAAAATTTCAAAGTGATATTTCAATGAAAAAAGAGTAGATTTATAGTAAATTCTCAAGAAAAATGTCGAGAAATGGCGGTGGTATATTGCAATCAAAGGATTTTGTGCCAATTTATGAGGAGATTGCCCGAGTAATAGGGGAGGAGGAAACGGTAAAGTTGTATGAGAAATTTCGTGGGCAGCAGATAACATTTCCGCAACGATTGTACAACACAAGCTATGTGTCAAACTATGTGAAGGAAAATTATAACGGGAAGAATATCCGAGAATTGGCGCGTAAGTTTGGTTATTCAGAACGACGAGTGAGAGAGTTTTTAAAGTCTAAATTATAATGTTGTAAGAATTATTGTATATGATATGGGAGGTAATGAACGATGTCAGCTAGTAATCCAAGAGTTTATTGGCAATGTGCACATTGTGGATATCCAATGAATAAAGCAAAAAAAGATGGAAGACCACAACCAGGTACTTGTCGAAAAAATAATGGGAAACCGCATAGGTGGATAAAAATGAGGGAGCAGTAATAGATGAAAGCAATAGCCAGAGAAAATAACATTACTTCAAAAAAATGTGCCTTTTGTAAGAACTGGTATGACCCAACGAACTCAGCAATCAAACTTCGCGGCACAATTACATGGGAGTATGATTCTGAAATGAAGTGCATGTGTAGGGTGGAAAAGCGATTAAAGAAAGGTTTTCAATCATGCTCTAAGTTTGAATCAAAAATATAAGTGAGGACAAAACATGGAAAGGAGTATGAGGTGTGGGTAAGTATAATGAACTAAATAGTGATATTAGAGATATTATTGATGGTGTTGCTGACGGATTTAATGGAGGTGTAAATTTACTTTCAACAGAGAGATACTTAGAAGAAGCAGAAAAAGCATATTCTGTGTGTAGAAAAAAATGTAGAATAGTAAATGCATTGGTATTAGTGCTAAGTGCAGTAATTATTTATATTCATTTGAGAGGATAGCAATGGCAAATTTTTGGGATACATTAGATAAGTTAGGCTCAACGATTAATGATATTGGAGAAGTACTAGATGATGTGAATGATACATATAAGACGACAAGGCATGGGTATAACAAGGTAAAAGACTCTAAAGAAAATTTTGATAGAGTCGTTCAGCGGGTTTTGTCTGGAGAAAATGAAGCAGACTTTGATTTAGCATTAAGATATTACGAGAAGACAAAAACTTGTAAAAAAAGGGCAATTATATTCTGCATTTTTGTAATTGTAATTACAATAGCTGTTTGTGTTTTTGTCTAAGAGCATTAATTGGGAGCCAAAACGGTGTAAGCTTACAAGTTA
The DNA here is from genome assembly GCA_902781225.1 of uncultured Lachnospiraceae bacterium. Lineage (GTDB taxonomy): Bacteria > Bacillota > Clostridia > Lachnospirales > Lachnospiraceae > Roseburia. The sequence goes on along the minus strand of CACZIN010000014.1, from coordinate 3,048 downwards.
ATTTGCAGAGAAGATTGTATGATTGTTAGCACATTTAGGTTATCGTTGCATATACGTTTAGGCATATGCCCACACTGTGGAGAAAAACTTGGTGTTGTTGAAAGGTTGAAGCAAAAATCAGGAAAGGCATATAGATGCAATAGGTGTGGGAGGTTAATTGACAAAAAATTTGTCATGTACTGATGGAAGCAAAACTATTATTTTGCAACAGCGAAAGTATAAATGATAAGCTAAAAATTAGGAGCATGAATGAGAAAGCTAAGTAAAAAAGAGCGAAAGATTGCAAAAGAAAATGTACAACGTCGAGAAAAACAGATGTTGAAAGCGGGTGTTCCGTACTCAAAACATAAAAAAAGAGTATGTTTTCATTACGGATGGTTCGGTGGTATGGGATGTGAGGTACGGGCATTTCCTTGGATTGTCGAGCGAGAAAACGGAGAGTGTATTTGTACTGGATGCGGAAAAGTATTTACACAAGAGGAAAAGGAACAATTGGAAAAATTGTGCATCTATCTTGAGACATCACCTGTGAGAAGTAGAGAAACAGTGGAAAACTTATCGAAAGGTGTGGAACCTGTTGAATACTATTATAAAGACAGAAATGAAATTGTTCGATGTGGCAAGGCAGACGCGCTACCTGGAATTGCTGGTGTGTGGATTCAGTAATAAGAGATGAGAGGTTTTTAAAAGCATACTTTTACAAACACAGAAAAAATGTGTAAAGGGCGTTCGAAATTCTATGCATATAGGATTTTTGGACGTCCTTTTTGTATGCAGAAATTTATGGATAGTGAATGATGGCATTGTGCCTATCAGATTTTGACGCTTATCCAGTTCAAGCGCACAGTTAGAAATCTGCGCTTGAACTTAGAAGTATAAGAACTGTATCATCGTCAAAATCATCTAGCCACAATGGTTAAAGGAGGACGAAAAGAGATGGCAGTGTATGGATATCATAGGACATCAACAAGAGAACAGCATTTAGACAGAGGAATTAAGGAGATAACACAGTTTTGCGAAGAGCATCACTACAAACTCGAAAGGATATATACAGATCAACAGACAGGAAAGAATTTTAACAGACCTCGTTATATTGTATTGCGTGATGATATTTTACGCGAAGGGGATACACTGATTATTACCGAGGTAGACAGGCTTGGGAGAAACAAGAAAGACACAGTGGATGAATTGCGGATGCTTGCAAATCGGAATATCCGTGTCATGATTTTGGAGATACCAACAACGTTGCAGGATTTATCAAAGATGGATAATGCTATGGCGAAGATGATTTTGGAAACGGTCAATCATATGTTGATTGAGTTATATGCTACTATGGCACAGGCAGAGATTGAGAAAAAGGAAAAACGGCAGCGTGAGGGGATAGAGCAGATGAAGGTAAGAGGCGAGTGGGATAAATATGGCAGACCACGAATAAAGAAATCGGATAATTGGGATGAGGTCATTGCGAGATGGAAGGCAGGGGAGATAACCGCGGTTGAGGCTATGAGATTAACTGGGATGAAGAAGAGTAGCTTCTATAAGCTGATTAAGGAAGGATAGGTGTAAAATGGCTGTTCCAATGTTCCGAGGAGAGTGCCATCTTTTATTTTATATAAGATTAAGATAATATATGATATAGAAATAGAAAAGGAGATGTATAATAGTGGAACAAAAGGAAGAATGGGAAGAGTTGGATTCTTTGGAATACTGTAACATGTTAATAGATAAATGGGTACAGTCGGCTGCTTTGGAACTATGGAACGGGCTAAAGGGAGATGGAATAACAAGTATTTCGCTAAGAAACATTGTATGGATACTATATTGCAATGAAGAATATGAAAAAGACATATCTGAATTAAAAGGCAATGATGTATCTGATGAGCGTTATCAAGAATTGCTAAAGTTTATAAAAAAAGAAAATGAGTATGATAAAAGTGGAGAGGACATCGAAGCTCGATATGCGTCATATGCATTTGACAATTATTATAAAGAGTGTAGAAAAAAGTTAAATGCTATGTTTGTGGCATTATTCGGTCATACATATGATGAAGCGTGGAGTAAAACAGGGAATAGTTATATAATCGGTTTGCCATTAGAGGCGGCTTTTATAGAGTATCTTATTTTTATAGAGCCGTTAGATGTGGGGAAGAAAATAAAGAAGGGAAAATATGAGGAAATCGACGAAGAGACTGTAAAGGAAATCATGTTTTACACAGAAGAATTATGTAATAGTAGTAATTTTTTATTAAAAAGAGAAGTTGTCTTGAATAGTTTAAAAAAGAAGTTTAAGATTATACCAGAGTATTGTGAATTAAAGAGGTCAAGTGAAGAATTATATTTTTATATAAGCGATGTAATTTTAGGGAGAGAAATAGAAGAAGATTATTATGAAGCTTATGCCCAAATAGCGGAGAAGATAAAAGAATGTGGTGAGGAAATAACGAAAATCTGGATAAAAAGCAGGGGCAATTATAGGGGCAAGCATAAAAAAGAAATTGAGGCTTGTGGAAGAATGATTGATGAAATGATTGATGATATGAAAAAAAATAAAACTTAATATGGGAAATGATAGGGGGGAGATGCAATGGCGTTTCTCCCTCTAATTTTGACTAGAAAAATGGTGTATTATGACCTCAAAAAAAAGGAGGCAAATAATATGCTAGAGAACAAATTACAAAAATGGATTTTGAAGGCACAGGAGGGCAACAAAGATTTTCGTGTTCTTCAAAGAAAGCAGGGAAACTGGAAGGTTAAAATCGAACGGGGAATGCAAGATATAGATATCATATATTTATGCGTTCGCAGTAAGGAAAAGATTTTATGTGAAGAACTCTGGGAGAAGGGAAAGAGCGAAAGCATAAATCAAGACCTTACAATAATAATGAAAGGCTCAAAGAAAGCGATATTAACGGATGAGTCTGGAAACATGTGGGGATTTGGTTTCCATGAGAGTGTTTTTTGCAAGCCTTTTTTGCATAAAATTGCAAAAAGTTTTTGTAGGTTGTTGCACCTGCATTTTGTAGGTAATTGCAAGACCACGGCCGGCAG
>CACZIN010000013.1:0-61358 GCA_902781225.1 uncultured Lachnospiraceae bacterium | reverse complement strand
TAGGATTCTGGTGCTTTGCAATCACCTACAAAATGTAGTTGCAACGACCTACATTTTTCGTCTGCAACTTTCTACATTTATATTTTACAATAAACACATGAGAGTGTGGAAGCGGTAAGTTTTATGGCTTGTTACAGAATTGCTGGAGCACTACATCTGATATGGGCTGATTCGACTGGAGCAGATATTAATCAGGCTTTTGGCTTTTGCGAAGCGGAGGAGCAAGCAAGCCAAATGGATTGCTTATTTGAATTTTTTGGAATGGGCAGTGCTAGAAAATCAGAGGAGGTAGAGGAAGAATATGGGAGATAAAATGCAGAGTTCCATTTCAAAAGTATATAAGAAAAGCTTTGAAAAAACGAAGAAAAAAACAGATAGCGTGTTACTGCCTACGAAATATTATGCGGAACAAGCACAAAGGGATAGCATTAAGGCTGCAAAACGGTGCAATGATATCTGGAATGGAAAAGGCGAGATGAATAAGCAAGATAATTTAGAAGCAATGCTTATTCATACAGATGAAAATAAGTCGAAGATAATACAGACAGAAGATGTTGTAATGAAACCACTAGTGCAGACTGTTAGTGTAGCGGAGCAAAAGGTGCAATGCACTGAAAATTTGAAAAAAGAGGATGTAGGCACTAAAGTTCATGTAGAGCAGCTTTCCATGAGCGTATGTGCAAAGAGGTTGTTAAAGCAGGTAAAGCTCATTTCCATGGATAAGGCATTGTACTATTTCAATGGGTATTGTTATCAAATGCTTGATAAGGAAGGGCTGATTGAGCTTTACCGGGACAAGGTAGACGATGGGCTACACGATGAAAGAGGTATGCGACTATTCGCTGAACTTCATGAGTATCTGCTTACAGATTCTAAAATCAGGGTAAAACCGGATGAAGATGATATATCGAGTTTGGTAGTCTTGAAAAATGGCGTATATGATTTGCGCACAAAAGAACTGAAAAGAAATACTCCTAATGTCATTGCATTTTCTTATGTGAATGCCTCGTTTGTTAAAGGGGAGGTTTGCCCGAGATTCGATAGCTTTTTAAATGAAGTGACAGGTGGGAACGAGGTGCTGATAGAACGGATGTGGATGGCGTTAGGGTATATACTGACACAATCCATGGATGCCAAGGCATTTTTTGTAATGGGACAGGCTCCCAATAGCGGAAAGAGCCTGTTTGGACACTTTATTCAGAACTTGTACGATTCAAATTGCATTAGTGCGATAGCCCTTTCAGATATGAATGGTGAATTTTCCCTTGGGCAATTGGTCGGAAAAGCAGTGAATGTATCGCTCGACTTACCACATTCAAAAATAAGCGTGGCAGCAGTATCAAAGCTAAAAATGTTGACAGGCGGAGACTTGATTACTGTAAATGAAAAGTATCAGAAGCAGTTTAAATACCAGAATCGGGCAAAATTTATTTTTGCATCCAATCATCCGATTCAATTAACGCAAGACGATGATGCTTTTTGGGATCGACTGGTATTTCTACCATTTGACTATTCCGTAAGCAAGGAGCTGCAAAATGAAAATTTGCTGTGGGAGTTGCTTGAAGAAAAGGATGCAGTTGTATCGAAGGCTTTAAAGTATGCTCGAAGGCTTATGAAAAATCATTATCAATTTCCAACAACACCGGAGATTGAAAAGCGAATTAGAGTATGGCGTGGTATGGAGATTGATACAATCAATGATTTTGTAAAAAGCTGTTGTTCAATTTCTTCTGAAAACAAAGGTGAGCTAATGGAAGATTTGTATCAGGAATACATAAGGTTCTGCGCAGACAAAGAAGAATGTCCGGTTAAGAAGACAGAATTTAAACGATATCTTGAAGACCAGTTGGGATTAGCTCACTGTAAGATGCGCCGGGAAAACGGGGCAAATCCACAGTCAGCATTTCGTGGGATTCAATTATATTCAAGAGAGTAGGAGGGTAAAGTTATGAGTACAGAAACAAGTGTAACCGAAGCAAAAGAATTGCCGGTAGTTGTAAACATAAGTGGTTTATGTGAAATGCTGCAATTAGGACGAAACAGTGCCATGAAGGTTGCTATTGCAGCAGGAGCGCGTATTGATATTGAAGGTAGCAGGATTCTTCGGTTTAATGTCAAGAAGATACTTGACTATATTGAAGAGAACAGCTATTAAATGTCAGACGAAAGAGGTAGAGGAAACTCTGCCTCTTTTCAATAGGAGGATTTGAAAATGGCTTTAGATAAAGACGGAAAGACCGCATTGCCGCCCAATATTTATTATGATAAGAAAAAAGAAATTTATTATGCCGATAAAGTATACCGGGGCGAGAGAATCTATTTTACTGGGAAAACTAAGGGAGAGGCAGAGAAGAAACTGCGAAAGCGTTTGTATGAAATTGATATGCATATCTCCCCGCAGAAGAAAAGCAATGTTACCGTTGAGGAGCTTTTTGAATTGTACATAGGAGAATATCATCCGGAATTAAAGCAGACGACGGTGCAGCAATATCGTTTCTTATATGATTATTACTTGAAGGATTTTATTGGTAAGGTAAAGCTTAAGAACCTTTTGCCGTACCATATACAGAAAGTATATAATCATCTTGTGGAGAAGAAAATGAAGCAGGGGACGGTAAATAATGTGAGAAAAATGATTCGTACCCTGTTGAACGAAGCGGTAAGGCGAGGGATGCTTTCGGCAGATGATAATCCTTATCCTAAAGTAAAAGCACCCAGTAATCTTCCGGTAAAACAGCAGAGAAGTTTTACCGAGGAACAGCGCGACCAGTTTTTGCAGTATGCGGGAAAAAGCTTATATGCCAATCTATATAAACTGCTGCTTTTCACGGGAATGCGAATAGGCGAGGCATTGGCTCTGATGATTTCTGATATTGATTGGGATAATCATATTCTGCATGTAACAAAGAATCTGCAAAAAACAACGGATGGTGTGTTTTATCTGGAAACACCGAAAACGAGAGAGAGTATCCGGGATATCTATTTAGTGCCGGAGGCAGAGGACGCGATAAAGAGCCAGTTGGAGTTGAGAAGAATCATTATTGAGCCGATACAAAAAGATATAAAGGGCGAGTTTGAAAATCTCCTATTTGTGAATACTAAGGGAAAGCCTGTAAATGTAGGCTCGGTCAGACAAAGCATCAATAAAATTGTGGCAAAGATTCGCGCAGATGGTAACGACTGCCCGGATATATGGATTCATGCTATGCGACATGGCTATGTATCCATTGCAGTGGCAAGAGGTGTTCCATTAGAGGTAGTGCAGGCGAATGTCGGACATACGAGCATTGAGACAACGATGCGTTATCTTGAATTACAGCCGGAATATGTCAGAAAGCAAAGCATGAAGATATCAAACCTTTATCAACCGGAGGAAGCCGACAACAAGTCTATTGAATAGTTGCGAGGATTCCATTATAATTCAAGATAAGAAATAGGAATGTTTAAGGAAAGGAGGAACGCCACATGTGTACACAGACACAGTTACATCAGATTACAAGTCAGATGGCGCAATGCTATCACGATATCTATGGAGCAGATGTTGTGGGAGTATTTTTATATGGTTCATATGCCAGAGGAGACTATGACAATCAGTCTGATATTGATATAACAGCCATTGTAAAAGGTTCTCGTTTGGAATTACAAAATAAGCTAAAGGCAGTGTGGGATGCATCTGCGGATATAGGGCTGGAAAATGATGTGGTCGTATCTCCAACGGTAATTCCTTATGATGAATTTGAGGAGTATAAGGAGAAGCTTCCATATTATAGAAATATTGCCAAGGAGGGGATGCAGATTGGATAATCTGACAGGATACCGATTAGCAAATGCTAAGGAAAAGTTGGAATCTGCAAAACTGCTTTTGGATGCGGGAAAGTATAAGGACTCTATCGGACGCTCTTATTACGCGATATTTACATCTTTACGAGCAGTTTTATCGAAGGATGGCGTAGACTTTTCCAAGCATGCAGGTGTAATTGCGTATTTCCAGAAGGAGTATATTAAAACCGGCATTTTTGATAAGAAGTACTCAAAGTATGTGCAGACAGCATTTCAGATTCGCAACAGTTGTGATTATGATGATTTCTTTATTGCTTCCAGACAGGATGCAGAGGAGCAGTACCAAAAGGCTGTAGAACTGTATGAGGAAGTGAAAGCGTTTCTGGAAAAATAGTCTGGGAATTTGTCTGGGAATTTGTCTGGGAATCCGTCTGGGAAAACTGACGACAGACAAACAGACGAGGAAGCGCAAAGCCTTGAAAATAAAGGAAAGTTTATAAAAAGAAAATGGGGAAAACGTGAAAAATGGTATCCCCTTAGTTAGTATATACATCAACGCGGGAACGCCCGGCAGATTGCCGGGCGCTTTCGCGTTTTTGGCTGTAGGGTCCATAATTTGTGATTGTATTGTAAATATGAAAAAAATCTGCGAAGGAAGTTTTGAGGATGAAATATCCACGGGAGAAAGTAGAGAAGAAGTCTATTGAATAGTTGGGGACATTCCATTATAATTCAAGATAAGAAAATAAACGAAAAGTAGTGTGGGAAATATCAGCAGATATAAGGTTGGAAAAATAATTTGGGGATCTGTGGAAGAAATAAAGGCAACGATATAGGAGGATTGTGATATGGGACAGGACTATACAAAGCATAATCTGCTGTTCATCAGCAAGTATCCCGAGATCATTCATGAATTTACAGATGCGATGAAGGATCGGGATATTGAGATTGAGACGGCGCAGAACGGCATAGAGGCGGCGGCAAAGATCAAGAAAAAGAATTACGATGTCGTGATAACGGGGCTATCTCTGGAGGGGTACAACGGGGAGCAGATCATAACGTATCTGAACAAGACGGCACCCAGTACTGTGTGTATTATCTATACGACCACAATCAGTTCGGCACAGCTCCATTTCTTTATCAACGAGCGGAATGTGTTCCGTGTATTTTTACGTCCGGTAGACTTCCGTGGAGCATTCTGGGAGGCGCTTGAGGAGGCGTATGAATATCATGCCGTGCAGGTGAAAAATGAGGAGGATACAGGCGCGCGGAGGCAGGAGCAGGAAAAGCAGGAGCGCGAGATTGAGATCATGGATCAGCGCATGCGCAGCCAGCGTCAGACCAGAGAGACGACGAACCGTTATATGAAGCGTCTGGCAGGACTTACGATCAAAGAATACACGCCGGAAGCGCTCAGCGCGGAAGCCAGAGGGCATCTGGAGCGCATTGAGGCGAGAACCATCGATTTTTGCAGCGAGCAGGGAGAACATGCAGCGGAATCACTGGACAAGGCCGAGGAGGTACTGCAGATGGTGAGATCGTTTACAGAGAATTAAGCGGGACAGATAAAAAGATGAGCCCGGGTTTTGAGAGTTTCAAAACCCGGGCTCATCTTTTTTATTGACTGCCGTCGGTGTTGTCACCGGTATTTTCGGCAGAGCCGCCGGTATTGTCACCGGTGGTCTGATCCTCACCCGTCGATGTGCCGCTGTCACCCGGGGAGGTGCCGCTGTCTGTGGTTCCGGTATTGGTATCCTGCGACGGGATATCTGTTACACCCGGAACTGGTGTGTATGGCGTCGACTCATACGGGGTGGACGGTGCGTTGTGCATCGTACAGGTGTTGGCAAGAGCCTCCTCGGTCAGAAGATAAGGGGCATCCTCTGTGTTCGCGGAGCCGCCGATCACGTATACGCCGGTTGCGTAGGTGTTCGGACAATTTGCGCCGGCGAGCTGCCCGGAATCCGCACAGATGTTGACCAGAATGTGGTGGTCACAGTAGTCGGTCGGTGCCGTGCCGGTTGCAAAATATTCGGTATATGCCATGTTGCCGCGCGGGTCGTTCGTACATACGCCGTCGATGGCAAGCTTTCCGGACTCTTTGCAGACCGTGGCGGTAACAATGCCGTCCGGTTTTTCAAAGTCCGAATAAGGCAGATCCTCGTGAATACGGCTCATGACCGCCTTCCAGATCTTCTTCGGATAGGTGGTCTGTCCGCTGTTCTGAACCGCATTGTCGTCGTAACCGCCCCATATCACGCAGGTGTAATAAGGTGTGAACCCGGCGAACAGGGCATCACGGTTCTTGGTGGTGGTACCGGATTTTCCTGCCTGCGCCATACTGCTTCCGAAGTAGGCCGGCGTACCGGTTCCCTGTGTCATAACGTCCTTCATGGCGTCGGTCAGAAGCCATGCGGTGGTCTCCTTTAAGACGGTGTGTGATTCCGGTGCCGTATTGTCAAGCAGCACATTTCCGTCATGATCCAGAATTCTTGTATAGAATTTCGGCTTGATGTAGGTTCCGCTGTTGGCGATGGTAGCGTAAGCAGCGGTCAGCTCCAGGTTGGTGACACCGTTGGTGAGACCTCCGAGTGCCAGTGTTTCGTTGCCGCTCTCGTCGATGCCGACAGTGGTAAAACCGAAGTTACGGATATAATCGTAACCAAGGGAAGGTCCGATCTGCGCCAGCGTCTTAACCGCCACGACGTTGATGGAATCAATGATACCTTCGCGCAGTGTGGTGAAACCGCGGTAGCGCTTGTCGTAGTTATTAACCGCTCCGCCTTGTCCGGAACCGTAATTGTACGGCGCATCATCCTGGACATCGGCAAGTGTGAGACCGCCCGCGTCCAGTGCAGGCGCATAGGCAGCGATAATCTTAAATGTGGAACCCGGCTGTCTTGTGGTGTCCGTTGCACGGTTTAACGTCTTGTTGGCCGTCTTGTCGCCGCGTCCGCCGACGAGCGCCTTGACTTCTCCGGTGGACTGATCCATGACGGTCAAGGCAGCCTGCGGCTGGACAGTAAACGTAAGCGTCTCGCTGCCGTCCACAACGACGTCTCCGTCCTGCATGAGATCCGCCTTATACTGCTCGATCGCTGCGCGGGCGTCATCCTCGCTGTCAAAGTTGATGCTGTAGTTCTTGTTTGACTTCTGATAATAGGAAAGCATCGTCTGCTGGCTGTAATTCGAGATGGTGCCGTCCGGGGACTGGATCGATACGCGGTAGGAGAAGGATACCTTCGGATCGGTCGGGTAGTTCTCCAGATTGTTGACCTCTTCATCACAGATATTCTGGATATCTGGGTCCTGCGTGGATTCGATGGTAAGTCCGCCCTGATAGAGTGCTTTGTAAGCCTGCGTCTCCGTGTAGCCCAGACGGTCGATCATATCCTGAACGATCTGATCCGTCATCTCATCTACGAAATAGGAATTGATATTCTCATCCTGCGACTCGACATTGACGACCTGAATCCGGTCGTACACATTGTCCGCAACGGCCTCATCATACTCGCTCTGTGAGATATAGCCCTGGTCAAGCATGTTGTTCAAGACCTTCTGACGGCGCTCCTTGTTGTGATCCGGGTGCGTGATCGGGTTGTAGTAGCTCGGGCTCTGGGTAATCGCTGCAAGCACGGCACATTCGGAAAGCGTCAGATCCGAGACGTCTTTTCCGAAATAGCGCTCCGATGCGACGCCAACGCCCAATGTATTCTGACCGAGGTTGATTGCGTTTAAGTAATTTTCCAGTATCCAGTCCTTGTCCACAACCTTTTCCAGCTGGAGCGCCAGGTACTGTTCCTGGAACTTTCGCTCGAACTTGTCCGCCATAGACTGTTCGCTTGTCCACTGGGTAAACACGGTATTTTTGAGCAGCTGCTGCGTGATGGTACTTGCGCCCTCCGAAAAATGAAAACCGGATGCGACGCCTTTTAATCCCGCACGCAGAATACCCTGCAGATCGATACCGTTGTGATCGTAAAACCGCTCATCCTCGATCGCAACAAAAGCATGCTGCAGATTGATCGGAATCTCGTCGATCGTCACGTATTTACGGTTGGAACCGGATGCAACGAGCGTTGCGGTCTGGTTGCCCTGGTTGTCCAGCACGGTCGTAAGGTATCCGGTCGGGGTTGCATCAATATCTTCGATTGACGGAGCGGAAGCAATAATTCCGGAGATCACTCCGAATGCGGAGCATCCGCCGACAATCACGACTGCAAAAAAGCATATAAGCAATGCCTTACAAAAAATTACGTTGAATTTTTTGCGAATCATGGTACCCTTGGAAGCAAGCTCATGCTCGCGCTTCCGAGTACGTTTCTTTCCATAATTCATAGTAGGCCTCCTTTTCTGATTCACCATCAATGTATTATACCAAAGAACTGTGTCAGAATAAAGAAAAAACTGAAAATACGGACATTCTTCACAGTTTCTTAAGGATTCGTATTGCAAAAAAGAAAGGGGCCGTGTTACTATTTGAAAAGATTAAAAAGCGAAGGGAAAGGACCCGGGTGGCGGGATTGTGGATCATATGAAGACAGTGTATATCGGCGGCGAGGATGAGATTGTAGAAAAGAAGTCCAGATTTATAGCGACGGTCCGGCCGGTTGCCTCGGAGGAGGAGGCAGTGGCATTCATCGCGGAAATGAAGAAAAAATACTGGGACGCCAGACACAACTGTTCTGCATTTGTGATCGGAGACCGGCAGGAGATCAGCCGCTGCTCGGATGACGGCGAGCCGGCGCAGACGGCGGGCAGACCGATGCTCGACGTGCTGCTGCGGGAGGAGATTCACAATGCAGCGGTCGTGGTCACACGGTATTTCGGCGGCGTGCTGCTCGGCACCGGCGGTCTGGTGCGGGCATATCAGGGAGCCGTGCAGGCGGGACTTGCGGCGAGTACCATTATAGATAAGATGGAAGGCATACATCTTGCGGTTGGCACGGACTATACTGGGCTTGGAAAGCTGCAGTATCTGATCGCGCAGCAGAATCTCACGTTGATCGACACCGTGTATACAGAAAAAGTGGAACTTCAGCTTATGGTTCCGGCAGAACAGCAGCAGGAAGTGGAAAAAGAAATCGTGGAGGCGACGAACGGAAGCGCCCGGATTTCCTGGGGCGAGAAGGTGCTGTACGCACTCGTAGACAAAAAAATCGAAATTTTTGAAAAAAACACTTGATTTTTTCTGCCGACCTGTTATAATAGTTTTTGTTGACAGCACTTAGGGCTATCGCCAAACGGTAAGGCAACGGACTCTGACTCCGTCATTTCAAGGTTCGAATCCTTGTAGCCCTGCTTCTAAGACCTCATGAACGATGTTCATGAGGTCTTTTCTTATCCGAACAAAATGAAAGCACCTGTGATTGTGACAGGTGCTTTCATTTTTCATGTACAACCGCTGTAAGATTTTTCATTCCACGCAATGCCGGATGAGATAAAGAACGCCGGGCTGTTTCCTATCATTGAAAAACCCGTCCCCCTGTGTTACTATTACTACGATAATAACAGACACAGACATTGAAAGAAGGGACTCCATGTATCAGTTTGAAAGTCGCGTACGTTACAGTGAAGTGGACAGCGAACGGCATTTGACACTGCCGGCGGTGATGGATTATCTGCAGGATTGCTGCACGTTCCAGTCGGAAGATATGGACATCGGCGTGGAATATCTGGCAGAGCAGAAGCAGGCGTGGGTACTGTCTTCCTGGGAGATTAAGATCAGACGCTACCCGGTTATGGGAGAGAAAATCTGCGTGGAGACATGGCCGTACGCATTTAAGGGATTCTATGGATATCGCAACTTCCGGATCACGAACGGACAGGGCGAGGAACTGGTGCTGGCGAATTCTGTCTGGGTATACATGGATATGGAGCGGATGCGCCCGATGCGTATCCCGGAGAAAGTGGCGGATGCCTACCGGCCGGAGATCGGAGAAGAACTGCCGGGCGAGTGGGGGGCGAGAAAGCTATCGGTTCCGGAGGACGGGACTGCGATGCCGCCGGTTCCGGTGGCGGGATTTTTTATTGACACCAACCACCACATGAACAACGGGAAATACATTCTGGTGGCAAAGGAATCTGTGCCGGAGGATTTTGCAATCGGCGGCGTGCGGGCAGAGTACCGACGGGCGGCAATGCTGGGCGATGTGCTGCATCCGGTTGTCACGGTGGAAGAGGAAAAGATAACGGTGGTGCTGACGGACGGCGGAGACCTGATCTATGCGATCGTGGAATTTGCGGCAGCAGAGAAGAATTGATGGAAAATGAGGATCAAGATGAAATTAGGCGAATATCAGAAGTTAAAAGTGATCAAAAAAGTAGAATTTGGAATCTATCTGGCGGAGCATGAGGGAGACGAGACGCATGTGCTTCTGCCGCAGAAGCAGGTGCCGGCGGACGCAAAGCTCGGGGATGAGATCGAAGTATTCCTCTACAAGGATTCCAAGGACCGCATCATAGCGACGACCAACCAGCCGAAACTGACGCTTGGCGGGCTGGCGGTGCTTGAGGTTGCCGAGGTTGGAAAAATCGGCGCGTTCCTCGACTGGGGACTGGAAAAAGACCTGTTTCTTCCATATAAAGAGATGACGAAAAAGGTGCAGCCGGGGGATGAGGTTCTGGTAACGCTCTACATCGATAAGAGCCGCAGACTCTGTGCAAGCATGAAAAAGCTGTATGACCTGATGCGCACGGATTCTCCTTATAAAAAGGGAGATACGGTAAACGGACGGATCTACGAGTTCGGTCATGATTTCGGCACGTTTGTGGCAGTGGATGACTGCTACTCGGCGATGATACCGGCACATGAGGACTGCAGCCATCTTCAGATCGGCGATGTGATCGAGGCGAAGGTCACCGGGGTGAAGCCGGACGGCAAGCTTGACATCACGATGCGGGAAAAGGCATACCTGCAGATGGATGCGGACGCTGAGAAGGTCATGGAAGTGATTGAGGAATTTGCGGGCGTGCTTCCGTTTACGGACAAGGCTTCTCCGGAAGTCATCATGCGTGAGACGGGGCTGAGCAAAAACGCATTCAAGCGTGCGGTCGGCAGACTGTACAAGGAGCGCCGCATCGAGATTACGGAGCGCGCAATCCGCAAATTATAGTAGCATCGCTGTTTCAGGTGTGCTATGATAGATGAAACCGACAGACTATAAGAAAGAAGGAATACAGCATGAAAAATGTAATCAGCACGGACAAGGCACCGACAGCGATCGGACCATATTCCCAGGCGATTGAGGTAAACGGCATGGTATACACTTCCGGTATTATTCCGGTTGTACCTGCAACAGGCGAGATCCCGGAGGGATCTGTGGCGCAGGCAAAGCAGGCGCTGACAAACCTGTCCCATCTGCTCGAGGCAGCGGGCACTAGCATGGCAAACGTGGTAAAAACAACCGTATTTATTAAGGAAATGAATGATTTTGCAGCGATCAACGAAGTATATGCGACATTTTTCGAGGGCGCGTACCCGGCGAGAAGCTGTGTTGAGGTAGCACGTCTTCCGAAGGACGTTATGCTCGAGATCGAAGCAATCGCTACCAAGTAATTGCTGCGACAGGAATACCTGAGACTGCCGGAGGAGATACGGAGTAGAAAAAAGACGCGGCACACTGTTACATCGTGTGCCGCGTCTTTTCTTTTCAGGGAGCATCTGTTATGTGATCCCTACACGTACATATCGATATTGCCGCCGAGTTCCGGGTTCACCGAATGTTCCATCATCTGAATCATTGATGCGCCCATCTGCTGGGTCAGGTCTAATGACTGACTGAGAACGGCGGTGCCGACTGCATAGGCGAGACTGCCGGAGCTGACAGAAGAACCGGAGTCGTAGGCCGTCAGTGTGCCAAGCGCCAGATCAACATTGGAAAAATCCATACGAATCCCACCTTTCCTTCTTATGATGGCTTTATTATGCCACAGATGGAGGAAAATGGCAATTATGAAAAAAGAAAAATAAAAATCGGAAAAGCCTCAAAATGAAAGACGCCGGGATCAGGAAAAATATGGAACTTTGCGCGGGGTTAATGTGGGGGAAATGGCGCAGAATGTGGAAAAAAGATGTAGAAAAAGAAAATATTGTGTAAAATCCGCGGAGTATTACAAAATATAGCGGGTTGACATCATATAGACGCTTTGTTATAATAACCATGTAATAAATGTAACAAATTTGTAATAAATCCGTTGGAGGCATTCATGAACAGAAGAGCACTGAGAGCTACAGGGATTGTATTGACTGGAATGTTATTGGCAGGAGATCCTGTATCTATGATATATGCGGCACCGGTTGCAGGTGTGTCCGTTGCTACTACGGCAGAGGCGGTGGCAGCCGGAACGGGAAGCATCAGCCCGAGCGCAGGCGTTTCGCTTGCAGTGGCAGATTGTCTGGTCGCAAGCAATGAGGAAGTGGCGCAGGAAGCAGCAGCGCGGCAGGAGCAGGTAAGCGAGAATGAGACACCGGTGGTAGAGTCTGAATATGCAGACATTGCCATTGCGCAGGTAGATAACTATGTAAACGTGCGTACCGAACCGAACACGGAGAGCGAGGTAGTCGGTAAGCTTTACAATAATTCGGCGGCAACGATTTTACAGACCACAGAGGATGGCTGGTATGAGATCACATCCGGCAATGTTACCGGTTATGTGAAGTGTGAGTACGTGGTTGCCGGAGATGAGGAACTTGCGAAGTCTGTAAGTACCCGCTATGCAAAAGTTACGACGACGACGCTTTATGTGCGTACGGAGCCGTCCACAGACGCAGCGGTTTTAACCATGGTTCCGATCGAGGATGATCTCGTGGTAACAGACGAGTCTATTCCTGGCTGGGTGCTTGTGACGACGGAAGAGGGAGACGGTTATGTATCCACCGATTATGTCACACTGACGACAGAGTATGTACAGGCGGAGTCAAAGGCAGAAGAAGAAGCACGTCTTGCGAAGGAAGAGGCAGAGCGTGAGGCGGCGGCAGCAGCGGCAGCCAGTGCGAGAAAGAAGAGTTCTGAGAGTTCATCCAGTTCTTCCAGCTCTTCAGATTCCAGTGCATCCTACAGCGCACCGACCAGTTCAAATGGTCAGGCAGTTGCAAGCTATGCATGCCAGTTTGTCGGCAATCCGTATGTATATGGCGGAAGCAGCCTTACGAATGGAACGGACTGTTCCGGATTTGTTATGAGTGTGTATTCAGCATTTGGAATTGGCCTTCCGCATTCATCCAGTGCGTTGAGAAGCTGTGGTTACGAAGTAAGCCTTTCGTCCGCGCAGCCGGGTGACATTGTATGTTACAGCGGACATGTTGGAATCTATATCGGAAACGGCACGATCGTGCATGCCAGCACACCGTCCAGCGGTATTACCTACTCAAATGTTACTTACCGTAGCCCGATCTGTGTAAGAAGAATTTTCTAAACGAGAATATAAAGGGGACTGTCATTCAGCAGACAGTCCCCTTTTTGCGTCATAAGAATAGGATGAGAAGATCATGCTCCTTTCATTTCTGATGTAAATGTAGATGGAACATTCGTTGAAAAAATGCGTGCATTTTTAATCAGTCAGTTTCGGCATCTGCGATGATCCGTGTCTTTCCTGGTTTTGAGCGCTCCGCGGGTGTGTCCACAATCTGCAGACAATTTTAGGACTTTTGTGTGTGTCCCTTATTGGCACACCTCTGAATAGAACATAACCGTGCGAAGCCGCTGTTTGAGCCGTCATCTGCCTTGTTTTCAATAGCTGATGACGGCGAGTTCGGTTCGCGCGGTTTTATATTGTCTATGAAGAGGTGCCATTAGGGACACCAGAAAGTCCGCTCATTGTCTGCGGTTTGCTGGACACATTCCGCGGACTGCCAAAGCGTGTAAGAGACACGGATCATCGCAGATGCATAAACCGGCGGGTTAGAAATGCCGCGTTTTTTGATCCGAATATCCATCTACATTCTATTAGAAACCGTAGGACATGTTTTTTTCTCAATATTGCACCCCAAAACGCAGGATTATTGCAAAAAATGAAGGAATAGGACAAAAGGCACAGCCTATACAATATGCACAAATTGTAAAAAATGAAAAAGAAAAACTGACAAAACAGGTGTGAATTGAAAAAAAGTTATCCACAATGAAGAAACGGAAAAATAGGAAAAATCGAGTTATACACGAAGTTATTCACATTATCCACAGAAAAACGGGAAAAAAATCTGGTTTACATAGTAAAATAATCGAATGTTTGTTTTGTGAAGAAATAATAAAGTTGTCCGATTTCGTGGAAAGTTGGGAAAAGTTATTGACATTTCAAATATAAAAAAATTATAAAAAGCAGGGAAAGAAGTCTGTAAATTTGAGCGGAATGGAAGAATCTTGAAATACGAATACAATTTTGCTATACTAAAAACATATCTTTATCCGAAGAAGATATGTTTTTTTAAATAATGGTAATAATATAGGTGCACAATGATTAAAAAAATAGATATTATGGGGATCGGTCTTGACAACTATACCGTGCGGGAATCGATGCGGCTGGTTGAGACTTATCTGAGTAATGACGTTTTAAATACAATCGAAAATATTTCCATGCAGATGCTGATTGCGTCGGAGACGGATCCGGTGGTACACGATGTGATCTCGGAGCTGGATCTTACCGTCATTGGAGAGAAGGAGATTCTGAAGGCGGCGGATGCCGACAGCATGCAGCGTGTGCAGGAGACGGAGCAGAATGATTTTTCCTATGAATTCTACCGGAGGATCGAGCGCAACAAGCGGAGCATTTTCCTGCTTGGGCAGACGGAGGAAAGTGTGCGGGAGATCAAAAAGGAACTGCAGGAGGCATTCCCGAAGCTGATTCTGGCAGGGGAATATGCACTGGAGAATTGTGTGGGGAATCTGGATGCCGTCATCAATGAGATGAATGCGACGACGCCGGATGTGATCGTCTCGATTCTGTCGTCTCCGCTGCAGGAACATTTTTTCGCGGAGCATAAGGATAAGATGAGCGCAACCATATGGTTCGGCATGGGCGAACTCGGCGTTCATGGGAAAAAGCATGGACTTGGAAGTTTCGTTAAGAACCGGCTGCATCTGGGAAGATTGAAGAACAGTATGAACAAGTATCAGGATCAGGAAAAGTCCGGGGAAGCGGAGTGAGAAAGAGGAAATGCATAAAAAAAATGCATTTCCTCTTTCTTTTTTTGCTGTTTTGCATTAAAATATAGCTTAGATATTTTTGTTCCGAGGTAGAAAGGCGGCTTTTTATTGTGAAAGTTGCCCATAGGAAGAAATACAGTGACCGGACAGAAGGGTTTCAGTAGAAGCAGGATGAGAAGGAGCGGAGCTTATGATTTCAAATCAAATACTTCAGAATACAATCGATGGATTAAAGGGAATCACCAGAATAGATCTGTGCATTATTGATGTGGAGGGGAAGGTGCTGGCAGCAACTTTTCCGGAGGCGGATCAGTATATTGAGCCGGCGCAGGCGTTTGTGGAGTCACCGGCAGACAGCCAGGTGGTGAACGGATATCAGTTTTTCAAGGTATTTGATGAGCACCAGCTTGAGTATATTCTTCTGGCAAGCGGAGACAGCGATGATGTATACATGGTGGGAAAGATTGCCAGTTTCCAGATCCAGAATCTTCTGGTAGCATATAAGGAGCGGTTCGATAAGGACAATTTTATCAAGAACCTGCTGCTCGACAACCTGCTGCTGGTTGACATTTACAACCGCGCCAAGAAGCTTCACATCGACACCGAAGTGCGCCGCGTGGTATTCATCGTGGAGACGAACCGCGACAAGGACGGCAATGAACTGGAGAAGATCCGCGGAATCTTCGGCACGAAGACGAAGGATTTTGTCACGGCAGTCGATGAGAAGAATATTATCGTGGTGAAGGAAGTTGGCGAGAACGAAGGTTACGAGGAGCTGAACAAGACCGCGGAGAGCATGGTCAACCTGTTCCGTGCGGATGCGGACAGCGACGTTCACGTGGCATACGGAACGATTGTCGGCGAGATCAAGGAGGTATCCAGATCCTACAAGGAGGCGCGGATGGCGCTTGATGTCGGCAAGATCTTCTTCGAGGAGAAGGATGTAATCGCTTACTCCACACTCGGAATCGGACGTCTGATCTATCAGTTGCCGATTCCGCTGTGCAAGATGTTCATCAAGGAGATATTCGACAATAAGTCCCCGGATGATTTTGACGAGGAGACGCTGACGACGATCAACAAGTTCTTTGAGAACAGCCTGAACGTATCAGAGACTTCCAGACAGCTCTACATCCACCGCAACACGTTAGTGTACCGTCTGGATAAGCTGCAGAAGAGCACCGGACTGGATCTGCGTGTGTTCGAGGACGCCATCACGTTCAAGATCGCGCTGATGGTCGTAAAATATATGAAGTATATGGAGTCTCTGGACTACTAATTCTTAAAATTTGCATACGGGTATTGCAACAACTGCATACATTGAGTAGACTATATGGGATGGGACAGAGCATTTGATTCTCCGGAACCATCGGAGATGCATACAGAAATGAGGTAATTTCATGATAAAGTTAGAGCATGTCAGCAAGTCGTACTCTGCGGGAATTCCTGCACTTAATGACGTGAGTCTTAACATTGAGGAGGGAGAGTTTGTATTTGTTGTCGGTGACAGCGGTTCGGGCAAGTCGACGCTGATCAAGCTCCTGCTGAAGGAACTGGAACCGACGGAGGGGACCATTACAATCAATGGCAGAAAATTAAATAAAATCAGACGAAGACAAATCCCGAAATTCCGCCGCAACATTGGGGTGGTTTTTCAGGATTTCCGATTGTTAAAGGATAGAAATATTTATGACAATGTAGCCTTTGCACAAAAGGTCATTGGCGAATCCAACCGCTCCATCAAGAAAAATGTTCCGAAACTGTTGTCGATGGTGGGACTGGCGGCAAAATACCGCTCGTACCCGAGACAGCTTTCCGGAGGGGAGCAGCAGCGTGTGGCGATTGCGCGCGCGCTGATTAACAAGCCGAAGATTCTGCTGGCGGACGAGCCTACCGGTAATCTCGATGCGAACAATGCATGGGAGATTATGAAGCTGATGGAGGAGATCAACGAGCAGGGGACAACGGTGGTTGTAGTAACACACAATCTGGAGATTGTGAAAGCGATGAATAAGCGCGTCATCACGATGCAAAAAGGTGTCGTGGTAGACGATACCGCTTCGGATCATTACGGTAAGGATACCTCTGTCGAACAGGACGATGATCTGTTTGATGATTTCTTGGATGATGGAGGTGACGACGACTATGCGAATTAGTACGTTTTTTTATACAATTAAGCAGGGAATCGTGAATATCTGGAAAAACAAGCTGTTCTCGCTGGCGTCGATTGCCACGATGACGGCATGCATTTTCCTGTTCGGCCTGTTCTATATGATTGTCGTGAACTTCCAGTCCATGGTAAAGGACGCGGAGTCCGGCGTGGCAGTGACGGTGCTGTTTGATGAGGGAATCTCGGATCAGCGGATCGAGGAGATCGGGGAGCTGATTTCGGAGAGACCGGAAGTATCACATTATGACTTTATCTCAGCGGATGAAGCATGGGAAAGCTTCAAGGAAGTTTACTTTGAGGGAAATGAAGCGGCGGCTGCAAGCTTTGCCGGCGATAACCCGCTGGCGAATTCCGCCAGCTATGCCATCTACATGAACGATATATCGATGCAGGACTCGCTGGTTACCTACCTGAAGTCCGTCGACGGAGTGCGTGAAGTAAAGCAGTCCCAGCAGGTGGCCAACACGCTGACTGACTTTAACAGTCTGATCGGGTACATCTCGGCGGGCGTCATTCTGATCCTGCTCGGTGTTGCCGTCTTTTTGATCAGCAATACGATCACGGTCGGTATCTCCGTCCGCAAGGAAGAGATTGCGATCATGAAGCTGATCGGAGCGACTGACTATTTTGTGCGCGCACCGTTTGTGGTCGAAGGTATTGTAATCGGACTGATCGGAGCGGCAATTCCGCTCGGCATTTTGTACGCATTGTACGGGAAGATTGTAATGTACATCAGCGATAAGTTCAGATTTATCAGCAATATGATGAAGTTCCTTAGCGTGAACGAGATTTTCCATAATCTGATCCCGGTGGCATTGATTCTGGGTGTGGGAATCGGTTTTATCGGAAGCCGCATCACAATTCGCAAGCATTTGAGGGTATAATGATAAGATGCCATACAGGAAACACATGAAGTTTACAATGATACGAAGAATAACAGCGCTCGGGCTGGTTCTGGTGCTGGCGGCGGGCATACCGATCCAGGCATCGTCGGCTGCCACAGAGAAAGCGACGGAGGACGCCGCTTCCACAAAATCCCTGCAGGAGGCGCAGGACGAGAAAGCCCAGCTGGAAAAAGCGCTCAAAGAGGCGCAGAGCACGATTGAGGATCTCAAGGATTCCAAGGGGGATATTGAGAGCAAGGTAACGGAACTGAACCAGCAGCTGATAGATATATCCGCGCGGATCACAGATCTTGAGAATCAGCTGACGGCAAAGAGCGAGGATATCCAGGAGACGAAGGACGAACTTGCCGGAGCCAAAGAGAGGGAAGCACAGCAGTATGCGGATATGAAAGTGCGGATCCAGTTCATGTACGAGAACTGGCAGACCTCTTATCTGGAGGCGCTTTTATCTTCCAGAAATATTTCTGAATTTTTAAATTCCGCAGATTATATCGCACAGATACAGAGCTATGACAGACAGAAGCTCACCGAGTACCAGGACACCGTGGAGTCGATTGTGAATCTGGAAGCCCAGCTGGAGCAGGAGTACACCGATCTGGAGGCGCTCAAGTCGACGGTCGAGAGCAATAAAGCGACCGTTGCAGCCATGATGCGGCAGAAGGAGTCGGAGCTTGCGGACATCTCAGGGGATATTGAAGATGCGCAGAGCGACGCCGACTATTATGCGGCGGAGATTCAGGCGCAGGAAGAGTTGATTGCGGCGATCAAGAGAGCGGAAGCGGAGAAAGCGGCAGCCGGGGTGGAGGAACATCCGTATACCGGAGGAGCGTTCCGGTGGCCGTGCCCGAGCAGCACGCGGGTGACCAGCGATTATGGAACGAGAGTATCCCCGATGTCGGGAGCGTCGTCGAACCATAAGGGAATTGATATCGGAGCATCGGCGGGAGCGGACATTATCGCGGCGGCGGATGGAACGGTAACAGCGGCATCCTACAGCAGTGCAGCGGGCAATTATGTGATGATTGACCACGGCGGAGGACTCTACACCGTCTACATGCACGCATCATCCCTGCTGGTATCGCCCGGACAGACCGTGTCGGCGGGAGATGTGATCGCAAAAGTCGGAAGTACCGGCATTTCAACCGGAAGCCATCTGCATTTCGGTGTCTCTTTAAATGGAAGTTATGTCAGCCCGTGGAGTTACCTGGGCGGCTGATGGAGGAAGTACACGCAGACATTGACCGAAATTCCCTGTCCTTGGACAGGGAATTTTTACATATCTTATTACGGATAGCATACAGAAATGAGGGAAACTATGGACGAACAAAGAGAAAATATGCAAAACGGCATGATGGAAAATGATGAAATAACCGGAGAGCAGAAGCCGGACGGCGGAAAAGAGCGCAGACACCGTGGAATGGGAACCGGCATCCTTCTTGGAATCTGCGGAACACTGGTCGTCGGAGCGCTTGGCATTTATCTGACCTGCCGCTTTACCGGAAGCCAGATACTCATCACCAATGCAGCGGCAGATACGGATGGAACGACCCTGCTGGATGCAAAGACAACGGCAAAGATCAACGAACTGTCGGCTTACATTGATCTGTATTATTATGAAGATACCGATATTCAGGATTTAAAGGACGGTCTGTATGCGGGATTGCTGGAGGGGCTGGATGACAGATATTCGGTTTACTACACGGCGGATGAGTACGCACAGACGCAGGTCAGCATGACGGGTCAGTATTACGGAATCGGAGCGGGGCTTGCGCAGGATAAAGATACCATGCAGGTCACAATCTCAAGGGTTTACGAGGGGACGCCGTCCGAGAGTGCGGGACTTCACAACGAAGATGTAATTCTGTCGGTGGACGGAACCGAGGCGGATACGATGGATGTCACGGATCTCGTGAAGCTGATCCGCGGGGAAGCCGGGACGACGGTACATCTTGAGATTTACCGCCCGTCTACCGGAGAGAATCTCTCGTTTGATGTGGAGCGTGCCGATGTGACGCTACCGAGTGTATCTTCACAGATGTTAAACGATACGATCGGTTATATCCGGATTGAATCTTTTGAGAAGGATACGGCAAACCAGTTCGAGAAGGCGCTTGCCGAACTGGAAGGGGAAGGACCTACATCGCTGGTGGTCGACCTTCGCTATAACGGCGGCGGACTTGTCGATTCCGTGGTGCAGATTCTTGACGATATTCTGCCGGAAGGTCTGATCGTCTACACGGAGGATAAGAACGGACACCGCGAGGAGTACCGCTCCAGCGGAGACACGCATTTTGACTATCCGATGGCGGTGTTAATCAATCAGGACAGCGCCAGCGCTTCCGAGATTTTTGCGGGAGCCATCAAGGATTACAACTACGGAACACTGATCGGAACGACGACGTTCGGCAAGGGCATCGTGCAGAGCCTGTTCCCGCTGGAAGACGGAGACGCCATCAAGCTGACAACCGCGAAATATTTTACGCCGAACGGCAACTATATCCACGGTGTCGGAATCGACCCGGACATTGAACTGGAATATGAGTATCTCGACCCGGACGGAGAGCAGTATGAGATCCAGTACGATAATCAGGTGCAGAAGGCAATCGAAGTGCTGAGTGAGAAGACACAGAACGACTGATCGGAGTGAGGAGACGGGATGAAGCTTCGGATATACCGTGTGATAACAGGAGGACTTATGCTTCTTTGTATGGTGATGATTTTCCGGTTTTCGGCACAGCCGGCATCGGAATCGGAGCAGGTCAGCGGTGGGGTTGCCTACCGCATTGTGGAAACATGGAGTCATCTGACAGGAACAGAATATACACAGAGCGAGATGGAGGCATATGCCGACCGGATTGATTATCCGGTGCGCAAGCTGGCGCATATGACAGAATATGGAATCCTCTGTCTGCTGGCGTGCACTTTTGTGCGCGGGTATTCCGGCAACTGGAAAGTGTGCGGGATTTCGGCGGTTGCGGTTGCGGCGCTCTACGCGGCGACCGATGAGATCCACCAGCTGTTTGTCCCGGGGCGCGCCGGACGGTTCTCGGATGTGTGTATTGATACGCTGGGAGCGGTGATCTGGCTGCTGCTTTTTACAGGGCTGCGAAAATTGTGGGAAAAGATTGCGAAAAGACGGGGCTTCCAGTACAATAAGAATAGAAAAAAATGAAAGAGGTGATAACTGTGGTAGAACTTGATCAATTTAAAGTGACCCTGAACGCATACAGGGAACCGCTGCAGGAAGTGAGGGATTCACTTTGACCTGGTAAACAAAGAACAGCGGATCCAGGAGTTAGAACGGGAGATGGAGGCAGCGGATTTCTGGAATGATCCGGAAGTCTCACAGAAAAAGATGAAAGAGTTAAAGAGCATGAAGGACGATGTTGCCACATATGCTTCTTTGACGACACAGTTTGAAGATATTGAGACACTGATCGAGATGGGATACGAGGAGAATGACGCTTCGCTGATCCCGGAGATCGAGGAAATGCTGACGGAGTTTACGGCGACGTACGATGCCATCCGCGCAAAGACGCTTCTGTCCGGTGAGTACGATGGGGACAATGCCATCGTGTCGCTTCATGCGGGCGCAGGCGGTACGGAGTCCTGCGACTGGGCGGCAATGCTTTACCGCATGTATACACGCTGGGCAGACGACAAGGGATACAGTGTGGAAGTGCTGGATTCCCTGGACGGCGAGGAAGCCGGCATCAAGTCTGTGACATTTCAGGTGAACGGAGAAAATGCCTACGGCTATCTGAAATCAGAAAAAGGCGTGCACCGTCTGGTGCGTATCTCGCCGTTCAATGCGGCGGGAAAGAGACAGACCTCTTTTGTGTCCTGCGACGTCATGCCGGATATCGAGGAAGATCTGGATGTGGAGATCAATGACGACGATCTTCGGATCGATACGTACCGCTCCAGCGGTGCAGGCGGACAGCACATCAATAAGACGTCTTCCGCAATCCGTATCACGCATCTTCCGACCGGTATTGTGGTACAGTGCCAGAATGAGCGTTCCCAGTTCCAGAACAAGGACAAAGCAATGCAGATGTTAAAGGCAAAGCTGTACCTGTTAAAGCAGCAGGAGAATGCCGAGAAGGCGGCGGGAATCCGCGGTGAGGTGACGGAGATCGGGTGGGGCAACCAGATCCGCTCCTATGTCATGCAGCCGTATACGATGGTGAAGGATCACCGCACCGGTGTGGAGACCGGTAATGTGGACAGCGTGCTGGACGGGAAGCTGGATATCTTTATGAACGGATATCTGAAGTGGCTCTCCCTCGGCTGCCCGAAGGGACTTGGAGGAGACGATGAGCAGTGATGTGATCCGCACCTTAAAGATGGTGTTCGGAAAAGGCGGTCTGATTGATGAATACAAGCGCCAGGAGCAGATGTTAGAGGAGACGCCGAAGTCGGTCGCCTCCATGACGCGGATTTTTGCCCCCCAGATTTCAAAGGATTTTCCGGGAATCAATCTGGAACAGTTTGAGGCGCGCGCACAGCAGCAGCTTGTGGCGGCGCTTCAGGCAGTCTCGGCGGGGGATATGGGAAGTATTGCGCGCGCTTCCGACGAGCTGAAGGAGCAGGTGAGCCGTCAGATCGAGGGGAACCGTGCGGCAGGAGTGCGCGAGACGTACGAACAGATCCGCATTCACCAGACGGAGATCTCCAATTACGAAAAAAAGGGCGGCACCTGCGTCATCACGTTCCAGAGTGCGGTGGAGCATTACCACTACAAGGAAAAAGCCGGCAAAATTATCTGGGGATACAAGGACCGGAAGATGCAGACGAAGTACAATATGGAGCTTCTCTATGTACAGGATGCGGCGCAGCAGACAGAGGGGAATGCCTTCGGGCTGAACTGCCCGAACTGCGGGGCGCCGATGAAGGGACTCGGACAGCAGATCTGTGAATACTGCGGCAGTCCGGTCGTGCCGGTAGACACCAGAGTCTGGCGGATGGTGCGTTTTTCTGAGGTGGATTATCATCATGTGTGAGATCATAACAAAAGAATAAAAACAGAACAGGAGGAATTGTTATGGGAATTATCAAGGCAATCGGTAGTGCAGTCAGCGGCGGACTGGCGGATCAGTGGCTCGAGGTGATCGAGGCAGATGACATGGGGGAGCAGACCGTCTTTACCAGCGGCGTGCTGATCCGGAGAGGACAGAATACCAAGGGGACGAACAATACGGTGAGCAACGGCTCCGTGATCCATGTGTACGACAATCAGTTTATGATGCTCGTGGACGGAGGAAAAGTGGTCGATTACACAGCGGAACCGGGATATTATAAGGTAGACAATTCTTCCCTGCCGTCCATGTTAAACGGTGAGCTCGGAGAGTCGGTAAAAGAGACCTTTAACCGTATCAAGTACGGTGGACAGACGCCGACGGCACAGAAAGTATATTTCCTGAATCTGCAGGAGATCAAGGGAATCAAGTTCGGAACGAGAAACCCGATCAATTACTTTGATAATTTTTATAACGCAGAGCTTTTCCTGCGCGCACACGGTAATTATTCCATCAAGATCACGAATCCGCTGCAGTTCTATGCGGAAGTGATTCCGAGAAACAAAGACCATGTCAATTACGATGAGATCGGCGAGCAGTACCTGTCAGAGTTCCTGGAGGCGCTGCAGTCGGCGATCAACCAGATGTCGGCGGACGGAACACGTATTTCTTATGTGACTTCCAAGGCGATGGAACTGGGCAAGTACATGCAGGACATTCTGGATGCCGATTGGAACCAGATGCGCGGTATGGAGATCCAGAAGGTCGGTATCGCGGGCATCTCTTATGACGAAGAGTCCCAGAAGCTGATCAACATGCGCAACGAGGGCGCAATGCTCGGAAGCGACTTCAACGTTATGCGCGGTATGGCGGTCAAGAATATTACGGAGGGCGTGCGTGACGCCGGAAGCAATGCGAACGGTGCCATGGCAGGCTTTATGGGAGTCGGCATGGGAATGAATGCCATGAATCAGACGTTGTCCGGACTCGGTGCGATGCAGACACCGGCAGACATGCAGGCGAATGCAGGAATGCAGCAGGGCGGCGCGGCACCGGCAGGACAGATGCCAGCGGCAGGCGCAGTGCCGGCAGGACAGACACCGGGGGCAGGTACCCAGGCGGGATGGACGTGTGAGTGCGGTCATGTGAATACCGGAAAGTTCTGCAGCGAGTGCGGAAAACCGATGCCGGTATCTGACGAATGGACGTGTGAGTGCGGACATGTGAACACCGGAAAGTTCTGCAGCGAGTGCGGAAAACCAAAGCCGGTATCCGGTGAGTGGACCTGCGAGTGCGGACAGACGAACACCGGAAAATTCTGCAGCAACTGTGGGAAAGCGAGGAACTAGCGATGGCAATTATCAGTTTTAAGTGTCCAAACTGTGGCGGAGAACTGATTTTTGACCCGGCGACACAGAAGTATAAGTGTGAATACTGCAATTCGCTGTTCACACAGGAAGAACTCGATGCGATGAAGCCGATGCAGGGCGAGGAGCCGGAAGCCGCCGCACAGGAGCAGGCAGCGAACTCGGCAGCCGGCGCAGCGGCAGGTGAGACGGCAGAGACAGGGCAGGCGGCAGGAGAGAAGGAAAGAGAGCCGGAGGGCGAGGCGGTGTATTACAGCTGTCCGTCCTGCGGTGCGGAGATTGTCACGGACGCGACGACCGCGGCAACCTTCTGCTATTACTGCCATAATCCGGTCGTGCTCGGAAAACGGCTGGAAGGCACCTATCTGCCGAACAAGATCATTCCGTTTGAGGTCAGCAGAGAGGATGCCGAGAAGCGGTTTCTGGATTTTGTCAGCAGAAAGAAATATGTGCCGAAGGCATTTTTTAACAAAAAGCAGATTGAGAGCATGACAGGCGTCTATTTCCCGTACTGGGTCTACGATGTGGAGCTGGAGGGAAAGATGCAGGGAGATGCGAGAAGTGTGCGCATGTGGACGACGGGCAATACCCAGTACACGGAGACCAAATATTATGCGGTGGAGCGCGAGGGCGATGTGTCGCTTCGCAATCTGACGGAGAACGCGTTGAAGAAGGCGAATGTAAAGCTTACCAGCGGCGTGATGCCGTACGCCTATGACAAGATGAAGAATTTTCACATGGGATACCTCTCCGGATTCCTTGCGGAGCGCAGGGATATTGAGCAGAATGCGGTGCAGGGCAAGATGCAGCACACCATGCGTGAGAGCGCGGAGAAGCTGATGCGCGATACCATTAGCGGCTACAACAGCGTATCGGTCAAGAATACATTTTTTGCACCGAAGAAGGAGACCTGGTCGTATGTGCTGCTTCCGGTATGGACGATTACATATAAGGGCAGAGACGGAAAAGTATACTACTATTCCATGAACGGACAGAATGGAAATATCTGCGGCGATCTGCCGGTTGACCGCCCGAGACTTGCGCTCACCAGTATACTGACGGCGCTTGGCATTCTGGTATTCGGACTGTTAGGAGGGTATTTCTTATGGTAGAGAAGATGAAAAAATCACTCCTGTGGTGTCTGGTATGCCTGGTGTGCCTCATCCCGTGCAGCGGTGCGGCACTGGCGGCGGAGACGGACGCGGCGCAGGATACAGCGGATGGTTATGTGTACGATGAGGCGGGACTTCTTACGTCAGATGAGATCTCTGACCTGAACGATGAGATCGCTTCTTTTATGGAAGAATCCGGCTGGAATGTCTACGCAGTCACGACAGACGATGCACAGGGGAAAAGTGCCACCGCCTATGCGGATGATTTCTTTGACGAACATTCACCGGATCAGGAAGACGGTGTGGCGTTACTGATCGATATGGATAACCGCGAGATCACGATCTCCACCTGCGGTATCGCGATCCGGTATCTGACGGATTCGAGAATCGACAATATTCTCGACGCCGCTTATTCCAAGATCAGCAACGGCGATTACGACGGCTGTATGCATTCGATGCTGACCGGTGTGGAGACTTACTATGAAAAAGGCATCTCGGAGGGACAGTACAATTATGACTCCGAGACCGGGAAGATTTCCAGGTACCATGTCCTGACACTTGGGGAGATCCTCGGCGTGCTGGTGGTTGCCATCGGAGCAGGCTGTATCATTTATTTTACGATCAGCAACAGTTACAAGGTGCGCGGAAAGGGATATTATTACGCTTACCAGCAGAATTCCAAGGTCAATCTGCGCGTCAAGGAAGATCGTCTGGTGAATCAGACGACCACGCATCACAGGATCTCGACGAGCAGCGGCAGCAGTGGAGGACATTCCTCCTCGCACAGCGGAAGAAGTACGACGCACACGAGCAGCAGCGGCAGATCACACGGCGGAGGAAGCCGCAAGTTTTAAGGGGAGAATAGCTTCCATAAATAAATTTTATTACGGATATTCACAAAAGAGGTTGCCTGTGCAGCCTCTTTGTGTTATTATCTTCCTCATGAGGACAAGTGTCAGCGTGCTACACACATTACACTCGTGAGGGATACCAGAAGAAAGAGGATTATGAGGAACATGAAAGACAAAGGCCAGTATTATGTATTAAAGGAAAAGGCGGTGCCGGATGTACTGCGTCGGGTTGTGGAGGCAAAGCGTCTGCTGGATTCGGGGAAGACGGACTCCGTGCAGGATGCAACAGAACAGGTCGGGATCAGCCGGAGTTCTTTCTATAAATACAAGGATGATATTTTTCCGTTTCATGAGACGGCGAGGGGGAAGACGATCACCATGGTCATCCAGCTGGACGATGAACCGGGACTGCTGTCGATTGTGCTCAAGACGGTGGCAGAGTTTCACGCCAATATCCTGACGATTCATCAGAGTATTCCGATCAACGGGATCGCATCGCTGACGCTCTCGGTCGATGTTCTGCCGGAGACGGGAGATGTGACACAGATGGTGGCGCGCATTGAGGAGCAGACAGGGATACATTATGTGAAGATCCTCGGAAGAGAGTAGGAATAGAATAGAAGACTAAGGTGGAGGCAGTATGATCAAAGTAGCGGTAATGGGATATGGAACCATCGGTTCCGGCGTAGTGGAAGTATTAGACATCAACAAGAACAGCATTGCAAAGCGTGCCGGAGAAGAGATCGGTGTAAAATATATTCTGGATTTGAGAGATTTCCCGGGAGACCCGATTCAGGAAAAGGTGGTACATGATTACAAGGTGATTGCGAATGATCCGGAAGTGCAGATCGTCGTCGAGACGATGGGCGGTGTGGAGCCGGCGTACACGTTTGTAAAGGCAATGCTTGAAGCGGGAAAACATGTGACGACCTCCAACAAGGCGCTCGTTGCGGCAAAGGGTGCGGAGCTGATTGCGCTTGCCAAGGAGAAAAATGTCAATTTTATGTTCGAGGCGAGTGTCGGCGGCGGTATCCCGATTATCCGGCCGCTCAATTCCTGTCTGACGGCAGATGAGATTGAGGAGATCACCGGAATTGTGAACGGAACCACGAACTACATGCTGACGAAGATGACCGAGGAGGGATCGGAGTTCGACGATGTGTTAAAGGATGCGCAGGCGAAGGGCTATGCGGAGAAAGACCCGACCGCTGACATTGAAGGATACGATGCCTGCCGCAAGATCGCCATCTTAACTTCCCTGGTATGCGGACAGCAGGTGGACTTTGAGGATATTCGCACAGAGGGGATTACGAAGATCACGGCGACGGACATCCGGTACGCGAAGGCAATGGGCAGAGCCATCAAGCTTCTGGCATCCAGCCACAAGGTGGGAGACGGATATGTGGCGATGGTAGCGCCGTTCCTTTTACCGGCGACACACCCGCTCTACAATGTCAACGATGTGTTCAATGCAATCTTTGTACACGGCAATGTGCTCGGCGATGCCATGTTTTACGGAAGCGGCGCCGGCAAGCTCCCGACGGCGAGCGCGGTTGTGGCGGATATCGTGGATATGGCGAAGCATCTGGACACCAATATCGCGGTGGAGTGGAGCTCCAAGAAGCTGGAGCTGGTGGATTACCGCAACGTCGAGAACCGCTATTTTGTGCGCACGACCGCAGACACGAAGCGCATAGAAGAAGTCTTCGGTGAGGTAAGTTATGTGACGGCGGAAGGCGTATCCGGAGAGACCGGATTTGTGACGGCGCGCATGAGTGAGGCTGATTATGAGAAAAAGGCGGCGGAGCTTGGCAGTGTACTTCAGATGATCCGCGTGGCACAGTAAAACAGGAGATCCGATGTGATGCAGCAGGCTGATAACAGCAGAAAGTGAAGTGTGAGATGAAGTATTTGGTAATTCTTGGAGATGGCATGGCAGACCGCCCGATCGAGAGCCTGGGCGGCAAGACTCCGTTAGAGTATGCAAAGACACCGAAGATGGATGAACTGGCAGCGAAAGGTGAGATCGGCATGGTACATACGATCCCGGACGGCATGAAGCCGGGCAGCGACACTGCCAATCTCTCCGTGCTGGGATACAATCCGAGAGAATTTTATTCGGGGCGTTCTCCGCTTGAGGCACTTTCCATCGGTGTTCCGATGAAAGATACGGATGTGGCTCTGCGCTGCAACATCGTCACGCTTTCCGAGGAGGAGGACAATTACGAGGACCGCACGATCATCGACCACAGTTCGGGTGAGATCAGTACCGAGGAATGTGCAGTGCTCCTGGAGGCGGTAAAGAAGGAACTCGAGACGGATATTTTTCATTTTTATGTGGGCACAAGCTACCGCCACTGTCTGATCTGGGAGAACGGCGAGGTGGTGGATCTGGTGCAGCCGCACGACGTGCTGGGGCAGAAGATCGGAGACAAGCTTCCGGAAAATGAAGCGCTTCGGGAGATGATGAAGAAAAGTTATGACATTCTCGTGAACCATCCGATCAACATCGAGCGCAGGAAAAAGGGACTGAATCCAGCCAACTCCTGCTGGTTCTGGGGCGCAGGCACAAAGCCGGCACTCTATCCGTTTACGGAGCGCACCCACAAGAAGGGCGCGATGATTTCCGCGGTCGATCTTCTGAAGGGAATTGCGGTCGGCACTTCCATGAAGGTCATCACGGTGGACGGCGCGAACGGCGGTCTGGATACGAATTACGAGGGAAAAGCGCAGGCGGCGTTAGATGTCCTGACGAAGGACGGTTATGATTTTGTCTACGTGCATCTGGAGGGACCGGACGAGATGGGACACCAGGGAAGCGTTGAGAAGAAGGTAAAAGCGATCGAGCGCCTGGACGAGCGCATTATCCGGCCGATTGCCGAGGGACTTGCGGCGGCAGGCGAGGATTTCCGCATGGTGGTGCTTCCGGACCATCCGACACCGATTTCCCTGCGTACACACACGGCGGACAATGTGCCGTATCTGCTCTATGACAGCACGGCAGAGCGCAGTGAGAACTGGCATTACAATGAGCGTGAGGCTGCACAGACAACGAACTTTATCCCGGAGGGACATAAACTCATCGAATATCTGCTGCAGATGTAAGAAAAATCCATCTTCCTATTCAGGGTAGGAAGGTGGATTTTTTTGTGTCATAGGAAACTTCGTTCCTATGACACAAAAACGTGCCGGGCGGGATGCACAAAATACTATTGACAGTCTCATGGAAGAGTGTTACATTTGTTGTAGATTAAACGGTTAAGCAAACTGCAAAATACAGCGGTTTACTTAAAAAATACGCGAAAACTTAACCGGTTAATCAACAAGAACTACAAGGAAGTCTCATAGAAAGGTTGGAGGGAAAAATGAGAAGAAGAAATGATGGGGCGGCGGTGGCGATGACCGCAATGCTGGTGAGTGGGCTGTTGATGTTATCCGCATGCCAAAGCGCGGATACGGTGAAGACGGATGTGACCGGGGCAACGGAAGAGACGGCGCAGACCGGGCAGGCGGCAGCCTGCGTTGTGACCTATTACGACTCGGATGGCAAGACCGTGCTGCAGACGGAGGAGGTAGAAAAAGGGGCATGCGCGAACGAGTATACGCCAGAGAAGGACGGAAGCATTTTTGTCGGCTGGTTTGCGACACCGCAGATGAGCCACAAATTTGATTTTTCACAGGCGGTAACGGAAGACACCTCGGTGTTTGCCGGGTTTGTGACGTATGTGGAGGATACCAGAGAGTTTGCGATTGTGGGAAGCGGCACGTCTCCGGTACTTCTGGAATCAAACTGGGGAGCGGTCATCGGGGATGCGCAGAAGATGACGAAGGAGGAGAGTGACAGTGAGAATGTGTATACAATCACGCTCGATTTAAGCGAGGGAGACCAGTTCCAGTTTGCCATGGATTCCTCCTGGGGAGATCAGCGCGGCTACGGGTATCTCGATACGATTGAACTGGACGGCATGGATTATTTTGAAAATTCCGGAAGCCTTGGCGACGCCGGCGTGAAACGTTCCAACATCAAGTGTGCGGTGGCGGGAAATTATACGTTTACGCTGACGACGTATCCGGGGGAGGATACCTACGAGACCGACAACGCAAACTATACGGAGGAGAACAAGGAAGCGTTCAACATCAACCCGTATGATACGATCACATGGACATACAACGGAGCTGCGGAGAACGCCGGCGGGGATGTTCAGACAGATTATTACATCAAGGGTGCGATTGTGACCGGATGGGAAGATGTGTATTCGGATGAGACGAAGTTTACCGAGCAGGATGGCATATACACCTTAAAGATTGATCTGACGGAGGGAGATGAATTTATGTTTACCTCCATGGTGACTGTCGGGGATACCAGCAGCGCAGGAACCGAGTATATCCGCTACACAAACATCGGCGGCGGGGATGATGCCAGCCTTTCCCATGTGACGGAAGGCGGCGGGGAGAATCTGATCGCAGCGGAGAGCGGCACCTATGTGTTCACGTATGATCCCACAGAGCAGGTATTGACGGTGGACGTGGAATAAAACGGCCTTATGACACTGCAATGGCGTGCTGCTGCAACGGTTCACGGCGCAGCGCGCTGTTCATGCAGTCGAACAATACCTGAAACTTATGGGCAGAGAAGGATGGCAGGTAGCAGACATTTGCGGTGGACGCGAGCAGCTCGTACAGCGTGTGATCCGTCACGAGCAGGTTCTGACCGGAGAACGGTGCCAGTTCCACAGGAGAGTTTACATAATGTACTTCCGGAAACATGTCTGCGGCGTAAGCTTTCTTCCCGGCGTTTGACGTGTCGAGAGAGAGAAAACAATAGGATTCGCCGGAAAAGAATGTGCGCGCCCCGGCTGCCATCTGTGCGTAATCGGAATAGATTTCAAAAAACAGGGGATCGCCGATCCGGCAGTCTAAGGCAAGAAGCGGACTGAAATTGTTGTCGCCGATCTGATGGAAATATTCTTCGGAAATGTCGTAGGCCACGATCGCGTCAGCGGCATCGTATTTTTCCGTGTACGTGCGGCTGAGATAGATGAGATCATAATCCTGCTCATGCAGAAAGGTAGAGAAACATTCCAGCAGATACATCTGCTCCGCGCGCTTAAGAGCCGGGACATCAGCGTCAAGATAGAGTGCGACCATCCGGTTGCGGCTTGTCGCCAGCGCCTTGGCGGACTGGTTGGGAGTGTAGTCTAAAAGGTTGATAACCTGAAGAACTTTTTTGCGGGTCGCGTCGCTGATGCGCATGTCGGTGCGGTTGTTGATCACGTATGAAACGGTGGCAACCGATACGCCGGCTTCGCGGGCAACGTCCCGGATCGTGATTTTCTGACTCAAGATAATGTCCTCCCCTGTAATGAGCAATTCTATGTTCCATTTATATAGAATTTGCCCGGATTTGTCAATAAGGGAATCGGGAAGAAGAGAATGAAGGGATAGAGAAAAAGAGGAAAGAGCAATGAATGAGAGTGCAATTTTACACATACCGGATTCCCAGTACTGTTTTGCAGTCGGAGAGAAAAAACTGGTGATCAGACTTCGGATGGCGAAGGAAGACGCGGACGCGTCGGTGACGTTAATCTATGCGGGCAAGTATCAGTTTCAGCAGAACAGGGAGCAGATTCCGATGGAGATCCGTTATACGGACCGGCTTTATCATTACTATGAGACGACCCTCGTGCTCACGGACGTAAGGCTGGCATACGTATTTTGTATCCGGCAGCAGGGCACGACGTATTACTTCTGCGAGGACGGCGTCGTCTTACAATATGATTTTGCGGAGGGATTTTACAATTTTTTCCAGATGCCGTACATCAACCGCAATGACGTACTGCCGACGGTAAAATGGATGAAGAGCGCGGTGTTCTATCAGATTTTTGTGGACCGGTTTTTCTGCGGAAATACCAAAAAAGACCGCTCCTATATCAACATGGAGTGGGGAGCGCTGCCGACGCCGAAAAGTTTTGCGGGCGGAGATCTCTGCGGAATTATCGAAAAACTGGACTATCTGAAGAACCTTGGAGTTACGGCGATCTATCTGACGCCAATCTTCCGGTCGATATCGAATCACAAGTATGATACGATGGATTATATGCAGATTGATCCGCAGTTCGGGACAAAAGAAGAATTCGGGGAACTCGTGCGCATGGCGCATGCCCGCGGAATCCGGATTGTGCTGGACGCGGTGTTCAATCACTGCAGCATGCAGATGCAGCAGTTTTGCGACGTCATGGAAAAAGGAGCGGAATCACCCTACTACGACTGGTTTTTGATCGACGGGGCATATCCGGTTCCAAGCCGTGCGAATTATGAATGTTTTGCGGAGTGTACTTATATGCCAAAGCTTGACACGGCAAACCCCGAGGTACAGGAATATCTGATCGGGATTGCGTGCTACTGGATCCGGGAATACGGAATCGACGGCTGGCGGCTGGACGTCTCGGATGAGGTGTCGCATGTGTTCTGGCGGCGCTTCCGCGAGGCGGTCAAAAAGGAAAAAGCAGATGCGGTCATTATCGGAGAAAACTGGCACGACGCATATCCGTATCTGCGCGGCGACCAGTACGACAGTATCATGAATTATGCATTCACCAAAGCCTGCCTGGATTATTTTGCGAGAAAAACGTTTGACGCAAAACAGATGGCGGAAAAGCTGTCGTCCAACCTGATGCGCAACATGGAGCCGGTGAACCGGATGATGTTAAACCTTCTCGATTCGCACGACACGCACCGTTTTTACTCGGAAGTCGGTGAGAATCCCGACAGACTGCTGGCGGCGCTGGCACTGGAGATGGTATTTCCGGGAGCACCGTGCATCTATTACGGCACGGAAATCTGCACGCCGGGCGGCTATGATCCGGATTCCCGCAGATGTTTTGACTGGGAAAAGGTGCACACCGATACTGCGGTGCGAGAGAAGCTGACGGAACTGACGCATATCCGCAGCTGCGCCGCGATCACCGACGGAAACGTGGAGCTTACAGCGGAAAACGGGATGCTCTGTGTCAGACGGAAGACGGGGGGCGAACGTGTATCGCTGTACATCAATATGACGGAGGAGCAGAGGCGGCAGGAACATTGCCTGAATGCGGACAGCAAGGTGCTCTCCGCTCACCGGGCATCGGTTCTTCTGGCAGCCGGTGACGGGAAAATGACCTGCGGCGTCTGTGTGGAGCCGGAAGGGTATCTGATTGTGAGAGAGCAGAGGGAAGCGTTGGATTGATATGGGCGGAAATTCCGCAGAAAAGAGGAAGCAGATGAAACGAAAAAAAGAGGTGGCACTGTTACTTCTGACAGCCGTCCTTGCGGCAGCAGGATGTGCGGATGAGAAGACGACAGGGGAGAATACGACGGAGAGCGGCAGTGCTGCCGCAGTATCCGGAAGCAGTGTTTTTGACGGCGAACTGGAGGAGAATGTCACGATCCGGGTATTGGAAAATGACACCGCCATTTCCAAGGGATATTTTGATGAGCTGATTACCGCATTCAATGAGGCGTACGCCGACCAGGGAATCACGGCGGTGGATGCCAACATGGATCAGTACCTGGATCTGGCAAATGACGGACCTTATGGCTATGGACCGGATGTGTTATACCAGGCGAACGATGTCATCATGCAGTACGCCAAGGGAAAACATATCTACCCGCTTCCGGTACAGCAGCTGTCCTGCTATGAGCAGATTCCGGAGAGCGCGTGGAAGGCATATGAGACGACCGTGGACGGCACGACCTACTGCTGCGGTGTCCCGGTCAATGTGCAGGCGCCGATGCTGTACTATCGGGCGGATCTGCTGCCGGAGGACTGGCAGGAGAACTGGGATGAGGATCAGAACGGTGTGCCGGATATGGTGGAGAACTGGAATGATCTGTATGCATATTCCAAAGAACGCCATGAAGAAAATCCGGCGCAGTACGGGTATATGAAGTCGCTGTACGATGTGTATTTTTCCAGCGGATTCTTATTTTCCTACGGCGGCTATGTGTTCGGCGAGGAGAATACCAATCCAGAAGATGTTGGTTTTTCTGCCGGGGAAGCGGAAAAAGGCGCGTGGGTGCTGCAACAGCTTGCGGGTGTGATGAACGAGGAATGTATCGACGACACGATCACAACCAATGCATACAGCAAACTTGGGGACGGCACGTATTTTGCGACACTCTCGACGCCGGATATGTATTCCACATTCGTGGATGAACTGAAAAAAGAATACGAGGCGGAGGGAATGACGGCGGAGGCTGCAGGGGAAGCGGCGGAACAGAATCTGATCATGACGACGCTGCCGAAGCTTCCGGAGAGCGGCGATCTATCGGAGAGCGATCCGGTACTGATTGATATGAAAGCGATGGGCGGAGTCAACGGATACGCAGTGAGCGCGTACACCAAGGCACCGAATGCCTGCCTGGCATTTATTGATTTTGCGACGAGCTATGAGATGGTCACCAGACGGAGCGAAATGCTCGGAATTGCACCGGCGCGCGGCGATGCGGCGGAGAGTGCGGGCGACGTATCGGAGAAAATCTATGCAAATCTCGAGAACGGAAATGTGGTGCTGATGCCGTCCATCTCCGAGGTGTCGCAGATCTGGACGCCGGCACAGACCTTTTTTACAGATTTAGCGAAGGACGCGTTCCGAAGCGGCAGTGAGAAAAAGTATCAGGATCTGCCTGCGCTAAAGAGCGGGCTGGAACAGGTGGATACACAGATCCATGACGCAATATATACGTTAAAGTAGGAAAGCAGATATGGAGAGAACGGTATGAAGCAAAAAATAAAGCGTGCTGCTGCCTGGTTTGGTGACAGCAGCGGGAACGTAAAATTATCAATGGTCATCATGGGGGCAGGGCAGTTCCGCTATGGCGCAAAAGGAAAAGGCGTGTGTTTTTTCCTGGCGGAAGTCCTGATGATCTGTTATATGGCAATGCGCGGTTGTCGTGATCTCGCCGGTTTTTTTACACTGGGTACGACCAGAGGGGATGCATGGCTTGGCGTAGAGGGAGATAACTCGGTTGTCATGCTGCTGATGGGAATATTTGCGTGGATCGTCCTGGCGGCGTTTGTGTGTATCTACTGCGGAAATGTGCGCGACGCCTACCGGATGCAGAAGCGGATCGAGCAGGGAAGAAGCGTGTTGTCCTTCCGCGAGGAGGCGGCACAGCTGCTCGACAAAAAGTTCTATGTCACGGTGCTCGCGCTGCCGGTCATCGGTGTATTCATCTTTCAGATCCTGCCGGTTCTGTTCATGATACTGATTGCATTTACGAACTACGGCGGTGACATTGTACCCCCGGAACTCGTGGACTGGGTGGGACTTGCAAACTTTAAGAAACTGCTGACGCTGACGCAGTTTGCACCGACCTTTTTTAAGATTCTGGGATGGAATGTCGTTTGGGCGCTTGCCTCCACCGCACTCAATTATTTTGCCGGTCTCGGGCTGGCGCTGCTCCTGAACAAGGACTGCGTCAGGGGAAAAGCAATCTGGCGCGCGTTTCCGGTGCTGGCGTACGCAATTCCGGGATTTATCACCCTGCTGGCGTTTAAGTTCATGTTTTCCTACGGCGGACCGGTCAATCAGATCATCGTGGCGTACGGGGGTGGCGCGGTCGGTTTTCTGGATCTGGACGCCAAGTGGACGGCGCGCCTGATCGGACTTTTGGTCAACTGCTGGATCAGTACACCGCAGATCATGCTGCTCGCCACAGGAATCCTGTCAAACCGGGATGCTTCCTTATATGAAGCGGCGCGCATTGACGGGGCGGGACGCATGCAGCAGTTCCGGAAACTGACGCTGCCGTTCGTACTTTTTTCGACAATGCCGGTGCTGATCGGACAGTTTATCGGAAATTTCAATAATTTCGGGATCTTTTACTTCCTGCGGGGCGGGCTGTATATGGACGGCTATTTCCTTGCGAGCGATACGGATCTTCTGATTAACTGGCTC
Organism: uncultured Lachnospiraceae bacterium; assembly: GCA_902781225.1. Lineage (GTDB taxonomy): Bacteria > Bacillota > Clostridia > Lachnospirales > Lachnospiraceae > Roseburia. The sequence goes on along the minus strand of CACZIN010000013.1, from coordinate 25,073 downwards.
TATAACCTGTCCATCGACAACAATTATTACTGCATCGGTGCGGCGATCAGTCTGATTATTTTCTTTATAACATCGGCAATATCACTTGCGGTCTACATAAAGTCACCGTCCTACAGGGAGGAGGATACGTTTCAATGAACAGAAAAACAGAGAAAAAGCGGCGGATGACCGCAGGAAGAATCCTCGATACCGGAATAACGTATCTCATTTTGATTGCAGTGGCGTTTATATTCTTCTTTCCGTGCCTGTGGCTGATCCTGGCATCGTTTTCCAAATCGGGAACCATCTATTCGTTTGACGGTTTTTTCCCGACCGGATACAGTCTGGCGAGCTTCAAACGGCTGTTTACGGATACGGCGCTGTACAACTATCCGCGATGGTTTGCCAATACGCTTTTTGTGGCGGCAGGCAGCTGCATCCTCGGCACGTTTCTGGTGATCCTGACTGCGTATACCATGTCGCGTTTTACGTTCGCGGCGCGCAAACCGATGATGAAGATTACGATGGTGCTTGGAATGTTTCCTTCCTTTATGGGAATGATTGCGGTGTACCTTCTGATGGCGCAGTTTAATCTGATCAATCATCTCTGGGGACTGATCTTAATCTACAGTGCGGGAGCGCCGATGGGCTATCTGACGCAGAAAGGCTTTTTCGATACGATTCCCAAGGCGATCGACGAGGCGGCGAGAATTGACGGAGCCACGAATTTTCAGGTCTTTATGAAAATCAATCTGCCGCTCTCCCGGCCGATCATCGTCTATACCGCGCTCTCTTCTTTTACCTGGCCGTGGAGCGACTTTATCCTGCCGAAGCTTTTGCTGAAGGAAAAGAATCTGTATACGGTGGCGGTCGGTCTGATGAGCCTCGACGAGACGGAATTCGCGAGATTTGCTGCGGGAAGCGTGTTCATCGCGGTGCCGATTGTCCTGCTTTATTTCTTCCTGGTCAAGGACATGGTGAACGGCATGGCGGCGGGCGCGGTGAAAGGGTGATCCGGAGTATATGGCAGCCGCCGCAGAAGGGTGATCCGGAATACAAAGTGGCAGCCGCCGCAGAAGGATGACCCGGAATACAAAGTGGCAGCCGCCGCGGATTTGAATAAGATAGAATGAGAAAGCCGTTTTGAGGAAAAATGTGCAGACAGTTTTATTGATCGTAGCGCTCTCCATGGACGTCTTTCTGGCATCCGTGGCGTGCGGGGCGGAACAGATCCGGATCGAAAAGAAGACAGCACTCTGCATCGGCGCGGTATGCAGCGGAGTGCTGTTTTTTTCATTAGTGTGCGGAAAACTGATCGATGGAGTGGTCAGGGAAAAATATGCGGCGTATCTGTGCTTTGCGGGATTGTTCCTGGTCGGCGCTTATAAGCTGACGGAGTACGGAATCCGGGCATATATCAGGAGACACCATTTCCTGTGCAAGCAGGTAAAAATGAAATTTTCACAGCTGAATTTTATCATCAGCATTTACAATAATCCGGCGGCGGCAGACAAGGATTGCTCTGCGACCATGTCAGTGACGGAAGGAATATTTTTCGCGCTCGCCATGTCGGTGGATGGATTTTTCGGCGGCCTGGGGGCGGCGTTTCTGGATATCTCGATCGCCGGCACGGTGTGCCTGAATCTGGTATTCAGTGCACTTGCGGTGCTTGGCGGAAGCGCTGTCGGGAAATATGCGGCGGACCGGTGCAAAAGAGATTACTCCTGGATCGGCGGCGCCCTGTTTGTGGTGCTGGCATTCAGCAAGATTTTGTAGATTTATAGTAAATGTGTCAAAAAAAGCTTGCGTTTTCACTGCGGTATGGTATAATATGCCTATACATGAAGCGGTGGAAACGCACAGCTCTTGTAAAATATAATTAGATATTGTGGGATCTGAGAGTGGAGATGATTTTAATTCCTGTACACATGAGGGGTGCTTACAGGTTTTATAACGATGTCTCCTTTTTTTATGCGCTGCGCATGGGGAGCACGGGGCAGAAACGGATTTCACAACAGAGGGAAGCATAAATAAGCAATAAGGGGCAAACAAGGAGGAACATGGTATGGCAAAGTATGTGATGGCACTGGATGCAGGAACGACGAGCAACCGTTGTATTTTATTTAACGAGCAGGGAGAGATCTGTTCGATGGCACAGAAAGAGTTCCGGCAGTTTTTTCCGAATCCGGGCTGGGTGGAGCACGATGCCAATGAGATCTGGTCTACAATGCTTGGCGTGGCGGTCGAGGCGATGAACATGATCCGCGCGACGGCGGCGGATATTGCGGCGATCGGTATCACCAATCAGCGTGAGACGGCGATTGTCTGGAACAAGGAGACGGGAGAACCGGTCTACAATGCGATCGTGTGGCAGTGCCGCAGAACATCGGACATTGCGGATACATTGAAGGCGAAGGGACTCGAGGAGACATACCGCCAGAAGACGGGACTGATCATTGACGCGTATTTTTCCGCGACGAAGATCAAGTGGATTCTCGATAATGTCGAGGGGGCGAGAGAGCTTGCAGAGCAGGGCAAGCTGCTGTTCGGAACGGTGGAGACCTGGCTGATCTGGAAGTTCACCAAGGGTGCGGTGCATGTGACAGATTATTCCAACGCATCCCGTACGATGCTGTTCAACATCAACGATCTGTGTTGGGACAAGGAGATCCTGGAGGAGCTGGAGATTCCGGAGTGCATGCTGCCGACGCCGCGCCCGTCCAGCGAAGTCTACGGCTACACGGATCCATCGTTTTTGGGAGATGCGATCCCGATTGCGGGAGCTGCGGGTGACCAGCAGGCGGCGCTTTTTGGACAGACCTGTTTCCACGAGGGCGAGGCGAAGAATACCTACGGTACCGGATGCTTCCTCTTAATGAATACCGGAGAGAAGCCGGTATTTTCCAAGAACGGTCTGGTCACTACGATTGCGTGGGGACTCGACGGAAAGGTGAATTACGCACTGGAGGGTTCCATCTTTGTGGCGGGCGCTGCGATTCAGTGGCTGCGCGACAATATGAAGATGATTGACTCTTCCATGGATTCGGAATATATGGCGAAGAAGGTTCACGGAACACACGGCTGCTATGTGGTTCCGGCGTTTACGGGACTCGGCGCGCCGCACTGGGATCAGTATGCGCGAGGCACGATCGTGGGTCTGACGAGAGGAACGAACAAGAACCACATCATCCGCGCGACACTCGAATCGATTGCACTGCAGGTGTGCGACGTCATCGATGCGATGCGTGCAGATGCAGGTATTGACTTAAAGTCCCTGAAAGTCGACGGCGGCGCAAGTGCGAACAACTTCCTGATGCAGTTCCAGGCGGATATGATCAATGCGCCGGTGAAGCGTCCGCAGTGCGTTGAGACAACAGCGATGGGAGCCGCTTATCTGGCAGGTCTGGCAGTCGGATACTGGAAGGATAAGGAGGACGTGGTCAACAACCAGAAGATCGACCGCATCTTTACCCCGGAGATGGAGGAGGAAGAGCGCAAGGCAAAACGCAAGGGCTGGAATAAGGCAGTCAAGTATGCGTACGGCTGGGCAAAAGACGAGCCGGAGGAAGAAGAGGAATAGCAGACGCGTTAGAAGCAAGCTTACCATATACCATAGGATGAATCGAAACCGCGCAGAGCCGCAAAAAGGCCCGCGCGGTTTTTTGCGCTGTATCCATACGGTGTTCCCTGTGCAGCTGCCGGTATCCCGGATATTGTTGAATTTCCGGATTCATGGTAGAATGTGTTAAAATGTAATGGAAGAGTTACAAGGAATCGGGCATTTGAAAGAGGAGCAGATACAGATGGAGATTCGATTATTATACGGAAATGAGATACAGTGGGCGGTGCAGACGGCGCATGAGGTCTATGAGCAGTGTGTGCGTCCGTATGCAAGAAATGCGGCGGAGGTGCAGCAGTATTATGACTATATGAATCTGCCAAATCTTTCACAGGAGATGCTGGCGGGAAGGCTGTTCTTATGGGGCGCATTTGAAAACGGGCAGATGTGCGGCGTTAGCGCCATGCAGAATGTCGGACATATCACGGCGCTGTATGTAAGACCGCAGTATTTCAGAAGGCGGATCGGCAGCAGCCTGGTGGACCGGATGTGCAACTTTGCGGCATCCCGATTGCAGTGCGGGCGAGTGACGGTGCAGGCTGCGCCGGCAGCAGCGAATTATTTTTACCACACGGGATTTACGCTGATTCAGGGGGCACCGGCGGGAATGTACGTGCCGTTGGAGAGAAGAATCTGGTCGGTTCCGATGACCCAGGGATACATGGGAAATATCGGGGGAAGCGGCAGTACATCCGCGCAGGGCGGTGGTGTGCCGGTGGCGCAGCCGCGGCGCGCAAAGCCGGAGATTACCTATCCGAAAAAGAAGGTAAGCGCCAGACAGGTAATCCTGCTTACCGTAGTGACACTTGTTTTTGCAGTGACGGTGGTGACGGGAATTACCGTATATCATATCACACAGGAGGGAATCACGGGCGGATATGAGACGTCTGAGCCGGTGTGGGACGAGAATACGGAAACGGACGATGGACAGGAACTGTAAGTAAAAGAGCAGGCATTTAATCTGACAAAGAAGCGCAGGACGCGAAGCGGAAGGAGACGGAAGGTGGATACGACGACAAAGGGAACCCGCACAAAATACCGTCTGGCGGAGGCGATGAAGGAATGCATGAAGACGACGCCGGTCGATAACATTACCGTGACACAGCTGACGGAATTGTGCGGTGTTACAAGGCAGACGTTTTATCGCAATTTTATTGACAAGTACGATCTGATCAACTGGTATTTTGATATTTTGCTTCACAAGTCTTTTGAGCATATGGGGAGCGGGAAAAATATTTATGAGAGCCTTGTGAAAAAATTTATCTACATCCGGGAAGAACGGGTCTTTTTTTCTGCCGGTTTTAAGTCTGCGGACCGGAATAATCTCAAAGATCATGATTTCAGGCTGATTCTGGCGTTTTACGAGGATCTGATCCGACAGAAAACAGGGAAAATGCCGGATGAGGAGATTGGATTTTTACTCGAGATGTACTGTCAGAGTTCTGTGTATATGACAGTGAAATGGGTGACGGAGGGGACGAAAATGCCGCCGGAGCGCCTGGCAGAGCTTATGGTGAAGGCGATGCCCGAGAAAATAAGCGAGTTGTTTGAACAATTAGAAATATTGTATTGATAACAGAGGATTTTGAGATAGAAATTGTGATAAATAGTTACACTTCCCGGATTCTGTCACTTCCCTTTTGTACATTGTGTTGTTAAAATACGATCAAAGATCATTATGTATGGGAAAGGGGAACAAAAAATGGCAAACAGAATTATGTTGAATCAGACATCCTATCACGGGGCGGGAGCGATTGCAGAGATCGTGAATGAGGCGAAAGCGCACGACTACAAAAAAGCATTTGTCTGCTCAGACCCGGATCTGATTAAATTTCAGGTATCCACAAAGGTAACGGATCTGCTGGATCAGGCAGGACTTTCCTACGAGATTTATTCCAACATCAAAGCAAATCCTACGATTGAGAACGTGCAGACCGGTGTGGCTGCGTTTAAAAAATCAGGAGCGGACTATATCATTGCAATCGGCGGCGGCTCTTCCATGGATACGGCGAAAGCTATCGGCATTATCATCGCAAATCCGGAATTTGAGGACGTCAGAAGCCTGGAGGGCGTTGCACCGACCAAGAAGCCGTGCGTGCCGATCATTGCTGTGCCGACAACCGCAGGTACCGCTGCAGAGGTTACGATCAACTATGTTATCACGGATGTTGAGAGAAAGAGAAAGTTTGTATGCGTAGACCCGCATGATATGCCGATCATTGCGGTGGTAGATCCGGAAATGATGTCCTCCATGCCGAAGGGACTGACGGCATCGACCGGAATGGATGCGCTGACACATGCCATCGAGGGCTACACGACGAAGGCAGCCTGGGAGATGACGGATATGTTCCATTTAAAGGCTATCGAGATTATTTCCAGATCTCTGCGTGGAGCTGTGGCAAACACACCGGAGGGACGCGAGGGCATGGCACTCGGACAGTATATTGCAGGTATGGGATTTTCCAATGTCGGTCTTGGAATTGCCCACTCCATGGCACATACATTAGGCGCCGTTTATGATACGCCGCACGGCGTGGCATGTGCGATGATGCTCCCGATTGTGATGGAGTACAATGCAGGCTGTACAGGCGAGAAGTACCGTGAGATTGCACGGGCGATGGGTGTAGAAGGTGTGGATGCCATGTCTCAGGAAGAGTATCGGAAAGCTGCTGTTGCAGCAGTCAGAAAGCTCTCCGAGGATGTGGGAATTCCCTCAAAGCTGGAAGCCATCAAAGAGGCAGATCTTGACTTCCTCGCAGAGTCCGCACATGCGGATGCCTGTGCACCGGGCAACCCGAAGGATGCATCGGTCGAGGATTTAAAAGAGCTGTTCCGCAAGATTATGTAATCCATCTTACATGAAAGTAATTAAGAATTCAGGTTAAACAGATCCCCTCTTTGCCGGATTGCCGGCGGAGAGGGGATTTTTTGGTGTAATTAGGAAGCGTCCGTTCCTGTTACACAAAAGCGCTCCGCGGGGATGCTTACCTCGTGGTGAGGTAAATAATGCTTCGCATACCGCACACTTTGTTCTGTAAGAGGTAGAGAAGGCTTTGCATACCGTTCGAGCGCGTCGGTGCATGTCAGAAACAGGTGAGAAAAGTCGTGGCGGGAAGCTGTCTTGTATGATAGTATAAAAGAGAAAGAAGAAAATGAGGAGTGGCGGTAAAAATGAAAATCAGACAGTTGTATGCGTATGAACTCCGACCGGCGGCAGCGCTGGTGATGGAGACATACGGCAGGATGGAGCAGCCGTATGTGGCGAATCCGAAAGAGATAGAGGATTTCAAACGCTATGCAGATGAAGACCATCTGTGGGTGGAATCATGTAAAAATAAGCTCTTTTTATTTGGAGCGTTTGATGACAATGAACAGATGTGTGCCGTCGGTGCGATCGATGCGTCGGGTGCGGTCACGCTTCTCTACGCAGGGCTGAATTTCCAGCATCGGGGACTGGAGGCGGAAGTGCTGCGCGAGATGGAGGAGTTTGCGACTGTCGGGCGCAGTATTGCAAGAGAAGAGATAAAGATTCCGGAGAAGTGGATGCAGTATACAGCGACAGCGGGTGCGCCGGAGCAGTCGTTTGCGACAGGACAGCAGGCCGTGCCGGGGCAGCAGGCGTTTGCGGCAGGACAGCAGACCGCGCCGGAGCAGCAGGCGTTTGCGGCAGGGCAGCAGACCGCGCCAGAGCAGTCGTTTGCAGCAGGGCGGCAGCCTAAGCCAGAGCAGTCGTTTGCAGCAGGGCAGCAGGCGTACCGGAATCAGAATACAGGCTACGGACAGGACTATGGTCAGCAGCAATATCAGAACACGGGGTATGGACAGGGCTATGGTCAGCAGCAGAATCAGAATACGGGCTACGGTCAGAGTTACGGACAGCAGTCCTATCAGAACACAGGATATGGACAGGGCTACGGCCAGGGGTATGGAGAGAGTTATGGCCAGCAGACAGCACCTCAAAAAAAGAGCCGTGCTCTGCTGTGGGTTGTGCTGGCGATCATAGGTTGTGCTGTGCTGCTTGTGACTGTGCCGGCGTTCATTCTTTTTCACGCGGTCAACCGTACCGTGCAGGATACGTTGACGTGGAGCGAGTCGCTTGCAGAGGCGTACAGAGACGGGGAAGATGGCAGCTATACGGAGGACGATACGGAGGTAGAAGACACCGAGGAGGAACGTGAGGTATTAGAACTGCCGGATTCTCTGGGAAAGGATTTTTTTGTCACACAGGATGACATTTATGTGGCAGATCAGCTTTCCTATATGGTTACCGCACAGCATATCGAGGTACCGAATCAGCGGAAAGACGGATTTGAGGAGTACGATGTTTCGTATCCGGTTATTGCCTATGCGGATGGAAGGGATGCGACCGGAGTAAATGAGATTCTGCGGAATGCCGCCTGTGCGCAGCTGGATACCATGTATCCGGAACCGCAGGAAGAATATCTGTATCTGGATGAAGACTACCCGTATCTGGCATGCTATGTGGATTATGAGATCACGTATATGAGCGATGAGATTCTGTGCGTGGCATTTCAGGATCACTATTTTAACGGAAGCATGTGGGGAGAGTTTTGTGACCTGCGCACAAGAGTCATCAATCTTGCTACGGCAGAGCGATATGAGGTTGAGGATGTGCTGCGTTCGGATGATACGTTTGCGGAGGCTTATTATGAAAAAATCTGTGAGAAGTCGGATTCTTTCAATGATGCGCCCGCATTTACCGCCGAGATGGCGGGACAGACGATGGATGGGGAGATTCTGGACGGAAGATATTACAGCAACTATGTTTTCTGCAAAAATGATATTTATGTGAATCTTACCTACCATTATTACGATGAAGGACTGATTATGCACGGCTGGGATTCCACGCAGTGGACGATGGAGGAACTGGAACCGTACCGGACGGACAGCGATCTGTGGGAGAAATATAGCGCAGAGTAAGTGCTTTTAGCCATAATGTATAATTTTTATACATCACAGTGTAAAAATTATACATTATTTGGTTTCGGAAAAAGGTTGAAAAATATCCTATGATATGATAAACTTTTTACAATTTAGGAAAAAGGCATAGCACTGCCCATAATGGCACGAAGACGATGCATCACACACCGTGTGCATGTGCGTTCTGGAAAAAAGAAGAAAAACGGAAACGTTTTTTTTTTTGGGAAAAAAGTGAAAGGACAGGGAGACGAATGAAAGCTTTTTTGATACTCGAAGATGGGAATGTATTTACAGGAACCAGTATTGGTTCCACCAGAGAGGTCATCAGTGAGATCGTGTTTAACACATCGATGACCGGTTATCTGGAGGTTCTGACCGATCCGTCCTATGCGGGACAGGCAGTCGTGATGACCTATCCGCTGATTGGAAATTACGGAATCACGCCGGATATGGAGTCGGGACGGCCGTGGCCGGACGGCTATATTGTGAGGGAACTGTCCAGAATGCCGAGCAATTTCCGGTGCGAGGGAACGATTCAGGATTTTCTCGCAAAATACGATATTCCGGGAATTGCCGGAATTGATACGCGTGCGCTTACCAAGATCCTTCGTGAGAAGGGAACGATGAACGGTATGATCACGACGAATGAGAACTATAATATAGAAGAAATCATTCCTAAATTAAAAGCATACACGACAGGCAACGTGGTAGATAAAGTTACCTGTACGGAAAAACGAGTATTAAAAAAGCAGGGAAATGCTCCTGAGACGAAAAAAGTGGCGCTTCTTGATCTTGGAGCAAAGCGCAATATTGCCCAGTCCTTACGAGAGAGAGGCTGTGAAGTGACGGTATACCCGGCACATACTTCTGCGGAGGAGATTCTGGCGGCGAACCCGGACGGCATCATGCTGAGCAATGGACCGGGAGACCCGAAAGAGTGCAAGGAGATCATTGCAGAGATCCGCAAGCTGTATGAATCCGATACGCCGATTTTTGCAATCTGCCTGGGACATCAGCTCATGGCGCTTGCGACGGGAGCTGACACGCACAAGATGAAGTACGGCCACCGCGGAGGCAACCATCCGGTCAAGGATCTGGCGACGAACCGCGTCTACATTTCTTCACAGAATCACGGCTACGTGGTAGACACCGATACCTTGGACCCGAAGGTGGCGACACCGGCGTTCGTCAATGTCAACGACGGAACGAACGAGGGACTTTCCTATGTCGGCAAGAACATTTTCACGGTGCAGTTCCATCCGGAAGCGTGTCCGGGACCGCAGGATTCAGCATATCTGTTTGACAGATTCATAAACATGATGGGAGGAGCGAAATAATGCCAAGAAATCAGGAGATTAAGAAGGTACTTGTAATCGGTTCCGGTCCGATCGTCATCGGACAGGCAGCGGAGTTCGACTATGCAGGAACACAGGCATGCCGTTCCCTGAAGGAAGAGGGCGTGGAAGTTGTTCTGGTCAATTCCAACCCGGCGACCATCATGACGGATAAAGACATCGCAGATCAGGTCTACATCGAGCCGCTCACCGTGCCGGTGTTAGAGCAGATCATTGCAAAGGAAAAGCCGGATTCCATCCTCCCGACCCTTGGCGGACAGGCCGGATTAAACCTCGGTATGGAGCTTTCCGAGAAAGGAATTCTGGATAAGTATGGCGTGAAACTGATCGGTACGACCGCAGAGACCATTTTCAAGGCGGAAGACCGTCAGGCATTCAAAGACACGATGGAGAAGATCGGAGAGCCTTGTGCGGCGTCCGAGGTCGTGCACAATGTGCAGGATGGTATTAAGTTCACAAATACCATCGGCTATCCGGTTGTGCTTCGCCCGGCGTACACGCTTGGCGGAAGCGGCGGCGGTATTGCACACGACGAGACCGAGCTGATCGAGATCCTGACAAACGGACTCCGTTTGAGCCGTGTCGGAGAGGTGCTCGTGGAGCGCTGCATCGCAGGCTGGAAAGAGATCGAGTACGAGGTAATGCGCGATGCAAACGGCAACTGCATCACGGTATGTAACATGGAGAACATTGATCCGGTCGGCGTGCACACCGGCGATTCCATCGTAGTCGCACCGTCACAGACGTTGGGCGACAAGGAATATCAGATGCTCCGTACCTCTGCTTTAAATATTATATCTGAATTAAATATCACGGGTGGATGTAATGTGCAGTATGCACTCAATCCGGAGAGCTTTGAGTATTGCGTCATCGAGGTAAACCCGCGTGTGTCCCGTTCCTCCGCGCTTGCATCCAAGGCGACCGGTTATCCGATTGCAAAAGTTGCGGCAAAGATCGCGCTGGGCTATACGCTTGATGAGATCAAGAACGCCATCACCGGAAAAACCTACGCAAGCTTTGAGCCGATGCTCGACTACTGCGTTGTCAAGATTCCGAGACTGCCGTTCGACAAGTTCATTACCGCAAAACGTACACTGACCACACAGATGAAGGCAACCGGAGAGGTTATGAGTATCTGCAATAACTTCGAGGGAGCATTGATGAAGGCGATCCGTTCCCTGGAGCAGCATGTGGACAGCCTGATGTCCTATGATTTTACCGGACTTTCCAGAGAGGAACTGGTAAAACAGCTTCACGTTGTGGATGACCGTAGAATCTGGGTGATTGCAGAGGCACTGCGCCGCGGTATAGATTACGATGTGATTCACGACATTACCAAGATTGATAAGTGGTTCATCGACAAGCTGGCAATCCTGGTTGAGATGGAGCAGAAGTTAAAGAGCGAGCCGCTTACGGTAGAACTGTTAAAAGAGGCAAAACGAATCGAGTTCCCGGATAAGGTGATCGCAGAACTGACCGGCAAGACCGAGACAGAGATCCACGATATGCGCTATGCTAACGGTATCGTGGCAGCATACAAGATGGTAGATACCTGTGCGGCGGAGTTCGAGGCGACCACACCGTACTACTATTCCGTATTCGGCAGCGAGAATGAGGCGGAAGAGACGCACCCGAACAGGAAGGTGCTGGTACTTGGTTCCGGACCGATCCGTATCGGACAGGGAATCGAGTTTGATTACTGCTCCGTACATTGTACCTGGGCATTCGCAAAAGAAGGCTGGGAGACCGTCATCGTCAATAACAACCCGGAGACCGTATCGACAGACTTTGATATTGCGGATAAGCTGTACTTTGAGCCGCTGACGCCGGAGGATGTGGAAGCGATCGTAAAACTTGAGAAGCCGGACGGTGCGGTGGTGCAGTTTGGCGGACAGACCGCGATCAAGCTGACCGAGAGCCTGATGAAGATGGGCGTGAAGATCCTCGGAACCAAGGCGGAGGACGTCGACGCTGCGGAGGATCGTGAGCTCTTTGACGAGATCCTCGAGAAGACCAAAATTCCGAGAGCGGCAGGTGGAACGGTATTTACCGCGGAGGAAGCAAAGGAAGTGGCGAACCGTCTGGGCTATCCGGTGCTTGTGCGCCCGTCCTATGTACTCGGCGGACAGGGCATGAAGATTGCGTTTAACGATGACGAGATCGAGGAATTCATCGGCATCATCAACCGGATTGCACAGGATCACCCGATCCTCGTTGACAAATATCTGCAGGGCAAGGAGATCGAGGTTGACGCTGTATGCGACGGAACGGACATCCTGATTCCGGGTATCATGGAGCATATCGAGAGAACCGGTGTCCATTCGGGAGACAGTATTTCCGTCTATCCGGCGCCGACGATCAGCGACCATGTAAAAGAGACGATCGTGGAATATACGAAGCGCCTGGCACAGGCACTGCATGTCATCGGACTGATCAACATCCAGTTTATTGCGATGAATGAAGAAGTCTATGTCATCGAGGTAAACCCGAGATCTTCAAGAACCGTGCCGTACATCAGCAAGGTGACCGGTATTCCGATTGTCGATCTCGCAACGAAGGTTATTATCGGAAACACAATCCGCGGACTTGGCTATGAGCCGGGACTTGCACCGACGGCTGATTACATTGCCATCAAGATGCCGGTATTCTCGTTTGAGAAGCTGCGCGGAGCGGAGATTTCCCTTGGACCGGAGATGAAGTCCACGGGTGAGTGCCTTGGTATTGCAAAGACATTCAACGAGGCATTGTATAAGGCGTTCCTTGGCGCCGGCGTGACACTGCCGAAATATAAGCAGATGATTATGACGGTAAAGGATGCGGACAAGCCGGAGGCCGTTGGCGTTGCAAAGCGTTTTGAAGCGCTCGGCTACAAGATCTACGCGACCAGAAGCACCGCAAAATATTTGCAGGAGCATGGGGTGAATGCGCTGCGTGTCAATAAGATCACACAGGAATCCCCGAACGTCATGGACCTGATCCTTGGTCATAAGATTGATCTTGTGATTGATACCCCGACACAGGGAAATGGAGACAAGACGCGCGACGGCTTTTTGATCCGCCGAAATGCGATCGAGACCGGCGTGTACTGTATCACGGCGATGGATACGGCAAACGCACTTGCAAGAAGCCTTGAGACAGCGATGGATACACTGACTCCGGTTGATATTGCGAAGGTGAAGAATTTATAAATAGAAGAAAGAGCCTGTATACGGATGGATGAGAACTCATCGCATCGTTACAGGCTCTTTTTTGGTAAAATTTTCTGTTGTCATGGCGTTACTCCGGGATTAGTTGTAATATGGATGAATGTCATCTCCGTACATTGCTGCAACACCCATTGCGACTGTGTCGATATTCTCCATGAAGAATGCTTTGATTTTTGCTAACATCATAATTTCCTCCTTTATTGAATTGGTATATTTTTACTTGCTCATCAAAGGTTTTCCCTTTGACAGCTATTATAATACACGGAAATATGGTAATATTATAGATAAGATATTAACAAAAAGTTGGGCTATATTGACTTTTGGGAGAAAAACATGGAAGAACAGAAAAATACATATGAAAATGTCACGCTTGAACCGGACGTCGGCTTTGATATCCGGTTTGTTACGATGGATCATAACTCTCCGTTTCACTGGCACCGGGAGATGGAGATTCTCTACATCTTAAACGGGCATGCCACCGTACACATGGAGGGCGAGGAATACGAGCTGAATCCGCTGGACGCGATTGTGATGGACTATGCCAGGATTCATGAAGTCATCTATGCGCTGCCGCAGACGATGGGAATCTGTATCCACGTGTCAAGGCAGCTTCTGCGGCGTTATCTGCCGGAGGCGGAACCTTTTGCGATCCGCTGTGCGGGGCAGCGTCTCCTTCCCGGACAGCAGGAATATTACAATGAAATCTGCGGGTATCTGAAAGAATTGACGGTGCTTTATGTAAACCAGAATGAGACGTACCGGTTAAAAAGCACGGCGCGGATTCTGGAACTGCTGGCATGTCTGGTGGAACATTTTTCGGAACCGGTCTCCCTGGTGGCTACGCAGACGAGGGCGGGCAATATGGAGCGGCTGGAGCAGATCTGTACGTATGTGGATCATCACTACCGGGAAGAAATGACGCTGCAGGAAGCTGCGGATGAACTGGGGCTCAACCGGGAATACTTCTGCCGGTTCTTTAAGCAGAGTACCGGTACTTCCTTTATGCGCTATGTGAATCAGGTGCGGCTCAACTATATCTATCAGGATCTGCTGCATACGGACGATCCGGTACAGGAGATCATGGAGCGGCATGGCTTTTTCAATCAGAAGCTCTTTTACCGGATGTTCAAGGAGCGTTACCACTGTACGCCACGCCAGGCGCGCCGGATGGCGGAAAACAATCCTTATGTGGAAGCAAAATAACTGCGCATAAAAACGCCGGAGCCTGCAAATCGATGCAGGTTCCGGCGGTCGGCTGCGAAAATATTAAACCAGTTTCATGCGCTTGCGGGGCGCTTTCTTGATCGGGGAAGCATCCTCTTCCGGCGCCGGTGCAATGGGCGGCGGCGTAAGCACTTTTGCGTTGTCCAAAAGATCATCCATGCTCTTCTTCTGTACGGCCTTCTGCTTGCGCTGTGCGATGGCAAGCTTCTTCTGCCGGAAACGGTCAGCCGTCTCACGGATGTACTGGTCTGCGACAAAATGCTTGAGCGTCTCCTCGTCGATCGCAATCCGGTTGTCCATGGTCTTCATGATGTCCGTCACACGCAGGGAATCTCCGATGACCGGATCACTTAGATCGTAGATCATATTGTTGGAGAACTTTAAGATCATCGGGCGGGTGAAATCCGCGGCATTTTCCACGAGGACGAGCGCCTTCTCCCCGTCGGAGAGGTCGACGCACGCGCCGGTCGGGAGAATGTGGATGCATTCCGCCAGTGCGGCAACGACGCGCGGATTGTAGGTCCGGCTGTGCTTGCGCAAAAATGACATCGCGGCAACCTCCGAGATCGGCGGATTGTTAATATTCATGGCGGTGAGCCGGTCAAACTGGTCTGCCACCTTTAAAATATCACAGAGCAGGCGTGTCTCCGGGGAAGGGTCTTTGATCTTTAGGGTCTGGCTCTTCTGGAAGATGAGCTGCTGGATAATCTCTAAGGAAATCTTCGGAAGATTGCACTCCTCATAGCGCGGGCGGATTGATTCATAGCCGCGTTCCAGATTCATCTGGATAAAATTCCGGTCGCTGTCCGAGAGGTCGTCACCCTTGTCGAGGATGGCCTGCGGAACATACAGATAACCGAAATCGTACAGCAGGGAAGCTGTGATCAGCGCACGGGTATCTTCTGACGGAAGCTGCATCTCATTGGAGATCATCGCAGAGAGAATGCCGACACTGATGGAGTGCTTGTATACAAAGTCCGCGGAACTGCGGAGCGTCTGCGTAAAATTCAGCTTGTGGTCGAGGCTGCCGTAATGCATCTGGATATCATCGACCAGCGAAAGCAGCGTGGACGGGACAAGATTATCGACAAGCTTGTCCATGTTGTCCTTTAACTTGAACATGTAGATGGTCTGGAACTGTTCAAACTCCAGGTCTTCCCGCGAAAGCGGCGGCAGCGGTTCTGCCGGCTCCAGAATAAAAATGCCGATCAGACCAAAATTCTCAATACTGTTAATACCCTGGATCGTGAGCCTTGTATCCCGTTCGTACAACAGAACCCCCCTCCTGTTATAGATTGGCTTTGCAAGGCGCATACCGGGCTTTAGATCAGCAGTTTTGACAAATTGCATGCTTATCTCCCCCTCTTCCGGTATTGTCATACCAAAATCCTCTTTATCTTCCCTCTATGATAGCATATTGAAAGCTGAAATACAATCTGATATGATACTCTTAGAACCGGGGTTTTTGAAAGAAAATCCTACTTTTTCGGAGAAAGAGGTACTTATGATACAGATTCCGTGGAGACGCGTGGCGGGAGCGGCGCTCGTGATGTGCCTGCTTCTGGCAAATACATCATATGCCGAGACGACACAGGACAACATAGATGATGCGAAGAATCAGATCGAGGATCTGAAAGATCAGAAAAAGGATGCCGAGGATACCGTCAATGACATCTCCGGCAAAAAGGACGCGCTGGAGTCGGATCTTAGCGGGCTAAACGGTCAGCTTTCCGATATTGTCGCACAGATCAATGACCTGGAGGGGCAGATTTCGGACAAACAGGGGGAGATTGACCAGGCGAAGGAGGATCTGGCTGCGGCGGAGGCACAGTCTGCCCAGCAGTATGAGGACATGAAGCTGCGGATTCAGTTCATGTATGAGAACGGGAGCACGCCGGTATGGCAGATGCTTGCGGAGGCGGAATCCTTTTCCGACTTCCTGAACCGCACGGAATATATTACCGACATCAACGCCTACGACAGAAAAAAGCTTGTGGAATACCAGGACCTGCAGGAGCAGATTGCCGCCCAGAAGGAAGATCTGGAGAGCGACATGACCGAGCTGGTGGCGATGCAGGATGACATGAAGAAAAAGCAGGCGAACGTCAGCAGCCTCATCAACACCACCAAGGCGAATCTGGCGCAGGCGCAGGAAGATCTGGCGGATGCGCAGTCCAACGTCGCGGATCTGGACGATAAGATCAACCAGATGGTCGAGTACGAGAAGCAGCTGGAGATCCAGAAGGCCAAGGAGGACGCTGCGCGTCTGGCGGCGATTAAGGAGCAGGAGAAGGAGGACACCTCCACCGTGGTCTATGTGCCGACGGACAGTGACCAGTACCTGCTCGGGGCGATCATCCAGTGCGAGGCGGGCGGAGAATCCTACGACGGGAAGCTCGCGGTCGGAAGCGTCGTGATAAACCGTGTGAAGAGTTCGTATTTTCCGAACTCTGTCTCGGGTGTGATCTACCAGAGCGGTCAGTTCTCACCGGTGGCGAGCGGCAGACTGGCGTACCGTCTGGAAGCGGGTGTGGACGGAAGCTGCCTTCAGGCGGCGCAGGATGTGCTAAACGGCAATGTTACGCTGAGCTGCCTGTATTTCAGACAGAATAACGGCATCATACAGGGAACCGTAATCGGAAATCATGTATTCTATTAAAATAGAAAAAGTGCGGAAAACGGCAGAACGGCAACAAGGCGATTTTTGTGAAAAGTACACAAGAATCGCTTTGTTTTTGTTTGGAAAACAAAATTTGCATGATAAATTTTTAACAAAAAAAGCCTGTAAAACAGGCGTATAGAGGAGGAAAAAGGGGCGTAAAGAAAACTTTATAAAGATGAAAAAAGAAGAAAGTTATTGCATTTAAGAGTGAAATATGGTAGCATGAAAAAGTATTAAAAAGCTAGTAAAAACGCCGATTATTTAAAATGCACCTTGTGAAAAAAAGAGGGAGAAACATAAATTTTAACTGCAAAGTTGAATTTATTTTTTTTAGCAAAAAGATTGTTAAAAAATTAACAGCGTTTTTCGGCAAAATTATTTTTAAAGAGGAACAAATTCCCCGTACACGCGGGGTTTTGTGTAAAACTGAAAGGAGAATTCAAAATGGCAAAGAAAGTAGTTTTAGCAGGCGCATGCCGTACCGCTATCGGCAAGATGGGTGGAGCACTGAGCAATACTCCGGCAGCAGAGTTGGGATCAATCGTAATCAAAGAGGCATTGAACAGAGCTGGCGTGAAGCCGGAGCAGGTAGATGAAGTATTGATGGGATGTGTTATCCAGGCAGCACAGGGACAGAACGTTGCACGTCAGGCTTCCATCAAGGCAGGACTTCCGATCGAAGTACCGGCAGTTACTCTGAACGTTGTATGTGGTTCCGGACTGAAATGTGTCAATGAAGCAGCTACTATGATTCTGGCTGGTCAGGCAGATATCGTTGTTGCAGGTGGTATGGAGAACATGTCTATGGCTCCTTATGCCATGACGAAGGCTCGTTTTGGATATCGTATGAACAATGCGACCATCATTGATACCATGGTAAACGATGCACTTACCGATGCATTCAACCACTATCACATGATGATCACAGCTGAGAACGTATGTGAGAAGTATGGTCTTACAAGAGAAGAGCTCGATGAGTTCTCCGCAAACAGCCAGCAGAAGTGCGAGAAGGCAATCGCTGAGGGCAAGTTCGATGACGAGATCGTTCCGGTTCCGGTTAAGGTTAAGAAAGAGACCGTTATGTTCGCAAAAGATGAGGGACCGCGTCCTGGTACAACAGCTGAGTCACTTTCCAAGTTAAAATGCTGCTCCGGCAAAGAGGGCGGACTGGTAACCGCAGGTAACGCTTCCGGTATCAACGATGGTGCAGCTGCAATCGTTGTTATGAGCGAGGAGAAGGCAAAAGAGCTTGGCGTTAAGCCGATGGCAACATGGGTAGCCGGAGCACTCGGTGGAGTAGAGCCTGAGATCATGGGTGTCGGACCTGTTGCATCTACCAGAAAGGTACTTGAGAGAACAGGACTTACCATCGATGATATGGATCTGATCGAGGCAAACGAGGCATTCGCAGCACAGTCTGTTGCAGTTGCAAGAGATCTGAAGTTCGATATGTCCAAGGTAAACGTAAACGGTGGTGCAATCGCACTTGGTCACCCGGTAGGAGCTTCCGGATGCCGTATCCTTGTTACCTTATTACATGAGATGCAGAAGAGAGATGCAAAGAGAGGTCTTGCTACTCTGTGCATCGGTGGTGGTATGGGATGCTCTACCATCGTTGAGAGAGACTAATGCAGTTATGAGAACTTCTGAACCGGCGCCGGCCAGGGGGCGGCGCCGGAGAAGTTCTTGCTTTGCGTAATAGGACACTTCGTTCCTATTTATGAAAAGGCATAGAATCAGTTATTAGAATATATACATGATATTTCAGGAGGTACTGACATGAAAGTTGGAGTTATTGGTGCAGGAACAATGGGACAGGGTATTGCAAAAGCATTTGCCCAGGTAGACGGATACGAAGTAGCACTCTGCGACATCAAGCAGGAGTGGGCTGACGGCGGAAAAGAGAAGATCAAGAAAGGCTACGCAAGACTTGTCGAGAAAGGAAAAATGACACAGGAAGCAGTAGACGGCATTCTCGCAAAGATTACCCCAGGCTTAAAGGAAGACCTTTGCAAGGACTGTGACCTCATCGTAGAGGCAGCTTTCGAGGATATGGGCGTTAAGAAGACCACATTCCAGGAGCTGGATAAGATTGCAAAGCCGGAGTGCATTTTTGCATCCAACACATCCAGCCTTTCCATCACAGAGATCGGCAACGGACTGACCCGTCCAATGGTAGGTATGCATTTCTTCAACCCGGCAGACCGCATGAAGTTAATCGAGGTTATCGCAGGTGTGAACACACCGGAAGAGACCGTTGAGGCGATCAAGAAGATCTCCGTAGAGATCGGCAAGACTCCGGTACAGGTAAATGAGGCAGCAGGCTTCGTTGTAAACCGTATCTTAATCCCGATGATCAATGAGGCAGCTTTCATTAAGATGGAAGGTGTATCTGATATCGCAGGTATCGATGCAGCAATGAAACTCGGTGCAAACCATCCGATGGGACCGCTTGAGTTAGGTGATTTCATTGGTCTGGATATCTGCCTTGCAATCATGGATGTTCTCTACAAAGAGACAGGCGACAGCAAGTACCGCGCATGCCCGTTGATCCGCAAGATGGTTCGCGGCGGCAATCTTGGTGCAAAGAGCGGCAAGGGATTCTATGTATACAATGCTGACCGTACAAAGACCCCGGTTGATGCTCAGTAAAATATAAGGTAATAATGGAGGAAATGATATCATGGATTTCACTTTAGACAAGAAACATGAAATGGCGCGCTCCCTGTTCAGAGAGTTCGCTGAGAACGAGGTAAAACCTCTCGCTCAGGAAGTAGATGAGACAGAGGAATTCCCGGTTGAGAACGTGAAGAAGATGCAGAAGCTCGGCTTCATGGGAATCCCGGTACCGAAGGAGTACGGCGGACAGGGCTGTGACCCGCTCACCTATGTAATGTGCGTAGAGGAGCTGTCCAAGGTATGCGCTACAACAGGTGTTGTTGTTTCTGCACATACTTCTCTCTGCATCGATCCGATTATGACCTACGGTACAGAGGATCAGAAGCAGAAATATGTTAAGCCGCTTGCAACAGGCGAGAAGCTCGGTGCATTCGCACTGACTGAGCCGGGTGCAGGTACCGATGCGCAGGGCGCACAGACCAAGGCTGTATTAGATGGAGACGAGTGGGTATTGAACGGCTCCAAGTGCTTCATCACAAACGGTAAGGTTGCAGATGTTTACATCGTAATCGCAATCACAAGCGTAACAGAGGATAAGAGAGGCAGAAAGAAGAAGAACTTCTCTGCATTTATCGTAGACAAGGGAGCTCCGGGCTTCTCCTTCGGAACCAAGGAGAAGAAGATGGGTATCCGCGGATCATCTACATACGAGCTGATCTTCGAGGATTGCAGAATCCCGAAGGAGAACCTGCTTGGCGTAGAGGGCAAGGGATTCCCGATCGCTATGCACACACTGGATGGCGGACGTATCGGTATCGCTGCTCAGGCACTTGGTATCGCAGAGGGCGCATTAGACCGCGCAATCGCATACACCAAGGAGAGAAAGCAGTTCGGCCGTACGATCGCTCAGCAGCAGAATACACAGTTCAAGCTGGCTGATATGGCTGCAAGAATTGAGGCTGCACAGCTTCTTGTATACAAAGCTGCTATGGCAAAGGCAACACAGAAGGTATATTCCGTAGAGGCTGCAAAGGCAAAACTGTTCGCAGCAGAGACTGCTATGGCTGTTACCACAGAGGTTGTCCAGCTGTTTGGTGGATACGGTTACATCAGAGAGTACGATGTAGAGCGTATGATGCGTGACGCAAAGATCACAGAGATCTACGAGGGAACCAGTGAGGTTCAGAGAATGGTTATCTCTGGTGCATTACTGAAATAGTCGTAATCCGTGGCATAATATAAAAATATAAGGAGTGAAAAATACATGAATATCGTAGTATGTATTAAACAGGTACCAGATACCAAGGGCGGCGTTAAGTTCAACCCGGACGGTACATTAGACAGAGCTGCAATGCTTACCATCATGAACCCGGATGACAAAGCAGGTCTTGAGGCAGCACTTAGATTAAAAGAGCAGTACGGCGCAGAAGTAACCGTTCTTACCATGGGTCTTCCGAAGGCAGACGAGGTGCTTCGTGAGGCAATGGCAATGGGCGCAGACAAGGGAATCCTTGTAACAGATCGTGTGTTAGGCGGAGCTGATACATGGGCTACCTCCACCACAATCGCAGGCGCACTCCGCAACCTGGATTACGATCTGATCATCACCGGCCGTCAGGCAATCGATGGTGATACTGCACAGGTAGGACCGCAGATCGCAGAGCATCTGGGACTTCCGGTAATTTCCTACGCACAGGATATCAAGATCGATGGTGACTATGTTGTTGTTCAGCGTCAGTACGAGGACAGATATCATGAGTTAAAGGCAAAGATGCCGTGCCTGATCACAGCACTTTCCGAACTGAATCAGCCGCGTTACATGACTCCGGGCGGAATCTTCGACGCATACGATAAGGAAGTTACCGTATGGGGAAGAGCAGACCTTAAGGATGTAGATGATTCTGATCTTGGATTAAAGGGATCACCGACAAAGATCGCAAAGGCATCTGACAAGGTACGTAAGGGCGCAGGCGAGAAGATTGTCCTTGATCCGGATGAGTCCGTAGCATACCTGATCGGCAAGTTCAAAGAGAAGCACATTATCTAACAAATATAAGGAAAAGTGGTGAATAAAATGGGTTTAGAAGAATATAAAGGAGTATTTGTCTTTGCACAGCAGGTTGACAACGTATTAGACGGCGTTGCATTCGAGTTACTTGGAAAAGGAAAAGAGCTGGCAAAGGATTTAAACACAGAAGTAACTGCAGTATTGATTGGTTCCGGCGTTAAGGGGCTGGCAGATCAGCTGGCTGAGTACGGCGCAGACAGAGTTATCGTGGTAGACGATCCGCAGTTAAAGGACTACAGAACAGAGCCGTACGCACATGCACTGGCATCTGTGATCAATGAGTACAAGCCGGAGATCATGCTGGTTGGTGCAACCGCAATCGGCCGTGACCTCGGACCTACTGTTTCCGCTCGTGTGAAGACAGGTCTTACTGCTGACTGTACGATGCTTGAGATCGGCGATTTCCCGCTGAACGCAGCAGCTGGACAGGAGCAGCAGCACAATCAGCTTCTTATGACACGTCCGGCATTCGGCGGTAACACGATCGCAACGATCGCGTGCCCGTACAACCGTCCGCAGATGGCTACTGTCCGCCCGGGTGTTATGCAGAAGATCGCTCCGATCGCAGGCGCTAAGGCAAATGTGGTAGAGTACAATCCGGGATTCACCCCGAATGACAGATATGTAGAGATCTTAAACGTTGTAAAGGCTGTTAAGAATACCGCAAACATCATGGATGCGAAGATCCTGGTATCCGGTGGACGTGGTGTTGGTTCCAAGGAGAACTTCAAGCTTCTTGAGGATCTGGCAGAGGTACTTGGCGGTACCGTAAGCTGCTCCCGTGCCGTAGTTGAGAACGGCTGGCTGCCGGTAGATTTACAGGTAGGACAGACCGGTAAGACGGTACGTCCGCAGATCTACTTCGCAATCGGTATTTCCGGAGCTATCCAGCACGTTGCAGGTATGGAGGATTCTGATCTCATCGTTGCAATCAACAAGGATGAGGATGCACCGATCTTCGACGTTGCAGATTATGGTCTGGTAGGAGATCTCAACAAGATCGTTCCGGCACTGACCGCTGCTTTAAAGGCTGAGCTTGGCAAATAAGCAAAGAAAAGTACATAGGTGAAAAGAACTCCCGCGTGGCAGATGTGGCGTCTGTCATGCGGGAGTTTTTGCATTTTTATTTCATGAGCTTGACACTTGCCGTTTTGCGTATTATTGTCATTCCAAAGGAGTGGGAGAACGTGAAACGGACAGAAACAGAAAACCGGTTATTCAGCAGGGAAGATTTGCGGAAACTGATTATTCCGCTGATCTTAGAACAGACACTTGCCATCACCGTGGGAATGGCAGATACGATGATGATTTCCTCGGCGGGAGAGGCTGCAGTCTCCGGCGTGTCCCTGGTGGATATGTTTAATAATTTAATCATCAGTGTGCTGGCGGCGCTTGCGACCGGCGGGGCGGTGGTAACGTCACAGTGTATTGGTGCTGGGAGAAGAGAGGAAGCCTGCCGGTCAGCCAGACAGCTAGTATTTACAGAGACGGCGATCACGATCGGCATCAGTGTGCTGGTACTTCTTTTTCATAGGCAGATCCTTGGGTTGTTCTTCGGACAGATTGAGTCGGATGTTATGCAGAATGCGATCATCTATCTCGTTATTTCCGTGTTCTCATTTCCGCTTCTGGCAGTATACGATTCATGTGCGGCGCTGTACCGCTCGATGGGGAATGCGCAGATCACATTGAAAATATCACTGTTGATGAATGTCATCAACGTTGTGGGGAATGCAATCGGCGTGTATGTGCTGAAACTCGGTGTGGCTGGAGTCGCCATCCCGTCGCTGATTTCCCGCGGTGTGGCAGGAGCGGTGCTTTTTACGCTGTTGCATAACCCGGACAATCTGGTCTTTCTCACCAGAGAAAAATTTAAAGTGGACGGAACGATTGTGAAACGGATTCTTTTTATCGGCATCCCGAGCGGAATTGAAAACGGTATCTTCCAGCTGGGGCGTGTGCTTGTGGTGAGCATCATAGCTGCGTTCGGCACCAGCCAGATTGCGGCGAACGGGGTAGCGAACAGCCTGGATTCCATGGGATGTATTGTGGGACAGGCGATGAGCCTTGTGATGATCACTGTGATCGGACGCTGCGTGGGGGCCGGAGAAGAAGGACAGGTGCGCTATTACACCAAAAAGCTGCTGGGAGAAACCTACCTTTATACGGCGGTCATCAACAGCATCATTCTGCTTCTGCTGCCGTGGATTTTGCGGATCTATGGACTGGGAGAGGAGACGACACGACTGTCCTATATTCTGGTCATGATTCATGACGGGATGGCGATTTTCCTGTGGCCGGCGTCGTTTGTGCTGCCCAATATGCTCCGCGCCTGCAACGATGTAAAATATACGATGGTTGTGTCGATTTTTTCCATGATTATCTTCCGTATCGGCTTCAGTTATGTGTTTGGCGTTCACATGGGATGGATGGCAGTCGGGGTGTGGGCTGCCATGGTGATTGACTGGGTATTCCGCGTGATCTGCTTTGTGGGAAGGTATCTGGCAGGAACCTGGCGGAAAAAATGCGGTCTTACGGCGCCAACCGCTTGATAAATATTTCACATAGTGATATACTGCAAAAGATGCAAAAAGTTCCTGGCAGACAGGAACCATAAACAAAGTGTACAGAAAAGAGGAAAAGACTATGACGAAGTCGAAATTTTCCACGAAGTATCTCGTGGAGATGGCGCTTTTGGTCGCCATCATCTTACTCATGGCTTTTACCCCGATTGGTTACATAAAGACAGCAGGTCTTGAGATTACCCTGATTGTCATACCAGTTGCGGTAGGAGCTGTCACATTGGGACCGGCGGCAGGAGCAATCTTAGGCGGCGTGTTCGGTATCACGAGCTTTATCCAGTGTTTTGGAATGAGCGCATTTGGTACGCTTCTTCTGGGTGTGAACCCGGTATTCACATTTCTGGTATGCGTGCCGACTCGTATCCTGGACGGATGGCTGACCGGACTGATCTACAAGGGACTGAAGAAGACGAAAATGCCTTCCGCAGGTTCGGTAACGCTTGCCAGCCTTTGCTGCCCGCTGCTGAACACCACATTTTTTATGGGAACACTGGTAACTCTGTTCGCAGGAACAATGCGTGAGCAGTTTGGCATGACGAAAGTGATTCCGTTTATCGCAGCATTTGTCGGCGTAAACGGCGTTGTCGAGGCGATTGTATGTTTCGTTATCGGAACAGCGGTTTCCATGGCACTGAAAAAAGCACTCCGCTACTAGGAACAATAAGTAATATTACGAGAAGAGACACACTTGGGGATTTCAGGTGGAAATACAGAGGGAAATTCGTTGGAGAAAAATGTGAGCATTTCTTCCGGCTGAATGTTTGCATCGGATTCCGTGTCTCTTCCACGTTTGGACAATCCGACGGGTGCATGTCCGA
>CACZIN010000012.1:0-61780 GCA_902781225.1 uncultured Lachnospiraceae bacterium | reverse complement strand
GTAATCATCCACAGGCTTATTTTGAAGTAAGAAAAGAGAATTATTAATTAGTCTTTTGAGAGCAGTGTATTCATAAATTATTGCACTGCTCTTTTTTATTGACATAATGGTTTATTCAGAGTAAACTTAAAATATAAGTTTACTCTGAATAAACCAAGGAGACAATACAAATATGAATATTGAATTGGGAGAAGTTCAAGCTGCATTTGCTGACATTATTTGGACAAACGAACCTGTTGGATCAGGAGAATTAGTAAAAATATGTGAGAGAGAATTGAAATGGAAAAAGCCAACTACATACACCGTTTTGCGTAAATTATGTGAAAAAGGTTTATTTAAAAATGAAGATGGAGTTGTAACGTCGGTAATTTCCCGTGAGGAATTTAATGCCTCAAAAAGTGAGAAGTTTATTGAAGAAACTTTTGATGGTTCATTACCTGCTTTTATTGCAGCATTTATTTCGCAAAAAAAATTAAGTAAAAAAGAAGCTGATGAAATACAAAAAATGATTAATGATTATAAAGAGGGGTAAGGTTGCAGTGATTTATAGTTATGGCGCAAATGAGGAAGAACAGGATGGTATAATCCGGAAAGAACAATTACATTAGAGAATTGTTTACAAAAAGTTTTTACAAATGAAAAGGCGCCTTTGAGAAGAAATCTTGCTAAAATTATTGAACTGAGGAATACTAGCACACATTTTATTACAGAAGAGTATGAGATGATTTATATACCACTTTTTCAGGCTTGCGTATTGAACTATGTGGAAAAAATGCAGGAATTACATGATGTTGATATGACAAAAGTTATTCCACAGAACTTTCTTACATTGGCGGTGAGTATGAAAGCACTGGATGAAAGTATAATACGCGCGAAGTATCCAGAAGAAATAGCAAATAAAATTATGACAATCGATCGGCAGTTGGAACCAATCATTGCAGAGAATAATCAGGCTTTTGCAATTAAAATTGAACACTTGCATTATTTGACAAAGGATAAGAACAAGGCAAGCCCGATTTAACATTTTTCCAAATGCGAACGTCCGACGTATGCTTCCCGCTGAACCCGTCATCAATCAGTGGCATTGGAATAAAAGAGACTTCCATCGAATCATCGAGCCTGTTGCGAGGATTGATCTGCATTATATCACTGAGCTTTCCCCATTCCCACGAATCTGGAATTTCAAATGGAAGCTCATCAGCAATTTTCTCAATTTCAAGATCAGTCCTCAGATAATAAGAGTTATCATCACCTCGGAAGATGACTGATTCTTTCTTATCACGCTTGATTTTGCCTTGCTTTATCAGTTCTTCTTTCTCTGAACGAATGCGTTCCAAGAGTACAGATGCGGGTTCATCATTCGGATCTTGTGGTACAAGTTTTCCGCGGATAGCGAGGTCGAGGATTTTGGATTTTGTTTGGTTAATAATGTCGACAAGCTGTCCTTTTTCTGCATTGATCGCATCAACTAAAATAATTAGTTGCTCCAAACGCCGTGCCATTCTTTCTTGTTCGCCAAACGGCGGAATAGGAAATAGAACTGAACGCACCGTATCAGACTTTAGGTTTTTGACTGTTGATCCTGCTGCTAATAAGCTTAATGTTGTATACATAAAACCAGAACTCAATGCGTAATAGAGATAGTCTTGATTAAATACAGTGTCAATATTACCAATTACAAGCCAACCGTCATGGATGCAACCATTGGTCTTTAAAATGTATGGTCTGCCAAAACTCGTTGAATTGGTCAACAGGAAATCTCCGCTTTGTACATAGCGTGTTTTAGATAGTCCTGCTGGCTTAATTTTTTCTTTGGTATGTAAAATATATTTGCCGTCTTTTTCAGTATCTCCAATTTTTATCCATTTGATACCATCGACATTATCTGTTAAATAATCTTCGATAGGACGGGGAGAACCACCTCTTGCAATTGTGCTGACATTGCCAAGGCGTTCCCACGCCCACCCTTCTGGCAGTTCAAAAGGAATCTCGTCCTCAATACATTTTACAGTTCCATCTTGGAACTTCTCATAATGCAAATTATCCTCACCAACATAGATAACGGTATCATTCTTTATATCCTTTTTTTGAGTTTTCCATCCTTAACCATCTGTTGTTTTTCTGTCCGGATGCGCTCCAACAGAACAGAAGCCGGTTCGTCATTCGGGTCTTGCGGTACAAGTTTGCCACGAATAGCAAGGTCGAGAATTTTTTTCCTTAATGCATCTGTATTCATATCTTTGTCTTCTCCAATTTACGCAAATAGTTTTTAACATGCCTGCATATTGACTTTTGTTTTACATATGCTATACTGTGTATAAGCTAACTCGTGATGGATACGGCTGGGTTCCCGAATGGGAGTAGGTTTCGACCAAGAATTCCTTTGCCCCAGGGGTCAGCTTATTTTTTTGCATTTTTTAACTTTTCTACAATGTGAGTTGGATCTTTTTCTATTTCTCCCACTATTAAATCAATTGCCTGAATTGAGTATGTATACGATGGTTGTGCATATTGCCTGTGAACATAGCAATATTTTGTGCTGTACGTTTAAGTTGGAAATCGAAGTACATCAAATAAAAATCCAAAAGGGATATGTCATACAACGATATTTTCATCAGCGCCTGATTGATTATGCCTTTTCTCATTTCCTTTGGCAGCACATAGGTTTCACCGATAGTGCCAGCGCAACTCACAATGATGTCATTATGAAAAACCTCAAAGTCTTTAAGTTCCTTATACTTTTCAGAAGAAATGAAATAAGTCCCCAGAGTTGCGTCCTTGTTTATTGCATTTTTCTGCTCGTAAATTTTGATGGCGTCAGGTGAATCTGGAACAAACATAGCCTTGGTAATACTGCTACCAAATGGTCCCTTTTTGTATTGTGCCAGAACTCCGAGTCGTACCCATGCCCACCCTTCTGGCAGTTCAAACGGAATCTCGTCCTCAATACATTTTACAGTTCCATCTTGGAACTTCTCATAATGCAAATTATTGATACAAATCTATTGATAAAAAACCTAACAGGTTGAAACTGATTTTGGGTGATAAGCACCAATATTTCACTACAGAAGAAGTCGGTGTGGAGCAATAAGGGTTTACGGCAAAAGATATTGGCTTTTTAGAAGGAAATGTGGTACGATATAAAGGTTAAGGCGGCGAAAGCAGGATTTCGCCAAAAGAGGGAATAGAAAGGGTATTTGTATATGAAGAAGAGAACAGTAGCACTGATGCTTTGCGCTATGATGGCATTTGGTGCAGCAGGATGCGGAGCAAAGGACGCTGATCCAGCGGCGACGGAGGCGACCGAGAGTGCAGCGTCGACCGAGGGCATCGCAGACAGTACGGTTTCCGGTACGATCACGAGCACTCCGTGTGCGAGCAGCGCATTTGACCTGAGGGGAAGCGATTATGTAACACTCTGTGATTACAGCGCGATTCCGGTAACGATCACCGGGGATTATGACGTGGATGACCAGAAAGTAAAGGACTATTTCAAGCAGATGTTTGACAACTACGGTCCGTTCTATACGGCAGATCCGGACAAGACCACGGTCGAGGAGGGAGACATTGTCAATGTGGATTATGTCGGCAAGCTTGACGGAACAGCGTTTAGCGGAGGTACCGCCGAGAATCAGAACATTGATGTGTACCAGAACGCATCTGCCACAGGGACAGGCTACATCGACGGATTTACGGACGGCTTAAAGGGCGCTTCCGTCGGCGATGTGATCGATTGTGACGTGACATTTCCGGATGATTACGGCAACACAGATCTGGCGGGAAAAGCGGTTGTCTTTACATTTACGGTCAACTCCATTCAGAAGGAAATGACGATCGATGATGTGGATGACGCATTTGCAAAGGAGCAGTTCCAGGTGGATACCGTGGATGAGATGTACGATCAGATCCGCAGCTACATGGAGAGCAGTGCAGAGTACAACAAGCAGAAAGACACGACGACCGCAGTGCAGAATTATCTGATCGACAACTGCGAAGCCGAGGTGCCGGAGGATTATCTTGCGGCGAGAGTGGACGATTACAGAGGACAGTACATCGAGCAGAACTGCAACGGAGATGAGAGCCAGCTTGCCGATTATGTGAGCACCTACTACGGAAAGACCGTCGAGGAGATGGAAGCATACTGGAATGAGGGAATGGAGAAGAGCATCCGTCTCGAATTCATTATGGATGCAATCGCGGATGAGCTTGGCGTTGAGGTGAACCAGGACGACATTGATGCTTATGCAGAACAGCTGGTAAGCCAGAACGGATATGAGTCTGTGGAGGCGATGTATAATATTTACGGTTTTGGAGATACCGACTATGGTAAACGCTATTTTGCAGATCTCTACCGCTACGACCAGGCGCTGGATCAGCTGCTTGAGACGGCAGTTGTGACGGTGGATCCGTCTGCGGACACGGAGAGCGACGCGGTGACGGAAGACGCTGCGGATGAAGCAGAGGCGGGAAGTGCAACAGACGCATCTACGACGTATGAGGCGGCAGAAGGCACGGAAGAGACTGGCGCAGCCAATTAGGAATAAGCATTGATTTTTTGCGGCAATGCAGATAAGATAATAGAAAAGAGATAGAGAGTGGCAGACGGGATGCGGCAGAGTGGCGCACCCGTCTGTTGCGGATGGAGGAATGTATGGATCTGGTAAATATAAGGGATTTATTTCGCAGCAAGGATGAGTATCTGGATACGACAGTGACCATCGGTGGATGGGTCAGAAGTCTTCGTAATTCCAAGAATTTCGGTTTTATCGTTGTCAATGACGGTACGTTCTTTGAGCCGGTGCAGGTGGTATTTTCCAATGTGCTGGAGAACTTCGAGGAAGTGGAGAAGTTAAACGTCGGCGCGGCAATCATCGTGACGGGTAAGCTTGTCGCAACCCCGGAGATGAAGCAGCCGTTCGAGATTCAGGCGGAGAAGATTGAGGTGGAGGGAGCTTCCACACCGGATTATCCGCTTCAGAAAAAGAAGCACAGCTTTGAGTATTTAAGAACGATTTCTCATTTGAGACCGCGCACCAACACCTTTGAGGCGGTATTCCGCGTGCGTTCCCTGATTGCCTACGCGATCCACAAGTTCTTCCAGGAGAGAGATTTCGTCTATGTGCACACACCGCTCATCACGGGAAGCGACTGCGAGGGTGCAGGCGAGATGTTCCAGGTGACGACGATGGATCTTGCCAATGTGCCGAAGAACCCGGACGGAACCGTGGACTACACGAAGGACTTTTTCAATAAGCCGACGAATCTGACCGTCAGCGGACAGTTAAACGGCGAGACATATGCGATGGCGTTTAAGAACATCTACACGTTTGGACCGACATTCCGCGCAGAGAATTCCAACACGACCAGACATGCGGCGGAGTTCTGGATGATCGAGCCGGAGATCGCATTTGCAGATCTCGAGGACGACATGATCCTTGCGGAGAGCATGCTCAAATATATCATCCGCTATGTGCTTGAGAACGCGCCGGAGGAGATGGCATTTTTCAATAACTTCATCGACAAGGGACTTCTTGACCGCCTGAACAACGTTGTGAATTCCGATTTTGCGCGCGTGACTTACACGGAGGCAATCGAGATCTTAGAGAAGCACAACGACAAGTTTGAGTATAAGGTATCCTGGGGCGCGGATCTTCAGACCGAGCATGAGCGCTATCTGACGGAGGAGATCTACAAGCGTCCGGTATTTGTGACAGACTATCCGAAGGAGATCAAGGCGTTCTACATGAAGATGAACGAGGACGGCAAGACGGTGGCGGCAGTCGACTGTCTGGTTCCGGGAATCGGAGAGATCATCGGCGGAAGCCAGAGAGAGGACGACTACGACAAGCTTCTGGCGCGCATCAACGAGCTGGGACTTCGCGAGGAGGATTATGAGTTCTACCTTGATCTCAGAAAGTACGGTTCCGCAAGACATGCAGGATTCGGACTCGGATTCGAGCGCTGCGTGATGTACCTGACCGGTATGTCCAACATCCGTGACGTCATTCCGTTCCCGAGAACGGTCAACAACTGCGAGCTGTAAGAGGGAAGACTGAGGTGGAGCATGAGATATCTTTTGGAAAATGACACGCTGCGGGTCGAGATCGAATCGTTCGGCGCGGAGATCAAGTCTGTGAAACGCAAGGCGGACGGCAGGGAATATATGTGGTGCGGAGACCCGAAATACTGGGGCAGAACATCGCCGGTGCTCTTCCCGTTTGTCGGCGCGCCGAAGAACAAGGAATACCGGTATGAGGGCAGAACCTACCCGATGGGACAGCACGGATTCGCGCGCGATATGGAGTTTGCTCTGGAGGCGCAGGAGGGAAAGAGCATCTGGTTTGTGCTCTCCTCCACCGAGGAGACCTATGCAAAATATCCGTTCCGGTTCCGGCTGCACATCGGATACACGCTGGACGAAAATGAAGTCTCCGTTCACTGGAAGGTGGACAACACCGATGAGAAGCCGATGTACTTTTCCATCGGCGCGCATCCGGCATTTTTGTGCCCGATCAACGGGGAACAGGATAAGACGGGCTATCGTCTCCGGTTCGGAGATCTCACCGACAAGCTGCATCATCACGGCAACACGCCGGACGGCATGGCAGTCATGACAGATGAGGAGCTGGAACTGGAGGATGGAGAGGCTGTGATTACGCCCGGATTCTTTGACAAGTGCACCTACATGGTGGAGGGAGCGCAGACGGGAGAGGTGTCGATCCTGGACCGTGACGGCGAGGCCTATGTGACGGTGCGCTTTGATACGCCGCTGTTTGCTCTGTGGTCTCCGGAAGGAAAGGAAGCACCGTTCCTGTGCATAGAGCCGTGGTATGGAAGATGCGATGCGGTTGACTTTGAGGGAAGCCTGGCGGAGCGCCCGTACGAGAATGCGCTTGCAGCCGGAGGCAGTTTTGACGCAGAGTACGCAATCGTGTTTGCATAGCCGCACGCGAACCGGCATATAGATAGGATAGAAAGAATCAGGCAGGTCTATCTATGAAGCTGGGATACAAAATAAAACCGAGAGATGCAAAAAGCAACCCGACGACAGCCATCCTTGCAGCCATGTTTGTGATGTTCCTTATAAGCGGTCTTCTGCTGCTTCTTCTGGCGCTTCTCTTATATAAGATGGAGCCGGGAGAGTCCGTCATCAAGATCGGAATTGTGGCGGTCTATGTAATTTCCGGGCTTTGCGGAGGTTTTCTGATGGGAAAACGGATGCGGGAACAGAAGTTTTTGTGGGGACTGGCGGCGGGAGTCATCTATTTTCTGCTGCTGTTTAGTGTGTCGCTGCTCGTAAAGGGTACGGGTGATCTTCAGATGACGCGTATTTTTACGACGCTGATCCTCTGCGGGTCATCCGGCATGGCGGGAGGAATGTTGAGCTGAAAAGCCGCTCTGCGGGGCGAAAGTTCAGCAAAAAAGGGCTTTTCATCTAACCGGTCATGTGCTATACTATACGGGTTAATAGAATTTTATTGTAAGATATAAAGGAGAGATTATTATGAAGCACGTTAAGACATTAAATACCAGAAAGTTACAGAACACCATCAAGAAGGGCGGATGCGGCGAGTGCCAGACATCATGTCAGTCTGCATGTAAGACATCCTGCACCGTAGGAAACCAGAGCTGTGAGAACAGATAATTTTTCACGGGCATAAGTGAATAGCATTACCTACAGACGACCGTTCGCGAAGCGTGCGGTCATTTGTACGTTATAATAGTCAGAATTAGAAAGAGAGGAAATATTATAGTGGTTCATCAGTATAAGAACAACGGCTATGATATTGTTCTGGATGTAAACAGCGGCGCGATTCATGTGGTAGATGACGTGACATACGATGTCATTGCCCTGTATGAAGGACATACAAGAGAGGAGATTGTGAATTCTCTGCGGGATCGTTATCCGGAGACTGAAGTGGAAGAGGCACTCGATGAGGTGCAGATGCTGGTCGACAATGAGGAGCTTTTTACGAAGGATACCTACGAGAACTATATCATGGATTTCAAAAAGCGCCCGACGGTTGTGAAGGCTTTGTGCCTGCACATTGCGCATGACTGCAACCTTGCCTGTCAGTATTGCTTTGCCGAGGAGGGCGAGTACCACGGAAGAAGGGCTCTGATGTCCTTTGAAGTCGGGAAGAAGGCACTTGATTTTCTGATTGCCAATTCCGGCAACAGACGTAACCTGGAGGTGGATTTCTTCGGCGGGGAGCCGCTTATGAACTGGCAGGTGGTCAAGGATCTTGTGGCATACGGCAGAGAGCAGGAGAAGCTTCACGACAAGAAGTTTCGCTTTACGCTGACAACAAACGGTGTGCTTTTAAATGATGAGGTTATGGAATTCTGTAACCGCGAGATGGACAATGTCGTTTTGAGTATTGACGGACGGAAGGAAGTTCACGATAAGATGCGGCCGTTCCGCAAGGGTGCGGGAAGCTATGATCTGATCGTGCCGAAGTTCCAGCAGTTCGCGGAGAGCAGACATCAGGATAAGTATTATGTGAGAGGAACCTTTACACATTATAATCTTGATTTCTCGGAGGATGTGCTGCATCTTGCAGATCTCGGATTCAAGCAGATTTCGGTGGAGCCGGTTGTGGCGGAGCCGAAGGAGCCGTACGCAATCCGGGAGGAGGATCTGCCGAAGCTCTTCGAGGAGTATGACAAGCTGGCAGTTGAGATGATCAGACGTCATAAGAGCGGAGAAGATTTTAATTTCTTCCACTTTATGATCGATCTTGAGGGCGGTCCGTGTGTGGCGAAGCGTCTTTCCGGCTGCGGTTCGGGAACCGAGTATCTGGCGGTCACCCCGTGGGGCGATTTCTATCCGTGCCATCAGTTTGTCGGAAATGAAAAGTTCCTTCTCGGAAATGTCGATGAGGGCATCTTAAATACAGATATTCGCGACGAGTTTAAATGCTGCAATGTCTATGCGAAGGAGAAATGCCGCAAGTGTTTCGCAAGATTCTACTGCAGCGGCGGCTGCGCGGCGAATGCCTACAATTTCAGCGGCGACATCTGCGGAGCATATGACATCGGATGTGAGCTTCAGAAAAAGCGCATTGAATGTGCGATTATGATAAAAGCTGCAGAGGAGGAACAAAAGAATGAAGAAGAGTAAAGCGATTGTTATTTTGATCGTGATCCTTGGTGCACTGGCGGGACTTGCTTATTATGCATCTATCATTCTTTCTTCGACGGGAATCGGGGAAGAGATGAGCATTCCGCTTGGTCTGGATTTATCCGGCGGTGTTTCCATTACCTACCAGGTTGTGGATGACAATCCGAGTGCGGAGGATATGAGTGATACGATCTACAAGCTGCAGAAGCGTGTAGAGGGCTACAGCACAGAAGCGTCGGTTTACCAGGTGGGAGATGACCGTATTACGGTTGAGATCCCGGGCGTATCGGATGCCAATGCGATTCTGGAGGATCTCGGTAATCCTGGTTCTCTGGAGTTCCAGCTTCCGGACGGAACGGTTTACATGACGGGTGACCAGGTTGCGGATGCGCAGGCGGGAACCACGACAGACAGCTACGGCAACAAGCAGTATGTGGTACAGTTAAAGCTCACAGACGACGGAGCAAAGCTGTTTGCGGACGCCACCACAGACAATGTCGGCAATTATCTGCCGATCGTGTATGACGGCGAGACGATCAGCTATCCGCAGGTAAAGGAAGCCATCACCGGCGGTACTGCACAGATTTCCGGCATGAAGACATATGAGGATGCCGAGACACTGGCAACACAGATCCGTATCGGTTCTCTTTCCTTAAAGCTGCAGGAGCTGGAATCCAGCGTTGTAGGAGCACAGTTGGGAAGCCAGGCAATCTCTTCCAGCTTAAAGGCAGCAGCCATCGGATTAGCGATTGTCATGATCTTCATGATAGTGATGTATCAGATTCCGGGTCTGGCGGCAGCCATCGCGCTGGCAATCTATACCTGTCTGGTAATTGCTACATTATACTTATTTGAGATTACACTGACACTGCCGGGTATTGCGGGTATCATCTTAAGTATCGGTATGGCGGTCGATGCGAACGTCATTATCTTCGCGCGTATCCGTGAGGAGATTGCGACGGGCAAGACGGTCAATTCTTCAATGAAGATCGGTTTTAAGAAGGCAATGTCAGCCATCCTTGACGGTAACATCACAACGATCATCGCGGCGCTGGTACTGATTGCGCTGGGTTCCGGAACAGTCAAGGGCTTTGCATACACTCTGATGATTGGTATTGTGCTTTCCATGTTCACAGCGCTTGTCGTGACAAGATGGATCCTGTATTCCTTCTATGCTATCGGTATCCGTGACGAGAAGTTCTACGGTCGTGCAAAAGAGCGCAGGACACTGAACTTCCTTGGAAAGAGAGCCGTGTTCTTTACGGTTTCCCTGGCAATGATTGCAGCGGGATTTATCGGAATGGGTGTTCATGCGGCCAAGGGAAGCGGAGCATTGAACTATGGTCTGGATTTTGTGGGAGGTACTTCGACGACAGCAGACTATGGCAAGGATTACACGATTGAAGAGATTGAGAATACCATCGTTCCGGTGGTTGCAGATGTGATTGGTGATAATGACATCATGGCGAACAAAGTGGAAGGTACGACACAGATTACGGTAAAGACACGTACCCTGACGCTGGATGAGAGAGACACGCTGGAGCAGGCACTGGTGGATCAGCTTGGAGCGGATGAATCTTCCATCACATCACAGAGTATCAGCTCAACTGTCAGCAATGAGATGCGTTCCGATGCCATCGTTGCCGTGATCGTAGCTTCGATCTGCATGCTGATCTACATCTGGTTCCGGTTCAAGGATATCCGTTTCGGTGCAAGTGCGATTATCGCGCTGCTGCACGATGTGCTGGTAGTGCTTGCGGTTTATTCACTGCTTCGTATTTCCGTCGGAAATACCTTTATCGCATGTATGCTGACGATCATCGGTTACTCTGTCAATGATACGATCGTTATCTTCGACCGTATCCGTGAGAATCTGGGCAAGACAGCTGCAAAGCAGACGCCGGAGCTTCTGGCGGAGGTTGCCAACAAGAGTTTGACACAGACGCTTTCACGAAGCATCAATACGTCGCTGACAACCTTTATCATGGTATTCATGTTGTTCTTACTCGGTGTTGCAAGTATCCGTGAGTTCGCACTTCCGTTGATGGCAGGTCTGCTCTGCGGAGCATATTCTTCCATCTGTATTGCAACGGAGCTGTGGTACATCATGAGACTGCATCTTGGCAAGAACAGACTGATCAAGAAATAAAACAAATATTAGGGGCTGCAATACATTGACCAAAGATGTATTTGCAGCTCTTTTTTATTTCCTCACAGGAAAAAGAAAAATAACGGGGAAGCAGGCATGAAGAAACGTACGATAGCGTGCATAATGGCGGGGATTCTGCTGATAGCGGGACTTTGCGCTGCCATGGGACGAAAAGAGAAAACGGCGGATGCCGGAACGGAGACAGAAACGATAAGCGCGACAGAGCGCGGGGCGGAGACAGACACGGAGGCGGAAGTGACAGAGGAGACAGTGAAGGAAGCTGCCGCGCCGCAGAGCGGGACCGGGGATGCATGGGTGTTACATTACGTTGATGCGTGGGGAGAATGGCATGACGCAGAGATTGACCCGGCCGTATCGATGCATCCGTACAACTGGGAGGAGTTGAAGAGAGACGGGGATGACATGACCTATTCGGATGGGACTTATCATATCCGGAAGGGAGTGGATGTGTCGCACCACCAGGGAGAGATCGACTGGAAGCGCGTCAGAGATGCCGGCTATGAGTTTGCAATATTAAGAATTGCGTACAGAGGATACAGCGAGGCGGGTAATCTGATGGAAGACAAGCGGTTTTCGGAATACTATGAGGGCGCGCAGGCAGCCGGACTGGATGTGGGAGTGTATCTTTTTTCGCAGAGGGTCAATGAGCAGGAGGCACTCGAGGAGGCGCAGTTTGTCTTGAAACTGCTGGATGGAAAAGAACTGCAGCTGCCGGTGACATACGATCCGGAGACGATACGGGATGATGTGGCAAGAACGGATGGGGTCAGCGGAGAGCAGTTTACCAGAAACGCAATCCGCTTCTGCGATGAGATAAAAAAAGCAGGGTACGAGCCGATGATTTACGG
This sequence comes from uncultured Lachnospiraceae bacterium, assembly GCA_902781225.1. Classification (GTDB taxonomy): domain Bacteria; phylum Bacillota; class Clostridia; order Lachnospirales; family Lachnospiraceae; genus Roseburia. The sequence continues at coordinate 49,638 of CACZIN010000012.1, read as the reverse complement.
CAATATGGTATGGGAAGACGAACTTTTTGATATGAAGCAGCTGGATCATGAGCTGTTCTGGTATGCGGATTATGAGCCGGTTCCGCAGACGCCGTACCATTTTAACTTCTGGCAGTACAGTGAAACGGGAAGCGTGGACGGAATTGAGGGAGCGGTAGATCTGGATGTTCAGTTTGTGGAGTGACATGAAAACGGTTATTGAGGAGAAATGAGATGGATGGGATGAAGTTGTTTGCAATCTATTTGGCGGTTATGAATGTGATCGGTGTGGCGGTCATGTGGTCGGATAAGAGGCGCGCCAGACTGCACCGGTGGCGGATTCCGGAGAAGGTGCTCTTTTGTGTGAGTCTGCTTGGGGGAAGCGTGGGAACCTGGGCGGGAATGTATTTGTTCCGCCACAAGACGAAGCATTGGTATTTTGTGGTCGGAATGCCGCTCATTCTGGTTTGCCAGGCGGCACTTGCGATTTATTTGGTGCACTTATATGTTTTATAACAAATTGTTATAGGCGGTGTGCGTTTTCCGATTGAATAAAGATACAAAGTCATTTATAATGAGTAGCATAGCCGTAGAAAGACAAATGTTTTTCGTGGAAAGACAGTACGGCGGTTCAAGAAGGGAGAATACATACGATGTATACAATGGAAGATATTGAAGCGGTGGATATGGAAATCGCGCAGGCAATAAAGGATGAGTTTGACAGACAGAACAGCCATATTGAGCTGATCGCGTCGGAGAACTGGGTAAGCCCGGCGGTGATGTCTGCCATGGGAAGCGTTTTGACCAATAAATATGCGGAAGGTTATCCGGGGAAACGCTATTACGGCGGATGCGACTGTGTGGATGTCGTGGAGGAGCTGGCGAGAGAGCGCGCAAAGAAACTGTTCGGATGCGATTATGTCAATGTGCAGCCACATTCCGGAGCACAGGCGAATATGGCGGTGCAGTTCGCGGTTTTAAAGCCGGGTGATACTGTGATGGGTATGAATCTGGATCACGGCGGACATCTTACGCACGGTTCACCGGTCAATTTTTCCGGAACTTATTTTCATATCGTACCGTACGGTGTGAATGACGAGGGATTTATCGATTACGACAAGGTGATGGAGATTGCCCTCGAGTGCAAGCCGAAGATGATCATTGCTGGTGCCAGTGCCTACGCGCGCACAATCGACTTTAAGAAATTCCGTGAGATCGCGGACGCCTGCGGTGCCGTGCTCATGGTTGACATGGCGCACATTGCCGGTCTGGTTGCGGCAGGACTTCATCCAAGCCCGATCCCGTATGCTGACGTCGTGACAACGACCACGCACAAGACTCTGCGCGGACCGCGCGGCGGAATGATTCTCTGCAATCAGGAAGCGGCAGACAAGTACAACTTTAACAAGGCGATCTTCCCGGGAATCCAGGGAGGTCCGCTGATGCATGTGATTGCGGCGAAGGCAGTCTGCTTCAAGGAAGCGTTGCAGCCGGAGTTCAAGGTGTACCAGCAGAACATCATCGACAACGCGCAGGCGCTGTGCAAGGGACTGATGAACCGCGGGATCAAGATCGTATCGGGAGGTACCGACAATCACCTGATGCTTGTCGACCTGACGAATTTTGACCAGACCGGAAAAGCGGTGGAGAAGCTTCTGGATTCCGTAAACATCACCTGCAATAAAAATACGATTCCGAACGATCCGAAGTCTCCGTTCGTGACGAGCGGTGTGCGTCTCGGTACGCCGGCCGTGACATCCCGCGGACTCAATACCGGGGATATGGATCAGATTGCGGAGGCGATTGCCATGATGATCAAGGAGGGAGAGCCGGCAGCAGACCGCGCCAGAGCGATTGTGGCGGAGCTCACCGCAAAATATCCGTTAAAATAAAATCTTCCAGAGTGTGTAGACAGGGCTTCCGTGCATATTGCGAGTGTTCAATATGCACGGAGGCTTTTTGTGTAATAGGAAACTTCGTTCCTATTACACAAAAACGCTCCGCGCTCTACAAAAATTATTAAGAATTAAACGCTATGTATCGGGTCTGAAAAGATGATAGAATAAGGAAAAGAAAGCAACCCGTTTGGGGCGGAGGAGGAGCTATGGGCAAAAAGAGCGTTGGAATTCTGATCGGTGTGGCAGCAGTGGTTGCTGTTCTGGGAGGAACCGGTTATTATTTCCGGGATGATATCAAGCAGATGATACCGATCTTTGATGACGGAAGTTCAGAGGACAAGGTCTATGTGGAGAAGGTATCCCGCATTATGAATCAGTATGCAGGTGTTTCCAACCGGTATAACGGTGTGGTGGAGACGCAGGATTCATATGAGGTGAATGTGGATTCTTCCCGGACGATCAGTGAGATCAAGGTGGAGGTCGGCGATGAGGTCGAGGAGGGACAGACCCTGGTCACTTACGACACCAGTGATCTTACCATGAAGATTGAGCAGGCGAAGCTGGAGCTGGAAGGCATCCAGAATGAGATAGATAATTACAACAAACAGATCGACACACTGACGAAAGAGATGGAGAAGGTGGACGAATCGGAACGCTACGATTACACCACGCAGATCCAGAATATCCAGAACTCCATCGCACAGAAGCAGTTCGATATGGAGAGCAAGAAGCTTGAGATCTCCAAGGAGCAGAAACAGGTCAGCAGTTCTTCCGTTGTGAGCAAGGTGGCGGGAGTGGTCAAGGAGATCAATGAGAAAGGCGTGGACAGCAACGGGAACAGCGCGCCGTTTATGACGATCTTACAGACCGGAGAGTACCGGATCAAGGGAAGCATCGACGAGCAGAACGTCTGGATGCTTTCCGAGGGGCAGGAGGTTGTGATCCGTTCGCGTGTGGACAGTACGGAGACGTGGAGCGGAACGATCGGGAAAATCGACACAGAGAGCCCGCAGCAGGGGAACGATAACGGCTACTACAGCACTTCTTCGTCGGGAGATACGCAGTCAGCGTCCAAGTATCCGTTCTATGTGGATCTCGACTCGGTGGACGGACTGATCCTGGGGCAGCACGTGTACATTGAGCTGGATCAGGGACAGGAGGAAGTGAAGGAAGGTCTGTGGCTGTACGGCTCCTACATCGTGCAGGACGAAGATACCCCGTACGTGTGGACGGCTAATGAGAAAAACCGTCTGGAGAAGCGTTATATCGAGCTGGGAGAGTACGATGCGGATATGGATGAGTACGAGATTGTGTCCGGGCTTACGGAGGACGATTACATAACCTGGCCGATGGCTGGTCTCTATGAGGGCGTGACGACCGTGACCGACGAGGCGGAAGTGGACTACTCCGCTCCGCTTTACAATCAGCCGGTGGACGAGGAAATGTACGATACAGAGGGCATCTACGATACGGAGCTTCTCTATGATGTGTTGGACAGCGTCTATGATACAGAACTGCCGGATGAAATGTATGACAGCATGGATGCCGGAGAAGGGACAGAGGCGGAGGTGGCAGAATGATACTGAATCTGCAGAATATCTACAAAGACTATCAGCAGGAGAAGCTGGTTGTGCCGGTGTTAAAGGATGTATCGCTGACGGTTGAGGAAGGGGAGTATGTCGCCATTATGGGACCGTCCGGTTCCGGTAAGACCACGTTGATGAATATTATCGGGTGTCTCGACCGCCCGACGAGCGGTACTTACGAGCTGGCGGGGGAGAACGTGCTCAAATTAAAAGACAGGGAGCTCTCGGATCTCCGCTTAAAGAGCATCGGGTTCGTGTTCCAGAGCTTTCAGCTGATGCCCCGGGAGAGCGCGGTGGAAAATGTGGCGCTTCCGCTCAGCTACGCCGGAGTGCGCAAAAAGGAGAGACGGGTCCGCGCGACGAAAGCGCTCGAGAGAGTGGGACTCGGGGATCGTGTCAATTTCAGACCGACACAGCTTTCCGGCGGACAGAAGCAGCGTGTCGCCATCGCCCGTGCGATGGTCAACCATCCCAAGATTCTGCTGGCGGATGAGCCGACGGGAGCTCTGGATTCCAAATCCGGCGAGCAGATCATGGAGCTTTTTGACAGCTTGAATGAGGAGGGCGTTACCATCGTCATGATTACGCATGATCCCAAGATTGCAGCGAAAGCCAAGCGGATTGTCCGGATCATCGACGGTGAGATCTATGAGGGAGAGGGGGACGGAGCAGTATCATGAAGATTAAGAAAGTGATTGCGGTCATCGCAGGTATTGCGGTCACCCTCTCGGCTGCGGTGGGCGGTGTATACGGGTATAAGTCCTATCAGGACAAAAAGCTTGTCGCGGAAGTGCAGCCGGTTTCCAATCTCAACTGGGGATACTGGGGAGACACGGAGACGAGTTACGGCACCGTCACGAACGATTCTTCACAGGAGATCTATCTGGATGATTCCAGGATGATCAAGGAGGTCTATGTGGAGAAGGGGGATGAAGTGCAAAAGGGAGACCCGCTGCTCGCCTATGACACGGCGGAACTCCAGATTGAGATTGAACGCAAAAAACTCGATATCAGCACGATCGAGAATAACATCGAGAGACAAAAATACAAGTATGAGATGTTAAAGACACAGACGCCGGTGAAGAAAGATCCGCCGAAGCTGAACGAGGAGCAGCTTGCCTGGTATCAGCACATGGACGAGGAAAACCGTCTGACAGAGACGGACAAGAACGACAGCAGAATCTACAACTATCTGACGGCGACCTCCATTCCCTACAATGTGACGACCAATGCGGCGGGGGAACTGGTGTATCCGGCAGGAACAGCGGAAGAACCGTATATTTATTATGTCAACCAGAATGCATACGCCTACGGCGGCTTTTTCAATGCCATCCGTCCTACCGCGGAGGGAGGCAGCGGAAAACATGTGCGCGTGATCGTCTGCAAGAAGGATGCGGACGGTAAGATGGTGCTTGACACCGATGAAGCGACCGGGCGGCAGACGCCGGTTGCGGATGATACAGTGTCCCCGAATACCGTCGAGTTAAACGGCAGCGATTTTCCAGCGGATTACGATGAGAGCCGCATGTGGTATCTGTTTTCGGGAAAAGAATACATACCGACCTCCCTCGCGGATGAGTACATGCAGGCGTACGAGGATTTTATGGCGGACTGGGAGGTGCCAAAGGGATATACTTCCGAGGAACTCTATCAGGAGGCTGCCGAGATTGAAGAAAAATTAAAGACGCTCGATATCCAGCGCAGACAGGAACAGCTGGCGCTCGAGTCCATGGAGAAAAGTGCGACGGACGGCGTGGTCTACGCGGAGGTGGACGGCATCGTCAAGACGGTCGGTGATCCGGACGAGAAGCCCGAGCAGGGGCAGGCGTTTCTGGTGGTAACCGGAGATGACGGGCTCTATGTGAAGGGGACGATCAGCGAGCTGCTCCTGGATGATGTGACGGTGGGAACCGTGGTGAGTGCCAATTCCTGGGAGAGCGGCATGACGTTTGATGCCACAATCACGGACATATCGGATTATCCGGTTTCGGGCAACTCGTGGGGCGATGGAAATCCCAATGTCTCCTATTATGAGTACACGGCTTATATCGAGGACAGCTCCGCGCTCCGCAACGGGGAGGCTGTAGATCTGTCCATATCGACCAATCAGTCCGATGGCGGCGGCATTTTTATAGAAAAAGCGTATGTGAGGTCGGAGGATGGAAAGTCGTACTGCATGATTGCAGATGAGAATAACCGGCTGAAAAAACAGTATGTGGTGACCGGAAGAACGGTCTACGGATCTGCGGTAGAGATCAAGTCCGGACTGACGGAGGACGACCGCATCGCATTCCCGTACGGGAAAAATGCGGTGGAAGGCGCGGCAGTCACAGACGAATCATCCAATTATTAAAGGAGGAACGGAGATGTTTGAAAATATAAGATTATCTTTCCGCGGAATCTGGGCTCACAAGATGCGTTCCTTCCTGACGATGCTGGGTATTATTATCGGTATTGCAGCTATTATTGCGATTGTATCTACAATTAAGGGGACAAATGAGCAGATCAAGCAGAACCTGGTCGGAGCTGGTGAGAATACCGTCGAGATTTCTCTGTATCAGGGAGAGTGGGAATATGAGATGGAGTACAATGGCATTCCGGAGGGCGTGCCGCTTGTGGCGGACGAGGTGGTTGAGCAGCTTAAGGAGATCCCGCATGTGGAAAATGTGTCGCGCTATCTGAGCCGGCAGGATTACAACGGAGTCTATCATCTGAACACCGGGCTTTCCGGCGGTTATGTCAAGGGCGTTGACGCGGCTTATTTTGACACCTGCAATTATATTATGAAGGAAGGGCGCGGGTTCACGCAGCAGGATTTTGACCAGTACCACAAGGTGGCGATTCTGGATGAGGATTCGGCGGATGCACTGTTCCAGGGGGAGGAAGCCGTCGGGGAGACGATTGAGATTCAGCAGGAGCCGTATGTCGTGGTGGGAATTGTGACAAAGGCGAAAAAGTTTGAACCGGTCATCAATTCGATTGACGACTACTATACCTACGCGCAGGATTCCGCCGGCTCTGTGTATGTGCCGGCGACGACCTGGCCGATCATTTATCAGTATGACGAGCCGCAGAATGTGGTGCTGCGCGTGGAGAGTACAGACGATATGACCAGCGTCGGAAAAGCGGGAGCGGATCTGCTAAACGGGTATCTGTCGGTTTCGGACACGACGATCCAGTATAAGGCAAAAGACCTGATGGAGCAGGCACAGCAGATTCAGGAACTCAGCAGTTCCACCAACACCATGCTGATCTGGATTGCCGGCATTTCGCTGATTGTCGGCGGTATCGGCGTCATGAACATCATGCTGGTATCGGTGACGGAGCGGACGCAGGAGATCGGTCTGAAAAAGGCGATCGGGGCGCGCAAGTCCCGGATCCTGGGACAGTTTCTGACGGAGGCGGCGGTGCTCACCAGCCTGGGCGGTCTCATCGGCGTGCTGGTCGGAATTATTCTCGCGCAGGTGATCTCGTATGTGACGACGACGCCGGTGGCGATCAGCGTTCCGGCAGCCGTGGGAGCGGTGGCGTTTTCTATGGTCATCGGAATCGTATTCGGTGTGTTCCCGTCCTATAAGGCGGCGAATTTAAATCCGATCGATGCGCTGCGGCATGAGTAAGTGGAAAGAGTGACCGGAAGGATGAAAAGCGAGAGGCGCGCCCAGGAGGACGAAAAGCGGAGCAGCCCGGAGCAAAAATGTGAGAGGCGCGGCTCGCAGGATGAAAAATGATGACAGCGCGGCGGACAGAAAGGAGTCGGCATGATAAAAAGAATTGTCATGATGGAGGGCGGAGTGGAGACACTATCCTACTTCTCCCATCAGATGGCACAAGAGTTTCAAAAACTCGGATATGCAGTATTTTTCTATGATCTGAAACAGGAGGAGAGCAGCGCGGGAAAGCTGCGCAAGTTTATCAGACCGCGCGAGACGGTGCTTGTCACCTTCAATTTTCAGGGACTGGAAAAGGAGGTGGGCGTGTACCGCGAGGGGATCGGTTATCTCTGGGATACCTATCACATTCCCTGTTATAATATTGCCGCCGACCATCCGTACTTTTATGATGACAGGTTAAAAGATCTGCCGGAAAAATACCGGCATATCAGTATCGACCGGAGACAGAAGGCATATTTTGAAGAATTTTATCCGGAGTATGTGTCGCGGGGATTTCTGCCGCTTGCGGGAACCGGATTGCGGCAAAGTGAGGATGAAGGCGAGGCAGAGCCGGGAGAAGCGGAGGCACAGGGCACCGCACTTGAGCCGGGAAAAGCGGGGGCGCAGGGCGCCGCAGTTGAGCCGGGAAAAGCGGGGGCACAGGGCGCCGCAGAGCAGGCGGCACCCTGCTATGATGTGATCCTGACCGGAAATTACACAAAACTTTCCTTTTTTGAACCCTATATCAACTGGATCAATGAGGAGTATGCGGCATTTTACCGGGGGATCATAGACGATCTGTTGGAACATCCGGCGCGCACGGTGGAGGAGGTGGCGCTTGCCCACTGCGAGCGGGAGATGGGAAAAGAGCCCAAGGACCAGCTGCGGATTGCCCTGCACAAGATGATTTTCATCGATCTGTATGTGCGCAATTACTGGCGGGGAAAGGCGGTGCGCACGCTCGTCAATGCAGGAATTCCGGTACACGTGGTCGGAAAAGGCTGGGAAGAACTGGAGGATGTGACACATCCGGAGTGTCTGAAGCTGCACCCGCAGACCGATTCCGTTACCTGTCTTGAGATGCTGGCGGACGCGAAGGTGTCTTTGAACGTGATGCCGTGGTTTAAGGACGGAGCGCATGACAGGGTGTTTAATTCCATCTTAAACGGAGCGGTGTGTGTGACCGATCCGAGCCGTTATCTGGAAGAGGAACTTCATGAGGGCGAGGGCGTCTGCTATGTTGCGCTGCAGGATATGGACGCTCTTCCGGAAAAAGTGAAGGATTTATTGCAAAATGATTCCGGGAGGAATGAGATTGTGCGGCGCGGCAGAGCGATTGTGGAGCAGAAGCATACCTGGGCACAGCGCGCGAAGACGCTGGCAGCGTGGATTGCGGAGGATGCCGCGCAACAGGCAGAGGACCAGGAACGGAAAAGACGGTGATTTGCTGCGGACCGGGCGCGGATCGGGCGAATCTGTATATTAACCTTGCATTTTGCGGATAATCATTATATAATAGCGGAAGAATTGGCGATGAAGAAAGCTGCGGTTTGAAGACTGCGACAGAGAGCCGGTGGGTGGTGCGAACCGGTGCAGGATAGAATCTTTCCACTTTTGGAGCCGGCAGTGAAAGCTGCGAGGGTCGTATCCTTTAACGTACGTTTGAGAGGTCGCAGGAATATGCCTGTGGCAAGATGGGTGGCAACGCGGAAGCAGAACCTTTCGTCCCATGTGCAAGTGGTGCCCGGTCAGAGATGACGGGGACATTTGACACAGGGGCGAAAGGTTTTTTTGTTCCTGTGCGGATAGAACAGAAGAATTTAGGAGGAAATGATATGATCGATCTGAAGTTTTTGAGAGAGAACCCGGAGGTTGTAAAGCAGAACATTAAGAACAAATTCCAGGATCACAAGCTTCCGCTTGTGGATGAGGTAATTGAACTCGATGCCAAGGCGCGCAAGACACAGCAGGAAGCAGACGATCTTCGTGCAAAGAGAAACCAGCTGTCCAAAGAGATCGGTAAACTGATGGGTCAGGGCAAAAAGGATGAGGCTGAGGCTGTCAAGGCACAGGTTGCAGAGGGAGCTGCCCGTCTGGCAGAACTAGAGGAAAAAGAAAAGGAACTTCAGGAGAAAGTCACCAAGATCATGATGACGATCCCGAACATCATTGATCCGTCCGTACCGATTGGCAAGGATGATTCCTGCAATGTGGAGATCGAGAAGTTTGGCGAGCCGGTTGTTCCGGATTTTGAGATCCCGTATCACACCGAGATCATGGAGCGTTTTAACGGCATTGATCTGGATGCTGCAGGCAAGGTGGCAGGAAACGGATTTTATTATCTGATAGGCGATATTGCGCGTGTACACTCCGCAGTGCTCTCCTACGCGAGAGATTTCATGATCGACCGCGGTTTTACCTACGTGGTGCCGCCGTTTATGATCCGCAGCAATGTTGTGACGGGCGTTATGAGTTTTGATGAGATGGATGCCATGATGTACAAGATCGAGGGCGAGGACCTTTATCTGATCGGTACCTCTGAGCATTCCATGATCGGTAAGTTCATCGATACAATCAACGATGAGGAGAAGCTGCCGTATACACTGACATCCTACTCTCCGTGCTTCCGCAAGGAGAAAGGCGCACACGGCATCGAGGAGCGCGGTGTTTATCGTATTCACCAGTTTGAGAAGCAGGAGATGATCGTAGTCTGCAAGCCGGAAGAGTCCAAGATGTGGTACGATAAACTGTGGCAGAACACGGTTGACCTGTTCAGAAGCCTGGATATCCCGGTTCGTACACTGGAGTGCTGCTCCGGTGATCTGGCAGATCTGAAAGTGAAGTCCTGCGATGTTGAGGCATGGTCTCCGAGACAGAAGAAGTATTTCGAGGTCGGAAGCTGCTCAAACCTCGGCGATGCACAGGCGAGAAGATTAAAGATCCGTGTGAAGGGCAAGGATGGCAGCAAGTATTTTGCACATACCTTGAACAACACGGTGGTTGCGCCGCCTAGAATGCTCATTGCGTTCTTAGAGAACAATCTCAACGCAGATGGAAGCGTCAACATTCCGGTAGCACTGCGTCCGTATGTCGGAGGCAAGGAGAAGCTGATTCCGGTAAAATAAAATATGCACAGAAAAACGGTCTGCCGGATAGGGCAGACCGTTTTTTGGTGTTATTTATTTGCACTTCGGAGAATTGCGTTAGCATTTCTCTGGTTCCGGATACTCCACGCCGAACGTCTCGACAGTCACTTTTTTCATGACCTGCGGAGCGAGCGGGCGGTCGCTGTAGTCGGTTGCGGTCTCTGCGATCTTGTTGACCACGTCCATGCCCTCGGTAATCTTGCCGAATGCAGCGTATGCGCCGTCCAGATGAGGGGAAGTCTTGTGCATGATGAAGAACTGGCTTCCGGCAGAATCCGGATGCATGGCTCTTGCCATGGAAAGGACGCCCTCTGTGTGCTTTAAGTCATTTTTGAAACCGTTCTGGGAAAATTCGCCCTTGATATCGTAGCCCGGGCCGCCCATGCCGGTTCCGTCCGGACAGCCGCCCTGAATCATAAAGCCGTTGATGACGCGGTGGAAGATCAGTCCGTCGTAGTAGCCTTTCTGGATCAGGCTGATAAAATTGTTTACCGTATTTGGTGCGATTTCAGGATAAAGCTCTGCCTTCATGATATCGCCATTTTCCATCTCGATAGTAACGATTGGGTTTGACATAGTATACCTCTTTCTGCCCTGTATACGGGCGGGTGAAATAAGAAGCGGATCCCGCATATGACAGCGGTCATCTGCCGCCTCTACGGCACTATTGTAGCGAAAAAGAGAAGATTCGTAAAGAGAAACGATGGAATTTCCGAAAAAGTCTTGCTCTGCAGACAGGAAGAGGGTAACATAAGGTAGATTCAGGAATACTAATTTGAAGGAAATATTGCAAATGAACATAAAAAATATAATCAAGAATAAACAGAAGGAATTTATACAGGGAATTATTACATTGATATTATGCATGGCGTTATTTTGCAGTGCGGCTGTCTCTGTGGGAAACGACGGATCCGGGTGGAAAATGTGCTATAACGGGCAGGATTATGAGGAGACCGGAACCACCGGTCAGGTGCAGATTCCACTTTATGCAGGAATTCTTGCAGAATTTCGCGCGAATGAGATGGAAATTTTGTCGGACAACCATGAGATCCTCGCGGATGCGGCAGCGCGTGCGGCAGAGGAGGCGGCACATCCGGAGCAGAAGGTCTACACGTTTCTGCAGGGACCGAAATCCTGGGAGGAGGGACGTGCATGGTCGGGCGAGTGGTCGAACCAGTATGTCAGGGGCAATTATTTTGGAAATTTCGGATGCGGCCTGTGCTGTATGGCAAATATTTACTGCACACTCACGGAACATACCTGTTCGCCGTGGGATATGTACGAATATGCGAGACAGGTGTCCGGCTACGCGCCGTCGCGGAAGATCGGAGCGATCGGCTGGGCGGATATGAAGGTCACATTGCGAAAAAGCGGCTTTGACTGTACGTTAAACACAAAGCCGGAAAGCTATGAGGAGTTTCAGCAGGAGATTGCGGCGTCGCAGATGGCGGTGGTTCTGGTTTCCAGCAGGGACGACGATACCTACTGGAAGAAGACGGGAGGGCATTACGTGTCGATCAGCCTTTACGATGCGTCGTCCGACCGGGTGTTTCTCGGAGACCCGGCGGACCCAGACGGCAACCGTTCCTGGATTCCGCTGCGCTACGTGTATGACGCATTAAAAACTGTAAGCCAGTATCAGTACCTTCTGGTACAGGATTATGCGGAGGAGCAGAATCAGTGGATGCATGACGGGATTACGGATGCATGGGGAGGAATGTAATATATATTTGACATATTGTAAAGCAGATGCTACCATAAAGATAGAAATTAGGAACCATCAGGACTGTGTGACAGGAAACGGAACAGGAGGAATGGAAGATGAAAGAAAATGTGGCGTATCTGCTTGGGATTGTGGCAGGGCTGGCAGCGGTAGGAATTATCTGCTGGGTGAAGAAACGGGGACGCAGGGAGGCCGACTATGATGAGCGGCAGTATCAGACGCGCGACCGCGCCTGCCGGTACGGTTTTCTGACGCTGCTGTTGTATGAACTGGTATATGGAGCATTGTATATGAAGGAGGCGCCGTCCTGGTGCGACTATACAATGGGAAATTATCTGGGAATTGGTCTGGCACTGCTTGTGTTCGGCGTATATTGTATCTGGAACGATGCTTATATGAACCTGAACCAGAAGCCGTGGAGTGTACATCTGATGTTTGGAGTGCTGGCACTGTGCAATCTTGGAATAGCGGAAAATAACCAGCGGATCGGAACGCTGTTTGCGGACGGAAAACTGGGATTTGGCGCGGTGAATCTGGTGTTTGCAGTGATGTTTATTGTCTTTGAAATTGTTTTTTTTATAAAAAGAAGCCGGGAGAAGCGGGATCTGTCGGAGGAAAAAGCTGAATGAAAAATCTCAGGTTAAAGGCGGCGCGCGCGGCAAAGGATCTGTCCCAGCAGGCGCTCGCCGAGAAGGTGGGAGTGTCGAGACAGACGATCAATGCCATCGAGAAGGGAGATTATAATCCCACAATCCGGCTGTGCATTGCGATATGCAGGGAACTGGACAAAACACTGGATGAAATTTTCTGGGAAGAGGAAGAATGTTAAATTTAGAATATATTTTAATTGGAAAGCTGCCAGAGACAGAGCGGGACATATTGCTGGAGAATTTGAAAACGGAGCGGGAATACGGGTGGAACGTTTTGGAATGGGACAGCGCGAAAGAACACGTTCAGGAAGAGACGCGTGTGGAAAAAGCAATATTAGTCTCGGAAGATGCGAAAGAACTAAGCGAAGCACAGCGGATCGGGATGGCTGCGCTATCGTATCTGATGCCGGGGGATGGAAGGAAGCAGGGGACTGAGGCAGCGGCCGGGGAGACAGGTGTGACGCCTCCGGCGGATATGTATGCGGAAGGGATGGAGGAGATCGACGGAGTTTTTTTGCAGCGCGTCTACGAGAGACATCATCATATACCGTGGACGATCTTAGAAACGCCGCGCTGCGTCGTGAAGGAATTCTCCATGGAATACTTAGATGCGCTGTTTGAACTGTATGCCGGGAAGGGCATGACAGACTATATGGAACCGCTCTATCCGTATGAGGAGGAGCGGGAATATCAGCAGGCGTACATCGAGCAGATGTACCGGTTTTACGGATACGGCATGTGGATCGTGTGTGACAGAAGCACCGGAAAGCTGATCGGGCGTGCCGGCGTGGAACACCGGGAGGAGCTGGGAGGAGAGCTGGAGCTCGGCTATGCGATCGGTGTGCCGTGGCAGAGACAGGGTTATGCCACGGAGGTGTGCAATGCGATTCTTACCTATGTAAAAGAGGAACTCATGCTGCCGTCGGTGTGCTGCCTGATCGAGGAGAGAAACGTGGTATCGGAGCATCTGGCGCGAAAACTGGGCTTTTATTACTGCGAAACGGTGCAAATAGATGGAAAACAGATGAAAAAATACAAAGTTGCATTTTATTAGGAAATAAAATATAATATTGAAATAAAAATTATCATGGATGAAGTGGGTGAGGCACATGGCAGATTACTCTCAGAAAGAAAAAGAACTTGAGCGTGAGCATTTGGAAAAACTGGTAAAGGAAGAGGACCGCAGTATCAAGCCAATGAAGGAGTTTGAGAGTCCGGAGGATTTATATCATGAGCTGATCGCCAGTGTGCGCAAATATCACCCTTCCGCAGATATTTCTCTTATTGAGAAAGCGTATCATGTGGCGCGGGATGCGCATGAGGGACAGACGCGCAAATCCGGCGAGCCGTATATTGTGCATCCGTTGTGCGTGGCGATCATTTTAGCGGAGCTGGAGCTTGACAAGGAGACGATCGCGGCGGGACTGCTTCATGATGTGCTTGAGGACACGGTCATGACGGCGGATGAGATCAAGGAGGAGTTCAGCGAGGAAGTGCTGCTTCTCGTGGACGGTGTGACGAAGCTGCGCCATCTGCATCTCGCGGACAACAGCCATAATCACGATCAGAAAGACCGCTCTGCGGAGCGCTTAGAGATGCAGGCGGAGAACCTGCGCAAGATGTTCCTCGCCATGGCAAAGGATATCCGGGTTATCTTAATCAAGCTTGCAGACCGGCTTCACAATATGCGTACATTAAAGTACCAGTCCAAGGAGGCACAGATCCGCATTGCGCGTGAGACGCAGGAGATCTACTGCCCCATTGCACAGCGGCTCGGTATTTCAAAGATCAAGATTGAACTTGACGATCTCTCGTTAAAGTATCTGGAGCCGGAGGCATACTACGACCTTGTGCGTCAGATTGACCAGCGCAAGAGTGTGCGCGACGACTATGTGCAGTCGCTCGTGGAGGAAGTGCGCGCACATATCAAGGCAGCGGGCATCGTGGCGGAGATTGAGGGACGCGCGAAGCATTTTTTCAGCATCTACAAGAAGATGGTGAATCAGGACAAAACGCTCGACCAGATCTACGATCTGTTCGCCATCCGCATCATCGTGGATTCTGTCAAGGACTGCTATGCGGCACTTGGTGTGATTCACGAGATGTACAAGCCGATCCCGGGCCGTTTTAAGGATTACATCGCGATGCCGAAGCCGAACATGTACCAGTCGCTTCACACGACGTTAATCGGACCGACCGGACAGCCGTTTGAGATCCAGATCCGTACCTATGAGATGCACCGGACAGCGGAATACGGTATAGCGGCGCACTGGAAATATAAGGAAGCGAGCAACAACGGCGGCGCGGCAGTGCCGATGACTGTCACGGAGGAGGAGAAGTTAAGCTGGCTGCGCCAGATCTTGGAGTGGCAGCGCGACATGTCTGATAATAAGGAGTTCATGAGCCTTTTAAAGAGTGATCTGGATCTTTTTTCGGACACGGTATTCTGCTTTACACCGACCGGCGATGTCAAGAACCTGCCGACCGGATCGACGCCGATTGATTTTGCGTACAGCATTCACTCCGCGGTCGGCAACAAAATGATCGGTGCAAAAGCCAACGGAAAGCTGGTTCCGATTGATTATGTCATCCAGAACGGTGACCGGATCGAGATTATCACTTCGCAGAACTCCAAGGGACCAAGCCGTGACTGGCTGAACATCGTAAAGAGTACCCAGGCGAAGAATAAGATCAACCAGTGGTTCCGCAGTGAGCTGAAGGAAGAAAATATTACGCGCGGCAAGGAGCTTCTCGTGGCGTCCTGCAAGGCGAAGGGAATCAACTTTGCGGACATCAACAAGCCGGAATACCAGGAGAAAGTGCTGAGAAAATACGGTTTCCATGACTGGAATTCCTGTCTGGCGACCATTGGACACGGCGGCCTAAAGGAAGGTCAGATTGTCAATAAAATGTACGAGGAGTACAAGCGGGATCATCTGGCGCGGATCACGGACGAGGAGGTTCTTGAATCCATCGGTTCGGAGAATAAGAATCCGGAATCGGAGAAGCGTTCCAAGAGCGGAATCATTGTCAAGGGACTTTACGATGTCGCTGTTCATTTTTCCAAGTGCTGCAGCCCGGTGCCGGGAGATGAGATCGTGGGTTTTGTGACAAGAGGACGCGGCGTGTCCATTCACAGAACCGACTGTATCAATATTATCAACTTGTCGGATATGGAGAAGGAGCGTCTGATCGATGCGGAGTGGCAGCATGCTGGTCAGGACGGAAGCAACGGACTGTATCGCGCGGAGATCAAGATTTTCGGCAACAACCGTACCGGACTTCTGGTCGACATCACGAGAGTGTTTACGGAGCGTGAGATTGATATTGATGCGATCCACTCCAAGACGAGCAAGCAGGGCGTGGCTACGATCGATGTGTCCTTCAGCACGAAAGGCAGGGAGGAACTGGGCAGCGTGATTGATAAGCTGCGCCAGATCGACAGCGTGATTGATATTGTGAGAACGACAGGCTGATGAAACAGAAAAGGCAGACGGAGGGAAAAAGATGGCGCCTCTTAAGGTAGAGCAGTATGTAGTGGGACCGGTGCAGACGAACTGCTATTTCGCGGTCAATGATGAGACGAAAGAGATGATTCTGATTGATCCGGGGGCAAATGCGGACCGGCTTATTCAGATCATAGAGGAAGAAAAGTTAAATCCTGTTGCAATTTTGCTGACACACGGACATTTTGACCATGCCGGAGGCGCTGCGGAAGTCGCAGCGCATTTTGGTATCAAGGTCTATGCCGAGGAGCATGAGAGAGAGACCCTCGATGATCCGAAGCTGAATCTGAGCGGATGGACAGGAGCGGAGACGACCTATCACGCAGATGTGTTTCTGAAGGATGAGCAGGAGTTTGATCTTGCGGGATTCCATATCCGGATATTGTTTACACCGGGACACACAGTGGGGGGCTGTTGTTATTATTTTGCCTATCAGGACGCCCTTTTTTCCGGAGATACGCTGTTCGCCCAGTCGGTCGGAAGAACAGATTTTCCAAAGGGGAGCGCTTCGGCGCTGATTCGCGGCATCAAGGAGAAGTTACTGCCGCTTCCGGATGAAGTGACCGTCTACACCGGGCATAATGACACCACGACGATCGGAACAGAGCGCAGATACAATCCGTATCTGTAAGCAGATGATTCACGAAAAGTGAAATCCCAATATAATGTTCGCGAAGGCAAAAGTGAGCATGGAACAAAGACGGACGCGCATGCTTGCATGTGTCGGACGGATATGTTCCATGTGAACGCGCCCGCGAGTCCGGGAAACCAGAGGTTTTCCGGACTTTTGCCGAAGCAAAGATGCATATGATATAATGAACTCTGACGAGTTCATATTAGAAGTTCCTGCGGAACTTCGGATGCGCAGAAAACAGCGCAGAAAAGATGATATAATATTGAGTTAGAAAAGAGTCAGATATGATAGAAGTAACATTGAATCAGCCGGAATTTGAGTACGATATCCATTCGCTCATCAAGGCGTTTTATCCGTCGGAATACGTCGGAGTATCCGCGGAAAAGAAGGAGTATGACGAGCCTGTGACATCCCGCATGCATGTGGAGTATACAGACGCTGCGATAACGCTGCGCTGGCAGCAGGGGGAGACGACGCCTGTGGCGGAGCGTACCTTTGCAGTCGATGCTTTAGGCCGCCCGGAGACGAAGAACCGGCTGAAACAGAATCTGTATGCGCTTCTGTCGGAAGCGACCGGTCAGAATCTGCCGTGGGGAACGCTCACGGGAATCCGGCCGACCAAGATTCCGATGAAGCTGCTCGAAGAGGGAAAAAGCCGGGACGAGATTTATACGTATATGAAGCAGACTTATTTTGCGTCGGATGAGAAGATCCACCTTGCGACAGACATTGCAGAGAGAGAACTCGCCCTGCTCTCTAAGATCGATTATGATAACGGGTACAGCCTGTATATCGGAATTCCGTTCTGTCCGACGACCTGCCTGTATTGCTCGTTTACCTCTTATCCGATTGCATCGTGGGCGAAGCGTGTGGATTCTTACCTGGATGCGCTGGAGCGGGAGATTGAGTTTGCGGCGGTGAAGTTTGCGGGCAGACATTTGAATTCCATCTACATCGGCGGCGGTACACCGACGACGTTAGAAACTTATCAGCTGGACAGACTGATAAGAAAAATTAAATGCAGCTTTGATTTATCAGACTGCCTGGAATTCACGGTGGAAGCGGGAAGACCGGACAGTATTACATACGAAAAGCTAAAGGTGTTAAGACAGCATGGAATCTCGCGCATCTCGATCAATCCGCAGACCATGAAGCAGGAGACGTTAAAGCTGATCGGCAGACATCACACGGTGGAACAGACGGTGGAGAGTTTTCACATGGCAAGAGAACTCGGGTTTGACAATATCAACATGGATCTGATTATGGGACTCCCGGAAGAGACACTGGATGATGTGCGCCGGACGATGGAGCAGGTGGCGGAGCTTGCACCGGATAACCTGACCGTACATTCGCTGGCACTCAAGCGGGCGGCGCGGCTGAATATGTTCAAGGAAGACTATAAGGATTACAAGATCATCAACACGCAGGAACACATGGATCTGGTTGCGGACTGTGCGGCGCAGATGGGGCTTTTTCCGTATTATCTGTACCGGCAGAAAGGCATGGCGGGCAATCTGGAGAACGTCGGCTATGCAAAAGAGGACATGGCGGGCGTGTACAATGTGCTGATTATGGAGGAGAAACAGACCATCGTGGCGTGCGGAGCGGGAGCTTCGACAAAACGTGTCTGGGCGAATCCGAACCCGGACGGCACGCACCGGATCGAACGTGCCGAGAATGTCAAGGATGTAGCGCAGTATATCGCAAGAATCGATGAGATGATCGGGCGGAAGCAGAAGCTTTTTACAGAAAAATAAGATTAAAGCGTCTTTTAGAAAAAAACATTTCACAGCAAATCATACAGCGATTTGAATTCTTTTTTTCGGTCAGACCGGCACACCAGATAGTAGGTGACTGTTGCAGCCCCGTCCGAGATCGGAACATAAATCCGACCGGGCGGGGTGATTCTGTATTTTTCGGACAAATCGGTGACAAAATAGGGCAGAGAGGACGCTAACACCAGCTCGTTAAAACTAAAGCGGTCGCTCTGCGTCAGAAAACGGGAGTCCGGCATTTTGTCCATGACAAACGACCAGAACCCAATGTCCGGCATCAGAAGCATATTTTCCCCGTTCATATCGGAGAAAGAGAGCTTTTTCCTTCGGGCATACCGGTGACCTTTTGGAAGCGCGAACATCAGGGACTCGGTTCCGCACATCCTGTAAAAAAACGAGTCGCCGGCCGGTTTTTCGTGAAGGATCACCAGCTGGTAGGTATCCTGTAAAAGCCCCGCGAGAAGACGGTCTTCGCGGTCCGTCTCCGTCTGCAGCGACATGTGGGGATAGGTGTTGGCGATGAGCGGAGCGAGCGTCCATACCGGTGCAGGCGCGCAGGTACCGAGAGAAATTGTACGGTTCCTGCGGTCAAAATCGCGGGCTTTCGCCGTAAAAGAATCGGCTTCTTCCAGAAGCTTTTTTGCCAGCCCCAGCACATAGATTCCGTTCTGATTAAGATCCAGCTTGTTCTTTTTTCGCTCGAAAAGCGTGATCCCCAGATCCTCTTCCAGTTTTTTCATATTTCTGCTGAGCGCAGGCTGCGATAAATGCAGAATTTCTGCGGCTTCCGATAAGGTTCCCGCATCCGCAAATGCCACAAATTGTCTTAATTCGTAAAGTTCGATCATCGTTGTCTCCCTGTAGTATAAAAAATATTGATAGCAGTATAAGCAACTGATATTGTACTTTTTCTGAAAAACATCATAAAATCCATCATGAAAAGAGAAATGATCTTCCTGCTCTTATCAAAAGTAATTATAGCATAAAAGAGGAGGTGAGAGCAGATGATATTTTATTTTACGGCGACAGGCAACAGCCTGTATGCGGCAAAACAGCTGGATGAGACACGCATCAGTATTGCGCAGGCAATCCATGATAAGAAAATGCACTATCAGGCGGAGCAGATCGGTATCGTCTGTCCGGTGTTCGGGCATGAAGTGCCGGAACTGGTGAGAGAATTTCTGGAGGCGGCAGTGTTTGAGACGCCGTACTTTTATATGATTCTCACCTACGGGAACAGGCATGGCGGCGCGGCAGAACTGGCGGAACAGATGCTGCAGAAGTACGGCATTTGCGCTTCCTATATCAATGTGCTGTTGATGGCGGACAATTTTCTGCCGGCATTTGATATGAATGAACAGAGAGCGATCGACAAAAAAGTGGAGGAACAGCTTGAAACGATCCGGGAAGACATTAAAAACCGCAGGCAGTACATTGCGCCTGTGACGGATGCAGACAGGGCGGCGCATCGGGAATATCTGGCGCGAAGAGCGAGGATGCCGGAGGATGCATTTTCCAAACTGTACCGGATTACGGACGATTGTATCGGCTGTAAGATCTGCACCAGGGTGTGTCCGAAGAACTGTTTTACCGTGGAGAATCAGAGGAGCGTGTGGCATCCGGGCGGCTGCATTACCTGTATGGCATGCATTCACGCGTGTCCGATGATGGCGATTCAGATGAACATGCCGGAGAAAAACCCGGGCGCCAGATACCGGAATGAAAATATCAGCATCTGTGAGATCGTAGATGCGAATGACCAGCTGCACGAGGCACAATAAAGGGTTTTGTATTAAAAATTCAGAATAAAAACAGGAGGTAGAAAAATGGAATTTATCACATTGAACACAGGAGCAAAGATGCCGTTGGAGGGATTCGGGGTATTCCAGATTCCGGATGCCGCCGAGTGCGAGAAAGTGACTTATGAGGCGATTAAGACAGGGTATCGCCTGATCGATACCGCAACGGCATATTTTAATGAGGAGGCAGTCGGAAAAGCGGTTGGAAGAGCAATCGCCGACGGACTCACGACAAGAGAAGAACTGTTTATCACAACAAAAGTATGGGTCAGCGACATGGGAACCGAGGAAGCGGCGTATGAGGCTGTAAAAGCATCCTTACAGAGACTGCATCTGGACTATGCGGATCTGATTCTGCTGCATCAGCCGATGAGCGATTATTTTGCGGCATACCGGGGTATCACAAAGGCATATAAAGAGGGGCTGACGAAAGCGATCGGAGTGGCGAATTTCTATCCGGCCATCCTTGCGAATTTCTGCGAGACCGTGGAGGTGATCCCGGCGGTCAACCAGGTGGAGCTGCATCCGTTCTTCGTGCAGCAGGCAGCAGTCGACAACATGAAAGCCTACGGTGTTGTTCCGCAGGCATGGGGACCGCTTGCAGAGGGAAAACACGGCATCTTCACAGATCCGGAACTTACGGCAATCGGTGAGAAATACGGAAAGACAGCGGCGCAGGTGGCTCTGAGATGGAACGCACAGCGCGGTGTGTCCATTATTCCGAAGTCCGTTCACGTAGAGAGAATGGAGCAGAACATCGACATCTGGGATTTCACACTGACGGAGGAAGAGATGCAGAAGGTAGCGGCAAAGGATCTGGGACACAGCGAGATTGTAAACCATGATGATCCGGCGTTCGTGAAATTCATTCATAATTATCACTAAATCAGCATTAAGAATTTTAAATCCAGAATAAATAACAGGGAGGAAGCATAGATGAGAAAAGATTTAGGCGTACAGCCGGCGGTATTCCCGATGCCGGTCTTAATGGTGGCTGCATATGATGAGAATGGAACCGTAGGTGTTATGAACGTAGCATGGGGAATGGTCTGCGGACATGATAAAATTGCCCTGTTTATCGATGAGGGACATAAGACGACCAAAAATATCCGTGCGGTAAAAGCGTTCACGGTCAGCCTGGCAGACAAAGATCATATGGATGTGGCGGACTTCTATGGCATCGCGACCGGAAATAAGATGCCGGACAAATTTGCAAAGTCCGGTTATCATGCAATAAAGAGCGCGCATGTCAACGCACCGGTGATCACAGAGTTTCCGGTGACGCTGGAATGTGAACTTGCAGAAATCGTGGAAACGGAGAACATGCATGCGGTTGTCGGAACGATTGTCAATGTCAGTGCGGACGAGAACGTAATTTCAGAGAACGGCAAGATTGATCCGCTGAAATTAAATGCGCTCATTTTCGATCAGTTCCAGGCGGGATATTATGTGGCGACAGAAAAAGTCGGACAGGCATGGGATGCAGGAAAAGCACTTATGGAGGCTGCGCAGGCGAATCAGTAACATCATTTGAAATATATTAAATTTCGTATGTAAGAAAATGAGACTTCCCAGGAGGTCTCATTTTTTATGTAATCAGGCAGCCTGCCAGGGCAGGCACAAGTGTGCGACAAGCGCACACTTTGCTAAGCTAATAGGAAATCCCGCGCAACAATCCTTGACGCGCGGGAGCACAAAACGTATAATAATCGGAGGATATAAGGCAGAAAATGGAGGAACGCTCATGGCATTAAGCAAGAAGCCGGTCAACGGCATGAAAGATATTTTACCGGAGGAGATGCAGATCCGGGATTACGTGCAGCAGGTTATCAAGGAGACCTACCGCAGTTTTGGATTCACACCGATCGAGACGCCTTGCATGGAGAACATTGCAAACCTGAGCAATAAGCAGGGCGGCGAGAATGAGAAGCTGATCTTCAAAGTGATGAAGCGCGGCGAGAAGTTAAAGATTGCGGAGGCAAAGGAAGAGGCGGATCTGGTCGATTTCGGAATGCGTTATGATCTGACGGTGCCGTTAGTCCGTTTCTATGCGAACAACGCCAATGATCTTCCGTCCCCGTTCAAGGCACTGCAGATGGGCAGTGTGTGGCGTGCGGACCGCCCGCAGCGCGGACGTTACCGTCAGTTTATGCAGTGCGATATTGATATTATCGGTGAACCGAGCAATCTCGCGGAGATCGAGCTGATCCTTGCGACGACAACGACGATCGGCAGACTCGGATTCAAGAATTTTGAGATCCGCATCAATGAGCGCCGCATCTTAAAGGCGATGGCAGCGTACAGCGGTTTCCCGGAGGAAGAATTCGATACCGTATTCATCATTCTGGACAAGATGGACAAGATCGGTCTTGACGGCGTGGCAGAGGAACTTGCAAAGGAAGGCTATGCGAAGGAGTCAATTGACAAGTATCTGGCGCTGTTTGAGGGCGTATCCAAGGCGCAGAACGGCATCAAATATCTGGCGGACACCTTACAGGGCTTTCTGGAGCCGGAGGTGGAGCAGAATCTGCAGGAGATCATCGACAGTGTAGAGGCGGCGAAGACAGCCGACTTTAAGATGGTATTCGACCCGACGCTCGTGCGTGGAATGAGCTATTATACAGGAACGATTTTTGAGATCGCAATGCCGGAGCTGGGAGCAGCGTGCGGCGGTGGCGGACGTTACGACAAGATGGTCGGCAAGTTCACCGGAAATGATGTCCCAGCGTGCGGATTCTCCATCGGCTTTGAACGCATCATCCTTCTTTTGATGGAGAGCGGCTTTACCGTGCCGATGCAGCGCCCGAAGGTGGCATACCTCATTGAAAAAGGCTGTACTTCGGAGCAGGTATCGAAAGTGATCGCCAGGGCACAGGAGGAGCGTGTTGCCGGAAAGCAGGTGCTTGTCGTGCGCATGAACAAGAACAAGAAGTTCCAGAAAGAGAAGCTGACAGCCGAGGGCTACAAGGACATTGTCGAGTTTTACAAAGACTGATTGGCGGGAGATTGGACAGAGAACGCCATAACACAGCAAAAACGTTGAAAAATCGGGTTTCATGGTGTAAGATAGAAAAAGTGTCGGACAGGCTGCTGCCCGGACAGATTTGAAGAACATTTTTAGATTGATACAAGGGAGTTAAGAAAATGACACAGTCGAGAACACATAACTGTAATGAGCTGCGTCTTTCCAATGCGGGAGAGAAAGTCACGCTCGTCGGATGGTACGAGAATCTCCGTAAGGTCAGCAGGAACCTGGGATTTCTTATTTTAAGAGATTTCTATGGAACGACCCAGATTGTCGTTGAGACAGAAGAGATGATGGAGAAATTGGACGGGGTGAACAAAGAGTCCACCATTTCCGTGACAGGAACCGTCAGAGAGCGCTCCAATAAGAATACAGAGCTTCCGACCGGAGAGATTGAAGTAGTGCCGGAAGCGATCGAGATCCTCGGAAAGTGTATCTACAATGCACTTCCGTTTGAGATCAACCAGTCCAGAGAGGCGGATGAGAACACCAGATTAAAATATCGTTATCTGGACCTGAGAAATCCGTCGGTTAAGAGCAAGATCGTGCTCAGAAGCCGCATCGTGGCAGAGCTTCGCAATAAGATGAACGAGCTGGGATTTTTGGAGATCACGACTCCGATTCTGACCTGTTCTTCTCCGGAAGGTGCGAGAGATTATCTGGTACCTGCCAGAAATCATCCTGGCAAGTTCTATGCACTGCCGCAGGCACCGCAGCAGTTCAAGCAGATTTTAATGGCGTCCGGATTTGACCGTTATTTCCAGATTGCACCGTGTTTCCGTGATGAGGACGCAAGAGCGGACCGTTCTCCGGGAGAGTTCTATCAGCTTGATATGGAGATGGCGTTTGCTTCCCAGGAGGATGTATTCTCCGTTGTCGAGGAGGTACTGCCGCCGGTATTTGAGAAGTATGGTGTATACAAGGCTGCTTCCAAGGCTCCGTTCGTGCGCATTCCGTATCTGGAGTCCATGGACAAGTACGGTACCGACAAGCCGGATCTCCGCATTGACCTGGTATTGCAGGATGCGACGGAGGTTATGGCAGACTGCGGATTCGGCCCGTTCGAGGGACAGACCGTGAAAGCGGTTGTTGTGGATGGATTTACCGCAACCAGAAAAGTGATCGACGGTATCTGTGCCGAGGTGGAAGTGCAGACTGCCAACAAGGCATACTGGTTCAAGCTGGATGAGAACGGTGAATTTGTGGGAGGTATCTCCAAGTTCTTACAGGAGCGCAAGGAGGCAGTCATTGCTGCCCTCGGATTAAAGCCGGGTGACTTTATCGGTCTGACCGCAGGCAAGAAGCTGGCAGCACAGAAGACCGCAGGCGTACTCCGCAGACTGCTTGGCGCTGCGAGCGAGAAGCACATGAAGAAGGATTGCTATGAATTCTGCTGGATCGTAGACTTCCCGATGTATGAGATCGGCGAGGAGTCCGGAGAACTGGAATTCTGCCACAACCCGTTCTCCATGCCGCAGGGCGGTATGAACGCACTCTGCAACGAGGAGCCGCTTTCGATTCTTGCTTACCAGTACGATCTGGTGTGCAACGGCGTAGAGCTTTCCTCCGGTGCGGTTCGTAACCATGATCCGGAGATCATGATCAAGGCATTTGAGCTGGTCGGCCTTGGCGAGGAGGATGTGAAGGCAAAATTCCCTGCCATGTACAATGCATTCTGCTACGGAGCACCGCCACACGCAGGAATCGCTCCGGGCGTTGACCGTATGATTATGTTGATCTGCGGCGAGGAGAGCATTCGTGAGATCATCCCGTTCCCGATGAACAAGAACGCGATGGATATCATGATGGGGGCGCCGGCGACTGTAGATCAGAAGCAGCTGGACGACGTTCATATCCGCATTCAGATGCCGGAAGAGAAATAGCGTAACACACAGCAGATAAAGACACAGGCTTTTGGACAGACTATCTCCAAAAGCCTGTTTTTACTCTATATAAAGTGGAAAACCCGAATCAAAAGGAGATCACAGAGAAGATATGAGAAAAAGAAACGGAATGAACCGCGGAAAATGCGGCAGGGCAGGATACGGGAAGCGCGCGGCCGCGGCGGGAATGATGTTCGTGATGATGTTTGCGTTTGCTGCCTGCGGGAAGACGACAGATTCCGGGGAAGCGGAAGCACTGAGCGGAAGCTGTATTGATATTTTAAACGAAGTTTATGCGCAGGCCGACCTGGATGAATCCATGCGGGACGCCATGCAGTATTATGAGATGACGACGATCGATGCGGATATGGAAGAATATGTGCTGGGCACAGATGAAATCACGTATACCGACTCTGCGTATTCTGCTCCGATGATGACGTCGGTGGCGTATCAGTGTGTTGTGCTGCGCGTGTCGGAGGGGACTGACGTGCCGAAGGCAAAACAGACGCTTCTGGACAATGCGAACCCTGCAAAATGGATCTGCGTGGAAGCGGAGAGCGTTGCGGTGGAGAGCATCGGGGATGTGATTTTATATGTCATGGGCGCCGATGAGGATGTGACTGCAATAAAAGATGCATTTCTTGCACTGGACGAATGAGCCGGATGCAATTAAAGCACAATGAGCTGCGAATGTGACAAATATCAGAATTGACTGATAATACATCGGGCAGATAAAACGTAATATGAGAGAGAAGGAATCCCGGCCTGCGGACAGAAAATGACAATTCTGTCTGTAGACCGGGATTCCTTTTTTAGTAATAGGAAACGTTTTTTGATAATAAACAGTATATAACAGTTGACAACAGTTCTATACTGTTCTATACTGTTTATCGAAAGAAAACCTACATACTGCGCAGAGGTGGAGGAGAATACAAAGAAAATGAACATAATCGTGGATCACACATCGATGCAGCCGATCTATGAGCAGATCGTAGAACAGATAAAAAAACAGATCCTGCAGGGAACCCTGCGGGAGGGAGCGCCGCTTGACAGTGTGAGAATGCTTGCAAAAGATCTTAAAGTGAGTGCGCTCACCGTAAAAAAGGCATATGACGCCCTGGAGGAGGAGCAGCTGATCGCAACGGTGCACGGCAAGGGCAGCTTTGTGCTCGGAGTGAATCCGTCACTGCTTGCGGAAGAACAGAAAAGAGAGATCGAGCAGCGGATGGAACAGCTGGTAGCAAAGGCTCGGGCGTATGGCATGAGCGATGAAGAACTGCGGGCGGTTCTGGAATTGTTTTTGGAAGCATAGGAGTGTAATCACAGGAATGGAGAATCATATGAATGACGGGATGGTGCAACTGAACAAAGTAACGAAGACATACGGGACATTTCAACTGGACTGCTCCATGGAGGTGTCCCCCGGGATGGCAACCGGATTTGTCGGGGCGAACGGAGCCGGAAAGACGACGACATTTCAGATCCTGCTGGGGCTGGTGCCACCGGAGACGGGCGAGATAAGGATCTTCGGAAAACCGTATACGGAACTGACTGCAAAAGACCGGGAGCGGATCGGGGTATCCCTTGCGGATTCGGGATTCAGCCAGTTCCTCACGATCCGGGATATCACCGCCATTCTGCGGAATCTGTATACCGGATTTCACGAGGCCAGGTTCCTGGAAAAATGTCAGCGGTATGAACTCCCGACAAACAAGAAAATCAAGGAGTTTTCTACCGGTATGCAGGCAAAGCTGAAATTGCTGATCGCGATGTCACATGACGCCGACCTGCTGATTCTGGACGAACCGACGCTGGGACTCGACGTGATGTCCAGAGAGGCGATGCTCGAGGAACTGCAGGAATATCTGGATTCGGAGGGGACCGGCGGAGCACCGAGATCGGTGCTGATATCCTCCCACATCTCCAGCGATCTGGAAAAGTTCTGCGACGATATCTATATGATCGACCGGGGGAAGATTGCGCTTCACGAGGAGACGGACGTCCTTCTGGACTCGTATGGCATCTTAAAAGTGGATGAACGGCAGTATCAGGCGTTGGATCACCGGTATCTGCTTGCCGGAATGCGGGAGGCGTACGGTTTTCGCCTGCTGACGAACGAGCGCCGGTATTACCAGGAAAATTACCCGGATCTTGTGATGGAAAAAGGTAGCATTGACGATATTCTGATTTTGACAGCGAGGGGAGAGAAGCTATGAAAGGATTATTGACGAAGGATTTTCGGATTCTGGCAGGGCAGAAACGGTATTTTATGATTATCATTCTGATTGCGGTTATTTTTCTTTGCAGCGGTCAGCCGGCACAGATGATTGTGGGATATTGTACCATGTTCGGCATGCTTTTTACGGTAAACACGATCTCGTATGACGAATTTGATCACGGCTATCTGTTTCTGTTCACGCTTCCGGTGACCAGAAAAGACTATGTGCTGGAAAAGTATGTATTTATGCTGTTGTGCGGCGGCGGTTTCTGGGCGGCTTCCGCAGCGGCCGGTTTTGTGGCGGATTACATTCGAGGGGATGTGACGTCTCCTTTGGAATGGCTGATGTCCATGTTCCTTATCTTATTGGTAATGACCATTTTTCTGGCAGTCATGCTTCCGGTCAGCCTGAAATACGGTATGGAAAAAAGCAGGACGGCAACCATGATTCTGGGGTTTGCGGCGGTTGGGGCTGCAATCGCCGCAATGAAGCTTCTGCCGGAGGATTTTGCGGGAGGGCTGCGGTGGTTTGCACAGTTAAATCCTGCGGCGGTGACTGCGGTGGTGTTTCTGGTTTTCCTGGTCACATTGGCGGTATCTTTTGCGGGCAGTGTCCATATTATGCAAAAAAAGGTATTCTAAGGATTGTCACTTTACAAATAGTGCAAAAAATAGGATAATGGTATCACTTAAAAACAACATTTTACAATAGATGGGATCGATCATTTATGGAAATAGAACATATCGGTGATAACAAAATCCGCTGTGCACTGACGGAGCAGGAGATCGAGAGTCTCGGATACGATATTGATGAGATCATTGCGAACAGCGAGATCACGCAGAAATTCATGCATACCGTCTTAGAACTCGTCGAGGAACAGGAACATATTCAGATGGAGGGCATCTTTCCGATGGTAAAGGCGGAGCTTTTGCAGGATCACAGCATGGCGATCACCTTTGGCGCGGACAAAGAGGTTTCACTGAAGGATCTGGTGAATACGGTCAGCCATATGATCAGTCAGCTGGATCCGGACGCTGCGTTAGGGAAACAGGCCAAAGCAGAGAAGGGGAATACGGCAGACGCGGCAGCTTCTTCTGCGGCAGATGCTGCGGGAGCGCGCAAGCGTACCGATCCGATGATCTGTGCACTGCGCTTTGCCTCCTTTGAGAATATGCGCAGGATGAGTCTGCTTGCTTTTCGCGGGAAGATTCCGAAGAGCAGTCTCTATAAGATGGACGGCGCGTATTATCTGATTCTGGATTTTACGGGATTCGCCAAGGAGGAGATGCGTCCGTTTGCGTTCGGAACGATCGAGTATGACGATGCACATTACTCCGATCAGGGGCACATTGCACACATTAAAGAGCAGGGAATTTGTATCATGAAAAAGCAGGCTCTTGAAATGCTGATGCAGTTGTGAGAAATAGATAAAAGCCGTTTTGTAAATAGGCAAAGTCCTCAAATCCGGTCACAAAATTTGGTAAAAATGCCGAACAACTTCCTGATGCATTTTCCACTATATATGCTATGATGTTAAAGGTGCGTGTACAAGATATATACACGAAGAAGAGCATAGCACAGAAGAAGGCGGGGGACGCCGGTGTGCGGAAAGTGGAGAAGTTATGAGCAGAGAGCAGATCTGGGAGCTTGAGGAGAACAAACGCAGCCTGTTGAGACAGGCCTATCGGATGAAGCAGGAATGTCCGCATATGTCGCCGGTTGGACTTGAGTATGAAATGTATGCCGCGATTATGAAAGAAGTGCGGGAGATTACGGCGAGATTACAGCTGTCTGCAGAGGCTTAGGACGGCATTACAAAAGACAAAATCAATATAAGAATTAAGAAAAGAGCTTTCATCCGGGTTTGCAGATGAAAGCTTTTTTTGATATGATGAGGAGAGAATGACTGCCCGGGAAGTGCGGTGACAGAACTGCAGAGCAGGCAGTAAGATGACAGAACTGCAGAGCAGACAGTAAGATGACAGAACTGCAGAGCAGGCAGTAAAATGACAAAACTGCAGAGCAGGCAGTGAGGGGATGCGGAATGAAGAGACAGAAGATGAGGACGGAGCAGAAGTCCAATGTGAAAAACAGCGTGGGAAGACTTGTGTTTGTGGGATTATCCCTGCTTTTGCAGGTTCTGTGGATTCTGTTGCTGTTTTTGCGGTTGAATGCATATTCTACGGCAATCAGTTTATGCTTTAGTGTAGGAGCATTTCTTGTGGCGTTAAGCATTTACGCCAAGCACGAGAACGCCGCGTTTAAGATGCCCTGGATCATTTTGATTCTGGCGTTTCCGGTGCTGGGGCTCTGCATATATCTGGTGTTCGGACACAAGAATGTGGTTGCAAAGGCGATGCGCAGGCGCTTTGAGACGATTGAACCGGTGCTGTTTGAACAGATTCCTCAGGATGGGGCGGTGCTTGAGCAGCTGGAGGAGCAGGATTTTGCGGTGGCGAACCAGTGCCGCTATATCAAGCGGTTCGGGCATTATCCGGTATACCGGAATACGGATGTGACATTTTACCCGGACGCGGCGGAGGGACTTGCGGCGCAGCTGCACGATCTCGCGTCGGCAGAACATTTTATCTTTATGGAATATCACGCAATCGAGGAAGCGGAGGCGTTCGGCAGGATTAAGGACGTCCTCGCCGAGCGTGCGGCACACGGGGTGGAGGTACGCCTGTTTTACGATGATGTCGGCAGTATCGGCTTTATTGATCCGGGCTTTATCAAGCGCATGGAAGCCATCGGCGTAGAGTGCCGGGTGTTCAATCCGGTGGTTCCGATCTTAAACATTTTCATGAACAACCGCGATCACAGAAAAATTACGGTGGTGGACGGAAAGATCGGCTACACGGGCGGCTATAATCTTGCGGATGAATATTTTAATATCACGCATCCGTACGGAACCTGGAAGGATACCGGAATCCGTCTTGCGGGAGACGCGGTGGCAAGCCTGACTGTGACATTTCTTCAGATGTGGAATGCCACGGCGGAGGCGGATCATGAGTTTCAGACGTATTTTCCACAGCTGGATTACCGCGCGGCAGACACCGGTTTTGTACAGCCGTATGCGGACGGTCCCCTGACGGACGGCTATTTTGCGGAGGACGTCTATTTAAACCTCATCAAGAGTGCGAAACATTTCTTCTATGTGGCGACGCCGTATCTGATTATCAGCGATGATATGACGAGGGAACTGTGCCTGGCTGCCGAGCGGGGCGTTGATGTGCGGATTGTGACGCCGGGGATTCCGGATAAGAAGCTGGTGTATCAGACGACGCGCTCCTACTATGCGCCTCTGGTGCGGCGCGGCGTGCGCATCTATGAGTACACGCCGGGATTTATCCACCAGAAGCAGACACTCTGCGACGGGGAGACGGCGACGGTCGGAACGATCAATTTTGACTATAGAAGCCTGTACCATCATTTTGAAAACGGCGTGCTGCTGCATGGCTGCGGGTCGCTCGGTGCCATCGGAGAGGATTTTGAGCAGATATTTGAGGTGTCGCGCGAGGTGACGGAACAGTATAAGGGAAAGCGGAGTATGGGGCTTCGCATCATACAGTGTATTCTGCGGTTGTTTGCACCGCTGTTATAGGAGAAGGAAAATGCGACGCATTGCGTCTGCGGAACGGAGGTTTTTATGCTGAAAGAATGGAAAGAGCCGGTAAGACCCGGGGAAGAGGAATTAAAGACGCGCCTTGCGGCAGCCAGGGAAAAGCTTGCCGCCCAGCAGCTTCTCATCAAGGAGCAGAAGGTGCCGGTGCTGGTGCTGTTGGAAGGCTGGGGAACGGCGGGAAAGGGCTACTGTATCGGGCAGATCATCGAGAATATTGATCCCCGCCATTTTAAAGTGGAGTCCATGGAGAGAAAGACCGAGGAGGAAGAGCGCAAGCCGTTTTTATACCGCCATTTTACCCGGATTCCGGAGGAGGGAAAGTTTGTGTTCTTAGACTCCGGCTGGATGGATGAGGTGGTGGAAGAGCGCCTCCACGGGGAACTTTCCGAGGAAAAATATGCAAAGCGCATCGAGAGCGTGCGGCGCTTTGAACGCCAGCTGACGGATAACGGCTACCTCGTGATGAAGTTTTTCCTGCATATCTCCAAGAAGGAGCAGACCAGACGGATGGAGCGCCTCACAGATGAAAAAGACACCGTCTGGCGTGTGGGAAAAAAGGATCTGTGGCAGAACAATCACTACGAGAAGTGCATGGATGCGTTTTCTTCTTATTTGAAGAGCACGAACATGCCGTCCGCACCGTGGTATATTGTCGACGCAAAGTCGAGAAAGTGGACGGAATTACAGGTGCTTGAGACACTGACGCAGGGAATCGACATTGCACTCGGCAACCGTGATATGGCGGTTCCGCTTCTGCAGAATGTATTCCCGTTAGAGCGCATGCCGCTTCTCTCGGAGATACCGCTCGATAAGACGCTCGACGAGGAGACGTACCGCAAGGAGTTAAAGCATTTAAAACAGCGGCTCGGCGAGCTGCACAACCGTCTGTACCGCAAAAAGGTTCCGGTCATCATCACCTATGAGGGATGGGATGCTGCCGGAAAGGGCGGCAACATCAAGCGGATCACCAGTGCGCTCGATCCGAGGGGCTATGAGGTGCATCCGATTGCAAGCCCGGAGCCGCATGAGAAGGCAAGACATTATCTGTGGCGCTTCTGGACGAGACTGCCGAAGACCGGTCACATCGCAATTTTTGACCGTTCGTGGTACGGGCGTGTGATGGTTGAGCGGCTGGAGGGATTCTGCACGGAAAACGACTGGATGCGCGCGTACAACGAGATCAACGAATTTGAGAAGGAACTGCATGACTGGGGAGCCGTCATCATCAAGTTCTGGGTGCAGATCGACAAGGATACGCAGCTGGAGCGTTTTAACGAGCGGCAGAACACGCCGGAAAAACAGTGGAAAATCACGGATGAGGACTGGAGGAACCGGGAAAAATGGGATCAGTATGAGACCGCAGTCAATGAGATGATCGCAAAGACGAGTACGACCTATGCGCCGTGGCACATCCTCGAGTCTGTGGATAAGAAGTACGCCAGGATCAAGGCGCTCCGGATCGTGATTGAGGAGCTGGAAAAGGCGCTCGATTAGGTTCTGTTTTAGAATGACAGAAATATGCAAATTATGCCATGCGTGGCAATACAATTTCGCCCTCTGTCTTACTATAATATTTTCAGAAGAAATGAAAATAGGAAGGTAAGACAGGGGGATTTTTTATGCAGTACGGACATTTTGACAATGAGAAAAGGGAATATGTCATTGACCGCGTCGATCTGCCGGTATCGTGGACGAATTATCTCGGCGTGAAGGATTTGTGCGTCGTGGTCAACCACACGGCGGGCGGTTACATGTTTTATCAGTCTCCGGAGTATCACCGGGTGACGCGCTTTCGTGGAAATGCGGTGCCGATGGACCGGCCGGGACATTATGTGTATCTGAGGGACGCCGAGGACGGAGATTACTGGAGCATATCCTGGCAGCCGGTGGGCAAACCGCTTAATCAGGCAAAGTACACCTGCAGACACGGCATGAGCTACACGACCTATGAGTGCGACTACAAGGGAATCAAGGCGAGCCAGACACTCATGGTTCCGATGGACGATGCGGTGGAACTGTGGGATGTGCGCCTTAAGAACACCACAGACAAAGAGAGAAGACTATCGGTATTTTCGTATTGTGAGTTCTCGTTCCATCACATTATGATTGATAACCAGAATTTCCAGATGAGCCTCTACTGTGCAGGATCATCCTACGATGAAAATATCATCGAGTATGATCTGTTCTATGAGGAATTCGGCTATCAGTATTTCACGTCGAATGTGACGCCGGACGGATTTGACTGTCTGCGCGACAGCTTTTTGGGAGCGTACCGTACGGAAGACAACCCGATTGCGGTGGAGCGCGGAACATGCAGCGGTTCCCACGAGCTTGGAAACAACCACTGCGGAAGCTTACAGAAGGACCTTGTGCTGGCGCCGGGAGAGGAAGTACGGCTGATCTTCATGCTTGGAGAGGGCAACCGCGAAGCGGGAAAAAAGATCCGGAAAAAATATTCCGACATGGCAAATGTGGATGCGGCGTATGCGCAGTTAAGGGAGTATTGGGAAAACAAATTTGCACAGCTGCAGATCAAGACCCCGAATGAGGGAATGAATACGCTTATCAATACCTGGAACCTCTATCAGGCGGAAGTAAATATCATGTTCTCGCGTTTTGCATCGTTTATCGAGGTGGGCGGACGCACGGGTCTGGGATACCGGGATACGGCGCAGGATGCAATGACGATACCGCACTCCAATCCGGAGAAATGCAGACAGCGCATCGTGGAGCTGCTGCGCGGACTCACCACAAAGGGATACGGACTGCATCTGTTCTCACCGGAATGGTTTGACCCGGATGCCAAAAAAGAAAAGAAAAAGCCGTTTAAGTCTCCGACGGTCATCCCGACGGTCAATGCGAAGGACATTGTGCACGGGCTGGAGGACGCCTGCTCGGATGATGCGCTCTGGCTGGTGCCGTCCATTATCGAATATATCAAGGAGACGGGGGAGACTGGATTTGCAGATGAGGTCGTGACCTACGCCGACGGAGGCGAGGGAACGGTATATGAACATATGAAGCGGATTTTAGACTTCTCCGCAGAGCAGGTCGGCGCAACCGGAATCTGCAAGGGACTCCGGGCAGACTGGAACGACTGCCTGAACTTAGGCGGCGGTGAAAGCGCGATGGTGTCCTTCCTGCATTACTGGGCGATCAGCCACTTCCTGCAGCTGGCGGAATATCTCGGACGCACGGAGGATGTGGAAAAATATCAGGCGATGCGAGAGCGGGTAGGAGATGTCTGCAACAGGGAACTGTGGGATAAGGAGTGGTTCATCCGCGGCATCACAAAGAACGGAAAGAAGATCGGAACATCGGAGGATGCGGAAGGAAAGGTACATCTGGAGTCCAATGCGTGGGCAGTGCTTTCCGGTGCGGCTGATGTGGAAAAAGGAAAGCGTGCAATGGATTCCGTGGATAAGTATCTGTTCACACCGTATGGAATTCTGCTGAATGCTCCGTCGTACACTGTTCCGGATGACGATATCGGATTTGTGACGCGCGTTTATCCGGGACTGAAAGAGAACGGCTCCATTTTCTCCCATCCGAATCCGTGGGCATGGGCTGCGGAGTGTGTGCTGGGACGCGGCGACCGCGCGATGAAGTTCTACAATGCGCTGTGTCCGTATTATCAGAACAACATGATCGAGATCCGTCAGTCGGAACCGTATTCGTACTGCCAGTTTGTGGTCGGAAGAGATCACACGGCGTTTGGACGGGCACGCCATCCGTTCATGACCGGAAGCGGCGGCTGGGCTTATTTTTCCGCAACCAGATATATGCTTGGCATCCGGCCGGATTTTGAACACCTGACCATTGACCCGTGTATTCCGGCGGACTGGAAGGAATTCTCCGCCGTCAGACGCTGGCGCGGAGCAGAGTATGATATACATGTGGAAAATCCGGACGGCGTGATGAAGGGCGTGCGGGAACTGTATCTGGACGGAGAGAAGGCAGATGGCATTCCGGTGACGGCACAGGGAAGCAGGCACGACGTCAGAGTTGTGATGGGATAGCACAGGGAAGCAGACATGATGTCAGAGCTGTGACGGGACAGCACAGGGAAGCAGACATGACGTCAGAGTTGTGACGGGATAGCACAGATGCGGCACGTCAGAGTGCCCGAAAAAGAAAGGGGACATGGATATGATCAAATTTGGAACCGGCGGCTGGAGAGCCGTGATCGGAGACGATTTTACAAAGGCAAATATACAGCTTCTGGCACAGGGGCTGGTCAACAAAATGAAGAGCGAGGGCGTGAGCGAGCAGGGCATCGTCATGGGATATGACCGCAGATTCCTCTCCAAGGAAGCCATGCAGTGGGCGGCAGAGGTGTTTGCGGCGGCGCAGATCAAGGCATACCTGATCAACAAATCCTCGCCGACTCCGCTCATTATGTTTTATGTGATGAAGCATGATTTCCCGTACGGAATGATGATTACCGCAAGCCATAACCCGGCGATCTACAACGGAATCAAGGTATTTACCGCAGGCGGTCGTGACGCCGACGAGATCCAGACGAAGGATCTGGAGGACTACATTGCCGACATCGCACCGGACGGCGTCTGCGCGGTTCCGTATGAGGAGGGAAAAGCGGCGGGCTACATCGAGGAGATCTACCCGCTCAATGAGTACATAGACAATATCATTGCATCGGTGGATATGAAAGCTATCCGCGACGCCGATCTTAAGGTGGCGCTGGACCCGATGTACGGCGTGAGCGAGACGTCGTTAAAGACCATTCTTTTAACCGCCCGCTGTGAGGTGGCGACGATCCACGACAGACATGATACGCTGTTTGGTGGAAAACTTCCGGCGCCTTCCGCGGCAACACTCCACTCACTGCAGAATTATGTGGTGGAAAAACAGTGTGACATCGGTATCGCTACAGACGGAGATGCGGACCGTATCGGCGTGATCGACGACAAGGGCAATTTCCTGCATCCGAACGATATTCTGGTGCTGCTGTATTACTATCTGGTGAAGTTTAAGGGCTGGCACGGACCTGTGGTGCGCAATATAGCGACCACCCACATGCTGGATAAAGTGGCAG
The DNA here is from genome assembly GCA_902781225.1 of uncultured Lachnospiraceae bacterium. Lineage (GTDB taxonomy): Bacteria > Bacillota > Clostridia > Lachnospirales > Lachnospiraceae > Roseburia. The sequence goes on along the minus strand of CACZIN010000012.1, from coordinate 13,481 downwards.
AGCAGTTCGGAGAAAAATGCTACGAAGTGCCGGTTGGTTTTAAGTATGTCTCCGCCAAGATGCAGGAGACAGGAGCCATCATCGGAGGAGAGTCTTCCGGCGGTCTGACCGTACACGGCCACATCAATGGAAAAGACGGAATCTATGCGGCGGCGCTTCTGATCGAGATGCTGGCAGTGACCGGGAAAAAGCTTTCACAGATCATGGACGATATTCACGCAGAGTGCGGGGAGATCCATATGGAAGAGCGTGACTATAAATTCACGCTTGAGAAAAAGCTTAAGATGCAGGAAGTTTTGATGGAGCAGAAACTTCTGCCGGATCTGCCGGAAGAGATCGACCATGTCTCCTATCTGGACGGCAGCAAGGTCTACTTCAAAAATGGAGGCTGGGTCGTTGCCCGCTTCTCCGGCACGGAGCCGTTGCTGCGTATTTTCTGCGAGATGCCGGATGCAGCCGAGGCGGCGGATATCTGCACCAGATACGAGCAGTTCCTTGACCTGTAGAGTAGAAAAACGCCACATTTCGCATTCCATTCCGTGTCTTGTCACGTTTTGACAGTCCGTCGGGGAATGTCCGACAAGCGCAGACAATGAGCGGACTTTCTAGTGCCTCTAATCGAATTGCTTCACAGACAATATAAAACCGCGCGAACCGAAACTCGTTGCCATCTGCTATTGAAAACATGGCAGATGGCAATTCAGACATCGGCTTCGCGCGGTTATGTTTTGTTCAGCAATTCGATAAGAGGCACACGAAAGTCCTAAAATTGTCTGCGCTTGCGGACATCTCCGGCGGAGTGCTCAAAATTTGGAAAGACATGGATCATCGCAAATGCAAAATGCGGCACGATTAGAAATTCCGTATTTTGCGATTCCAATTCCCACACCCTGGTTTTAGCCGGAACGTGGATGTTCGTTGGGCTTCGGGTTATCTGCCTGCATAAGACCTAGTACGTGCGGCGGTGTTTTGCTATAATGGAGAGAGAAAACGGGGAGGCGGCTTTATGGAGAAAAAAAAGCGACTGTCGTCATTGAAGAAGAAAATTATACTATTTGTCATACTGTGCTGGGGCGTCCCGATCGCGGTATTTTTTGCATATACCACCAGCTCCTACCGGAAGGGAATCATTGAGAAAACGGAAGGACTGATGGAGGATCAGTTAGAGAATATGGCTTCTTTTGCGTCGATCCGCATCGAGGACGCCATCACGCTCTGCCAGCGGCCTTCCTATGAGAAGACCTGGGAGAATGCCTGGAAAAAATACCTGCGGGGAGACTATTCCAGAAACGACTATCTTCAGGATGTCTATACCAGCCTGCGCGGAAAGTTCTATCTGGACGAGCGTTTTAATATGTATGCCTACTACTGCTACGGGACCGAAGATCCGGAGAGCTTTTCCTCGCGCACAGGCATCTCGCTAAAGAGTTATGTGGATGAGATACAGCCTTACCTCAAAGACATCATAGATTCGGATTCGGCGTATGCCTGCGTGCGGGTGGTCAACGGGCGCATTTTTATCGTCCGCAATCTGTACACGACGATGGATTATACACGGTACGGCACGCTGGTGGTGGAGTTAAACCGCAGCAAGGTGTTCCAGGATGTGGATACCTCCCTTTTGAATGATATGGTGGTCTGCTTCGGAAGCCGCGATGCGCGGGTTGGCTTTATGAAAAACGAGGAGATGAGCGACAAGGAGCAGCTTTTAGAGCAGCTCCTGCAAAAGTATGACGGGGTGAGCAACCGCACCTTTTCCCAGGAGGAGGATGCCACCTACCGCGCGTATCTGTACCAGGAGCGGCGGGATGATTTTCACATCGGCATTGTACTTTTTGCCAGAAAGAGCGAACTCTATTCCGGGCTGTACCAGTTCTATACGATTGTTGCACTGATGTTTTTGCTGCTGATTCCACTGTTTGGTTATGTGGTGTATTTTATCCGCAGGAATATCCAGAACCCGATCGACCGGATGCTCCGCGCTTCCGGACGGATGGAGGCGGGAGAGATGGGAATCACGGTCGAGGGAGGCATGCCCAACCAGGAATTTATGCAGATGAAGGAGAGCTTTGACAGCATGTCTGCGCAGGTGAAGTATCTGTTTGACTCCATGTACAGTGAAAAGCTTGCGCGCAAGGATGCACAGATTCAGGCACTTCAGGCGCAGATCAATCCGCATTTCCTGAACAATACGCTAGAGATGATGAACTGGCAGGCGCGGATGTCGGGAGATACGGTTGTGTCTAAAATGATTGAATCGTTGGGGACCGTGCTTGATTACCGGATGAACCGCGCCAACGTAAAGGAGATTCACCTTGCGGAGGAGCTGCAGTGCATTGATGCCTATTTTTACATTATGTCCATGCGGTTCGGGCAGAGACTCTCGATTGAGCGCAAGATTGACGACGATCTGCTCTATCTGATGGTGCCGCCGCTGATCTTACAGCCGATTGTGGAAAATGCGATTGTGCACGGGGTGGAGACGGTAAAAAACGGCGTCATCCGGCTTCACGTATACCACGATGATGAAAATGTCTACTTAAAAGTGCGCAATACGGGCAAAAAGATGACGGAGGAGGAACTGGCGCGGATCCATGCCATATTGGAGGGCGATGAGAGCGAGCTTCCGAAGAATACCGGGCGTCACACCTCCATCGGAATCCAGAATGTGAATCGCAGAATCCGCCTGGTATACGGGGACGAATACGGGCTGTCGATCGAGCAGGAGGAAGACTGCATCACGGTTTCGACGATTACGATACCGTACGTTGACCATGAGGATGAAATATCGTTAAAAGAGAGAAACGAAGCACAAAATGAGTTGAAGAACATAGCAAGATTGAACAAATAATGTCAAATGGGTCTAATGCCTTTTGTGGGTTCTGCTCGTATAATATCAGTATAGCAAATGAAAAACATTTGCAGGAACAAAAACAAGGAGGGTTTTGACTATGAAGAAAAAGGTATTATCCATGATGCTGGCTGGCGCAATGACAGCGTCCATGCTGGCAGGATGCGGGGCAGGCTCCGATGAGGCTGCAACGACAGACAACACGGCAGCCGACACAAAGACAGAGGCAGCCGGAACAACAGAAGCAGGCGGGGGTACTGCAGAAGCATCCGGAAATCCGGTGACATTAAGAACCGTGTCGATGTTCGGAGGAACCGATCCGAATAAGGAGACCTACGAAGCAATCAACAAAGAGTTTATGGAGCAGTATGACTACATAACGATCGAAGACAATTCACAGACATCCGATGAGGAATGGAAAGCAGCAGTCAATGCGGACTTCTCCGTAGGCAATGAGCCGGATGTCATCCAGTTCTTCACGGATGCAACCGCAGACAGCATCATTGCAACGGATAAGCTGGTATCGATTGAAGACATCCGCGCAGAATATCCGGACTATGCGGCAGACACACTGGATTCCGCATTACAGGCAGCGGCAAACACCGACGGTGTTGAGCGTGCGGTTCCGACAACCGGATATTGGGAAGGCTTATACTGCAACAAGGATCTGTTCGACCAGTACGATCTGGAGCTTCCGACAGACTGGGCTTCCATGGAGACAGCGATCAAGACGTTCAAGGAGAACGACATCATTCCGATTGCCTGCTCTTTAAACAACGTACCGCATTACTGGATTGAGTTCCTGATGTTATATGCATCCGGCGTGAATGAGTATACTTCCATTCCGACGAGCGCACCGGAAGGATGGGTAAAGGGTCTTGAGATGTTTAAGACATTAAGAGATATGGGTGCATTCCCAGAGGATACCGACACGGTGGATGACGCATACACAGGCCAGTTATTCCGCGACAAGAAAGCTGCCATGCAGTTAGATGGTTCCTGGTATGCAGGAAACATTGAGGATACCGACAACACCGTTGTGATCGCATTCCCGGGTGTTCCGGATCAGAAAGCAGAGGCGGGCTCCTTAGTAGGCGGTATCTCTTCCGGATTCTATATCACAAAGAAGGCATGGGAAGATCCGGACAAGAGAGATGCGGCAGTGAAATTCGTCATGGCACACACCTGCCAGGCAGGCGTTCAGAGATACTGGGAAGCAACCGGCGCCGTATCCCAGGCAGCTGTTGAGGTAACACCGGTAGAGGGCGCAACACCGTTTGCACAGTCTATCGCAGAGTACACAAGCAATGCAACGGCGATCGTGGCACCGACAGATTCCAGAATCGGCGATGCATACAAGACACTGGTAGCAGAGATTGTCAAGGTATCTACAGGCGCTATGTCTGCGGAAGATGCCATCAACGAGGCGCTTGCACTGGTGCAGCAGTAAAATCAGATACAGAAAACAGAATGACGGAGGGGCTATGCCCAGCGGCCCCTTCGTTTTTTGTACCCAAAAAACAGTGATTTTTTTTGATAGAAAGGTGGAAGAAAGATGTTATATAAGAAAAAATGGCCGCTTGTGGTGTTTTTGGTACCGGGTTTATTGTTCATGTTAGTCTTTCTTTACATACCGTTCGTGCAGAATATTAAGAACAGCTTTTATGATATGACGGCAATCATCGAGATGCCGGGAACTGAATGGAAGTTTATTGGATTTGAAAATTACAAGAAATTGTTTACAGACCCGGATGTGAGGACGGCGCTCATCAATTCCCTGAAGATGATGGCGCTCACGGTGATTTTTGAGGTCGGAATCGCATTTGTGCTTGCGGTAATGGTTTCACAGATAAAAAAGCTTCAGCAGTTATTCCGTACGGTGTACTTTTTTCCGGTAGTGATTTCTGCAACGGCGATCGGTCTGTTGTTCAAATTATTCTACAACTATAACGGCGGTATGCTGAATCAGATTTTAGAGAGCCTTGGAGCAAAGCCGGTCAACTGGCTTTCCCCCAGCCTGGCATTTATCATGGTCTGTATTCCGACGCTGTGGAGTTACATCGGTTTTTACTTTGTCATTCTCCTCACGGGGTTAAGCGATATTCCTGACGACATATATGAAGCGGCGTCCATCGATGGATGCAGCCGTTTTAAACAGGTATTCTATATTACACTGCCGATGATGAAACCGGTATTTTTCACATCGGTCACACTGGCGGTAACGGGAGCGTTAAAAGTATTCGATCTTCCGTGGGTCATGGTGCCGAACGGCGCACCGCAGGGGCTGACACATTTCCTCGGAACGTATATGTACCAGCAGACCTTCGGACTCAACAATTATGATTACGGTTCCACGCTGGCGGTTCTGATCGTGGTGCTCGGCATCGTGGTATCGAAAGCGGTCGGTTTTCTTACGGCGGACGCGGACGACAAAGAAGCGAAAAAGCGCGCAAGAGCAGAGAAAAAGAAGGGGGTGGCTTAAATGGATGCAGCAGTATGTGCAACGGCAGTCAGAAAAAAACACAAGAGAATCGGAGCCGGTACGGTTGTCATTTATCTCGTATTGATCTTCTGGGCGGTGCTCACTATTTTCCCGTTTGTGTGGGTGGTACTGAATTCCTTTAAACCGTCCGCGGAGGTGCTCCGCTCCTCCTTCTCACTGCCTGAGACGTTCACCTGGATGAATTACCAGACGGCATTTGAACGGTTAAATGTCTTAAGAGCCTATAAGTACAGCTTCGTGATCTCCGGCACGGTAACGGTGGGAGTTATGGTACTCGCGTCGCTGATGGCATTCGGACTTACCAGATACCATTTCAAGGGCAAGGAGCTGATCCGCAGCCTCATCGTGGCAAGTCTGATGTTTCCGGTGTTTTCCACGATCATTCCGGTGTTTAAGATGATGGTGGAATGGGGACTTCTGAACAAAAGCATTGCGGTTATTCTGCCGCAGATTGCCGGAAACTTAAGCTTTGCGACGATCGTTATGACCGGTTTCATGCAGAGCATCCCGCTGGAGATGGAGGAAGCTGCCTACATGGAAGGCGCAGATGTATTTAAGGTATTTGGAAAAATTATTGTTCCGCTTTGCAGACCGTCGCTTGCAACGGTTGCCATCTTTAGTTTCCTCTGGTCGTATAACGACCTGTTTGTACAGAAAATTATGATGCGTGACCCGACCAAGTATCCGATCTCCACACTGTTAGAGCAGATCAGTTCCCAGTATGGAACCGATTTCGGACTGATGGCGGCGTCGGTTACGATCATTGTCATCCCGGTCATGATTGTGTATGTGCTGTTACAGAAAAATATCATTAAAGGATTGACAGCAGGTGCCGTGAAAGGCTAAACTTCTTGGAAAGAGAGCGGAATTTGGCTCGAGGGGAGGAGTGGCTATGTACAAGGTGATGATTGTGGATGACGAACCGATCATCGTGGAAGGATTATCGAGGAGCATCGCATGGGAAAAGTGGAATTGTAAGGTCGCGGCGACGGCACATGACGGATTGGAAGGAAAAAAGATCATCGAGGAGATTCACCCGGATATTGTGTTTATGGATATCTGCATGCCGGAGATGGACGGACTGGCGATGATAGCTGCGATCCATTCACAGTTCCCGGATCTTGAGGTCTGTGTTCTGACGGGCTACCGTGATTTCGAGTACGCGAAGGAGGCGATCCGCCTCGGGGTGACGCGCTTTCTGCTCAAGCCGTCCAACATGGACGAACTGGAAGAAGCCATTGGCACCATGTGCGAGAACTTAAAGCGGAAGGGAATTACCGGGGATGAGCCGAAGCGTGACCCGCAGGATGGGGAAGCGTCGGAAGAGCACAAGGAGAGCGCATCGAGCAGCTTTATCGTGAAGAATGCACTGACTTACATTGAGGAGAATTATACGAAGAAGCTGACGCTCTGCGAGGTGGCAGAGAAGACATATGTGAGCCAGTGGCACTTGAGCAAGCTTTTAAACCGCCACACAGGGCAGAGCTTTTCGGATATTTTAAATCACGTCCGTATCGAGCATGCGAAAGAACTGTTAAAAGATCCGTCGCTGCGCATCGGAGATATCTCCGAGCAGGTGGGATTTTTAGATCTGGCACATTTCTCGAGGGTATTTAAGAAGCAGGAGGGAGTCTCCGCCAATGAATACCGGAATCAGGTACTGGGAAAGTAAGGTGCCCGGAAGGCTAGAGTACATAGTATCCGAGCACGCCGCATAGAATCCCTGCAAGAGCGCCTGCGATGACGTCGCGCGGTTCATGAACGCCGCCGATCACGCGCAGGACGGCAAGGACAACCCCTAGGAGCCCGAGCAGAATGCCGGCGGAGGGGTGGACATAGAAAATGGTGGCGGCAATGATAAATACGGAAAAGACATGACGGCTGGGAAAAGATTTCCCGGCCGTATCTTTTTCTATGGCAGGCGAAAGACCGAACTTCTCATAAGGTCTTGGGGCGTTAAAGATCCGGCGGAAGACTGTGACTGCGGCAAAGGAGACGGCGGGAACGAGAAGCGCCCGCAGGAAAAAGGTGCTGCCCTCAAGAAAAAGCAGCAGGAGAAACGCCGGGTACAGCACAAAAATAAAGCCGGTTAAGGTGCGGTTGAGCAGGCATACCAGCCGGATGCGCCGCGGATGCCCCCGTAAGATGCCGGTGATTTTCTCATAGGATTCTCTTGTCATGAGACCTCCGATCCGGCAACGGCGAGCAGTGCCCCGATAAAAATGCAGAAGTCAGAGATGTTGAAGACGATCGCGCGCAGCCATTTCGGACCGAAATTCAGATGAAAATAGTCGACGACATGCCCCTTTGTGTAGCGGTCGTATAGGTTGTTTAGACCGCCGCCGAGCAGGAGCGCAACGCCCGTTTTCTCCAGCGCGTGTCCGTTAAGGCGCATCAGAAAATAGGAAAAAATTCCGACAACGACAAGAATGACAGTGTGGATGATGCGCAGAAGCTTTGGCTTTTTTACCATGAAATTCAAAGCCGCGCCCTCGTTATAATATTTTTCCAGGACAATCCTGCCCCCAAGCCGCGGATGGCGTACCTTGCGGGCATATTTTTTGTCCATGTAACGCTTTAAGATGAGATCCGACAGGAATACCCCGCCGGCAATAATCGCATAAACCATGTAAAAATCTCCTGACTGGTATTGATGTATGTATCATATCATCTTCCCCGGAAAATGAAAAGTGATTTGCGCTTGCCTTTTTTTATCCCTGTTTGTGCAGTTGCCCGCAAACCCTTGAAAGGGCGGTGATTGGCTGATAAAGTCAAGACAGAGGCAGAGATAGATGCCATAAAAACGGGCGGGAGACGGGAAGACGCCTCCTGCTGCATGAGAGAAAGGAAAAGGGGATTACGATGAACATTATCAAGGCAAAAGACTATCAGGACATGAGCAGAAAAGCGGCGAATATCATTTCGGCGCAGATTATTATGAAACCGGACTGTGTACTTGGTCTTGCCACGGGATCGACGCCGGTGGGAACATACCGTCAGCTGATCGAGTGGTATGAGAAGGGGGATCTTGATTTTTCCAGAGTGTCAACGGTCAATCTGGACGAGTACCGCGGTCTGGCACACACGGACCCGCAGAGCTACTACTATTTTATGCAGGAGAATCTGTTTAACCATGTGAATATCGATAAGGCGGCAACGCATGTGCCGGACGGCACAAACCCGGATGCGGCGGATGCCTGCGCGAAGCACGAGCAGATTATAAAGTCACTCGGCGGAATCGATTTGCAGCTTTTGGGACTGGGAAATAACGGACATATCGGATTCAACGAGCCGGGCGCGGCGTTTGAGAAGGAGACGCATCTGGTGGATCTGACGGAGAGTACCATTCATGCCAATGCGCGCTTTTTTGCATCTATTGACGAGGTGCCGACGCAGGCATATACTATGGGAATAAGAACGATCATGCAGGCGAAAAAGATACTGGTGGTTGTCTCGGGAGAGGGCAAGGCAGATATCGTCTCACGCGCGTTCTTCGGACCGGTGACGCCGGAAGTACCGGCATCCATCCTGCAGATGCATCCGGATGTGACGGTTGTCTGCGATGAGGCAGCACTTTCCCTGTCACCGTTATAGAGGTACGAAAGTCAGAGAAAAATGGGGGATTTGAGATGAGAATTAAGAATGCACTTGTATACACGGTAGAGTACGGGTTTGTGGAGCGGGAGGTCCGGATAAAAAACGGTTGTTTTACGGAGCTTGAAGCAGGGGGCACGGACGGGGAAGAGGTTCTGGACGCAGGGGGAGATTATCTGATTCCGGGACTCGTGGACATCCATTTTCACGGATGTGCAGGTCATGATTTTTCGGACGGAACACCGGAGGCGCTGCAGGCGATCGGCGCGTACGAGCTTCGTCAGGGCGTGACAAGCATCTGCCCGGCATCGATGACACTCTCGGAGGAGACGCTTAAGACGGTGTGTGCCAATGCGTATGCGTATACAAAGAGACCGGAGGCAGAGCAGGATACCGGGGCGAGACTGATCGGGATTCATCTGGAAGGACCGTTTATCTCCATGGAGAAAAAGGGTGCGCAGAATCCGGCTTATATCCGGAATCCGGATGTGGAGATGTTCCTGCGTCTGCAGGAGGCAGCACACGGGCTGGTGCGTCTGATTACGATTGCACCGGAGACGGACGGTGCCAAGGAGTTTATCCGCCGGCTGGCGGATCAGGTACATATCTCGGTCGGACATACCTGCAGCGATTACGAGACCGCATACCGTGCATTTTCGCTGGGGGCGGATCATGTGACACATTTCTTCAATGCAATGCCGCCGTTCACCCACCGCGCGCCGGGCGTGTTTGGCGCGGCGTTTGACGCGAAGCATGTCATGCCGGAACTGATCTGCGACGGGATTCATATTGATGCTTCGGCGGTCCGCGTGGTATTTTCCCTGTTCGGGGCGGAGCGCATGATCTTAATCAGCGACAGCATGATGGCGACCGGTATGGAGGACGGTGCGTATTCTCTCGGCGGACTTCCGGTTACCGTGCGCGGCAATCTCGCAACCTTAGAGGATGGAACGATTGCCGGCTCGGCGACGAATCTCATGGACTGCATGCGAAAGGCTGTCTCCATGGGAATCCCGTTAGAGACAGCCGTGCGCGCTGCAACCTACAATCCGGCGAGAGCGATCGGTGCGGCGGATGTGTGCGGAAGCATTACCGCAGGCCACCGCGGCGACTGCGTCCTTCTCTCCAAGGATGACCTGTCCACGAAGAAGGTCATCTTCGGAGGAAAAGTAGTCGCCTAACGCTCGATCCAGTCGCGGACATCCGGGATTTTAGAGAGCACCGGAAGCAGTATCAGACTAAGAATAATACCGACAACACCCTGTACGATGTTAAACGGAATACCGGTCGCAGAGGAAGCGATGCCGGCGGCGATGGATGCCTGGTTTAAGGCGCCGCTGCCGAGTGCGGCAAGTCCGGTTTCGTAGAGAAAATAGCCGATGACCATGATGGCTTCTCCGACGATGCCGCCGATTGTGAGCGCTGCGTAACGTCCCTTTTTCGAGTGCAGGGTGTTTTTAAAATGATGGAAGAGCAGCCCGGCAATACCGCCCGTGAGTGCCTTGATAATGAAAGTTGCAGGAGCCCAGGTCACATAGCCGGAAAAAATGTCCGAGAACATCGAGCCGATGCCGGCAGCGAGCGCTCCGGGAAGCGGGCCGAGCACGACGCCGCACAGCAGAACGAAGCCGTCCCCCGGATGGATGTAGCCGAAGGTAGGTGTCGGGATCTTGATGATCATGGTCGCCACGCATGTCATGGCGGCGAGAAGGGCAGCAGTTACCAGTTTTTTGATATTTTGATTTGTCATAGGAAGTCTCCATTTCTGTCAGTTTCATATAAAAGTTTGTATTTCAACGTTGATGCATAAGAGTATAACATAAGATGGATTGATAAAAATGTCCAGTTACGATTAAATTGACCATGCCAGTTTGCTGGAATGGTCTTTTTTCTTGCCGGGAGCACAAAGCGCTGTTACACTAGAGACGATGAGAGAGAAGAACAAGGGAGGAGTTTTATGAATAAAAAGTGCAGAATCATATTGTATGTGCTGTCGATTGTCATGGTGGTGGGATGCATTGCTGCCGTGGCGCGGACGCAGGGGAGAACACCGGCTGCAAAAGAGCCGGCAGCAGAGACAGGCACCGGCACGGAGCACACGGAGACAGTTGGCGAAGCGGAGATAAAACCTGCGGAGGAGGAGAATGAGACCGCGGTGGAAGCCCGGGAGACGGAGGAGAGAGCGGATGCCACGGAAGTGACCGAAGATGCGGAAGCGGGCGGTCAGGCGGATGCGGACGGCAGCACAACGATTCTTTTTACCGGGGATGTCCTGTTTGCAAATGCGTTTAAGGCGGGCTACGATGCGAACGGGATCGAGGGCGTGGTTGCACCGGAACTGTTGGAGGAGCTTCGGGCAGCGGATATTCTGATGGTGAATAATGAATTCCCGTTTTCTGACCGCGGCACGCCGATGGCGGACAAACAATTTACATTCCGGTGCAGTCCAGGCTATGTGAAGGCATTAAGTGAGATGGGGGTGGATGTGGTATCGCTCGCCAACAACCACACACTCGATTATGGAAGGGAAGCACTCTCAGACACGTTTGCGTCGTTAGACGGTGCCGGGATTCTATATGGAGGCGCGGGCGATTCCGCGGAGCGTGCAAAGCAGGTGCAGGTGATCGAAGTCCACGGGAAAAAATACGGGTTTATCGCGGTATCCCGGGTTGTCCCGACGGCGGACTGGAAGGTGGAAAATGCGGTGCCGGGACTGTTTACCTGCTACGACACCACGGCGCTTGTGGAGGTAATTAAACAAGCGAGAGAGACCTGCGACTATGTGGCGGTCTATCCGCACTGGGGCGTGGAGCATCAGACGTATCCGGAGGCGAACCAGACACAGATTGCGAAGGCGTGTATCGACGCCGGGGCAGATGTGGTCGTGGGAGCGCACACACACTGTCTGCAGGGCGTTTCCTATATCGATGGGAAGCCGGTGTTCTACAGTCTTGGCAATTTTATCTTCGGGCAGAGTATCGACCGGTCGGCGATGCTTGAGGTAACGATCGATGCCGCGGGTGGAGTATCCTACCGGTTCGTGCCGGTGTATGCAGCGGGAGGCGTGACATATCCTGCCGAAGGCGAACAGGCGGAGGCGGTTTTGAATTATCTGGACGGCATTTCGGAAGCGGCTGTGGCATCGGATGGAACCGTGACGGAAGAGTGAGAGAAAAAGAGACTGGAGGCGGAATATGGAATATATTTGCGGAATAACATTTGCGCCCTTTGCGGCGAGAGGCAGGTTTGCCACGGACGAGGCAAAAAAGAGTCTTGCCCTGATGCGGGAGAGAACGGCAGCGAATTTTGTGATCTTTGTGCCGAATGGAGTGCAGCAAACAGCGCAGTCGGAAGAAATCTGTTACACGACATCTGCGACAATGTCGGACGATGAACTGGAGGAAATGATTGCATATGCGCAATCGCTCGGATTTCGGGTGGCGTTAAAACCGACAGCGAACTGTGCGAATGGGACGTGGCGTGCACACATAAATTTTTTCGATGAGGATGTGCCGTGCGAACCGAAGTGGGGGAATTGGTTTGCGTCTTACACAAAATTTCAGCTTCATTATGCAAAAATTGCACAGAAGTGTGGCTGCGAGATGTTTCTTCCTGGCTGTGAGATGGTGATGAGTGAACACCGGGAGGGAGAATGGAGAAAACTGATTGCGGACATCCGGACGGAGTATCATGGCCTGATCTCTTATAACACGGATAAATATCAGGAACATCGTGTGAAATGGTGGGATGCGGTGGATGTAATATCCTCAAGCGGTTATTATCCCATCGATGACTGGGAACATCAGCTTGACCGGATTGAAACAGTGGTAAAGCATTATCAAAAACCGTTTTTTTTCGCGGAGGCAGGATGCATGTCCGTGACGGGATCCTCGTATGTGCCGAATAACTGGGAGATACAGGGAAACGCAGCACCCGGGGAACAGGCAGAATGGTATGAGACGATGTTTGCGGCATGTGTAAAGAGAGACTGGGTGCGGGGAATGGCGCTCTGGTCCTGGGGAGGAGAACTTTATCCCAGGGAGCGGGCGTTGGCGCGCCGGGATTATGAGATATATGCAAAACCGGCAGAACAGGTGGTTGCGTCCTGGTACCGCAGATGGCAGCATGCTGGAAACTAACAGAATGCTAGCTAAAATTAGTTTACAATCAGTTTAAAAAAGTTTATAATTTAGAGCGAGAGAGTTTCCTTCTGCGCGGCAGAAGAATATCAGTAAAAGGAGAAGAAGAGATATGAGTTACATGGATGCTTACAAAGAATGGTGCACAAACCCGTATTTTGACGAGAATACAAAGGCAGAGCTTGCTGCCATAGCGAACGATCAGGCGGAAATCGAGGATCGTTTTTACCGTCAGCTCGAGTTCGGAACCGGCGGACTGCGCGGCGTGATTGGAGCGGGTACGAACCGCATGAATATTTATACTGTGCGTCAGGCGACACAGGGACTGGCGAATTATATTCTATCCCAGAATGGACAGGAGAAGGGGGTTGCGATCGCCCATGATTCCAGAATC
>CACZIN010000011.1:0-66914 GCA_902781225.1 uncultured Lachnospiraceae bacterium | reverse complement strand
GTCCGCCCATTGTCTCCGGTATGCCGGACATGCACCCGTCGGATTGTCCAAACGTGGAAGAGACACGGAATCCGATGCAAACATTCAGCCGGAAGAAATACTCACATTTTTCTCCAACGAATATTCCATCTGCATTTCCACATGAAATCCCCAAGTGTGTTTCTAATAATATTACTTAATTTCCCAAAGCACGATATGCTTATTGCGGCAGTTCCTTTTGCCTGCCTTTGCTAAACTGCTTTACAAGTCGGGGCAGATATTGTAAAATCAAGCGGTCAGGATTATGACAGCGACAGGTGGAGTCTGCCTGTTGGCAGGAAGATGGATGATACTGTTTTTTTATAGAAAGGAAAGGTCAGATAGATGAGTAAACCCGTAGTAGCGGTTGTAGGGCGTCCGAATGTTGGTAAATCCACACTGTTCAACGCACTTGCAGGAGAGCGAATTTCAATTGTAAAAGATACGCCGGGAGTGACGAGAGACCGTATCTATGCGGACGTCAACTGGCTGGATTATCATTTTACCATGATCGATACCGGCGGTATTGAGCCGGACAGCAGAGACGTCATTCTCTCGCAGATGAGAGAGCAGGCGGAGATTGCCATTGCGACGGCGGACGTGATTATTTTCCTCACAGATGTCAGACAGGGACTGCAGGACTCGGATTCCAAGGTGGCGGATATGCTGCGGCGTTCCGGCAAGCCGGTCGTGCTGGTAGTCAATAAGGTGGACAGCTTTGAGAAGTTCATGCCGGATGTGTATGAGTTCTACAATCTCGGTATCGGCGATCCGTTCCCGATCTCGGCGGCGTCCATGCTGGGACTTGGAGACATGCTGGATGAAGTGGTCAAGCACTTCCCGGATTATGCGAAGGACGAGGAGGAGGATGAGCGCCCGAAGGTTGCGATCATCGGTAAGCCGAATGTCGGCAAGTCCTCCCTCATCAACAAGCTGGCGCAGGAGGACCGCGTGATCGTCTCCGATATTGCGGGAACAACACGCGATGCGATTGATACCGACATTACTTACGACGGAAAAGAATATGTCTTTATTGATACCGCAGGTCTTAGACGGAAAAATAAGATTAAGGAAGAGATCGAGCGCTACAGCATCATCCGTGCGGTGACTGCGGTGGAGCGGGCGGATGTCTGCATCATCGTCATCGACGCGACGGAGGGTGTCACGGAGCAGGATGCCAAGATTGCCGGAATCGCGCACGAGCGCGGAAAGGGAATTATCATCGCGGTCAACAAGTGGGATGCGATCGAGAAGGATGACAAGACGATCTACCGCCACACGGAGAAGATACGTCAGATTTTAAGCTTCATGCCGTATGCCGAGATTATTTTTATTTCCGCAAAATCGGGACAGCGCTTAAATAAGATTTTTGAACTGATTGATGTTGTCATTGCGAACAACAGCATGCGTGTTGCGACCGGCGTGTTAAACGAGATCGTGACAGAGGCAGTTGCCATGCAGCAGCCGCCGTCAGACAAGGGAAAACGTCTGCGCATCTACTATACGACGCAGGTTGCGGTAAAGCCGCCGACCTTCGTGATTTTCGTCAACGATAAGGAATTGATGCATTTTTCCTACACCAGGTATCTGGAGAACCGTATCCGTGAGACGTTCGGTTTCCGCGGAACGGCACTGAAATTCATTATTCGGGAGAGAAAGGAAGAACAGTGATGATAGGAGCAAGGGTTATTGCATTGGGAATCGGGTATCTGTTTGGACTGTTTCAGACGGGGTATCTCTACGGAAAAAGCCAGGGGATTGATATCCGCAATGAGGGAAGCGGCAACGCGGGGACGACAAATTCCCTGCGTGTGCTTGGAATCAAGGCGGGACTGATCACGTTTGCGGGAGATCTGTGCAAGGCGATTCTGGCGGTTCTTCTGGTGAAGGTTCTGTTCCGGAACGCTTATCCGGATGCGGTTAAGATTCTGGAACTGTATGCCGGTTTTGGAGCTGTGCTCGGACATAATTTCCCGTTTTACCTCAAGTTCAAGGGCGGAAAGGGAATTGCCTGTACATCGGGCATGATTCTTGCCGTGTGTCCGCTGGCGGCGCCGGTCTGTCTGATCTTATTCATCGGTTCCATTGCGATCACAAGATATGTGTCGCTCGGATCGATTCTGGTGGTGACGAGCTATCTGGTGCAGGTACTGATCTTCGGACATATGGGATATCTGCATATCGATGCTACGTACCTTCCGGAGTTCTATGTGGTGAGCGCCTGCTTTACGGCGATGGCGCTGTGGCGTCACAGAAGCAACATCGGACGTCTGCTGCACGGTACGGAGAATAAGTTCACGCTCAAGAAGAACAAACAGGAGGGAAAATAAAAGATATGGCAAAAGTAGCGGTAATCGGAGCGGGAAGCTGGGGGACGGCGCTCGCGAAGGTGTTGCACACCAACGGGAACCAGGTAACGGTATGGTCGATTGTGGAAGCGGAGATCGCGATGCTGCGCGAACGGCACGAGCATGTGGATAAGCTTCCGGGGGTAAAGCTTCCGGAGGATATGGAATTTACCACGGATCTTAAGGCAGCAGTGGAAGATAAGGAATATCTGATTCTGGCGGTACCGTCTGTCTTCACCAGAAGCACGGCAAAAAGCATGGCGCCTTTTGTGAAGGAGGGACAGATCATTGTCTGTGTGGCAAAGGGTATTGAGGAAAATACGCTGATGACGCTCTCCGATATTGTAGAAGAGGAAGTACCTGTGGCAGAGGTTGCCGTGATGTGCGGACCGAGCCACGCCGAGGAGGTTGGCATCGGACTACCGACGACCGTTGTTGCCGGAGCGAAGAAGCGCAAGGTGGCAGAGGGCGTGCAGGATATTTTCATGAATGAGGTGTTCCGCGTGTACACAAGCCCGGATGTGCTCGGCATGGAACTGGGCGGTTCCCTCAAGAACGTCATTGCGCTCGCTGCCGGCATGGCGGACGGGCTCGGCTACGGGGATAACACCAAGGCGGCGTTAATCACGCGCGGAATCACGGAAATGTCGCGTCTTGCCATCAAGATGGGGGCAAAGGCGGAGACACTGAGCGGTCTGACTGGAATCGGCGATCTGATCGTGACCTGTGAGAGCAGACACAGCAGAAACCGCAAAGCCGGAATGCTGATCGGGCAGGGCTATACGATGCAGCAGGCGATGGATGAGGTCAAGATGGTGGTCGAGGGCGTGTATTCCGCCAAGGCGGCGATCGCGCTTGCAAAAAAATACGGGGTCGATATGCCGATCATCGAGGAAGTCAACCGTGTGCTTTTCGAGGATAAGCCTGCAAAAGAAGCGGTGCGGGAACTGATGATGCGCGACCGGCGTGCAGAGCATAGTGCCCTGGAGTGGGAAGCGTAAAGGGATCGGCATTAAGTTAGGGCACTATGCTCTGCATAGCGCCCCGGAGTGGGAAGCGTAGAGAGAAAAAGACAGACATAACAGGAGGAACATATATGCCACAGATCAGGATTAAATATTTTACGGATGCGATTGAACGTCTGACCTATATTGACGGGAAGTCGGACTGGATCGATCTTCGGGCGTCTGAGGAAGTGACACTGAAAGCGGGAGAGTTCTGTCTGATTCCGCTCGGCGTTGCCATGGAACTTCCGGAGGGGTATGAGGCCCATGTGGTGCCGAGAAGCTCCACTTTCAAAAATTACGGAATCATCCAGACGAACAGCTGCGGCATTATCGATGGCACCTACTGCGGGGATGACGATATGTGGCGGATGCCGGTCTATGCGGTGCGCGACACGGTGATTCACGTCAATGACCGCATCTGCCAGTTCCGCATTTTTGAAAATCAGCCGAAGATCACGTTTGACGAGGTGGAGAGCCTCGGCAACAAAAACCGCGGTGGATTCGGAAGCACCGGAAAACAGTAATGCGTTCGTCAAAGTGCTTACTTTTTGATGGAAAACCTGTCGGTTTGACGAAAGAATAGAAAAAACAGTCAAAACACTGTGACATTCTACAAGAAAAGCAAAAATTCTTTGTGTAGGCGGTCTATGGTATTTTGGCTGCTTTTTTTGTATAGTAAGAGTAGTTAAAAACGAACAAATTTTAGGAGGTATCGTACCAATGGCAAGTTTATCATTGAAAAACGTTTGCAAAGTATATCCGAACGGCTTTGAGGCTGTTAAGGATTTCAACCTTGAAGTAGAGGATCAGGAGTTCATTATCTTCGTAGGACCTTCCGGATGTGGTAAGTCTACTACACTTCGTATGATCGCAGGTCTTGAGGAGATCTCCTCCGGTGAGTTCTACATCGACGGAAAGCTTATGAACGACGTAGAGCCGAAGGATCGTGATATCGCAATGGTATTCCAGAACTACGCTCTGTATCCGCATATGACCGTATTCGACAACATGGCATTCGGTCTTAAGTTAAGAAAAGTTCCGAAGGATGAGATTAAGAGAAAAGTTGAGGAGGCTGCAAAGATCCTTGACCTTGAGAAGTTATTAGACCGTAAGCCGAAGGCTCTCTCCGGTGGACAGAGACAGCGTGTTGCCATGGGACGTGCCATCGTACGTAACCCGAAGGTATTCCTGATGGATGAGCCGCTCTCCAACCTGGATGCAAAGCTTCGTGTACAGATGCGTTCCGAGATCGCTTCCTTACATAACAGATTAAAAGCAACCATCATCTACGTAACACATGATCAGACCGAGGCTATGACACTTGGTACCAGAATCGTCGTATTAAAGGACGGCGTTATCATGCAGGTAGATTCCCCGCAGAAGTTATACAACGAGCCGAATAACTTATTCGTAGCAGGATTCATCGGATCTCCGCAGATGAACTTCGTAGATGCTGTATGCAAGGTTGAGGGTGAGAAGGTAACCCTTTCCTTCGAGAACACAACTGTTATTCTTCCTCCTGCAAAAGCTAAGAAGTTAGCTGACGGCGGATACAATGGCAAGACAGTTGTTATGGGTATCAGACCGGAGAATATCGGTGATTCCGAGATCGAGATCGAGGCTCATAAGGATGCTGCATTCGAGACAGATGTGACAGGATATGAGTTATTAGGTTCTGAGGTACTGTTATACTTCAAAGTTGCAGGCGCAAGCATGACTGCAAAGGTTGATTCCAGAACAACTGCACGTATGGGCGACCACATCAAGATGGCAATTGATCCGGAGAAGATTCACGTATTCGACAAAGAAACAGAATTGACAATTACCAACTAATCCGTTAGAATTGAATAGGACTTAAAAGTAAAACTGGGTGCACATGTTGTACCCAGTTTTTATTAACGTATGGAACACATGAGGCATGTCAATGTACAGTAATATTTGACAGGAAAGGTGAGACACATGATTTCGAATCACAAGATACAGGCAGCATTAGATGAGATAAAAGAGATTTCCAAGATTGATCTGGCACTATATACGGATAAGGGAAAGCAGGTGGCAGCGACGTTTGAAACGGAAGGGGATATGGAGTACGCTGTGAATTCTTTTGCGGGTTCCATGGCGGAGAGCCAGATGCTGTCCGGATGTCATTTCTTTAAGGTGTATGTGGACGGGGAACTGGAATATGTCCTTTTGACCAAATCTTCTGCGGAGGACGCGTACATGGTCGGAAAACTGGCAGTCTGCCAGATCCGGACGCTTGTGTCTGCTTATATGGAGCAGTTTGACCGGAACAATTTTATGCAGAATATCCTGCTCGGCAATATGCTTGTGGTAGATATGTACAACAAGGCGCAGAAGCTTCACATCGAGCAGGCGGAGCGCGTGGTATTTGTGATCGAGCTGGAAGGGAAGAAGGACGCCACAGCGATCGAACTGGTCAAGAATCTGTTCGCGGCGAAGACCAGGGATTTTGTGACTGAGGTGGACGAGCAGAGCATTGTGCTCATCAAAGACACCAGAGAGATGGGAGAGGACGAGGATCTGGCATCCCTGGCATCGATGATCGTGGACAATATGCACGCGGAGGCGATGGTACGCGTCCGGGTCGGCTACGGCAACCGCGTGAACAACCTGCAGGATATTGCGAAATCCTACCAGGAGGCAAAGATGGCGCTCGAGGTGGGAAAAATCTTCTACGCGGAAAAAGAGACGATCGCGTACCGCTATCTGGGAATCGGCAGACTGATCTATCAGCTCCCGATGTCCCTGTGCGAGATGTTCATTCATGAGGTGTTCGGGGACGAAATCCCGGATGTGTTCAATGAGGAGACGACGACAACGATTCAGAAGTTCTTCGAGAACAATCTGAATATCTCCGAGACGGCAAGACAGCTTTACGTGCACAGAAATACACTGGTGTACCGTCTGGAGCGCCTAGAGAAGGTCATCGGACTTGATATCCGCAAGTTTGATGATGCGATGACATTCAAGATTGCAATGATGGTAATTTCCCACATGCAGTATGTCAAGAATAGTGAAAATGCACTAAATTAGTTAAAAAAATATATGCTATATGTTAAAATTGGACAAAAGACAGCGTAAGGAGTGGAAGAGTTATGGCTGGCTATGTTTACACGAATGAGAACTGTATTGGATGCAACCGGTGTATTGCGGTCTGTCCCGTTCTGACAGCGAATCAGGCTGTCGTAGTGGACGGGAAGCCGCGCATTGAGGTCAACCATGCACAGTGTATCAACTGCGGTGCATGCTTTGATGCCTGTGAACATCAGGCAAGGGAATACGCCGATGATACGGAGCAGTTTTTTGCGGATCTGCAGAGAGGTGAATCCATTTCACTGCTTCTGGCACCGGCATTTCTGGCAAATTATCCCAGAGAGTATGAGCAGATTTTAGGCGGCTTAAGACAGATGGGGGCAAAGCGGATCATCAGTGTCAGCTTTGGTGCCGACATTACGACCTGGGCGTACATCAATTACATTACGAAGAATCAGTTTACGGGCGGAATCTCACAGCCGTGTCCTGCGGTGGTCAACTATATCGAGATGTATGCACCGGAGCTGCTTCCGAAGCTGATGCCGGTACACAGCCCGATGATGTGTGCGGCAATCTACGCGAAGAAGTATTTACATATTACGGACAAGCTTGCGTTCATCAGTCCGTGCATTGCGAAGAAGAATGAGATTTCCGATCCGGATACGGACGGCTATATTTCCTACAATGTGACATTCGATCATCTGATGGATTACTGCAGGAAGCACCGGATCAGCGGACCGGGTGTCAGCGATGAGATCGAATACGGTCTCGGCTCGATCTATCCGATGCCGGGAGGCTTAAAGGAGAATGTCTACTGGTTCTGCGGAGAGAATGTATTTATCCGGCAGATTGAGGGAGAGCGCTATGTCTATGAATTCCTGGATGCCTATCGCAAGCGTGTCGCGGAGCACAAGGAGCTGCCGTTTATGGTTGACGCGTTGAACTGTGCGATGGGATGCATTTACGGTACGGGTGTCGAGCCGGAGAAGACTGCCGGGGATGATGTGCTCTACGAGCTGCATAAGATCCGGGAGAAGAGCAAGAAAGCCAAGGGACCGTGGGCGAGGACCGCGACACCGAAGCAGCGGCTGGCACAGCTGAACCGTCAGTTTGCGCAGCTTGATCCGGCGGATTTTACGCGCCGGTATACCGACCGGTCGAAGGGGAATGAGATCCGCGTGCCGGAGGGACAGGAGTTAGAAGCAGTATACAGCCGTCTGAACAAGCAGACGACGATGGACCGGACGATCGACTGCAGCGCCTGCGGTTATAAGACCTGCAGGGATATGGCGACAGCGATCTACAACGGGTGCAACAGTGAGAATTCCTGTATTCATTTTATCAAGAACGAGGCGGAGGAAAGAGGGCGTGCGGCACAGGCGGCTGCGGAGGAAAGCCAGCAGGCGAATGTGGAGATCCAGCGCAGAAGCGATCTGATTGCAGGAATTGTCGAGGGACTGAATTCCGATTTTCAGGAACTGGATTCCGCCATCGGGCAGATGGCTGCGGGGAATAGCAGCAATGCGAGCGAGAGCACGGCGATCACGGATGCGATGACCGGCGTGACCGGATTCTGCCAGGAGATGAAGCAGTCGTTTGAGGCGATCACGGAGCTTTTGGATAAGCTTGAGAACAACAACAACGACATCACGAAGATTGCCAACCAGACCAATCTGCTCTCACTGAACGCTTCCATCGAGGCTGCCCGTGCCGGTGCGGCAGGCAGAGGATTTGCGGTGGTGGCGGAGGAGATCAAGAATCTCTCGGAGAACAGCAGAGCAACCGCAAACGACAGCAACGATAACAAGAATGAGATCAGTCAGGCGATCGGAAAGCTGTTGGAGGAGTCGGATCATCTGACAGAGATTATCCGGGAAGTGGATGAGCGGATGACCAATCTGGCGGCAAGCACCGAGGAGATCGCCGCATCCACGGATTCGGTGAAGGAGATTTCCTCTGATCTGAAGGATAAGGCAGCCGAGCTGATGAACATGTAAGATACAACAGAAAAGCAAATGATAATACGCGGACAAAGAAAGCAATCGGATTCTTTTCCGCGTATTTCGTCTGTTTGCACAAAAATAGAAAATTTTTACAAAACATACGTTCTGTTGCTTGCACGGGTTTTCACAGTATGTTATATTATCCAGAGGAATGTCAAGGAAAGGAAGAAGAACATGGCAAAGAAAGAGACTTATGACGAGAGTAGTATTTCCGTTCTGGAAGGACTCGAAGCCGTAAGGAAGAGACCCGGAATGTACATCGGAAGCGTGTCCAGAAAGGGTCTGAATCATCTTATTTACGAGATTGTGGACAACGCAGTGGACGAGCATCTGGCGGGTGCCTGCGATACCATATATGTCACATTGGAGGCGGACGGCTCCTGTACAGTGGAAGATAACGGACGAGGCGTGCCGGTCGGCATGCACGCGAAGGGCGTGTCGGCAGCGCGAATTGTGTACACGACGCTGCATGCGGGCGGCAAGTTTGACGATTCCGCATACAAGACCAGCGGCGGACTGCACGGAGTGGGTTCCTCGGTCGTGAATGCACTGTCCACCTATATGGACGTCGAGATCAGCAGAGACGGCTACATTCATCACGACCGCTATGAGCGCGGTGTGCCGGTGGTGGAGCTTGAGAACGGACTGCTTCCGAAGATCGGCAAGACGAAGAAGACCGGAACGAAGGTCAATTTCCTGCCGGATCCGGAGATTTTTGAGAAGACGCGCTTCAAGGAGGACGAGGTCAAGAGCCGTATGCATGAGACAGCATATTTGAACCCGGAGCTTACGATCATCTATGAGGACCGGAGAGGGGAGGAGACCGAGCACATCGTCTACCACGAGCCGGAAGGCATCAAGGGTTTTGTGAAGGATCTCAACAAGAGCACAGAGGTTCTGCATGACGTCGTGTATTTCAAGGGAGAGACCGAGGGCATTACCGTCGAGGCGGCATTCCAGTATACGAACGAATTTCATGAGAATATTCTGGGCTTCTGTAATAATATTTTCAATGCGGAGGGCGGAACGCACATCACCGGTTTTAAGACGGTGTTTACGACCGTTATCAATGCTTATGCGAGAGAACTGGGCATCTTGAAGGATAAGGACGCCAATTTTACCGGCGCGGACGTGCGCAACGGCATGACGGCAGTCGTCTCCATCAAGCATCCGGACCCGCGCTTCGAGGGACAGACGAAAACGAAGCTGGACAATCAGGACGCGTCGCGTGCGACGGCGAAGGTGACCGGCGACGAGATCCAGCTCTATTTTGACAAGAATCTGGAAGTGCTTAAGATCGTCATTTCCTGTGCGGAAAAGGCGGCGAAGATCCGCAAGACGGAGGAGAAGGCGAAGACGAATCTTCTGACGAAGCAGAAGTTCTCCTTTGACTCCAACGGCAAGCTTGCGAACTGCGAGAGCAGGGACGCGTCGATCTGTGAGATTTTTATCGTCGAGGGAGATTCCGCGGGAGGTTCGGCAAAGACGGCGAGAGACCGCAGCTTTCAGGCGATTCTGCCGATCCGCGGTAAGATCCTTAACGTGGAGAAGGCGAGCATCGATAAGATTTTAGCCAACGCGGAGATCAAGACGATGATCAATGCGTTCGGCTGCGGATTTTCCGAGGGCTACGGCAATGATTTCGATATCACGAAGCTCCGCTATGACAAGATTATCATCATGGCGGATGCCGACGTCGACGGAGCGCATATTTCCACGCTGCTTCTGACGTTATTCTACCGGTTCATGCCGGAGCTGATCTATGAGGGACATGTCTATGTGGCAATGCCGCCGCTTTACAAGGCGATTCCAAGCCGCGGCGAGGAAGAGTACCTCTACGACGATGAGGCATTAGAGCGCTATAGACGGAGCCACAAGGGCAGTTTTACGCTGCAGCGGTACAAAGGTCTCGGCGAGATGGATGCGGAGCAGCTCTGGGAGACGACGCTCGATCCGAAGAGACGTCTGTTAAAGCGGATTGAGATTGAGGACGGCCGCATGGCGTCCGACATCACGGAGCTTCTGATGGGCAATGATGTGCCGCCGCGCAAGACCTTTATTTATGAGCATGCGACGGATGCGACCGTGGACGCATGACAGACGTGATACCGTGCGGCAGGATCACGCGCGGGATGAGAGAGCTGCGGGAAGAAGCGGCAGGAAATGAGGATTACCATGAAACAGGAAGAACAGATTATCCGTACCGAGTATTCGGAGCTGATGCAGAAATCCTATATCGACTATGCAATGAGCGTGATTATCTCACGAGCACTGCCGGATATCCGGGATGGATTAAAGCCGGTACAGAGGCGGACACTTTATGATATGTATGAACTCGGCATCCGCTATGACAAGCCGTACCGTAAGAGTGCGCGTATTGTCGGGGATACCATGGGTAAGTATCACCCGCACGGAGACAGTTCGATCTACGGTGCGCTGGTGGTGCTGGCGCAGGATTTTAAAATGGGACAGACGCTGGTGGACGGACATGGCAATTTCGGCTCCATCGAGGGAGACGGAGCGGCTGCCATGCGTTACACGGAGGCGAGACTTCAGAAGCTGACGCAGGAGGCGTTCTTGGCAGACCTTGACAAGGATGTCGTGGATTTTGTGCCGAACTTCGATGAGACGGAGAAGGAGCCGGAGGTTCTGCCGGTAAAGGTGCCGAATCTTTTGATCAATGGTGCGGAGGGAATTGCGGTCGGTATGACGACAAGTATTCCGACACACAATTTCAGCGAGGTCATTGATGGCGTGATTGCCTATATGAAGAATCCGGACATCAACACCGAGCAGATGATGCAGTACATCCCGGGACCGGATTTCCCGACCGGCGGTGTGATCGCCAACAAGGACGAGCTGACCGCCATCTACTCCACGGGCGTAGGAAAGATCAAGATCCGCGGAAAAGTGGAGGTCGAGCAGGTCAAAGGCGGAAAGGAACGCCTGGTAATCACCGAGATTCCGTATACGATGATCGGTGCAAATATCGGAAAGTTTTTAAACGATGTTTACAGCCTTGTGGAGACGAAGAAGACGAACGACATTGTGGATATCACGAACCAGTCCTCCAAGGAGGGTATCCGCATTGTCATCGAGCTGCGCAAGGGAGCGGATGCCGCCAATCTGGAGAATCTTTTATACAAGAAGACGAAGCTTGAGGACACGTTCGGCGTCAACATGCTTGCGGTGGTGGACGGAAGACCGGAGACGATGGGAATTGTGCCGATCATACGCCATCATGTGAATTTCCAGTATGAGCTGGCAAAAAGAAAGTACACGACGCTGCTCGCCAAGGAGCTGGAGAAGAAGGAAGTGCAGGAGGGATTGATCCACGCCTGCGATGTGATCGATCTTATCATCGAGATCCTGCGCGGCAGTGCGAACGTCAAGATGGCGAGAGCCTGTCTGACAGAGGGAATCACCGATGGGATTGCCTTTAAGTCGGCGCAGTCCAAAAAGGACGCGCAGAGCCTGCGCTTTACGGAGCGCCAGGCGGATGCCATTTTAGAGATGCGTCTGTACAAGCTGATCGGACTCGAGATCGAGGCTCTGATGAAGGAGCACGAGAAGACGCTTGCCAACATTGCGGAGTACAATGAGATCTTAAGCAACCGCGCGGCGATGGCAAAGGTCATTATCCGCGAGCTGGAGGCCTACAAAAAGGAGTATGGCAGACCGCGGCGCACCGTCATTGACAATCTCAAAGAGGCGGTTGTCGAGGAGAAGAAGATTGAGGAGATGGACGTGGTATTCTTGATGGATCGTTTTGGCTACGCGAAGACGATCGACGTGGCGGCGTATGAGCGCAACCGCGAGGCGGCCGACGCGGAGAACCGCTATGTGCTGACCTGTAAGAATACCGATAAGATCTGCATTTTTACGAACAAGGGACAGATGCATCTGCTCAAGGTGCTGGATCTGCCATTCGGCAAGTTCCGCGACAAGGGAACGCCGATTGACAATCTGAGCAATTATAACAGCAGTGAGGAGAACTTTGTCTATATCACGAATCTGGGAGCGATCTGCAACCACAGGCTGATCTTTGGCACGAAGACGGCGATGCTTAAGATTGTGGACGGAAGCGAGTTTGATGTTGCAAAGCGCACGACCGCGGCGACGAAGCTTACCGACGGGGATGAGGTGCTTTTCGTGCATCCGGTGACCGGAAATGAGACGATCGTCATGCAGTCCGAGCGCGATTTCTTCCTTCGGATTGCGGTGGATACCATTCCGGAGAAGAAAAAGGGTGCGGTCGGCGTCCGCGGCATGCGGCTTGCGGACGGAGATGCGCTTACCGCGATTCATCTGCTCGGCGAGGGTGAGAGCGCCCAGACGGAGGTAAAAGGAAAGCCTGTGATGTTAAACCGGCTGCATGTGGCGGGCCGCGACACGAAAGGAACGAAGAAATAACGATGATAAAAGCTGTATTATTTGATCTGGACGGAACGATCATCAATTCCGAGGAGGGCATCACAAAGTGCGTGCAATACGCACTGCGCGCCTACGGAATCGATGAGCCGGACCGCACAAAGCTGCGCTGCTTTATCGGACCGCCGCTAGATCCGGTGTTCCGGGAAAAGTATGGCATGACGGAAGCGGAAGCGTGGCAGTCTGTGGAAAAGTACAGAGAGCGGTTTGATGTGAAGGGAATCTTTGAATGCAGCCTCTACGACGGTGTGAGGGAAGCGATCGTGCGCTTCAGGGAGCATGGTTATCTGCTCGCGCTTGCGTCCTCAAAGCCGGAGACGGCATGCAGAAGAATATTGGAACACTTCGATCTGCTGGGATATTTCGATGAGGTGGTTGGCTCAACGCTGGACGGTTCGATCAGCACAAAGGCGGAAGTGCTCGAGGAACTGGGGCGCCGCATGGCGGGCAGCCATATCGGGAAAAACGAGCTGTGCCTGATCGGGGACACGAAGTATGACGCCGCCGGAGCAAAGGCGTTCGGAATCCGCTGTATCGGTGTCGGCTATGGATTCGGAACCAGAGAGGAACTGCTTGCCGCAGGTGCGGAGGCGGTTTTCGACCGTATCGAAGAGGTGGAGGCATACATTGAGAATGACGCAGCGAAAGAAGGAGAGGAAGAGTGAAGACGACAGATGCTTATAAAATCTGGAGAATCGTATATCCGATCGGTATCTATTATGTGGTGTCGTCGCTCGCCTACTTTTTTCTGACTCTGCTGTTTGGCGCGGGGGAGGAATCCTATATGCTGCGGCAGATGCTCTGCGCGGCTGCCACGATTCCGTTCGTCTGGATGCATTACAGGCAGGATCTTGCTGCGCGGGAGATAGTCTATGGCAGGCGCGTCGTCAGACCGGAAGCAAAGTTTTTCTGTACCGTGGCGGGTTCGCTGCTTGCGGGAGCATCTCTTGGCATGGCTGTCAACAACGTGATTGCCATGACGCCGCTCATTGAGGCGTCCGCGGGCTTTCAAAGCGCGAACCAGGCGTTTTTTGCCGGAGGGGTTGTGTTTGAACTGCTCGGCTCCTGCCTTATGATTCCGCTGGCGGAGGAGCTTTTGTACCGTGGCGTCGTGGAGAGAAGACTATCTCTGCTGTGCGGCAGTGCACCGGCGATCGTGCTCTCGGCGGTTATTTTCGGCGTGATGCACTGGAACGTGGTACAGTTTTTGTATGCGGGCATTTTAGGTCTGCTGCTCGCATGGCTGCTGGAGAGAACCGGCTTTTTGTATGCGTCCGTTCTGGCGCATATCGGGGCGAATGTGATGGCGGTTGTGCGCAGCGAGACCGGCTGGCTGGATTTTGCCTACCAGCCCACGGCGGCAGGCATTGCGGTGACGGTGCTGCTGTTTGCGGTGGCAGCGTTTGCGGTTCTTCTGGTGAAAAAGGGTGGAGTGCGGCAGGAAGAGGAGAAAACGTCCGCTGCCTGAAACCTTAGCGGTATCTGTAGAGGTGCATTTATTGACTGTCATAGTTTCCTGTGGTATGTTAAATGACGTGAATGACGGGATTCCCGGTTATTTAGCATCGCAGGAAGGAGAGTGACAGTTTCATGGACGACAGTGCGGACAGTGACAGCGATACACAGATATGCAGGTTTTTAAAAAGAGAATACGGCTGCTCCATGCAGTGTTATGAATAGGTAAAGGTATGGCTTACCGGAGGTCTTTTTTGGACGCCGGAAGGTCATACCTTTTTGCGCGTAAATGACACAACACATAACAGGCAGCAGGAGGGCGTCTGACAGGACGCCGGAAACAGAAAGGAAAGGAGCAGACATGTTGCAGCCCATATTCTTATTGATGGTTTTGATTTTTTTGAATGCCGTATTTGCAAGCGCGGAGATTGCGGTGATCTCGATGAGTGATTTAAAACTCCGACAACTCTGCGAGGAGGGAGACCGGCGCGCCGGAAAGCTGGAGGCGCTCATAAAGCAGCCGGCAAAATTTCTTGCCACGATCCAGGTGGCGATCACGCTCGCCGGATTTTTGCAGAGCGCGTTTGCTGCGGAAAACTTTGCGCAGCCGCTTGTGACGCTTTTGACGGACGCCGGGATACCGGTTGCAAAGGAGGCGTTAAAATCCGCGTGCATTGTGGTGATTACATTGATTTTAGCGTATTTTAATCTGGTCTTCGGGGAGCTTGTGCCAAAGCGTGTGGCGATGAAAAAGGCGGAGGAACTGGCGCTTAAAATGGCAGGAATGCTCTCCCTGGTGGCGAAGATTTTCGCGCCGCTGGTGTGGCTTCTTACCACATCGACCAATTTCTGGTTGAGGCGGTTTGGTATTGACCCGGAGGAGGAAGAGGAGACGGTGTCGGAGGAGGAAATCCGGCTGCTGCTCGCAGAGGGAAGAGAACAGGGGACGATTCCGACCGAGGAGACGGAGATGATACAGAATGTGTTCGGGTTTGACGATATTGCGGTCGGAACGATCTGCACGCACCGCAGAGAGATGGTATCTCTGTCTACGGAGGAGGACGAAGCCGTCTGGGACCGGATTCTGGCGGAGAGCGTACATACCTATTATCCGATCTTTGCGGGCAGAAGCGAGGATGTTGTGGGAATTCTCGACGGAAAAGCGTACTTCCGCATGAAAGACCACACGCGTGACAAGGTGATGCAGTATGCGGTGCAAAAGCCGATGCTGGCAGCGGATTCCATGAAGGCAAACCGGCTTTTTGAGCAGATGAAACAGCAGCAGAATTATTTTGCGGTTGTGACAGACGCCTACGGCGGAGTCACCGGTATTGTGACGCTGTGTGACATCATGGAGTATCTGGTGGGAGATCTGGAGAATACGGTTACCGCATAAAACGGTGTTATAATTCAGATACAATTTAAGAAAAGGCAGAAAAAGAGCCCGGAAAAAGTTTTGCGTGCAAAATTTTTTTCGGGCTCTTATACGTTGAATTGTTTGTATGAGAATTATTTACACAGAAAATAATGAATAATATCTGATAATAACAAAGAATAAACATTATATACAAATAATCAGACAATTATAAGAATAAACTGGTAGACAAACAAAGGAGAAAGTTGTATATTAGGATATAACAAATTCGGTAAAGACAACTGTCCGCGCAGTAAAGACAGCTGATCGGAATACAGAATGCAGAAAGGAAGCTGATTATGAAAGAGCAGACCACTTATAAGAAGGACGCCCTCAACCGTTTCTCGGTATCGGATGCGGGGAAGCAGGCAGCCGGAATGTACGATCCGGCTTACGAGCACGATAACTGTGGTATCGGTTCGGTTGTCAACATCAAGGGAATCAAGACACACGAGACTGTGGAGAACGCGTTAAAGATCGTTGAGAATCTAAAGCACAGAGCAGGCAAGGACGCGGAGGGAAAGACCGGTGACGGTGTCGGTATTCTGCTGCAGGTATCCCACAAGTTTTTCTCCAAGGCGGCAAAGCAGCTTGGGATTGAGCTCGGCGAGGAGAGAGACTACGGTGTCGGCATGTTCTTTTTCCCGCAGGACGAGTTAAAGCGCAACCGTGCCAAGAAGATGTTCGAGGTCATTGTCGGCAAGGAGGGAATGGAGTTCCTCGGCTGGCGTGAAGTTCCGACCGATCCGACGAAGCTGGGACAGAAGGCGGTGGACTGCATGCCGTACATCATGCAGGGCTTTGTGAAGCGTCCGGCGGATGTGGAGAAGGGACTGGCGTTTGACCGCAAGCTGTATGTGGCGCGAAGAGTCTTTGAACAGTCCAACGACGATACCTATGTGGTATCCCTTTCCAGCCGTACGATTGTCTATAAGGGAATGTTTCTTGTGGAGCAGCTTCGTCTGTTTTTTGCGGATTTACAGGATAAGGATTACGAGTCGGCGATTGCAACCGTACACTCCCGTTTCTCCACGAACACGAATCCGAGTTGGGAGAGAGCGCATCCGAACCGTTTTATCGTACATAACGGTGAGATCAATACGATCAAGGGCAACGCCGATAAGATGCTCGCCCGCGAGGAGACGATGGAGTCCGAGCACTTAAAGGGCGAACTTCAGAAAGTACTTCCGGTCATCAACAGTGAGGGATCGGATTCCGCAATGCTGGACAACACGCTGGAGTTCCTCGTGATGAGCGGTATGGAGCTTCCGCTTGCAGTCATGATTATGATTCCGGAGCCGTGGGCGAACAACAATATCATGTCGCAGAAGAAAAAAGATTTCTACCAGTATTACGCGACGATGATGGAGCCGTGGGACGGACCGGCGTCGATCCTGTTTTCCGACGGCGATATGATGGGAGCCGTGCTTGACCGCAACGGTCTGCGTCCTTCCCGTTACTATATTACGGATGATGATTATCTGATCCTCTCCTCCGAGGTCGGCGTGCTGGACATCGACCCGACCAGAATCGTGGTGAAGGAGCGTCTGCGTCCGGGCAAGATGCTGCTCGTGGATACCGTCAAGGGAAGAGTCATCGATGACGACGAGCTCAAGGAGACTTACGCGAACAAGCAGCCGTACGGTGAGTGGCTTGACCGCAACCTCTTAAAGCTCGAGGATTTAAAGATCCCGAACGAGCGTGTGCCGGAGTATACCAAGGAAGAACGCCAGCGCATGCAGAAAGCATTCGGCTACACCTACGAATCTCTGCGCGAGGCGATCCTGCCGATGGCAAAGAACGGCGGCGAGGGTACATCCGCCATGGGTATCGACACGCCGCTCGCAGCGCTTGCGAGTGACCACCAGCCACTGTTTAATTACTTCAAACAGCTGTTTGCACAGGTAACCAACCCGCCGATCGACTCGATCCGTGAGAAAGTCGTGACTTCCACGACCGTCTACATCGGAGAGGACGGCAACCTCTTAGAGGAGCGGGCGGAGAATTGCAAGGTATTGAAGGTCAACAACCCGATTCTGACCAACACCGACCTGATGAAGATCAAGGCGATGAAGGTCGACGGATTCAAGGTAGAGGTGCTGCCGATTATCTACTATAAGAATACAAGCTTAGAGAAGGCGATCGAGCGTCTGTTTGTGGAGGCGGACCGTGCGTACCGTGAGGGAGCGAACATTCTGATTCTCTCCGACCGCGGCATCGACGAGAACCATGTGCCGATCCCGTCACTGCTCGCTGTATCAGCACTGCAGCAGCATCTGGTAAAGACGAAAAAGAGAACGGCGGTTGCCATGATCTTAGAGTCCGGCGAGCCGCGTGAGGTACACCATTTTGCGACGCTGCTCGGCTACGGAGCCTGTGCGATCAACCCGTATCTGGCGCAGGATACCGTAAAACAGCTGGTGGACGAGCATATGCTGGACAAGGATTACTATGCGGCGGTTCAGGATTACAATGCAGCGATTCTAAACGGCATCGTCAAGATCGCATCCAAGATGGGAATCTCGACGATCCAGTCCTACGAGGGCTCTAAGATCTTCGAGGCGATCGGTATCAATAAGGATGTGATTGACAAGTATTTCACGAATACGGTCAGTCCGATCGGCGGCATTACGCTGGAGGATATTGCGGATGACGTCAATGAGCTTCACTCGGCGGCGTACGATCCGCTGGGACTGGAGACAGATCTCACATTGGACAGCAGAGGACGCCACAAGATGAGAAGCGGCGCAGATCCGCATCTCTACAATCCGGCGACGATTCATCTGCTTCAGGAAGCGACGAAGCGCGGCGACTACGAACTCTTCAAACAGTACACGGAGCTTGTAAATAAGGAAGAGAGAGAGATCACGCTCCGCGGTCTGATGGATTTCAATTACCCGAAAAAGGGCGTGCCGATCGAGGAGGTCGAGAGTGTCGACTCCATCGTGACGCGTTTTAAGACGGGAGCAATGTCCTACGGTTCCATCTCCAAGGAGGCGCACGAGACGTTAGCGATCGCCATGAACCGTCTGCACGGCAAGTCCAACTCCGGTGAAGGAGGAGAGGATGCAGACCGTCTTGCGAGCAAGAACAGCCCGGTCAACCGCTGCTCGGCGATCAAGCAGGTGGCGAGCGGACGTTTCGGTGTCACCAGTGAGTACCTGGTGAGCGCGCAGGAGATTCAGATCAAGATGGCGCAGGGTGCAAAGCCGGGCGAGGGCGGACACCTGCCGGGCAAGAAAGTCTATCCGTGGATCGCGAAGACCAGACTTTCCACACCGGGCGTATCCCTGATCTCTCCGCCACCGCATCATGATATCTATTCGATCGAGGATTTGGAGCAGCTGATCTTCGACTTAAAGAATGCGAACCGTGATGCGCGCATTACCGTGAAGCTGGTATCCGAGGCGGGCGTCGGTACGGTCGCAGCCGGCGTTGCAAAGGCAGGCGCACAGGTTGTCCTGATCTCCGGCTATGACGGCGGTACCGGTGCGGCTCCGTCCAGCTCGATCCACAACGCGGGACTTCCGTGGGAGCTTGGACTTGCGGAGACACATCAGACATTGATTATGAACGGACTGCGCAACAAAGTACGCATCGAGACGGACGGTAAGCTGATGAGCGGCCGCGATGTCGCTACGGCAGCGCTGCTCGGAGCGGAGGAGTTCGGATTTGCCACAGCGCCGCTTGTGACCTTAGGCTGCGTAATGATGCGTGTCTGTAACCTGGATACCTGTCCGGCAGGTATTGCGACACAGAACCCGGAGCTTCGGAAGCGTTTTGCCGGCAAGCCGGAATATGTGGAGAATTTCATGCGCTTTATCGCACAGGATCTGCGGGAGTATATGGCAAAGCTCGGATGCCGCACGATCGACGAGATGGTTGGCAGGAGCGATCTGCTTAAGGTGCGCGAGGATCTTACGGGACGCGACCGCGAGATCGATCTCTCCAATCTTTTGAACAACCCGTTTGCGGGACCGAAGGAGAAAGTAACCTTTGACCCGAAGCACGTCTATGATTTTGAGCTGGAGAAGTCCAAGGATGTGACGGTGCTCTTAAAGCAGTTAAAGGGTGCGTTGGAGCAGAAGCAGCGCAGAAGCATTGATGTGGAGGTGACGAACACCGACCGTTCCTTCGGTACGATTTTCGGTTCGGAGATCACGAAGAAGTACGGCGGAGAGGGACTGCCGGAGGATACCTTCATTGTAAAATGCAACGGTGCCGGCGGACAGAGTTTCGGAGCTTTTATCCCGAAGGGACTGACGTTAGAGCTGGTCGGCGATTCCAACGATTACTTTGGAAAAGGATTATCCGGAGGCAAGCTTGTCGTCTATGCACCGGCGGGCGTGAAGTATGAGAAGGATGAGAATATCATCATCGGTAATGTGGCGCTCTACGGAGCAACCAGCGGAAAAGCGTTTATCAGCGGTGTCGCAGGCGAGCGTTTCTGCGTGCGCAACTCGGGAGCTTCCGCAGTCGTGGAGGGCGTCGGAGACCACGGATGTGAGTATATGACGGGCGGCCGTGTCGTCGTGCTCGGCAAGACCGGCAAGAACTTTGCTGCCGGCATGAGCGGCGGTATCGCTTATGTGCTCGACGAGGACAATGACCTCTACACGAGAATGAATAAGGAAATGGTATTCAGCCAGGAGATTTCCAACAAATATGATGTCATGGAATTAAAGGACATGATCAAGGAACATGTGGCGCTGACCAACTCGGAAAAGGGCAAGAAGATCCTGGATAATTTCAGCGAGTATCTGCCGAAGTTCAAGAAAGTCATACCGTATGACTATAACCGTATGCTTATGGCGATTGTTCAGATGGAGGAGAAAGGTCTTTCTTCCGAACAGGCACAGATTGAAGCTTTTTATGCAAATACGCGTGGATAGTGTGTGTGAGGGAGTCTTTCGATTTGTTTTACTCACGCATTTTCGAGAAAGGATAGAATTATGGGAAAACCAACAGGATTTATGGAATATGACAGAGAAGACGCCCGCGCCATTGAGCCGAAGGAGCGGATCAAAAATTTTAATGAGTTCCACATTCCTCTGTCCAAAGAGAGACAACAGATTCAGGGCGCGCGCTGCATGAACTGCGGCGTGCCGTTCTGCCAGGCGGGAATGAACATCATGGGGATGACCTCAGGATGCCCGCTGCACAACCTGGTTCCGGAGTGGAATGATCTTGTATACACGGGGAACTGGGAGCAGGCATACAACCGCCTGAAGAAGACCAACAATTTCCCGGAGTTTACCTCCCGGGTATGTCCGGCACTCTGCGAGGCTGCCTGCACCTGCGGGCACTGGGAAGATCCGGTGACCTGCAAGGCGAACGAGCACGGCATCATCGAGAACGCGTATGAGCAGGGCTATGCGGCGGCAAAGCCTCCGAAAGTGCGCACCGGCAAGAAGATCGCGGTGATCGGCTCCGGTCCTGCGGGGCTTGCGGCGGCGGATCAGCTCAACAAGCGCGGACATTCCGTAACGGTCTATGAGCGGGATGACAGAGTCGGCGGACTTCTGATGTACGGAATCCCGAATATGAAGCTGGAAAAATGGGTCATCGACCGCAAGGTTGCCGTCATGAAGGAGGAGGGCATCACCTTTGTGACCGGCACCAATGTCGGAAAGGATGTAAAGGCAGCCAAGCTGTTAAAGGAGTACGACCGTGTGATTTTGGCGTGCGGCGCCAAGAATCCGAGAGACATCAAGGCACCGGGACGGGACGCCAAGGGAATCTATTTTGCCGTGGATTTCTTAAAAGCAACGACGAAGAGCCTCCTGGATTCTGAGTTGAAGGACGGCAGCTATATCTCCGCAAAAGGGAAAAAAGTGGTCATTATCGGTGGCGGCGATACCGGAAACGACTGCGTGGGCACGTCCATCCGCCACGGCTGCGCGAGCGTGACACAGCTTGAGATGATGCCGCAGGCACCTCAAAAGCGCGCGGAGAATAATCCGTGGCCGGAGTGGCCGAAGGTGTTAAAGACCGATTACGGCCAGGAGGAAGCGATTGCGGTGTTTGGGCACGACCCGCGGATCTATCAGACGACGGTGAAGGAATTCTTAAAGGACAAGAACGGCAATCTCTGCGGGCTTGTCACTGTAAAGCTCGAGCCGAAGCGGGATGAGAAGACCGGGCGTGTGACGATGACCGAGGTTGCGGGAAGCGAGCAGAAGATGGAAGCGGATCTTGTGCTGATCGCTGCCGGATTCCTCGGCACGGAAAAATATGTGGCGGACGCGTTCGGTGTGGACTTAAACGGCAGAACCAACGTCGCAACGGCGGAGGGCGCCTACGAGACCAGCGTGAAAAATGTGTTCGCGGCGGGCGATGTGCACAGAGGACAGTCCCTTGTCGTCTGGGCGATCCGCGAGGGACGCGAGGTCGCGCGCGAGGTCGATGAGAGCCTGATGGGCTACTCCTACCTTGAGGTGCAGTAATCGAATGATAATCCCCCGTTTGTAATCCAACGGATTCTGTGCTAAGATGAGAAAAAAGAGTACGAATGAAGAAAAGGGGAGTACAAATGAGCCGCAGAAGGAAAAAAGCAGGGGAAAAGGCGCGGACGATGGCGGGAAGCGCAGAAGCGGAAAAGACGGCAGCGGGAAGCACACCGGCAGAGCAGGAGGCAGGGAGCACATCGGCGAAAGAGACGTTATCGGCGAGCATAGAGCCGGCGGAGAGATCGGAAAATGAGGCGGAGGT
The DNA here is from genome assembly GCA_902781225.1 of uncultured Lachnospiraceae bacterium. Lineage (GTDB taxonomy): Bacteria > Bacillota > Clostridia > Lachnospirales > Lachnospiraceae > Roseburia. The sequence continues at coordinate 44,473 of CACZIN010000011.1, read as the reverse complement.
CTGGCAGACCGGCGCGCGGGTCCGGATCGCGGATATGGAGCCGGATTACTCGGATATCACAGTGAAGAATCCGCGCATTGGCAAGGTTATGCGCCTTGAGGAAGAGGCAAAGAGACAGAGTGAGATCGAGAAGCTGCGCAGCAGACGGATCCGGCAGGAGCAGGAATATATTGACCGGATGAGCCTGGCGGTGGAGAACCATCTGCGCAATACCAAGGAAGAGCAGCAGTACAACGAGCAGTTTGAGGAGCGCATCCGCACGGAAGTGTACCGGATGCACGGGATCAGCGAGGACAAGCTGCAGGGCATGACGGAGTACCGCAATGCGTGGTATCAGGGCACGGCGTTTGCCATGTTTTTCCTGTCGCTCGTGCTGATCGCAATCTGCGGCGTACTGCACGGGTTCGGGTCGGAGATCTGCATTTTTATGGCATTTTATACGGCCATTGAGGGGGCATTGCTCTCCAATGGGAGAAAGCAGTCGCTGTTTTTTGCGGTGCTGACAAAGGGCGTGTACCTGCTGCTGTTTCCGGTTATGCTCGTGACGTTTACCTGCTACGAACTTGGTTTTGAGGAATATGCGCTTCTGGTGCCGGTTTTTACCGTGGCAGGTGTTGTGGTGCTCATGATCGGAGCGTTGTCCTACTTCCTGTATGATCCGTACCGCATGGACCGGAGAAACCGCAAGAAGGCGAACCGCTATATCGTAGAGATCGAGAAGGCGGCGTTGAAGGAAGTGCGGCTGAAGGAAAAGGCGTTTGCAAAGCAGGAGAAAAAGCAGGCGAAGCTTACCAGAAAGGAAGAGGCGAGAGCGCAGAAGAAGGCAGAGCGGGACGAGCGCCGCAGGCAGCGGAAGGAGGCGCGGGCAGAAAGGCATGCACGCTGGCGCGCATGGTGGAGTGAGAAGTTGTCGCGGCTTAAGTTCGTGAAGCAGAAAGAAGCTGCGGGTGAGGCGCATAAGAGTCCGGCGGATGCAGATACTACAGAGGAACATTCTGCGGAGAGAGATTCTGTAGAGAGAGATTCTGTAGAGAGAGATGCTGTGGAAGGAGATTCTGCGGGGAGAGATTCTGCGGGGAGAGACGCTGTGGAGAGAGACGCTGCGGAAGGAGATTCTGCGGGGAGAGATTCTGCGGAAGGAGACGTTGCAGAGAGAGACTAGGCGGAGGGAAATTCCGTGGAGAAAAATACGGTGAAAGAAGCGTGCGAAAATGAGACGACTGGGAATTGATCTTTCCTATTTTTTCACATATGAAGATGAGATACCGGACGGAGTGGGATTTTCCCACTTTGGTCCGGTACATTTATTATGGCTGGGCGTGTGCGCGGGGCTCATACTGCTGTTCCTCCATTATTATAAGCGATGGGGAGGGCGGCGCAGGCTTCTGGCGGAGAGAGGAATCGGCATTTTCCTGGTCGGGCTGGAAGTGTACCGGATTGCGGTGCTGGCTTTGATCGGGAAAATGTCGCTGTATCAACTGCCGCTCCATTTGTGCAGCATGGCAGGTTTTTTGTGCTGTCTGCACGCCTTTTTCAAATGGGACTGGCTGGGACAGGTTCTCTATACCCTGTGTCTGCCGGGAACCGTGCTTGCGCTTTTATTCCCGGACTGGGTGCGCTATCCGGCGATTCATTTTATCACGATACAGGGATTTACCTTCCATGCCGGGATTGTGCTTTACGTGATCTGCCAGCTGCTGCAGCACAAGATCATCCCGCGGCTTGCGGCGCTGTGGAAGGTGATCGTATTTCTTCTGGTGGTTGTGCCGCCGGTCTACCTGTTTGACAAAAAGTTTCATGCCAATTACATGTTTGTGAATGTGCCTTCGCCCGGATCGCCGCTGGAGTGGCTGGCGTCGTTTCTGGGGAATCCGGGCTATCTGGCCGGCTATGCGGTTCTGATGCTTTTATGCATGGTGCTCATGGACGCCGGTTACCGGCTGTGGGTTGACAGGAAAAGCTGCGGAACGTAGAATAAAACGGAAAAGAGAGAAGCGCTACGGATATTGCAGGAGAAGAATTGCTGCGATGGGGTGCGCAGAAATGAGGAGCATATGGCAGATTTTACATTTTCGACACTGAAATACGAGAGACCGGATTTCACAGAAGTGGAACAGCTTTTTGAAAAACTGGTAAAACGGGTACAGGAGGCGTCCTCCTATGAAGCATTAAAGGAGATCTTAAAAGAGGCGGAGCATGCGCAGAACGAGATGGTGACAGCGTGCACGATCGCGTCCATCCGTCATACGCTGGATACGACGGATGCGTATTACGAGAAGGAAGATGAATACATCAACAATACCATGCCGACCGTGATGCCGAAATTTCTGGCGTTTGATGATGCGGTGATGAACAGTCCGTTTCGGGGCGACATTGAGAACGAGTACGGAAAACAGTATTTTGCGCAGAAGGAACTGAATAAGAAGACTTTCTGCGAGGCAAATATTCCGCTGATGCAGCAGGAGGCGAAGCTGACAAACGAATACCAGAAGATCATGGCGACTGCGGCAATCGAATTTGACGGACAGACGTTAAACCTGTACGGCGTGCAGAAATATTTTGAGCACGAGGACAGAGAAGTGCGGCGTGCAGCAGTGCGGGCATATTCTGATTTTTATCACAGCAACGAGAAGCGTCTGGAGGAGATCTGGGATGAACTCATCACGATCCGCAATCAGATGGGAAAAAATCTTGGCTACGACAATTTTATTCCGGTCGGCTACATGCAGCAGGGACGCACGGATTACGGGGAAAAAGAAGTGGCGGCATTCCGCGAGCAGGTGCGCACGGAGCTCGTGCCGTTGTGCGAAAAACTCTATGCGGCGCAGGCAAAGCGCATCGGTGTGGATACATTGATGTTTTACGATGAGAAGCGTGTATTTCTGGACGGAAATGCCGTTCCGGCGGGCGATGATGATTTTATGGTGGAAGAGGCGAGAAAGATGTACCACAAGATCAGCCCGCAGACCGGAGAGTTCATTGACTTTATGATCGATCATGAGCTGATGGATTTAAAGAATAAGCCGGGAAAAGCATCGACGGGTTATATGACGTATCTGCCGAAATATCTGGCTCCGTTTGTGTTCTCCTGCTTTAACCAGACGATCTTTGACATGCAGGTGCTGACACACGAGCTGGGACATGCGTTTGCGGGTTACATGGCGATGCGGGAGCAGCCGATCGCAGAGTATTATTCCGAGTCCACCGACATTGCGGAGATCCATTCCATGTCGATGGAGCAGTTCTCCTACCCGTATGCGGAGGCGTTTTTCGGAAAGGATGCGGATAAGTTCCGCTTTGCACATTTGCAGGAGGCGATCACATTCGTGCCGTTCGGCGTGGCGGTGGATGAGTTCCAGCACATCTGCTACAGTAATCCGGATCTGACGCCGAAGGAGCGCACCGCAGAGTGGAAGAAGCTGGAAGAGAAGTATATGCCGTGGAGAAAATACGACGCGGATGATTTCTTCGACCGCGGCGGTTTCTGGTACCACAAGCTGCATATCTATCTCTATCCGTTCTACTACATCAATTACACGCTGACCACGATGGGGGCAATGGAGTTCAAAAAGAAAAATTATGAGAACCATGAGACGGCATGGCAGGATTACTTAAATCTCTGCAAATGCGGTGGAAGCATGAGCTATCTGGAGACATTGCGCTATGCAAACCTGTCGAATCCGTTTGAGTCGGGCAGCGTGGCGCGTGCGATGGAAGTAGCAAAACAGGAACTGATGAACAGTCCGTTCTTTCAGTAATCAATAAAAGCAGATCGGCGAGGCGAGATTGCGGAGCAGCGCTACCGCACTCCAGCCGGCGATCGCGCTGGTGGAGGAGCAGATGTCCACAGTGGCTTTGACACCGTCGATCTCTGCGGTGATGCAGTGGTCGTCGCCCGTCCAGCCCGGAACGGAGTGCATTGTCACCTGCGTGATGTCCGGTCCTGTCGTGGCGAGGGAGGTGGCGACGGCGACGTTGACGCGGCGCGGAAAGGTTGCGATCGCCTCCTTGGCGCTGCCGGTAAAGACAGTCGTCTTTTCGGTATCGGTTAAAAGATGTTCCGCCCAGACCGGTGTATTGCGAAAACCGCGGGCGCCGGTGTGCGTCCCGATGCCGGCGGTCTCATCAAGCTTTCCCGCCTGCGCCATTAAAGTGATCGTCTGCAAGACGTCAAAACCACCGATCGCGCCGTTTGCCAGATGGACTTTGGCGCATCCTCTGCGGGCTGCGTCCCTGACCTGCCCGTAAAAGGCAGCGTCGGCAAACGCACCGATCGAGAGAAGAACGAGGTTGACGCCGTGTTCGAGTACGCTGCATGCCATATCCCGGACAGCTTCCACGGACGCTGCCTCCACAATATATTCCGGCTCTAGGGAGAGCAGTTCTGCAAGATCCTGACAGGATCTGCATCCGGTTTCCGCCGCAGTCTTATCGCGCGATTCCTGCGTGCGGCTGGTGACACCGACGAGCTCGTAATCTTCGAGAAAACCATCCTTCCAGGCGTTTGCGACAATGTTTCCGAGAAAACCGCAGCCTACAATACCAAATCTTATCTTCATCGTAAAACCCCCTTCGTTATCTGAAATTATTTTGATCTGTTTTCATGCTTTTTTTGTTGCAGGATTCCTTTTTGTCCTGGGAGTTTCTCCTTTACCCGGGATGGCTTTTGGGGAAAAGACTTATTTTCCCTGCTCTTCTTTTTTCTGTCATTCCCTTTGAGGCTGTTCTTTCTTTTGCCCGGGGTGTCTTTCCGGACGCTGTAGCCGAATGTGCCGAGCTTTTTCCCGAGAAGAAAATACTCTCCGTGCGAGTAGGTGATCAGCCCGGTGTCGTTTAAGTGGAATTTGCCGGCTTCATCCATATACGCGTCATCGATGGTGACAGCGACGACATCCGCAAGGATCAGATTGTGGCTGCCGAGCGGCGTGATCTGGCGCACACGGCATTCGATATTGACGGGACTCTCGGCAATGCCGGGAACCGATACCTCACGGGAGGCAAGCGGCGTCAGATGCATCTCCTTGAACTTGTCGACGTCTCTGCCGGAGCGCACGCCGCAGTAGTCGGTGGCACGTACAAGCGCTTCGGTTGTGAGATTTACCACGAACTCACCGGCGGCCTCAATCATGTGGTAGGAGTAGCGCTCCGGACGAACGGAGATGGAGAGCATCGGCGGGTTCGTGCAGACGGTGCCTGCCCAGGCAACGGTAAGAATGTTCGGTCTGCCTGCGAGGGCAGGATTGCTGCATTCCGGATCGGATGCGCCGGGATACTGGCAGCTTACCATGACGGCAGGCAGCGGATAGAGCATGTTGCCGGGTTTGAAAGCACTTTTTCCCATAAAATAAGGACTCCCTTCTGTCTGTGAAAAATATCTGTGTCTATTGCATCAGGATGTCCATCAGATACGCGTAGACATCCTCGTTCTGTTTTTTCCAGTTGTTGCAGATCGCCTCTGCCTGTTCTTTGTTTTTGACGGTCAGCGTCAGGTCGATTAAGTTGGTATCGTGGACGCGGAACTGGCAGCGCACGGCATAGTCCTGATTCGGCGTCTTGTAATAGTCTGCGATGATCGAGTTGACGGTGCGGAGCGCCATTTTATTTTTTTCAAAATAGGCGATGGTGTCATGTTCGATCGCGTCCGTGAGCTTGTCGCGGAAAAAGCCGAGCGTCTCACGCCCCGCGGCGGTGATGTAATACTGCGTGTTGCTGTGTGTGGATTCCGTGCGGATCAGACCGGAGTCTGCGAGATCGTTTAAGACCTGCTGTACCCGGAAATAATCCGTGTATTCCTGCTCCAGAAAAAAGTCGGAGATCTGCGTGTTGGTCAGTGGAAAATCGACCTTGTCGAGCATGTTTAAGATGGTCAGTTTGTATATGGTAAATGGTTCAGCCATGGAATTCCTCATTTCTATAATATTTGCCCTGCCAGAGATCGCGTCCTGCGAGCTGTCTGTGGATGGTGTTTAGCACGCGCTTTTTGTCCGTGCTCCATTGCGGAGCGAGGAGCAGACGGCGCGGACCGTCACCGGTCAGACGGTGAATGACCATTTCCGGCGGAAGGAGGGCAAGGCAGTCTGCGATAAGGTCGCAGTATTCCTCCAGCGTAAAAAGTGGAAACGGGTCATTTTTGTAGAGTGTTCCAAGATCGGTGCCCTCTAAGACGTGAAGCAGCTGCAACTTTACGCCGAAGACGGGGTGCGCGGCAAGATAGCGCACGGAAGCGCGCATGTCATCGGTGGTCTCCCCCGGCAGCCCGAGGATCAGATGGGTTATGACTTTGATGCCCCGCGCGTGAAGCGCGGATACTGCCTGCTCATACTGGGCGAGGGAAAAACCACTGCGTATAAAACGCAGAGTGTGTTCATGGATAGTCTGAAGACCGAGTTCGACCCAGACCGGTTTTATGGTATTTAACTCTGCTAACAGATCTAAAACATCGGGTGGCAGACAGTCACATCTGGTAGCGATGGAGAGCGCCACAATGTCTGGCTGTGCGAGAGCTTCCGTATAAAGCGCACGAAGAACACCGACGGGAGCGTAGGTGTTCGTGTATGCCTGAAAATAGGCGATATATTTGCGGCAGTTTGTCTTTTCACGGAGGAGAAGCTTCGCCTGCGCGATCTGCCCGGTGACAGATTGCTGCGGGGAGGCGGCAAAATCACCGCTTCCGCCGGCACTGCAGAAAATGCATCCTCCGGTACCGATACTGCCGTCACGGTTCGGACAGGTCATACCGCCGTTTAAGGACAGGCGGTAGACCTTCTCACCGAATGTCTGTCTTAAATAGGTGTTGAGAGAGTAGTAACGCGCGTCGTTCATTGGATATCCGGTCAGCGCACGATGTGGGAGCGGACTGCCTCGCTGACAACCTGCGCCACACGCGGATCAAATGCTTCCGGCATAATAAACTCGTCGTTTAACTCTTCGTCGGAGACAAGACCGGCGATCGCCTCTGCGGCGGCAAGCTTCATCTCCTCGGTAATCTGTGTCGCCCGTCCCTCGAGAGCACCCTTAAAGATGCCCGGAAATGCCACGACATTGTTGACCTGGTTCGGGAAATCGCTACGTCCGGTTCCGACGATTCTGGCGCCTGCGGCTTTTGCCACATCCGGCATGATCTCAGGTACCGGGTTGGCCATGGCGAACAGGATGGAATCGTGGTTCATGGAGGCAACCATCTCCGGGGTAACGATATTCGGTGCGGAGACGCCGACAAAGATATCGGCACCCTTTAAGGCGTCGGCAAGTGTGCCGTTCTGGTTCTCAAGGTTGGTGACCTCAGTCATTTTCTGCTGCATCCAGTTTAAGTTCGGGTAATCTTTGCCGATGATTCCCTCGCGGTCACACATGGTAACATGGCGAAAACCGTAGGTGAGCAGAAGTTTTGTGATGGCAACACCCGCGGAGCCGGCGCCGTTTACGACAACGCGGCAGTCCTCTTTTTTCTTGCCGGTGACACGCAGACCGTTGATGATGCCGGCAAGCACCACGATGGCGGTGCCGTGCTGGTCGTCATGGAAGACCGGAATGTTGAGCATTTCCTTCAGGCGCTCCTCAATCTCAAAGCAGCGCGGCGCGGAGATGTCTTCTAAGTTGATGCCGCCGTATGCGGGTGCGATGTTCTTGATTGTGGTAATGATTTCTTCCGTGTCCTGGGTATCGAGACAGATCGGTACGGCGTTGACATCGCCGAATTCCTTAAACAGAACGCATTTTCCCTCCATGACAGGCATGGCGGCGTATGCGCCGATATTGCCGAGACCGAGAACGGCGCTTCCGTCGGAAATGACGGCGACGGTGTTCGCTTTCATGGTATATTTGTAAGCAGCTTCGGGATCCTTGGCGATCATCTTACATGGCTCCGCAACGCCAGGTGTGTATGCGATGGCGAGATCCTCGCGGGAGTTTACTTTGGATTTTGCGATGGTCTCAAGCTTTCCGTTCCATTTTTCATGCATAAGCAATGCCTTCTCGGCAAGTGTCATTGTCTGATTCTCCATGATATCGTCTCCTGTATATAAAGTTTATTTTTGTATAAAAATCAATATGTAAATCATACCATTATCATTTTGACAAATCAAGAAAATTAGGACTTCCTATTTTGGAAAAAGTGTTGTATAATACGCATATTGTAAATTCATTTTGTCAGTTCAGACACAATTCCCAATACGATTGAGAGCATAGAGGAAAATAGCAGATTGATAAGAACAGGAGCGAATGGATGAGAGAAAAGTATGAGAGCTTGTCAGCCGTTGTTTTGCGTGATCTTGCAAAAGCGAGAGGACTCAAAAATATCTCCGGCATGAAAAAGAGTGATCTGGTAGATCTGATGGTTGCAGAGGACGAGCGCCAGGGCAGAGAAGAGAATACGAAGCAGCGTGAGCAGACGGCGCAGCGTGAGCAGGCGCAGCGGGAACAGATATCGCAGCGTGAGCAGGCGCAGCAGCGGCCGGCGCGTGAGCCGAGAGAGACAAGAGAGGGGAAGGGAGAGAGCACCGCAGCGGATGAGACGATCTCCAATTTGGACAGCGGAATTATGGCGAACGGTATCTTAGAGGTCATGCCGGACGGATATGGATTTATCCGCTGTGAGAATTACCTCCCCGGGGAGAACGATGTGTATGTATCGCCGTCACAGATCCGCAAGTTTAATCTGAAGACGGGCGATATCGTGGCGGGAAATACCCGTGTGAAGACGCAGCAGGAAAAGTTTTCTGCACTGTTATATGTTTCATCAGTCAATGGTTATCATCCGAGTGTCGCGCAGAAGCGCAAGAATTTTGAGGATCTGACGCCGATTTTCCCGAACCGGAGAATCCGCTTGGAGCGCCCGGGCTGCAGTGTTGCAATGCGCATTGTGGATCTGGTGTCGCCGATCGGAAAGGGACAGCGCGGTATGATCGTTTCCCAGCCGAAGGCAGGTAAGACCACCTTATTAAAAGAGATTGCAAAATCAGTGACAAAGGGAAATCCGGATATGCATCTGATTATTTTGCTGATCGACGAGAGACCGGAGGAGGTTACGGACATCAAGGAAGCGATTGTCGGGGAGAACGTGGAAGTGATTTATTCTACGTTTGATGAACTGCCGGAGCACCACAAACGCGTATCCGAGATGGTGATCGAGCGGGCCAAGCGCCTTGTGGAGCACGGAAAGGATGTCATGATCCTGCTGGACAGCATCACGAGACTGGCAAGAGCCTACAACCTTACGGTTCCGCCAAGCGGACGTACGTTATCCGGAGGTCTTGATCCGGCAGCGCTGCACATGCCGAAGCGCTTTTTCGGTGCGGCCAGAAACATGCGTGAGGGAGGAAGTCTCACAATCCTTGCCACTGCGCTGGTGGATACCGGAAGCAAGATGGATGACGTGGTGTTCGAGGAGTTTAAGGGAACCGGCAACATGGAGCTGGTGCTTGACCGCAAGCTTTCCGAGAAACGCGTGTTCCCTGCCATCGACATTGTGAAGTCGGGAACGCGGCGCGACGATCTGCTGCTGGAGCCGGAGGAGCAGGAGGCTGTTGAGATCATGCGCAAGGCGATCAACGGCATGCGCACTGACGAGGCGGTGGAGAACATTCTGAACATGTTCGCCCGCACGCGCAACAATCAGGAATATATCCATATGGTGAAAAAGAACCGGATTGTATAAAAAGAACTTGATTTTTTGTAAAAACCATGATAAAATAATAACGCTGTTTATTCGGGACTATTCTTTGCAGTAAGTGCCATATGCGGATCGGGCATACGGGCATAAGAGAATAGAGACAGACAGGAACATAATAACGATAAGATTATAAAGAGGTGAAAATCATGAAGGCAGGAATCCATCCAGATTACTATCAGGCAACTGTTACATGTAACTGCGGTAACACATTTGTTACAGGTTCAACAAAGGAAGATATCCACGTTGAGATCTGCTCCAAGTGCCATCCGTTCTACACAGGCCAGCAGAAAGCAGCTCAGGCTCGCGGACGTATTGATAAGTTCAATAAGAAGTATGGTATGCAGCAGCAGTAGTATGGCGCGTGAAGCGTTATGCTCCTAAGTGAAAACGGTTACAGATAAGGTTGAGGTTGTTTAATCTCAACCTTTTTTACCTTATGGAATACGGCGCAGCTCATGTGCCGGAAGCAGGGATTTAGACTATGAGATATTCGGGAATTGGCGGCCAGGCGGTCATGGAAGGCGTAATGATGAAGAATCAGGAAAAATACGCGGTAGCCGTGCGCAAGCCGGACCAGGAGATCGTCGTCGAGACCTCGACGTACGAAGGACTGATTAAAAATAAGAAAATAAGAAACATGCCGATCTTGCGGGGCGTGTTCAGTTTTATAGAATCGTTGGTACTGGGGATGAAGACACTGACGTTCTCGGCATCCTTTTTCGAGGAGGAAGAGGATGAAAAGAGCGGATCCCGGAAAGCGGAGAAGCGTGCCGGAGCGAAAAAACCGGCGCCGACGGAAGAAGAGCAGAAGAAAAAGGAAAAGCGTCAGGAGAATGTACTGATGGGCGGTACGGTGGCAATTTCCATTGTTCTTGCGGTGGCAATTTTTATGGTGCTTCCATATTACATATCCGTATTCTTTCAGCGTTTTATTACATCGCAGACACTTCTTGCGTTGTTGGAAGGCGTGATCCGCCTTACCATCTTTATCGGATATGTGGCGGCAATTTCACTGATGCCGGATATTAAGCGTGTCTATATGTATCATGGCGCAGAGCACAAATGCATCAACTGTATTGAGCAGGGGATGGATCTTACGGTGGAGAATGTGCGGAAGAGTTCCCGTCTGCACAAGCGCTGCGGAACAAGCTTTCTGCTGATTGTCATGCTGATCAGCATTGTCTTCTTTTTATTTATCCGCGTGGATAACCGGATCCTGCAGCTTCTGCTGCGCCTGGTGTTAATTCCGGTGATTGCGGGGGTATCGTACGAGTTTATCCGGCTTGCCGGACGCTCGGATCATATGCTTGTCAATCTGTTCAGCAAGCCGGGGCTTCTGCTGCAGCGGATTACGACAAGAGAGCCGGATGATTCGATGATCGAGGTCGGAATTGCTTCTGTTGAGGCGGTGTTTGACTGGAAGGTTTACGTGAAAGAGATCCGGGAACAGGCATGATGGAGGTTGGAAATGCCTCTGTTGAGGCGATGTTTGACTGGAAGGCTTACGTGAAGGAGATCCGGGAACAGGCATGATGGAGGTTGGAAATGACGTATCGTGAGACAGTAAATCTGGGGGAGAAAGTTCTGTCCATGGCAGATATTGCGGAGGCAAAGACTGATGCATGGCTTTTGCTCGAAATGGTGTGTAAGATCGACCGCAGTTTTTATTATCTTCATATGGAAGAGGATATGCCGGAAGAGCAGATGAGCGAGTACCAGATTGCGCTGCGCAAGCGCGCAGAGCATGTCCCGCTGCAGTATATTGTGGGTGAGACGGAATTCATGGGACTGAAGTTCAAAGTAAATTCCAGTGTCCTCATCCCAAGACAGGATACAGAGACTCTGGTGGAAGAGGCGCTGAAGGTCGTGCGCCCCGGAATGCGTGTGCTAGATCTGTGTACCGGGTCCGGATGCGTGATTGTCAGTATTCTGCACAATGTATCGGATGTGGAGGGGTATGCGGTTGACATATCCAAGCAGGCGCTCAATGTTGCGAAGGAAAATGCAAGGCTCAATGATGTGCCGGTGTTGTTTGAACACAGCGACCTGTTTGATCACGTGACGGGGACATTTGATGTGATCGTCTCGAATCCACCGTATATCTGTACGGATGAGATTGCAAAGCTGATGCCGGAGGTGCGGGATTTTGAGCCGATGGAAGCGCTGGACGGCAAGGAGGACGGTTTGTATTTTTACAGGAAGATCATCGGACAGTGTAAGCAGTATCTGAACCCGGAAGGACATCTGTTGTTTGAGATCGGCTACGATCAGGGGCAAAAGGTGTCTGCACTTATGCGGGAGATCGGGTTCCATGATGTGCAGGTGATAAAGGATCTGGCGAGAAAAGACCGTGTGGTGACCGGAATGCTTTAGTTGATTGCGGGATTGGAGAGAATTTTGCATAGTTGGTGCAGACGGTTGTCTGGTGTTTGAGATAAGAAAGGATGTTTGTTATGTTTGATAAGTTGGATGATTTACTGATTCGTTTTGAAGAATTGATGAGCGAGCTCAGTGAGCCGGATGTCGCGAACAATCCGGAGCGTTTTCGCAAGCTGATGAAGGAGCAGAGTGATCTGGCACCGATTGTTGCTGCATATAAGGAGTACAAGCAGTGCAAGCAGAATATTGCGGATTCCCTCGCCATGCTGGATGAGGAGTCGGACGAGGAGATGCGTGAACTGGCGAAGGAAGAATTAAACGATGCCAAGGCGCGTGTTGAGGAGCTGGAGCATGAGTTAAAGATTCTGCTTCTTCCAAAAGATCCGAATGATGATAAGAATGTTATCGTGGAGATCCGTGCCGGTGCCGGCGGGGACGAGGCGGCACTTTTCGCTGCGGAGATCTACCGTATGTATCAGCATTATGCAGAGAGCAAGAACTGGAAGACCGAGATTGTTGAGGCGGACGAGACCGGCATCGGCGGTATGAAGAGTGTGACCTTTATGATCAACGGCCAGGGCGCGTACTCCCTGATGAAGTATGAGTCCGGTGTGCACCGCGTACAGCGTGTGCCTGAGACGGAGTCCGGCGGACGTATCCATACCTCCACCATCAGTGTGGCGGTAATGCCGGAAGTGGATGACGACATTGATATTGTCATTGATGAGAAGGATATCCGTATCGACGTTATGCGTGCCTCCGGAAACGGTGGACAGTGTGTCAACACGACCGATTCCGCGGTGCGTCTGACCCACTACCCGTCCGGTATCGTCGTGTACAGCCAGACGGAGAAGTCACAGATCCAGAATAAGGCAAAGGCGTTTGCTCTTTTAAAGGCAAAGCTCTACGATATCGAGCAGCAGCAGCGTCACGATGCGGAGGCTGAGATGCGTCGCAGCCAGATCGGTACCGGTGACCGTTCCGAGAAGATCCGTACCTACAACTTCCCGCAGGGACGTGTGACGGATCACAGAATCAATCTTACCCTGTACAAGCTGGATAAGATCATGAACGGAGACATCCAGGAGATCATCGATGCATGTATCGCGGCGGACCAGGCTGCTAAGCTCGCGAAGATGAATGAGAACTAGAAAATGTAACAGAAACGGTCTGTGACGCATGTCATGGACCGTTTTTTACCTTGTCAGGAAAGCTGTACTTGTTTTTTTGATGTCTTGTCAGGAACAATGAGATGTCCGGGAGTATGCACGGGTCTACAGAGACAAAATAGCCGTCTGGGACCCGAAAATGCCGATAAAAGCGGGAAGAAAGCAGCAAAAAGCGAAGTTTTTGGGCACAGGGAGCTAAAATTGTTCTGTGGGATCCGAAAATCGGCGATTTTCGGGTCCCATAGAACAAAAATCCTGCTGTAGACCCGTGGCTTGCCGGGGAAGCAGAGAAAATGGATGAAATTTTCTACAAGTCAGCAGGACATGGTATCCACAAAGTCATTTATGTAGAGCAAATGGGAGAATTGTATGCTGGAAAAGATGTAAATCAGTGCACCCCACAAATCCATTTGCGCAGAGCGGGAGTTGCAATACTTATTTATGAATGGACGCGCAGGCATCGGAGTAGTACAATATTCTCAGTTATAGGTGCAAGTAATCAATAGAAAGCAGACCGGGGGTGCATTTTATGGGAAGCAGTCCTTACATATGGAAAATCAACAGTAAACTTCAGGGAAATACGATCGAGAGCCGCGACATTATGGAAGTGAGACGGGATATCATCAACGACATCCGGCGGCTTAAGACGGTCATCGACAACCACGCGAGTGAGGTCGAGGACATTTATTTTATGGCGGACAACACAATGCTGCTTCCAGACGGATACTGGTCGCACGGTACGCCGGACGGCTTGAGCAGACAGGCGATGGAGCTGGAAGATCATTATGAACGCATGGATTACAATGCGAAGCAGTCCCTGTTTGCGGACATCTTCTCGGCGGACAGGGAAGTCTCGCAGTCCGGGATTTATGAGAAGCGGGGATCGCAGATTATTGGCAAGGCGGCGCTTGTTGATATTGAGGTATCGAACGCACTTGATACCGCATTTGACGATGAGTACCATGATTATGCCATGGGAAATATCCGGTCGGAACAGCAGGCTGCCCGGGCGGTCGAAGATACGGAAGAATATCTGGAGAGCCTGCGCAATAGATACGGCCGTATTCCGGTATACACACCAGGTGTGTATCGCAAAGTGGCACCTGAGACATATCTTGATACACTTCCGCAGGAACGGCAGGATTACTTGCGAAAATTGGCGCGCGAGGCAGGTCTTGAGGGAATGCGTCGGGGCAAGGAGGACAGTAAGCGGAGAACGCAGGGACAAGATGCACATCAGGATGATGATGAATGGATTTCAAAAACGAGAGAGCGCGTGAGACGGGAAATGAATTACAGAGGAGATTATTAGAACTTTTAAATCAGTGAAAAGAAATAGATTCTGGGAGTACCACAAAGTTTGTGTAAACCTTCAAACTGATGTAAGATAAAATTACTCAGTTTGGAGGTTATTTTTATGGCAAGAAGAAAAGATAGCCTACAAAAAGCAGCAATGAGAGAAATGATTGGAAGTTTATTTGCAGTAGCGATAATCTGTTTTTGTTTGGTTGCAGGTGGAACAACAGTTTATGCACAGACGGTTAATGAGTCAGACTCTAATGACACGATGGAAACAGCACAGTTGATTCGGGCAAATAGTGAAGCAGCAACTCCGGCAGTGAGTGGAAGCAGACCGAATCAATATGTGGTTAATGGATATATAAGTACTACAGATTCTGATTGGTATAAAGTATAACATCTACAGGGTATCAACTTATGAATTATGAGCCGGGAAGTGTGTTTAAGCTTAATGACAAAGAATATGTGTTGCATATCTTTTGTAATTATTACATAAAAAAGTGCATATGCACATAAATTAGTAATGGCTATTGAAGTGAGAATAATTTAGCAGTAAAATGATATTACTAAAATTCGTGCAATGCACAAAAACAAGGAGTGATATTGTGGAGATTAAGAGAGATTCATACCTTGAACAGTTAAAGATAAGAAAAGATAACGGAATGATTAAGATTATCACAGGAATCAGGAGATGCGGCAAATCATTTCTGTTATTTGTATTGTTTAAGAAATACTTATTGGAGAGTGGTGTAGATCATGACCACATCATTGAGATTGCGTTAGATGGAATTGAAAATGAGGAACTGAGAGATCCAAAGAAGTGTTATCAGCATATTAAAGATACAATGAAAGATGACCAGAAGTATTATCTGCTCTTGGACGAAGTACAGTTTATGCCACGATTTGAGGAAGTGCTGAATAGTTTGCTTCGTATCAGTAACATTGATGTGTATGTAACCGGCAGTAATTCTAAATTTTTGTCTAGCGACATTGTAACTGAATTTAGAGGCAGAGGAGATGAAATCAGAATTTGTCCGTTGTCCTTTTCAGAGTTCTATGCAGCTTTTGATGGAGATTATGATGATGCTTGGGAGGAATATATGATATATGGTGGCTTACCACAGGTGGCACAATTCTCTGTGGAACGCCAAAAGGCTGAGTATCTTAAAAATATTTTTACCAATGTTTATATCAAGGATGTGGTAGAGCGAAATAGGATTCAAAATGTTGATCAGATTGGAACCTTGGTGGACATTCTTGCTTCTGCCATAGGAGCACCTACCAATCCAACCAAAATATCAAATACTTTCAAAAGTGAACGAGGTATCAATTATAGTAATAAAACCATATCCAACCATATAGATTATCTGGCAGAAGCATTTTTGATTTCCAAAGCGGACCGGTATGATATTAAGGGCAGAAAATATGTAGGTGCAAATCTGAAATACTATTTTTCGGATATAGGACTTAGAAATGCCAGACTGAACTTCAGACAGCAGGAGCCGACTCATATTATGGAGAACATTGTTTATAATGAGCTGCTTGTGCGTGGTTACAATGTGGATGTCGGTATTGTGGATGTATTTGCAAAGAATAGTGAGGGAAAGAGGGTTCATAAGCAGTTAGAGGTTGATTTTGTAGTGAACCAGGGTAGTCAGAGATATTATATTCAGGTAGCTTATGATATGACTTCTGAGGAAAAGCAGACACAGGAACTTAATTCACTCCGTAATATTCCGGATTCATTTAAGAAGATTATTATAGTAAATGGAACAAAAAAGCCTTGGAGAAATGAGGAAGGATTTGTAATCATGGGCATGAAATATTTTCTGCTTAATGCAGATAGCTTGGAGTTTTAGTTTGGAAGAAGATAATATATTCCGATTATAGAAGATATGGATATAAAGTTAAATCCGATTTTCCGGGAGACTTACACGCCTGGGGAGGCCGGTGTAAGGGGGAAGGGATACTACATTACGGACGCCTGCGTGGGATGCGGCGCCTGCGCAGCAGTATGCCCGCAGCGGTGCATTGAGGAGAGCGCGCCGTACCGGATTCAACGGAACCATTGTCTCCGTTGCGGGAACTGCTATGAGAACTGTCCTGCGCACGCGATTGAGCGAAAATGAGAAAAAATGATTAGTCGTACATATCATGGTAAAATAGAAATGCCAGAAAATTCATGCGCGTAATGATAAAAAATGCGAATAATAATAAAAAATATTTCTATTGACTAACAGATATTGGGGCACTTACAATGGGAAGAAAAGGAGGGGGTTTTTATGTACGCATTGTCAAAAGCACAGGCAGGAGATATATGTACGATCAAGTGGATGTTCGGGCTTCCGGAGGCAGTCGATTTTCTGCGCCAGCATCACGTGGAGGAGGGAGAGACCATACAGGTCATCCGTAAGCTGCGGGACAGCCTGATCATAGGGGTGCAGAACGAGCGGGTGGCGCTTGGAAAAGAAATCGCAGACCGCATACAGGTTTAAAAAGAAGGAGGGCAGAGCATTTGTTGCACTGCTCTCCTTTTTGCAAAAAAAGAGTCTGCCTTCTGATAAAACTTCTGGTCATACCAGACGCCAGATGGCAGATTGCACAAAAACAGAACCGAAAATATAGTGCAAAATAGCGTTGATTTCACAGGAAAAGTGTGTTAAAATTTAGACAAACATGAGGTATGACCAGAATGCGACCGAGCGAAGGGATACCTCGCCACAGGGAAAGGGGCATATAAATGAGTGAGTTTAAGGTGATTGAAATCAAGAAGAATATTCTGGAAGACAATGACAGAGAAGCAGATGTGCTTCGTTCTGAGTTAAAGGCAGACAGAACATTTCTTCTGAATCTGATGTCTTCACCGGGATCCGGAAAGACGACCACGCTGGTGCGGACGATAGGCGCGTTAAAAGACGAGATGCGCATTGGTGTCATGGAGGCGGATATTGATTCGGATGTGGATGCCGACACGATCGCACAGACAGGCGCAAAGGCAATCCAGATCCATACGGGCGGCATGTGCCATCTGGACGCGGATATGACGAGACAGGGTATTGAGAGCCTCGGGACAAAGGACGTGGATCTCGCCATTCTTGAGAACGTCGGCAATCTGGTCTGTCCTGCAGAGTTTGATACGGGAGCCGTAAAGAACGCCATGATCTTAAGCGTTCCAGAAGGGGATGATAAGCCGTTAAAATACCCGTTAATGTTTTCCATCTGCGACGTGCTTTTGATCAACAAGATCGATGTACTTCCGTACTTTGATTTTGACATCGAGGCATGCAAAGAGCGCGTGAAGAAGCTGAACCCGAACATTCAGATCATTCCGATCTCTTCCCGCACCGGCGAGGGGATGGATGCATGGTACGACTGGCTTCGCACGGAAGTAAAACAGTGGAATAATTAAAAACTGCCGGAAGCGGCATACATATTTTATGGGTATACACAGGCTATGAGTATGCGCACTCTCTGAGTGCGCACTATTTATGCAATATAAGACGAAAACAGACGAGACAGAATAAAACAAACAGGAAAAACAACGAAAAACAAAGGAAAAAGGAGACTGTTATGGCAGAAGAAAGAGAATTGATTTTAAAGCTCGGGAAAAAGATTACCGACCGTATTCCGTACAAGCTTGGTATGGAGAAGCTCACGGTAAACGATCCGGAATACTGGGGCCTTGCAGGTGTGGTTACCGATGAGATGGCGGAAGTGGCACTGTGCATGGACGTGCGCAAGCCGATCACCCTTCCGAAGCTGGCAAAGAAGACCAAGAAGCCGGAGGCAGAGTTAGAGAAGCTGCTGCAGGAGATGGCGGTTGTCGGAATCATCGAGTACAACTGGGAGAATCCGCAGCATGAGAAGCAGTACATTCTGCCGATGTATGTACCGGGAAGCGCCGAGTTCATGGTAATGAACAAAGAGCAGGTGGAAAAGCACACAGAGATCGCTGATTTCTTTGAGAATATGTCAAGACTTCCGCTGGAGAAGGTGACACCGATGGTGCCGCTCGGCGGAGCCGGTATCGGTATGCATGTTATCCCGGTAGAGAAGGCTATTCCGGCAGCACAGGAATCTGCAGATGTGGAGCATATTTCCCACTGGCTGAAAAAGTACAAGGACAAGTATGCAATCGGACAGTGTTCCTGCCGTCTGCAGCAGAGAGTCCGCGGAGAGGGAACCGGCGATATTGAGGGCGAGTGGTGCATCGGTGTCGGCGATATGGCAGACTTCCTGGTACAGACCGGAAGAGGACACTATGTGGAGCTTGACGAAGTGTTAGAGCTTTTAGAGCGCGCTGAGAAGATGGGTTATGTACATCAGATCACCAACATCGACGGCGAGGATAAGATTTTTGCAATCTGTAACTGTGCAGTCGGCGTCTGCAACGCGCTGCGCACTTCCCAGCTTTTCAATACACCGAACATGTCCCGTTCTGCATACCGCGCGCATGTCACAAAGGAAAACTGTGTGGCATGCGGCCGCTGCGTGGAGTATTGCCCGACCGGTGCTGCAAAGCTCGGACAGAAGCTCTGCACAAAGAACGGCGAGATTACCTATCCGAAGCAGGAACTTCCGGATGCGGCAAAGTGGGGACCGGAGAAGTGGAGCAAGGATTACCGCGACAAGAACCAGATCAACTGCTATGAGACCGGTACAGCTCCGTGTAAGACCGCCTGTCCGGCACACGTTCCGGTACAGGGTTATGTGAAGATGGCAGCGGAAGGCAGATATATGGACGCCTTAAAGCTGATCAAGAACGAGAATCCTTTCCCGGCAGTGTGTGGTTCCATCTGTAACCGCCGTTGTGAGGATGCATGTACAAGAGGAACGATCGATCAGGCGGTAGCCATCGATGAGATCAAGAAATTCATCGCAGAGCAGGAGATGCATGCGGATAAGCGCTATATCCCGGAGATCGTCAACCATCTCGGAACCGGCGTGGATCTGCCTCAGAAGATCGCGATCGTCGGCGGTGGCCCGGCTGGTCTTTCCGCAGCGTTCTACTGCAGAAAGATGGGTTATCCAGTAACGGTATTCGAGAAAGAGTCCCGTCCGGGCGGTATGCTGTTAAACGGTATTCCGTCGTTCCGTCTGGAGAAAAACATCATTGACGCAGAGATCGAGGTTCTCCGCCAGATGGGCGTTACCTTCAAGTGCGGCGTAGAGGTAGGAAAAGATGTGACGATCCAGCAGCTCCGCGAGGAAGGTTTCAAGGCATTCTACGTGGCAATCGGCGCACAGGGCGGACGCAAGGCCGGAGTTCCGGGCGAGGACGCGGATGGCGTGAAGACCGGTGTGGAATTCTTAAGAAGCGTGAACCTGGATGAGAGCACAAAGCTTTCCGGACGCACGGTTGTTGTCGGCGGCGGTAATGTGGCAGTCGATGTGGCAAGAGCAGCGCTGCGCGCAGGTTCCGGTGAGGTTTCCATGTTCTGTCTGGAGTCCCGCGATATCATGCCGGCGGCAAAGGACGAAGTGGCAGAGGCTGAGGAAGAGGGCATTTCCGTAAACAATTCCTGGGGTCCGAAGGAGATTCTGACAGAGAACGGCAAGGTGAAGGCAATCGTATTCAAGAAGTGTCTCTCCGTCAAGGATGCGGACGGACGTTTCAATCCGCAGTATGATGAGAATGATCTGATGACCGTTGAGTGCGAGAACGTACTTCTTTCCATCGGACAGTCCATCGTCTGGGGAGATCTGTTAAAGGGAACGAAAGTGGAGATCAGACCGAACGGCGGAGCCATCGCTGACCCGGTAACCTATCAGACCGCGGAGCCGGATATTTTTGTCGGCGGTGATGTATACACAGGACCGCGTTTTGCCATCGATGCCATCGCAGCAGGAAAAGAAGGATTTGTATCCATGCATCGTTTTGTCAATCCGGGACAGAGCTTAACACTCGGACGTAACCGCAGAGAGTTCATCGAACTGGATAAGAACAACATCGATGTGGAGACATTTGACAACGCAAAGCGCCAGATTCCGGGAACAAAAGCCGGTGTGGCGAAGGAGACATTCCGTGACTTGCGCTGCACGCTCACCGAGGAGCAGATCAAGACAGAGGCAAAGCGCTGCCTCGGCTGCGGAGCTTCGGTTGTGGATGAGAACAAGTGTATCGGCTGTGGAATCTGTACGACGAAGTGTGAGTTTGATGCGATTCATCTGACACGCGATCTGCCGGATGCAAGCCGTATGTGGAAGTCTGAGGACAAACTGAAAGCCATCGCACCGTATGCGTTAAAGCGTCAGTTTGCGGTCAAACGCAACAAGAATTAAGAGGAGTTATATGCACGAGCTGGGAATTATTGTTCATATCGCAAAGACGCTGGATCAGGTTGCAGCGGAGAACGAATTAAAAAAAATAGGATCTGTCACGTTGGACATCGGTGAGGTCAGCGGCATTGTGCCTGAATATCTGACGGAGTGCTGGGAATTTTACCGCAAAAAGAATCCGCTGATCGCAGAGTGCGAGATGAAAATAGAGTCCCTTCCGGCGGTCACAATCTGTGAGGACTGCCAGAAGACCTATGAGACGGTTACTTACGGAAGACAGTGCCCGCACTGCGGAAGCTATGAAACTTATCTTGTGACAGGCAATGAATGCAGTATCAAGGAGATTGAAGCCTGCTGACCGGAGGCGGAGAGTTTATAACAATCATAAAATGGACATGGAGGGAAAGACACGGACTGTTTTTCCACTCATGTCCATTTTGCGTTTGTGGAAAAGTGACAGCTAAATGCCGGAATACCTGCATAAGATAAGAGGAAGAAGTATGGCGGGAGAGGGACTTCTCTTGCCGGAAAGAAGGAAAAATTGAAAAATCTGTATCAGGGAGATAGAGGAATTCTGGTATCTTATATGCAGCTGGCGTTAAAGCGCGCGGGGTATCCGCTTTTGGTGGACGGCATCTTTGGAACCAACACCTGTCAGGCACTCGCTGATTTTTTGCAGACCGACCGCATATGCGTGGTGGATCGGTCTGCCTGGGAAAAATTATTGCCGTATCTGAGAGGATATGTGACAGAAGAGGGGGAGAACCGGATTCTTTTTGAAGATCCGGTAACGGCGGTGGAGGTGCCTTATACATCGCTGCTTACAGCGGCAGTGATTGACGGGTTGCGTGTGCGCTACCCGTTTCTAAAGAGCGGGGAGATCGGCAAAAGCGTGATGGGGAAGCCGATTTGGTATCTGGAGATCGGAAACGGAGAGAAAGAGGTATTCTACAATGCATCCTTTCATGCAAACGAGAGCATCACAACGCCGGTTCTGCTCAGATTCGCGGAGGAATATGCACAGGCGTACGAAAGAAGAATGGCGCTCTACGGCGTGCCGGCGGCGGAACTGTTTGAGGAGTACCGGCTTTTTCTTGTGCCGCTCGTCAATCCCGACGGGGTGGATCTGGTAAACGGGCTGTTTACAGACGGCGGGTATTACCGGCGGGCGCAGCAGATTGCATCGGATTACCCGGCAATTCCGTTTCCGTCCGGATGGAAGGCGAATATCGAGGGCATAGATTTAAATCTGCAGTTCCCGGCAGGCTGGGAAAACGCAAAGAGAATTAAATTTGCGCAGGGGTACACAGGACCGGCGCCCAGAGATTACGTGGGGGAAGCGCCCCTGACGGCGCCGGAGAGCGAGGCGGTGTACGCGTTCACCAGAGCACATGATTTCAGGCTGATCCTTGCATACCACACCCAGGGTGAGGTCATCTACTGGAAGTATCTGGACTATGAACCAGCGCGCTCCTACGAGATTGCGCAGTATTTTGGGAAAGTCAGCGGCTATACTGTGGAGGAGACGCCCGCACAGTCGGGATATGCCGGTTATAAGGACTGGTTTATCCAGGAATACGACAGACCGGGCTACACGATCGAGGTCGGGATGGGGGAAAATCCGCTTCCCATGTCGGATTTCGCGGGGATCTACCGGGACAACACCGGAATTCTGCTGGGCGGAATGACGCAGATTTGACAGAGAAAAACGCCTTTCGTATAATGGAGCGTAGAGTTTACATTAGGAGCAGAAGATGAACTATAAGTTATACTGGGAACTGACAAATGAGGGAGGTGCGCGGCTGCTCCGGGCGTTCGGCGGGACGCCGGAGCCGCGTTTCCCGGCAGAGATAGAGGGAAGAACGATTACAGAGATCGGGGACTACTGCTTTGCGGCGCAGGCACATCTCCCCGCAGAATACCGGTGCAGCTACGTGCCGGCGGAGCCGGAGGCAGACGGCGCGCCGGAAACAGAGCCGGACAGGGAGGTATCTGCGGAGCCGGAAGCAGACGGGCTGCCGGGAGCAGACGGCGCGCTCGCGGAACTGGCGGGGGCGTACATAACGCGCGTGACGCTGCCGGAGGGCGTAAAAAAGATCGGAAACTTTGCTTTTTATAATGCCACGGCGCTTGCGGAACTGGAACTCGGAAGCGGGACAGAGACATTGGGGAGCGATGCGTTTATGAACTGCCGGAGCCTGTCGCGGCTGTTGCTGCATGCGGACCCCGGACAAAAGACAGGGCTCAGGCTTTTGCTGGCACAGCTCTCGTCAGATCTGGAAGTGGCCTTAAGTGGCGAAAACGGCGTGTGGGCGAAGCTGCTGTTCCCGGAATATTATGAGAGCTATGACGAGATTGCGCCGGCACATATTTTCGGCAGAAATATTGTGGGGGAAGGATTTCGGGCGCGGCAGAGCTTCCGCGAGGGCGTGCTTGATTTTGCACAGTACGATAAGATTTTCCCACAGGCGTGTGTGGATGAATCGGAGGTGACACTGGGACGGCTGGCACTCGACCGGGTGCGCTATGCGGCGGAGCTTTCGGAGACGCCGCGTGGACTCTACGAGGCGTATCTGAAGGCACACGGCGGCTATCTCATCCGCCGCATCACGGATGACCGGGATCTGGAACTGGCGGAATATTGCTGCAGCCGGAAGTTTGTGACGCGCGAGGACGTGGCGGCGTGCGCCGTGCGTGCTGGGAAAGTGGACTGGGCGGAGGGAGCGGCGGCGCTGCTTCATCTGATGCAGCAGTATTTCCCGGAGAAAACGCCGGACGAGCGCTACTCGTTTGACGATTTTTAAGATTGTTTCCACGCAGAAAAAGTGCGTGCGGCTGCAGTGCATTTTGAAAAAGAAACAGGAAGAGGAGAGAGGACATGGGACACATACAGACACAGGAAGAATGGGAAGTGCAGATGGCGGAAAAAATACTTTCCTATGTGCGCAACGAACTGTACCTGGAATTGCGGTATCTGGACGTCGCGTTCTCGGCGCTTGTGCCGCAGGCGGATGCGTCGCTGCAGAGTTTTGCCACGGACGGGGGACATCTGTTTTATTCCACAGAGCAGGTGCTGCGTGTGTTTGAAAAAAATGCGCCGTACTTAAACCGTGCCTATCTTCATGCAGTGCTGCACTGTATTTTCTCCCATCCGTGGATTGCTGGGAACCGCGACAGACGGCTGTGGAATCTCGCCTGCGATGTTGCTGTGGAGTATACGATTGACGGTCTGGGGAAAAAATGTACGAAGCGGATTTTAAGCTGGACGCGCCAGAAGCTGTACGAAGAACTGCGGGAGCAAAAAAAGGGCGTGTCGGCTGCCATTGTCTACGATCTTTTGTGGGAACGCTATTTTCCGCTGCCGGCGGAGGGGATGCCGGTCTGCGAGGAGTGGCAGGCGTTAGAACGTGAATTTTACACGGACAGCCACAAGTACTGGCCAAAGCGGGAGGACGATGCGGCAAAGTGTGCGGCAGCGGCGGACAATCAGAAAAAGTGGAATCAGATCGCAAGACAGACCCGCATGGAGCAGGAGCGGCGGGGAGAAAAGCCAAAGGACGGCGAAGACCTTCTGGCGGCGCAGCTTGCGGCGGGAAAAAGCAGACGAAGCTACCGGGATTTCCTGCAGAAATTTGCGGTGCTGCACGAGGAGTTGCATGCCGATCCGGAGGAGTTTGATCTGAGCTATTACACCTACGGACTTTCGGTATACGGGAATCTGCCGCTCATTGAGCCGCTTGAGAGCAGGGAGATAAAAAAGATCCGCGAGTTTGTGATCGTGATTGACACCAGCTATTCCACCAGCGGTGAACTGGTGGAACAGTTTTTGCGCGAGACGGCAAACATTCTGCACCAGAGCGACAGTTTCTTTGCGCGTTCCGTGATCCGGGTTTTACAGTGTGACAACGCGGTGCGAAGCGATGCAAAGATCACGGGAGAGCAGGAGATGGAAGCGTTTCTTAGGGATTTTACACTCCTTGGCGGGGGCGGCACGGATTTTCGCCCGGCGTTTTCCTATGTCAATGATCTTCTGGAACAGGGAGAATTAAAAGAGCTGGCGGGACTGCTCTATTTTACGGACGGAAAGGGGCGGTATCCGGCAAAACGCCCGGACTACCGGACTGCGTTTCTGTTTCTGGAGGACTATGACGAAGCGGCGGTGCCGCCTTGGGCCATGCGGCTTTTGCTCGAGAAAGAGGAATTTTTAAATTGAGGTTGTATTTTTCTGCGAAAGGACTATAATAGCAGATATGGAAGCATAGCTCAGCCGGGATGAGCGTTCGCCTCACACGCGAGAGGTCACGGGTTCGAGCCCCGTTGCTTCCACTGGAGAGTACCGAGAGATCGGTGCTCTTTTTTTTGTGCAATAAGAGACTTCGTTCCGATTGTACTTTTTCTTAAGATTCCCTTAAAACGATATGAATTTATCGAAAAACGATAAAAATATATTGCAAAATGGAAAAACATGGATATAATAAAGCTGTGAGAAAAATACAGCAGCAAAGATGCGGAAAAGAGGTAATTATGAGTCAGAAACAGGTGGCAGGTTGGTTAAAGGGGATCACGCTTTCGATTGCCGGGATGGGACTGGTGTTCTTCGGGCTGGTGGTGCCGTATATGGCATGGGACATGGCAGTGACGTATCCGGACTACGCGGCGCTCCGTATTCCCGGGATTCTTTACGGCTGGGGCATTGCGGTGTTCTGCTACGCGATTCTCTATCAGTTCTGGAAGGTCTGCGTGCAGATCGGACGCGACAATTCTTTTTCCAGTGAGAATGCAAGGTCGTTTGTGGTAATCAGCAGGCTGGCGTTTGTGCTGGCGGTGGTCTGGTTTGCGGGAATTCTGTTCCTCGCGGCAAAGCGGGCGCTTGGACCGGCATTTCTGATTTTTATGATTCTGCTCATTTTTATCAATGTGGTGATCGCGGTGCTCGCGGCGGCGCTGTCCCATCTGATCTACAAGTCGTACGAGATGAAGCAGGATGCGGAACTGACAATATAGGACGGCAGCGGATCGTCCGGAAATGAGGAAGAGAATGGCAATCAGGATCAATATAGATGTCATGCTGGCGAAGCGAAAAATGAGCGTGACAGAGTTATCGGAAAAAGTCGGCATTACAATGGCGAATATTTCGATTTTAAAAAACGGAAAGGCGAAGGCGATCCGGATGGATACGCTTGATAAGATCTGTCGGTCATTAGGCTGTCAGCCGGGAGATATTTTGGAGTATGTAGAGGAAGAAGGGGAGGAGAAGGGCGATGGAAGAGATCATGCTTAACAGGGAAGTGAATCCGAAGGAGATCATTCCAGAGGAAGAAAATCAGGAAGGCGCAAAGATTTTCGGGAAGCTGGCGGGTGCCAGCCTGCTCTACGCGCTTGTATATACGGGATGCCTGTTTGAAAATGTGATGGGACTGGCGTCGGTGCTTTGGGTGGCGGCGAGTGTGTGGTATGTACGTTTTGTGTTCCGGATGTTCGGGGAAAAGGAGAGACGGGACAACGGCATTGTATTGGGGATGATGGTGCTGCTTGGAATCTCTACCGTCCTGACGGGGAACGAATGGATCGGCTGGATGAATGATCTTATCATTTTTGTGCTGCTTGTGGGGATTCTTCTGCACAATTTTGCGCAGGATGCCGGGTGGAATTTCGGAAAATATCTGGCGGAGATTGTGGCGGCGGTGTGCGGTGCGGTCTGCTTTATCGGGAAGCCGTTTGCGGACGGCGGTGCATTTTACCGCAGCAAAAAGACGGGGGAGAGCCATGCAGGCTGGTATGTTCTCATCGGGATCTGCGCGGCGGTGCCCTGTCTGATGGTTCTGGTGCTTCTGTTAATGTCCGCGGACATGGTATTTGCAGATCTGCTTGTACGGTTTGCGGGAGTGTTCCGGTTCCCGGTGAAGCTGTTTCGGATTCTGTTCATGCTGGTGTTTGGATTCTTATCCTCCTACTGCGGTGTGCGGTATGTGCAAAAGCACGCGGCAGACATTAAGCCTTCTGCCGGAAAGACAGCGGAACCGCTGATAGCGATTGCGTTTACCGCGCCGATTGCCGTGCTGTATCTTCTGTTTTCGGCAATCCAGATCGTGTATCTTTTTATCGGAAACATGCAGCTTCCGGTGGGGGTGACTTACGCGGAGTACGCCAGACGCGGTTTTTTCCAGCTGTTGTTCGTATGTGTGCTGAATCTGGCGGCGGTGCTTTCCATCCAGAGCTATTTTAAGGAGAACAGAGTATTGAAGGCGCTGCTCCTTGCCATTTCAGGCTGCACGCTTATTATGACGGCGTCGAGCGCCTGCCGGATGCTTCTCTATATCCGGGCGTACAAACTGACGTTTCTGCGCGTGTCGGTGCTGGTGGCTCTGGTGGTGATTGCACTTTTGATGGCTGGCGTAATCGCAAAGATCATGAAACCGCAGTTCCCGCTGTTCCGGTATGGATTTGTGCTGGCGGGAGCGGTGTATCTCGTATTTGCCTTTTCGCATGTGGATTATTTTATCGCCGCCTACAATCTGACGCGCATCTCGTGGGAAGCGTCCGGGGAGGAGACGGTGGACTACAGCTACCTCTACACACTCTCGACGGATGCGGCGCCGGCGATTGAAAAATATGCGGGAAAAAGCGGCGCGGCGGACTACAGAAAGCAGGGCTGGTATCGGCTGTACTGCGAGGCGAATGAAGAGGCATTAAATGAGACGGGAGTTCGGACATATAATGTCTCACATGCGGTTGCAAAACAGCTTCTGATGGAAGATAATAGAGAATAGAGAAAAAGCCGGGTGACAGCGGCACCGGCAGAAGCGGAGGAGATTGGAATGGAAGAACAGATGGCGAGACGCCTGGTTGCCGAGGAAGGCAAAAAGCTGCAGCAGGCGGGACTGGTGGCGAGAACCTGGGGTAATATCAGCTGCCGTATCGACGAGAATCATTTTGTCATCACGCCGAGCGGGCTGGATTATGAGACGATGACGGCGGGGGATCTGGTGCTGATGGACATAAGAAACGGTGTGTGCTGCGGCGCGCATAAGCCCTCGAGCGAGAAGGGTGTGCATCTGGCGGCGTATCAGACATTCCCGGAGGTGGGGTATGTCATTCACACCCATCAGACCTATGCCACGGCGATCGGGCTCTGCGGCTTTGAACAGCTTGCCATGACGGAAGAAGAGGCGGAGAAGCTCGGAGGGATCGCAAGAGCGGCATACGGACTTTCCAGCACGGAGAAGCTTGCGGGAGCGGTGTACGATGCCATGCAGTCGGGGGCGAAGGTGGTCTTTATGGTGCACCACGGCGTACTGATCTGCGGAAAGGACAGGGAGGAGACGTTTTCCCGCGCCATGCTCTTAGAGGAGATCTGTAAGCGGAGCATTTTGGGGCAGCCGAAAAAGAAACCGCGAAGAGATCAGAAGCGCCAGGAAAAGCTGCTTCACGTTTTGCAGAAGCATTTTCATTATGTGGGAATCTGCGATACGCCGGCAGTCCTTCTCTGCGCGGCCGGCGGGCGGGGAATCCCGGCGCAGGTGGATGATATGGCACAGATGATCGGCAGGAAGATTCCGTGCTGTCTTCATGTGCGCAGGGATATGCTTGGGCTTTTAAGAAAATACGGGGCGGTGCTTGTACCGCGGGTCGGCGTTGTGGTATCCGCGGGAACGGCGGATGATGTGGAGGCGTTAAAGGCGCTTGTGGCAAAGGCGGCGGTCTGCTGTCTGCATGTGCGCGCGACGGGCGCGTCGGCATCGCTCTCCCCGGTCAATGTGGCGATCCAGCATCATCATTATGTGAAAAAGTATGCCCTGCAGAAAGATGGGGAAGCATAAGGGCAGGAGGAATGAGATGAACGGAAAACATGCCATATACCGCGTCTATCAGGCGCTCTGCGCGGGAATGCTTTCCCTGTTTCCGGCGGGCAAGCAGACGCTGGTGCAGGGGGACGGGTGTATCACCCGGATACCGGAATTATTGAAGACACACGGGATAAGAGCGGTGCAGGTCATCACCACGCCGGGAACGGTGCGGCGCGGGACGATTGCGCCGCTTCTGGCGCAATGTGAGGATGCAGGCATCCGGACGGTGTTATACACAGAGGTATCGCCTGATCCGACGGTGGCGGAGGTGGAGGCGGCAGCGGAATGTTTTTTTGTATCCGGCTGTGAGGCGATCCTTGCCATCGGAGGCGGCTCTGTCATGGACTGCGCCAAGGTGGCGGGAGCGCGCACAGTAAGGAGAGATCTCCCGGTCGGAAAAATGAGCGGGATGCTTAAGATCCACAAAAAGCTGCCGCTTCTTCTTGCGGTGCCGACGACGGCGGGAACCGGCTCGGAGGTGACGCTGGCGGCTGTCATCACGGATGAGACATGCCACTATAAGCATGCCGTCATGGATTACTGTCTCATACCGCGCTATGCGTTTCTCGATCCGGGACTTAGCTGTTCCCTGCCGCCGGATATGACTGCCTACAGCGGGATGGATGCGCTGACGCACGCGGTGGAGGCATACTGCAACCGGTTCTGTTCCCCGAAGATGAAAGCGCATGCCAAGAAGGCGGTGCGCCTGATTGGTGCCAATCTTCTGACGGCTTACCGCGAGCCGGAGAACAAAGAGGCGCGGATGAACATGCTGGCCGGCTCCTACGAGGCGGGGATCGCGTTTACCAATGCCTATGTCGGGTATGTGCATGCGATTGCACACGGGATCGGCGGACTCTACCATGTCCCACACGGGGAGGCGAATGCAATTCTGCTGCCGAAGGTGCTTGCGGCATACGGAAGTGCCGTGTATACGCCGCTGGCCAGGCTGGAGAGGGAAGTGCGTACGTCCGTGGCTGAGGATGAAAGCCGTGAGGAGACGGATGCCGTGCTGGCGGAGGCGTTTATCGAGAGAATCCGTCGGATGAACCGGAGCATGGGCATCCCGGAGGAGCTTGCCATGCTGCGTAAGGAGGACGTGCCGGAACTTGCGGCGCGGGCACTCAAAGAGGGCAATCCGAACTATCCGGTTCCCGTGATCTGGGAGGAGGAACAGATGAGAGTATTCCTGATGGAACAGGTACCAAAGTAACAGTACGGCGGGCATTCCAGAAAAATATTGCACAAAACGGCAGGCGGATTTTTTGCAATTTGACGGTATACATTATGTACGCAAAGAAATACATGCGTTTCTCTTGCAATTCCATACAGATAATATATAATGTCTAAGATGGTTAAAAAATTAACGAATAGAAAAGGGCGAGGTAAAACACGATGTATGCTGATGAAAATGTGATCAAAATCAAACACGACGTACTCTATGAAGTGGCAAAGCTGGCATTTGCCGGTGAGCTTGACGAGAAGAGAGATAATATCGCAATGAGCCTGATCCCAGGTCCGACACCGCAGTTTCGCTGCTGTATTTATAAAGAAAGAGAGATTATCAGACAGAGAGTCCGTCTGGCGGAGGGAAAAGCGCCAGGTCTGACCGATGACGGCAATGTGATCCAGGTCATCAGTTCTGCATGTGAGGACTGTCCGATTTCCAGTTATATTGTAACGGAGAACTGCCAGAACTGTCTTGGAAAGGCTTGTATCAATGCCTGCAAATTCGGTGCGATTGAGCCGGGAAGAACCCGCTCCCACATCGATCCTACAAAATGTAAAGAATGTGGAAGATGTGCGCAGGCCTGTCCGTACAATGCAATTGCACATCTGAAGAGACCGTGTAAGTTCAGCTGCCCGGTCAACGCGATTACATACGATGAGCACGGGATCTCCGTCATCGACAAGAAGAAATGTATCCGCTGCGGTAAATGTATCCACAGCTGTCCGTTCGGAGCGATCGGCTCCAAGAGCTTTATCGTAGATGTAATCAATGCACTGCGCGAGGGCAAGCATGTCTATGCGATGGCTGCACCGGCGACCGAGGGACAGTTCGGGGATGACATCACGATGGCAAGCTGGAAGAATGCGATGAAAGAACTCGGATTTACCGATTTCTTCGATGTAGGTCTCGGCGGTGATATGACGGCGGCTTACGAGTCCGAGGAGTGGGCGGAAGCTTACAAGGCAGGCGAGAAGAAAGTTACCTCCTGCTGTCCGGCATTCGTAAATATGGTGCGCCTGCACTATCCGGATCTGGCAGACTGTGTATCGACGACGGTATCTCCGATGTGCGCGGTTTCCCGTCTCATCAAGGCAAGAGATCCGGAAGCTGTCACGGTATTTATCGGACCGTGTATTGCAAAGAAGTCTGAGGTTGTGGATCAGCAGATTCCGGGCAATGCAGACTATGTACTGACCTACAGTGAGATCCGTGCGATCATGAAAGCGAAGAGCGTCGTACTGCAGCCGGCTGCAAATGACGACCAGATCGCATCCACCTTTGGTAAGCGTTTTGCAAATTCCGGCGGTGTAACCGCAGCTGTTCTTCAGAGTCTGAAAGAGTCTGAGGATGAGATCGATGCAAAGGTATGCGTGGCAAACGGAGCTGCCGAGTGTAAGAAAGCACTGCTTCTTCTGAAAGCAGCCAGACTGCCGGAGGATTTCATCGAGGGTATGGCATGTGAGGGCGGCTGTGTCGGCGGACCGAGTGCGTTCAACGACCAGATCTCTTCCAAGAAGAACCGCGACACTCTGATTTCCCAGGCAGATGATCGTGGAATTCACGAGAACATTGAGCATTACGAGATGAACACCATCTCCATGCACAGAGAGTAACAGGATATTTGAAATAGACACCGCAAGTTGCCAGACACCGCGCGGGCTGATATAATGAGTTCAGCCCGCGCGGTGTTTTTTACTTATATTAGGATGGAATGTGCACCATGCGGCGGGGAAGAGAATGTTTTGTATATAGCAGAACTGACTTTTACGCGAGAGAATGAGATTGGAGAGAAAAGATGAAAAAAGCAGTTTTTTTTGATATAGACGGAACCTTGTGGAATGAGCACATGCAGGTGCCGGAAAGCACAACGAAGGCGATTCGCGAACTCCGCGACGCCG
The DNA here is from genome assembly GCA_902781225.1 of uncultured Lachnospiraceae bacterium. Classification (GTDB taxonomy): domain Bacteria; phylum Bacillota; class Clostridia; order Lachnospirales; family Lachnospiraceae; genus Roseburia. The sequence continues at coordinate 12,701 of CACZIN010000011.1, read as the reverse complement.
GAAATTATGCGTTTTTGTGCAGCGGCAGGAGCCGGTCAAACATCCGCAGTGAGAAGATCCTTGGAATCGGATTTGACGGAATTGTGGCGGCGTGCGGCACGCATATTGAATATGAAGGAAAGAAGGTTTCTGAGAGGCTGCTTACTCCTGATGAGACGGAAGCACTTCTGCGCGTCATCGGGGTGTACCACATGGAAGCAGTGCTGGAGGGGCCGCGTTATATCTACGCGAACGGGGAAGACTTTAAGGAAGACCCGTTTATCCAGTACCTTCGCAGGGAACTGGGAGAGGATGTGCGGGAGATCCGCGGGCAGGCAGAGTACGAGATTAACAAACTGAGTGCCTACATGAACGGAGCGAGCGTCCGGGCGGTGGAAGCGGAGCTGGTGCCTTATTTTGATGTGATTGAGCATAATCCGCAGCTGATTGAAGTGGTGCCGAAGGGCTACACCAAGGCAACCGGAATTAAACAGGTATGTGACATGCTTGGGATTGCCAGGGAGGATACCTATGCGTTCGGCGACAGCACGAACGATCTGGAGATGCTTACCTATGTGGGACACGGCGTCGCTATGGGAAACGGGGCGCCTGCGGTGAAGGAAGCCGCGGAGTATGTGACGACCGATATTATGAATCATGGAATTAAAAACGGACTGAAGTACTATGGGCTGATCGGATAGGAAGCAACGGGATTGCAGCGGGAAGAGAAGGAGGAGCGGGATGGCAAACATGATGGATTATCTGGACTGGCGGGGGGATCTGACTTTCGCCGCGTCCGGATTTAACGAGGTGGATAATCTGCTTTTTGCGGAGCTGGTATATACTTCGTTTGACGGGATTGTGACCGGGCAGAGCGAGGCGGAGGCAGTCACGCTTGCGGAGGCATCCGCCGCGTTCTGGGAGCAGAACAGCAGGGAGGAGATCCTTGCGCGGGTGTCAATGACAAAGGCGGCGCCGTTTGTTTTGGAGAAGATGGCGAAAACAGAGCGTTTTCGTGACGTGAAGCTCTGGGGTTACGTCAATGACATCAGTGAGGAGGAGCAGTCACAGTTTGCGGTCATGTGCGCCGGGCTGCCGGATGGCAGTATCTATGTGTCGTTCCGCGGCACGGACAATACGATCACAGGGTGGAGAGAGGATTTTAATATGGGATACCTCTCGGAGACGCCCGGTCAGCTGAAAGCCGCTGCGTACGTGGAACAGATGCTTGGAGATGGCAGCTGCCCCGTGCGCATCGGGGGTCACTCCAAGGGCGGAAATCTTGCTGTCTATGCTGCAGTCCACTGCAGCAGCGGGCTGCAGGACCGGATCCTTGCGGTCTACAGCAACGACGGACCTGGGTTCCGCAGGGATATTGTAGAGAGCGCGGCATACCAGCGCGTACTGCCGAAAATCCACACGATTCTGCCGGAATCTTCGATTGTCGGAATGCTCTTAGAGCACCAGGAGACGTATGAGGTGGTGCGCAGTTCCAACAGTGGAATTCAGCAGCACGATGCCATGTCGTGGGAGGTGCTCGGCACATCCTTTGTCTATGTCAGGGAGGTGGCGGCGCAGAGCCTGATGTTAGACGAGACGATGAAGGCATGGATTTACCAGCTGAACGGGGAGGAACGCGAGCAGATTGTGGATACGGTATTCGGCATGCTTGAGGCGGCGGACATTAAGACGGTGGATGATTTTTACCACAGCAAATGGAAGGCGGTGCAGGAGCTGATGAAGGCGAAAAGCCGTCTGCCGGAGAAGAGCCAGAAGGTCTTTGCAAAAGCCTTAAAACTCCTGTGGTCGGAGGGAAACAAAACCGTCCGCAAAACGGTGAAACAGGTCGTCGGAGAGAAGCGCCGGTAAGTTTCTAAAAAAAGTATAAAATCACAAAAAATGGATGAAAATATAAAAAAACAAGAAAACAAAAGAAAAAGCGAGAAAAACTGGATATAAATACAAATATACCGGAATATATCCGGTTGCAGATCACATGCCAAAAAACTATTATAACACTATCGGTTAGCACTCAAGCGAAATGAGTGCTAATAACAAAAAGATATTATTTCAGATCATAAAACAGGAGGTCTACAAAATGAAATTAGTACCATTGAGTGACAGAGTTGTATTAAAACAGTGTGAGGCAGAGGAGACCACGAAGTCTGGTATCATTCTTACCAGCAGCGCACAGGAGAAGCCGCAGGAGGCAGAGGTAATCGCCGTAGGTCCTGGCGGAATGGTAGACGGCAAGGAAGTTACCATGCAGGTAAAGACCGGACAGAAGGTCATCTATTCCAAATATGCAGGAACAGAAGTAAAGCTGGATGGAGAGGAATACATCATTGTAAGACAGAGCGATATTCTGGCTGTCGTAGAATAAGCAGCCGGGAAGCATCCCTGTAATTTGAATCAGAATAAGAGATAGAGAGGTAGATCAGTCATGGCAAAGGAAATCAAATACGGAACAGAGGCAAGAACAGCATTGGGAGCCGGCGTAGATAAGCTGGCAAATACCGTCAGAGTAACACTCGGACCGAAAGGAAGAAACGTCGTACTCGACAAATCCTACGGCGCACCGCTTATCACCAACGATGGTGTGACGATCGCAAAGGAGATCGAGCTTGAGGATGCATTCGAGAACATGGGTGCACAGCTTGTCAAGGAAGTTGCAACCAAGACCAACGATGTTGCCGGTGACGGTACCACAACCGCAACCGTGCTTGCACAGGCAATGATCCAGGAAGGTATGAAGAACCTGGAGGCAGGTGCGAACCCGATCGTGCTTCGCCGTGGTATGAAGAAGGCAACCGACAAGGCAGTGGAGTCCATCCTTGCAATGTCCTCCAAAGTAAAAGGAAAAGATCAGATCGCAAAAGTTGCGGCCATCTCCGCAGGCGATGAGGAAGTCGGCAACATGGTAGCAGATGCGATGGAGAAGGTATCTAACGACGGTGTTATCACCATCGAGGAGTCCAAGACCATGCAGACAGAGCTTGATCTGGTAGAAGGTATGCAGTTCGACCGTGGATATGTATCCGCATATATGTGCACAGATATGGATAAGATGGAAGCGGTTCTGGATGATCCGTACATCTTAATCACAGATAAGAAGATCAGCAACATTCAGGAGATCCTGCCGTTATTAGAGCAGATCGTACAGAGCGGCGCAAGACTTCTCATCATCGCTGAGGATATCGAGGGCGAGGCACTTACCACATTGATCGTCAACAAGCTGCGTGGTACGTTCAACGTAGTGGCAGTCAAGGCTCCGGGCTACGGCGACAGAAGAAAGGCAATGCTTGAGGATATCGCAATCTTAACAGGCGGTCAGGTTATCAGCTCCGATCTCGGATTAGAGCTTAAGGATACCACAATGGATCAGCTCGGACGTGCAAAATCCGTTAAGGTTCAGAAGGAGAACACGGTAATCGTAGACGGTGCCGGCAATAAGGACGCTATTCAGGCGAGAATCCACCAGATCCGTGGTCAGATCGAGGAGACAACTTCCGAGTTCGACAAAGAGAAGTTACAGGAGCGTCTTGCAAAGCTTGCAGGCGGCGTAGCAGTGATCCGTGTCGGCGCAGCAACCGAGACAGAGATGAAGGAAGCAAAGCTTCGTATGGAAGATGCGTTAAACGCAACGAGAGCAGCAGTCGAGGAAGGTATCATTGCAGGAGGCGGTTCCGCATACATCCATGCAACCAAGGATGTAGCAGCACTCGCAGATACGCTTGACGGCGATGAGAAGACCGGTGCAAAGGTCATCTTAAAGGCACTGGAGGCTCCGCTGTACTACATTTCCGCAAACGCAGGATTAGAGGGCGCAGTCATCATCAATAAAGTAAAAGAATCTCCGGCAGGCGTTGGATTCAACGCGGCAACGGAGCAGTATGTAGACATGGTAGAGCAGGGTATCCTGGATCCGGTGAAGGTGACAAGAACCGCATTACAGAACGCAACTTCTGTAGCATCTACCTTACTTACCACAGAGTCTGTTGTGGCAAACATCAAAGAGGACGCACCGGCAATGCCGGCAGGCGGCGCAGGCGGAATGGGAATGATGTAAATTCCATCCGAAGAGGGAATCCACCCCGGTCAATCGACCGGGGTGTTTTTTTATGTAATTAGGAAACTTTGTTCCTATTACATAAAAAAGCTCCGCAAAGATCGCACTGCGGCGGAGACGAAAGATGTCGCAAGAGCGACCCGCCGCAGGCGGAGAATCCTGCAGGAAGGATTTTTTTTATAGGGAATTTGTCTGATAAAAATGCGCAAAAACGAGCGAAAAATGCTTAAAATAAAAACATTTTGAAAAATATTGCGATAATTGCAAAAAAGGAATATAATTTTAGAAAAGTGAAGCGGCACGGAGGAAATGCGTATGAAGATCCTTGCGACATTTGATGCCCGTGATTATGAGGGCACGACGGGTATCTATGAAAAGTATTCGATACGGGCGATCATTGTGCGTGACGGCAGACTTGCCATGCAGTGCAGCCGGGAGGGAGAATATAAGATCCCCGGAGGCGGGCAGGAGCCGGGCGAGAGCTATGAGCAGACGCTGATCCGTGAAGTAAAAGAGGAGACAGGGCTTTATGTCAGACCGGAGAGCATCTGTGAGCTGGGCGAGATCATAGAGCTACACAGAGATATTTTTGAGCCGGACAAGAAGTTTATCTGCCATTCGCTCTTTTTTTATTGTGATGTCTTAGACAAGCAGGCACCGCTTTCACTTACCCCGAGCGAGATTGCGAAGGGGTATCAGCTAAAATGGGCAACACCGGCGGAAGTCTATCACAAGAATATTCTGATCGAGAAGGATTCCTGGATCATCCGGGATACGGCATTCGTGAAGATGCTGATGGATGGAAAGATCGGTCTGCCTGGGTATGAATGTTTCTAAGAGAAGGGGATAGCTATGAAATTAAAGCAAAAACAGAGAGTGGAACGCAACAAGATCACGTTCGTTCTCGGACTCATCATTCTTGGACTTTTGAACGCACTGACGCTGCTCGGCTTTGTGGATGCGACGGCGAACCACTCGGTTATTATGGTGCGCACGGTCATCAATCTGGTTTTATTAGTCGTATTTTTTATCGGGCATATCCGGTACCGGCAGGAAGCACAGTTTGTCATGATTGCACTGCTGTGTATGTTTCTGACTTATGCGGTCATGATTCTGTCGAATAAGAACGTCTGCTTTTACGCGTTTATGTATCCGATCATGCTTACCGTGATGCTGTACCGGGACATCAAGCTGGCGCGTATAAGTGCAATTCTCATGGGCGTGCTCAATGTGATTTCCGGCGCGATTCACTTTGTGAAATATCCGCAGACGCAGAGCGACTCTGTGGTGCAGATGATGTTCGCGATTTCATTTGGTATTGTGATGTGTATTGCGGTCGATCTGCAGGCGAGACACAACATGGAGGACACGGATGCCATCAAGTCGCAGATGGATGCGGCGGCGCGCGTGGCGGATGAGATCATTCAGATGTCGGGAACGCTGTCCGAGAAGTTTGACAGTGCGAGAGAGAAAGCGGATGTGCTGACGGAGAGCATGGTCAGCAGCAACAACTCCGTCAAGGAGATTGCATCGAGCGTCAAGCTGACGGCGGAAGCGATTGAGCAGCAGACGATGCAGACGAACGGCATCCAGACGAATATCGAAAATGCCGAAAAAGAGACGAAAGAGATGCAGGAGGCGTCGGATGCGACACAGGATGCCCTCCATGAGGGCGCAGGCCTGATCGCCGAGTTGAAGGAGCAGGCAACCCAGACAGCGGAGATCAACCGCGCCACAAGAACCACGACGGAAGAACTGGACAACCGCATCAAGGAAGTGGAGGTCATTATCGGAACGATTTTAAGTATTTCCGATCAGACCAATCTGCTCGCGCTCAATGCGTCCATCGAGGCAGCCAGAGCAGGAGAGGCCGGAAAAGGATTTGCGGTTGTGGCAGACGAGATCCGCAAGCTTTCCGAGGAGACGAAGGAGTCGACGGGAAAGATCACGGAGATTATCGAAAAGCTGACGGTAAACGTGGAGGAAGCCTCCGCAAATATGCAGAAGTCAGCGGAATCTGCGGATAAGCAGAACGAGATGATCGAGACGACCAGAGAGAAGTTTGCATTGATTGAGGACAAGATGGAGTTGTTCCAGACCTCCATGCGCAATTTGTCGGGCGAGGTGGAGAACATTCTCTCGGCGAACACGCAGATCAACGACAGTATCACCAATTTATCCGCAACGAGCGAGGAGGTTGCTGCTTCCTCGGAGAACAGCATGTCCATGAGTGAGGACAGCATGCAGAACATGGAGAACTTAAATGAGCTGCTCGGGGAAATCTACAAGATCTCCGAGAAAATGCGGGCGGTTGTAGAGCAGGAGGAGATCGATACAACGCCGGAGGCATGATCCCGGAATGCCGGAAGGATATTTGCAGAATCTATAATAGAAAGTGCGCCGCGGCGCGCTTTCTATTATTTTTTTGTGGCGGTTTAGGACAAAATATGGTACAATGCAGTAGGAAAATGATAAGGGGGTTATCCAGGTTATGAGTGAAGATTTTATCACAATGACAATTGGCAAACAGAAAAATATTGCACTGATTGCGCATGACAATAAAAAAGCAGATCTGATTGACTGGTGTGAGCAGAACAAGGAGATTTTAAAGCAGCATTTCCTCTGCGGCACGGGTACGACAGCCCGCATGATTACCGATCAGACAGGACTTCCGGTAAGAGGCTATAACAGCGGCCCTCTCGGCGGAGATCAGCAGATAGGCGCCAAGATTGTGGAGGGAAGAGTGGATTTTGTGATTTTCTTCTCTGACCCGCTGACAGCACAGCCGCACGATCCGGATGTAAAAGCGCTTTTGCGTATCGCGCAGGTGTATGACATACCGATCGCCAACAACCGGGCGTCGGCAGATTTTATGATTCACTCCACTTACATGAATAGTGAGTATGAGCATGAGATCATCAATTTTAAGAAGAACATCAAGGAACGATCAGAGACATTATAAGGGAGAGTAGAAGTTATGTGCAAAGTAGCAATCGTATCTGACAGCAACAGCGGAATTACGCAATCGCAGGCGAAAGAGCTTGGAATTACCATTCTGCCGATGCCTTTTTTTGTGGGAGACAAGACATTATATGAGGACATCGATCTGACACAGAAAGAGTTTTATCAGATGCTGTCCGAGAATGCCAATATTTCCACATCAATGCCGCTTGTCGGGAATGTGACCGACACGTGGGACGCCTTACTGAAGGAGTATGATGAGATTGTGCATATTCCGATGTCTTCCGGGCTCAGCGGCTCCTGTGAGACGGCGCTGATGCTGGCGCAGGATTATGAGGGAAAGGTGCAGGTTGTGAATAACCAGAGAATTTCCGTGACGCAGCGGCAGTCTGTGATGGACGCGATGGCACTGGCAGAGCAGGGACACAGTGCAGCGGAGATTAAGGAGATTCTGGAGAGAGATAAGTTCGAGTCTTCCATCTACATTATGGTGGATACGCTGTATTACCTGAAGAAGGGCGGACGTATCACGCCGGCGGCGGCAGCGCTTGGAACACTGTTAAAGTTAAAGCCGGTACTGCAGATCCAGGGAGAGAAGCTGGATGCATTTGCCAAGGCGAGAACCGTCAAGCAGGCGAAGAATCTGATGATTGAGGCGATGAAGCACGATTTTGCGGAGCGGTTCCACGATCCGGAAGGAAAGAACATGCATCTGGAGATGGCGTACACGTACGATCTGGATGCTGCGGAAGCGTTCAAGCAGGAGGTGCAGGAGGCATTTCCGGGACTCGAGATTCACATGGATCCGCTGTCACTGAGCGTGTCATGTCATATCGGACCGGGGGCACTTGCTGTTGCCTGCTCGAAGAAGATTCCGGAGCTGGAAGCATAGGATAAAATAAAACAGGACAAGATAAAAGACCGTATTCCGGAATCCCGGAGTACGGTCTTTTTCGATGCGATAGGATGCAGTTTCCTGCGGAGCAAAAATGCTTACGCTGCTTTGTGGCGCTGCTTCATCCGGTGTTCCCAGAGAAGATAGGTGATAAACAGCGGGATGCCGGCACCGACCCAGGCAGCCGGATCGGCGAAGCAGACACCGAAGAAGCCGGTGCTCGCCGGAACGAGAGCGATGACGCCGAAGCGGCAGGCAAGCTCGATGACGCCGGAGAGCATGGGGATCAGTCCCTGATCCAGTCCCTGCAAGGCATTGCGGTATAAAAAGATCATGGCGAGCGGTAGGAAGAACCAGCTTGCGATCGTCAGATACTGCATGGCGGAAGAGAAGATTTCCTCGGAAGGATTGCTCACGAACCAGCTTACAATAAAACGTCCGCCAAAGATGCAGATCGCGGCGGCAGCGGCAGCAGCGCCGAAGCAGAGGAAAAGCCCCTGCCGCATGCCGGCGTAGATGCGGTCGTATTTGCCGGCGCCGAGGTTCTGACCGCAGTAGGTTGCCATTGCGGTGCCGAGCGTTGGCATGGACTGGGTCGCAATATTGCTGACCTTGGAAGCAGCGGTGAAGGCGGCAACCACGCTCGAACCAAACACGTTGACCGCACTCTGCATAATCATGGTGCCGATGGCGGTGATCGAGTAGTTGAGCGCCATCGGGACGCCGATGGCAAGCATGTTTTTCACGCCGGCGGAATCTAGGTAATAATCCTCACGTCTGGTGCGCAGGATTTCGTATTTCCGGTACATATAAAAGAAGCAGAGCACGGCGGAGACTCCCTGCGCGATGATCGTCGCGTAGGCGGCTCCTGCGGTTCCAAGACCTGTGTACACGATCAGTACGACATCTAAGATGATGTTGAGTACGGACGAGAGGATCAGGAAGTAGAGCGGAGTGCGGCTGTCGCCGATGCCGCGCAGGATGCCGGATACCACGTTGTACGCCATTGTCAGAAGAATGCCCGCAAAAATCACCTTAATATAAGCGTCTGCCATGGCAATAATATTTTCCGGTGTGTGCATCCATGCCAGAAGGAGGCGGGAAGCTGTCACCGTTGGGATGGTCAGCAGAAGCGATATGATCAGTGTAAGAATCAGGGAGAGCGCCACGTAGTGACGGAGCAGCCTGAAATCTTTGGCTCCGAAAGCGTGTGAAACCATGACGCCGAAGCCCTGGGCGATGCCGTTGGCAAAACCGAGCACGAGAAACATCAGGCAGCCGGTCGAGCCGACGGCGGCGAGGGCCTCCTCGCCGAGATAGCGTCCGACGATGATCGTATCTACCATATTATAGAACTGCTGGAACAGATTGCCGAGCAGAACCGGAATAGAAAACAGCAGGATAATCTTAAGCGGGCTGCCGGTGGTCATATCTTTGGTCATTGGATTGCGTCTCCCTTCATAGTCTGTTATAGTAGAGATACTGGTACTTTGCGTAAGGCATAGTATACTTCATGACAGTGGAAAATACAATCCGTTTTTGAGAAAAAATGAGACTTTTTTCCCGGGAGAGATCCATGGACATCAATCTGGAATATTATAAAATTTTTTATTATGTGGCAGGCTCCCAGAGCATCACATTGGCGGCGGAGCAGCTCGCCATCTCACAGCCTGCAGTCAGCCAGGCGGTGAAGCATTTAGAGCAGGCGCTTTCCTGCCCGCTGTTTGTGCGGACGACCAAGGGCGTGCGGCTGACCAAGGAGGGAGAGATGCTCTATTCCTATGTGCAGCGCGGCTATGAGACGATCCTCTCGGGCGAGAGGAAGCTCTCTGAGATGCTGAATCTGGAACAGGGCGAAATCTGTATCGGGGCCAGCGATATGACGTTAAAGTATTTCCTGCTCCCGTATCTGGAAGAATTCCATGAGCGCTACCCGGGAATCCGCGTGACGGTGACGAATGCGCCGACCCCGGAGACGATCCGCCATCTCTGCGACGGCCGCATTGATTTTGGCATCGTGAGCACACCGGTCGAGAAGAGAGCTTCGCTCAAATGCATTCCGGTGAAGGAGATCCGGGATGTGTTTGTGGCAGGCAGGAAGTTTGAATATTTAAAGGACCGCATGCTGGGGTACGAGGAGCTGATGAAGCTGCCGGTCATGTGTCTGGAGGGAAATACCTCGACCCGGACGTATGTGGAGCAATTCCTTGCGTCGAAGCAGGTGACGGTCCGGCCGGAATTTGAACTTGCCACCAGCGATATGCTGATCCAGTTTGCGGTGCGCAATCTCGGAATCGCGAGTGTGGTCAGGGACTTTGCCGTGGAGCATCTAAAGACGGGAGACCTGTTTGAACTGCGGTTCTCCGAGGAGATACCGGCACGTACGTTCTGCATTGTCGCAAATGAGCGGATTCCGTTGTCCGCCGCTGCGGCTACGCTGATGAATGTTCTGGTACAGGGGACGTCACAGTAGGCAGGGATTTTCTTTTAGAAACAGGCATAATAAATACTTATGTCACATATAATGAATATTGATTTTACTTATGCAAAAGGTTCGTGTATAATCAATAAGTAAAAAGGCGGAAGTGAGTGACGGTTTTTTACAACCGTCACTTTTTATGTCATGAGGCAGATTTACAGAGTGGATGCTGCTTTCGGACAGACCGGCCGCATGGATGCAGCCTGGAATCAGGAAAATGCGGACTTCCGGCAAAAAAGTGTATCATATCAGGAGGAAAAACATATGGTTACAGCAGTAGTAGGCGCTAACTGGGGCGATGAGGGAAAAGGCAAGATCACAGATATGCTCGCGGATGAGGCTGACATCGTCATCCGTTTTCAGGGCGGAGCAAATGCAGGACACACCATTGTGAACAATTATGGCAAGTTTGCACTGCACACATTGCCGTCCGGCGTATTTCACAGCCATATCACAAATATTATCGGAAACGGTGTCGCACTCGACATCCCGAAGGTAATCGGCGAGCTCAAGTCGATCACAGACCGCAACGTACCGGCACCGAAGCTGATGATCTCGGACAGAGCACAGATGGTTATGCCGTATCATGTCCTGTTCGACCAGTACGAGGAGGAGCGTCTCGGCAAGAATTCTTTCGGTTCCACAAAGTCGGGAATCGCACCGTTCTATTCGGACAAGTATGCAAAGATCGGTTTCCAGGTCAGCGAGCTGTTCGATGAGGAGCTCTTAAAAGAAAAGGTAAAGCGCACCTGCGAGACGAAGAACATCATGCTGGAGCATATGTATCATAAGCCGTTGTTAAAGGAAGAGGAACTTCTTGCAACCTTACATGAGTACAGGGATATGGTTGCTCCGTATGTCGGAGACGTCTCCTTATTCCTCGATCAGGCAATCAAAGACGGCAAGCGTATTCTGTTAGAGGGACAGCTTGGAACCTTAAAGGATCCGGATCACGGAATCTATCCGATGGTGACATCCTCCTCCACGCTGGCAGCTTACGGTGCGATCGGAGCAGGTATCCCGCCGTATGAGATCAAGAAGATCGTAACGGTGTGCAAGGCTTATTCTTCCGCAGTCGGAGCAGGCGCATTCGTCAGCGAGATTTTCGGGGATGAGGCAGATGAACTCAGAAGACGTGGCGGCGACGGCGGAGAATTCGGCGCAACGACAGGCCGTCCGAGACGTATGGGATGGTTCGACTGTGTGGCAAGCAAGTACGGCTGCCGTATGCAGGGAACAACCGACGTTGCATTTACCGTGCTCGATGTATTGGGATATCTGGATGAGATTCCGGTATGCGTAGGCTATGAGATCGACGGTGAAGTGACAACAGATTTCCCGGTAACAGCAAAGCTTGAGAAGGCAAAGCCGGTATTTAAGAAGCTTCCGGGCTGGAAGTGTGATATCCGCGGCATCAAGAAATACGAAGATCTGCCGGAGAACTGCAGAAAGTATGTAGAGTTCGTGGAGGAGCAGATCGGATATCCGATCACGATGGTATCGAACGGACCGGGCAGAGAGGATATTATCTACCGCAGTAAGTAGGATGACGCATATGATTAAGAATGTCATTTTTGATGTGGGACAGGTTCTGGTGGCATGGGAACCGGTGGAGGCGATGCGCGCGCTTGGAATGGATGAAGAGACGGTGCGCGCGGTCGCTGACGCCACAGTGCACACCAGTGACTGGGACGAGGCGGACCGGGGAGCCCTGTCCGATGAGGAACTTCTCACAGGCTTTATCAGAAAAGCCCCGGCATACGAAGCACAGATCCGGAAATTCTGGGAGCATGTGGATCTGGCGATTTATCCGTTCCCGTATGTCGGGGAATGGATGCGGACGTTAAAGGACAAGGGGTATCACCTGTATATCCTTTCCAACTACGGCGCCTGGACATACGCGAAGACGAAGGATCAGTCGCTTGGCTTCCTGAAGGACGTGGACGGAGCATTGTTTTCCTTCGAGGTGAAGCAGATTAAACCGGAGCCGGAGATTTATCACTCCCTGCTCGAGCGCTTTCATCTGCGCGCGGAGGAGTGTGTGTTCCTCGACGACAGACAGAACAATGTGGACGGTGCCATCGCCTGCGGCATCTCTGCCATTCGTTTTACCGGCTACGAGGACGCCAGACAGAAATTAAAAGAATACGGTGTAGAGTGCTAGAAAAGGAACTGTCGCAATAGGCATATCGTGCTTTGCGGTGATAAGTAATATTATAAGAAACGCACTTCGGGATTTCATGTGGAAATGCAGATGGAATATTCGTTGGAAAAAAATGTGAGCATTTCTTCCGGCTGAATGTTTGCATCGGATTCCG
>CACZIN010000010.1:0-71354 GCA_902781225.1 uncultured Lachnospiraceae bacterium | reverse complement strand
CGCGCGAAGCCGATGTCTGAGTCGGCATCTGCCTTATTTTCAATAGCAGATGCCGGCGAGTTTCGGTTCGCGCGGTTTTATATTGTCTGTGAAGAGGTGTCATTAGGGACACCAGAAAGTCCGTCCATTGTCTCCAGTGTGTCGGACATGCGCCCGTCGGATTGTCCAAACGTGGAAGAGACACGGAATCCGATGCAAACATTCAGCCGGAAGAAATGCTCACATTTTTCTCCAACGAATTTCCCTCTGCATTTCCACATGAAATCCGTAGGTGTGTTTCTTATAATATTTAATATTACTTATCACTAAAGGGGACACGGTACACTTCATGCGCGCCCCTTCCGCTGCATTGCGTCAGCCATGCTTAGGACAGCCACACACATGCGAGCTGCACCGCCGCAATGCTCAAAATAACACTGGCGCACACATACCCGATCCCCAGTCCATAGCTTCCGTTCTGGAACAGCTGGTTGGTCTCGAGTGCAAAGGTGGAAAATGTTGTAAAGCCACCGCAGACGCCGGTCTTTAACGTCAGTACCAGAAGCGGCGGAAGCGAATGCTTTTCTCCCAGAATCGCCAGCACGCCGATGACAAACGCACCGAGTATATTGATGAGAAGCGTTTTGACCGGAAACCCGTTGGACGCGCCCACCGGCACCAGTCCGATCAGATACCGAAGCATCGCTCCGACGGCTCCTCCAAGTCCCACACAAAGACATTTTATCATACTTATTCTCCCCTCTGGAAATACCTTAATCTGAAATCCGGTTCAGTGTCACATCGTCCACTGTTCCCCAGCTTTTCACATTGCACTTAATACGCACGCCAATCGTGAGCGTACCATCCATAACTTTGATTCCGGTAACGGTCGGATTCTGCCAGTCCGCGTAGGTCGTTATCATAAACGGATCCGTCCATTCCGTGCCGTCCGCCACCGCGTACAGCTCCATCGAGGCGTCCGCGGACATATCTCCGCCCTGCGCATATGCCGAGAGCTGATAGGTTCCAGGCTCAAGATCCGTAAATTCCTGCTCGATGCAAAAATCCATATCGGAATCTCCCGACCAGAAATGGAACGCGATATCTCCGGTGTAGGCATCATCCGCCTTGTTCTGGAAATCGGTCGGATTATTCTCTCCCTCGTAGGAAACCTTCCACATCGAAGTGTCCTCATCCTCAAAGCTCGGATTTAAGACGTAATTCACCATCTCCACTTCAACCTGTGCCGTCACTGCCGTACCGTCCGCAAGCGTTCCCGCCACCTCGTAGCTTCCCGCCTCGCTCGTATCAATCGCAGCAAGCTGCTCTGCATCCCAGGTCACGTCCTCCTGTGTATTCGCCGAGCGGTCATTGTATACCACCTCTACCGTATCCGGCAGCGTCACCTCGCCGCCCACATCGCAGGTTACCGCAACCTCCGGAATAAAATCTACGGCAAGCGGCGCTGTCGCGCCATATTTCAAATACTTGAATACATTTAATGAGGCAAGCGGATGTCCCGTAAAATCAAACATCGCCTGATTGTCCCAGGAACAGCCTCCGTAATACAGACCGGCGTCGTCCGGATCATAGTCCGCCGAATAGCTGCTCGCCCAGCCGCTTCCGTATTTTTCCCAGAGGGCTGTGTTATCCGCATCGGCATCTCCGACCGGAATCCAGGTGCCTTCCCAGTAAAAGACGCCGAGCGCTCCCGCCTCGTCCGCCGCTGCACAGATATCGCGGATCATCGTCGCCTGGCTCTGCACCGTCGCCGCATATCCGTCCACCAGATCCTCCGTGCCGGCAAAGCTGTTCGCAAAGCCGTCGCTGTCCTCTGTCGTATAGCAGTAGGACGTCTCTGCGATATAGACATCTTTTCCGTAGGTGTTCTCAATATTTTCCGCAACTGCCTGCATATTTTCCATGGTGCCGTCCCAGTAAGGATAATAGGACAGACCGAACAGATCGTAATCCACGCCGGCATTCTGCAGATTGGCTGCCATGGTATCCACTTCCTCACTGTCATCAATGTTCGTGTAATGAACGGCAACCTTGATGTCTTTTCCGTATTCGTCCGCAATCTCACGCACCGCACGGCTTCCCGATGCAATCAGATCCATGACCGTATCGACATCCTCCTCGCCCGCCATACCGTTGTTGATCTCGTTGCCGACCTGCACCATTCCGACGTCGACACCCGCATCCAAAAGCTCGGTAAGACTTTCCTTCGTAAAATCATAGAGCGCCTCACTCTTTTCCGACGCACTCATGCCCTCCCAGGCTTTCGGTGCATGCTGTCTCTTCGGGTCTGCCCAGAAATCCGAATAATGGAAATCCACGCACACCTTCATGCCGTACGCCGTCGCCCGTTTTCCAAGGGTGACCGCCGTCGCAACGTCGTTGTTGCCGCCGCCGTATCCGTTTCCGTCCGCGTCATACGGATCGTTCCACACGCGGAGACGGATATAGTTTACGCCGGACTGTGCCAGCGTCTCAAAGACATCCTGCTCTTTTCCTTCATAATTGTAATAAGTCACGCCACTGTTCTCCAGTGAAAGTACCGCGGATGCATCCATTCCCCGGATAAAATCATCCGGCAGATCCGCGATCGGCTCCACATAGATCTCCGACTCCTCCGGTCCATCCGGCAGTGCAAACGTCGTCACCTTATTATCTTCCGCCGCCGTCTGACTGCTCTCAGAAACCTCTGTCTGCGCGCTCTGCTCTGTTCCTCCATTGCCAGCGCCGCAGCCTGCAAGCGCCGTTACGGTAAGACCACCGCTGACCATAAGTGCCAGCCATTTTCTGTAATTCCTCTTCCCATACGTTTTCATCTCTTCTTCTCCTGCGAAAAAAATGTAGTTGCGCAACCGGTTACGCAACTACATTTTATCACAAAAAGAAGTTTATTTCAATCTCCGTTCTGCCAGAATGACCGTTTGTCCCGACATACTCTGTGTTTCTTTGACCGGCACGAACTGATTTTTTCTCCAGAAATGCTCTGCCTGAGGGTTGCCTTTCACCCAGCAGAGCCGCACGGTGCGGATTCCCTCCTCCGCCAGATGGCTGCACAATTCTCCCACAATTCTGGTACCGATCCCTGCCTGCTGAACGGAAGCCTCCGTCATAAAAAGTCCGATATACGCCGTCGCCCGCTCCGGATAATCGGCAATGAGATCCAGCTGGGCGATGAGCGTCTCTCCCCAGAAAAATCCCACGTAATATTTATCATCGGGGAGTTTTCCGGGCGGAAGCGCCACAAGGTCTGACAGGATGCTGTCCCTTGTCACATACGGGGGACAATATTCATAATACAGACTGTTCTTCCGGGAGAGTTCATAAATGGCTCCCACATCCTGCTCTGTCAGTACGCGTACGTGATATTTTTCCGACCAGCGGCTGATGTCCATTCTCTTACAGCGTCCCCGGATCCGTCCGTCTTTTCCGCCCCAGACAAGCATTCCCTCATCCAGTCCCATGTCCCACACCTGCTGCTCCTCCATGCGCACCAGGCAGGTTTCTCCCTGTTCATTTACCAGCGTGATCTCATCATACGCCGCTTCCCCGTCATCACGTCCTTCACAGCCAAAATCCGGCTCGTCAATCCTAAGAATCCGATATTGCTTCTGTCCGTCCTTCATTGTCGTATCTCTTTCTCTTTGTTTTCATTCTCTCCCGGCATCCGGTCAGCCTTTCTATCCGGTCAGCCTTTCTATCCGGTCAGCCTTTCTATCCGGTCAGCCTTTCTATCCGGTCAGCCTTTATAATCGATGTGTCCGCCGACCATGCGTTCCTCTGTCGTCTGCACCGTATTCATCCGCTCATTCTGCTGGTAATCGCTGATCTTTTTTAACAGCTCCTCAATGCTTGACGCCGTGATCGTCACCGTATTTTCCCAGTCTGACTCAGACGCTTCATCTGTCTTATTCACACGCTCTGCCGCATGTTCGTCCCGCTGATTTTTTCCGTCCTTGATCCGCTTCTCCTGCGCTTCCTTCTGCGCCCGTTTCGCCTCTGCCTTCTTTTCTTCCGCCGCCTTCTCGCGCTTTTTCTCGATCCGCTCCTTCTGCGCATCGGAAGACTTCTGCAGCACGGCAAAATAGGTGGCGGTGCCGCCGTCATTCACCTGCATGCCGTAGCCTTTTACTTTTGTGCCGGAAGCCTCCAGCGAACTTTTCAGCTGGGCAATGCCGCTTCCCGCATTCGCAATGATCGCCTCGTACTGTCTGCGGTAATTTTCATCCTCCGCCATGCGCTCAATCTTGTCCTCGTCGATGAGAACCACCATCTTCGATGCATTGGCATAGCTTCCCGCCTGCGCCCTTGCCTTCTCCTTCTGATCCTCGCTGACCAGAATAAAGTCCATATTGGAATATTTTCTTTTCAATTCTTCATAATACTTTGCCGCTTTTTCGCTGAGCTTCGGATTGCCGATCGTTCTTCCGGTCACCGTCCCGGTTTTCCCTGTCCGGTCTGTCCTGTCCGCCTTATCGGCTTTCCCGGTCTTCTCTGACGATGCGTTTCCATCCGTCTTTTCTTTTCCTTTTGTGTCTGCCGCCTTACGGTTATAGGACATGGCACTTCCCACTGCATTTGCATAATCCGGTATCAAACTCATACAAATCTCCCCTTTCGCCGTTTCCGCCTGCCGAAATCCGTTTCGGCAGATCTGCACTCTCTACTTTATATATCGGTCAGATGTGTCCATCTTGCCATTGCAAATTTGAAAAATCAACGGTAAGATAGAAAGAGTATCTTTTCGGGAGGACGCTTGTGATGAATCCAACAGTAAGCATTATCGTACCTGTCTACAATGCCAGAAATTATCTGCAGCGCTGCATTGACAGCATCCTGCATCAGGAATATACCGACTATGAGCTTTTCTTAGTCGACGACGGAAGCACCGACGGCTCCGGCGACATCTGCGATGCCTACGCCGCCGCAGATGCGCGCATCAAAGTCATCCACAAAGAAAATACCGGCGTGTCGGACAGCCGGAATCTCGCCATTGACCAGGCGCGCGGCACCTATCTGCAATTTCTTGACAGCGATGACTGGATCACGCCGGACGCCACAAAGCTGTTCGTGCGCGCCGCCGCAGAGCATGACTGTGATCTGGTGATCGCCGATTTCTACCGCGTGGTCGGGGAGCGCGTCTCGCACAAGGGCGACATTGAGGAGGACGGCGTTCTCACACGCGAAGAGTTCGCAGCCCACATGATGGAGAACCCTGCCGATTTCTATTACGGTGTTCTCTGGAACAAGCTGTACCGGCGTGATCTTGTGGAAAAATATCATCTGCGCATGGATGTCTCCGTGAACTGGTGTGAGGACTTTTTGTTTAATCTGGAATATATTTTACATGCCAACGTCTTCTACGCCCTGCAGGCACCGGTCTACTATTATGTCAAGACCAAAGGTTCCCTTGCAAGTCAGGGATTAAGCATCACAAAGACAGTCAAGATGAAATTCATGGTCTTTGAATATTACAATGAATTTTATAAGAATGTCTACGACGAAAAAGCATATGAAAAAAAGCGGCTGTCCGTCTACCGCTTTTTCCTGGATGCCGCCAGTGACGGCACTGTGCCGCCGACGCTTCTGCCGGGTGCAAAAAAGCTCGGCACAGAGCGCGTTCCGGTCTGTCCTTCCGCGATTTCCGGAGAGGGCATCCTATCGGAGTTCTACCGGAGCCGCAAGCTTTTGGACCGCTGTCTGGAGGCGATCGCCCTGCGCAATGATCTGACGCTCCGCGAGCTGTCTCTTCTGCTGTCCTTAAGCCAGATGCATACGTTTTGCAGCCGCGCGGAACTTGCCGATTTTGCCGGATTATCCAAAAGCTCGCTCGCGCGCACCCTGCAAAAGCTTTCCGCCAAAGATTATATCCGCGTCAACAGCACCAGAAAATACCTGCACGTGGATCTGCTTCCGGCAGCGACTGCGCTCCTCCCGGAGCTCGCCACCGCACAAAACGATTTTGATGCGGCGCGCTTTGCCGGATTGAGCGAGGAAGAGCTCATCTGCTATGCGAAAGTGACGGAAAAGATCAAGGAAAATACCATGCGGGTGCTAGGCGTCTAGCGCCCGGCCGTGTTTTTTAGATGCAGTAATCACTCCAGCCGCTCTCATCCGCAGGCGCACAGCTGTCCCGGATCATCAGTCTGCCTTCCAGCTCCAGCCGCACCACGCTTCGATGGTCGCCGCGCAGGCGGTCTAATAAAAGCTGCATGGCAAACTTCCCCATTTCCTCCCTCGGAAGACTGACGGTCGTAAGCATCGGCCTTGTACACTGCGCCTCCTCGATATCGTCGCTGGAAATGATGGATGGCGTATAATAATAATTTTTATATTTCGCCAGACATTTGAGCATACCGACCGCAGTAATGTCGTTGGCACAGTAGATTCCGGTCGGTCTGTCCTCCTCCCGGAAGATCCTCTGCATGGCATGGAAACCTTCTGTTTCCGTCTGATGCGTCTGAATAATCATCGAAGGATCCGGCTCTATCTCATGCTTCCTCATGGTCTCGAGGAATCCCGCGTACCGCGCTTCATTGTAACACTCTCCCACATAGCCGATATTCCGGTGTCCCAGCGAAATCAGATATTCTACTGCCATTGACGCCACTTTTCTTCCGTCGCAGAGCACTTCATCCACCTCATAGTTTGTGGAATTACGGTTCACGGACACCACGCACTTATATTTTTTGTTCAGCTTTTTCAGTGCCTCTTTATTGCATTTCCCGATAATAATGAGACCATCGCACACACAGATTGTCTCCCGGTACATTTCATCAATAATCCTGTCGAGATTTTCCGTTCTGCACTTTTTGTCGTTTGAGAAAAGCGGAAGATACCATACCTTAGCAAGGATTGCCGCCTGTTTGTGGATCTCACTCTCAATCACGCGCAGCAATTCTCCAAAAAACGGATCTGCTGTCGCATTTTCCGTTCTCGTCATCAGAACCCCGATATAATAGTTCTTTTGTTCCGCCGCGATTCCCAGTTTTAAATTTCTCGCCGCCTGATTCGGCGTATATCCGAGCTGCATCGCCGCTTTCCATATCCGCTCGCGCACCTCGGGCGACTGGCACTTATATTCCGGATGATTCAGTACACGGGACACTGTCGCCGGAGACACGCCGGACAGTTCTGCAATCCTCTTGATGGACATTTCATCCCCCTTTTCTTTTATTCCTCTGTTTTCATAGTATTCATATATGTTTTATGTGTATTATTGTGTAAAACGGACACTTTGTCAAGTTTTTCCTGCAAAAAAAGACAGGCACAGACTCACTTTTTGTTCTGTACCTGCCCTCTTCGATTATAACGAAATGTTCCCGTTCCCTTACGCTCCGAGAATCTCCTTTAAATCCGCCTCCGGCGTGGTGATCGGCGCGATGTGATAATGCTCCACGAGATATGCCAGCACATTCGGGGAGATAAACGTCGGAAGTGTCGGTCCCAGCTTGATGTTCTGGATGCCCAGATGCAGCAGCGTCAAAAGGATACAGACTGCTTTCTGCTCATACCAGGACAATACCATGGATAACGGCAGTTCATTGACCGAGCAGCCAAACGCATCGGCAAGCGCCACCGCAACCTTGATCGCGCTGTACGCATCATTGCACTGTCCCATATCCATCAGGCGCGGCAGACCGCCGATCTCCCCGAGATCCAGATCGTTAAAGCGGTATTTTCCGCATGCAAGCGTTAAGATCACACTGTCCTTCGGAGTCTGTTTTACAAATTCGGTATAGTAATTGCGTCCCGGTCTGGCACCGTCGCAGCCGCCCACCAGGAAGAAATGACGGATTGCGCCGCTCTTTACCGCATCCACCACCTGATCGGCAACAGAGAGCACCGTGCCGTGTGCAAATCCGGTCATTACCTCTTTTCCTCCGTTGATGCCGGTAAACTCCGTATCCTCCTTGTAACCGCCGAGTTCCAACGCTTTCTCGATCACCGGCGTAAAGTCCTTGTCCGCACCGATATGCACCATCTGTGGATAAGAAACCACCTCTGTTGTAAATACGCGGTCGCTGTAGCTCTCCTTCACCGGCATCAGGCAGTTTGTTGTATACAGAATCGGCGCCGGAACCCCGTCGAACTCCTTCTGCTGATTCTGCCATGCCGTTCCAAAATTCCCCTTCAAATGCGGATACTGCTTTAACAGCGGATACGCATGTGCCGGAAGCATCTCACCATGCGTGTAGACATTGATTCCCTTATCCTTCGTCTGCTCCAAAAGCAGTTTTAAGTCGTAGAGATCGTGTCCGGTAATGATGATAAACGGTCCCTTCTCCACGGTAAGCGGCACCTTTGTCGGCTCCGGATTGCCGAACGTCTCTGTGTTGGCGCGGTCTAAAAGCTCCATACACTTCAAATTCACCTCGCCGACTTCCAGAACCACCGGAAGCAAATCTCCCATCTCCAGATCAAAGCCCAGGAACGAAAGCGCCTTATAGAAAAATGCATTGACCGTCTCATCCTCATAGCCGAGCACCTCCGCGTGATAAGCGTAGGCAGCCATTCCCCGGATGCCAAATAAGATCAAAGACTTCAGGGAGCGGATATCCTCATCCGCCTCCCAGATCTCCTTCATGTCATAATCCGAAGTATTGCCGCACGGCGATGCGCAGGTGGCACAGTTCGGAACCACGCGTTCCTTCTCCGCATGAACCTTTGCGATCATCTCACGCAGTGTCTCATCATTGAAATTGACGTTCGTGATCGTTGTGAATAATCCCTCTATTAAAATATGTGTGGTGTCCTCGGTGCGCGGATTGTTGCCGCAGGCCTTTGCAAGCCCGATCAAAGCGCCGGTCAGTTCATCCTGCAGCGCTGCCGTCGCACTGCTTTTTCCGCAGACGCCTGCATTCCCGGTGCAGCCGCTGCATCCCGCTGTCTGCTCACACTGAAAACAAAACATTTTATGTTCCATATTGATCTCTCCTTTGATTTCCTGATTGATTACCTACGCATTGTATGAAATCTCCGGATATTTTTCTGTTGTTTTTCCAACAAAACAATTCTTTTCGCTTTTATTTTTCGCAAAGCTCCGACAGAGGGTGAAACGTGTATCCCATTTCCTCCCATTTGGTCAGCAATTCATCCAGAATCTCCCCGTTCGTCTTCGAGGTGCTGTGCAGCAGCACAATCGCCCCCGGATGAATTCTTCCTAACAGCTTTTCAAACGCCTCCTCCTTCGTCGGCTGTGCATCGACATTCCAGTCCACATAGGCGAGACTCCAGAAAAACGTGTGATAGCCGAGCTGTTTTGCCATCTCAAGATTTTTCGTGCTGTATTTTCCCTGCGGCGGTCTGTAATAGTTCGCCATCTTCTGCCCGGTCACCTCGGAAAAAAGTGCGGCGTTGTCGTCCATCTCTTTCTGGAACGCGGTAAGATCCGCGATCGACGACATATCAGGATGATGATAGGTATGGTTCCCCACCGTATGTCCCTCCTCCACCATCCGTTTGGCAATGTCCGGCGCGCTCTCCAGAAAATGTCCCACCACAAAAAATGTGGCAGGCGCCTGATGCTTTTTTAATGCATCGAGAATCGGCTCTGTATTTCCGTTCTCGTATCCGCAGTCGAAGGTCAGGTAGAGCACCTTCCCGGACGGATCCCCGACATAGTGCGCATCGTACTGCGCCAACTCCGCAGACGTTGCATTGCCGGTGGGCTGCGTCCCCTCCGCGCCAAAACCAAGCCCCCAGTTGCCCGCCTCGTACGCGACCGCCGCCGTCTCTTTTGTCTGTCTGCTCCGCATCCCGGCAAGCTCCCATCCGGTTAAAAACATTGCGGAAAATAAAAACGCAAGGCACAGGCCCTTTTTACAATTATACTGCATCACAAGATCCTGTCTGTTCTCTTGTTATCTATGTATATCGGAAACCGCCCTGTCCCATGACAGAATCAGCCGTTATTCTGATAGCCGCACTTCGGGCAGGCGCCGCCGCCCTTATACTGGTAGCCGCAGCGGAAACAGCAGATCGTATCGTGTTTCTCACTCGCCAGATAGGTAAGCTTTCTGGACTCCGGCTTCTCCTGCAGATAATGGATAAAATCATCGAGTTCCCTGGCATAGTCCGGCAGCTCCTTCGTGCCGACCGCATAAGGAATCTTTAATTTGGTTCCGTTCTTCTGGTGCACGTAAATTCCTTTATTGAGCAGTCCCGTAGATGCCGTGACAGACGCAATCGAGGCGACCGGAATTCCGTAGGAGGTAAACGCCGTGCTGTAGTAGAGGTGCTCCGGCGTTAAAATCATCCCCTCTTTTCCAGACTCATCGCGCGCCACATCCACCACCAGAATCGGGTACTCGAACAATCCTCTGCCGGCCGCATAGGACGCCATGGCATATTCGATCACATCCGTCTCCTCCGGCGCCGCCTGCCCGAGCAGCACTTTCCTCGCCGGATAAAAATGATGTCTCGGGTTCTCCCCGACGCCGGCCTCTTCCAGTTCTCTTTTCAACTTTCCAACCAGAAGTTCACACTCGTCCGTCTTGATTTTGGAGAGCCGCTTTTCGAGCGTCTTAAGCGCATCCGTCTTAAGCTCCGGGAGAAAATCTCCCTCCTTGATCTTCTGGTATGCCTCCATGCCCTCCTCAAAGTTCATCTGCATTGGCGCCGGGCAGATCGCTGCGATGGCATCCGCATCCAGCTCCTTGATCCGGTCGTTGACCTTCTCCAGATAGGGTGCCACAAGCTCCGGAAGGAAATCTCCCTCCCTAAGCCGCTCTGCAAGATCCGCGTAGTCCTCCCTGCTCACTTTTCTTGCGCGCCGGATCATGTTGGAGAGTTCCTGCTTCTCCGCCGCCTCTCTCCCCGCCGCAATCTTCTGTTCGTAGGGTGTCAGATCCACTCCGTCGTAATCGTGCAGCCGGTCGACGTAGAGCCGGTACTGCTTCCGGTCGAGATTCGCCGGCATCTCTGCCACCATCGCCGCCACTTCGCGCTCCGCCTGACTCTGTTTGAGCTGCTGCAGCTTTTCCCGCAGCGGGCGCTTCTGTTCTTCCGGAAGATCCGCAGCTTCCACTTCCTCCAATATCCGTTTGGTCAGCGTGTAGTTCTTCCCCTCGCAGGCATCCGCTTTTTCCTGAAGTTCCCGGGCTCGTCCCTCATAAATCCGTTCCTGTACCTTCTTTATATAAGGCTTCTTCTCCTCCTCCGTCAGCTTGCGTTCTCCCTCTAACTGCCGCTTTAACTCCTGCAGCTGCCGGTCGGAATAGCGATCCATGACCGCCAGACGCGCCTCATAGTGCTCCTGCACGCCTTTCCGTTCTTCCGGTGTGACAATGACGCCGTCTACAGTCATTCCCCCCTCCGGCGTCCGCGCTTCCGCATGGATGTTCCTTCCGCCTGTCCGCTCCTTAGCGGCGCGCCTGCCCGCTCCATCCGTGTCCTGACGGCTGCTTCCTGCCTCCGCCGCTCTGCGGTCTGCACCGTGCATTTCTTCCTCCGCCGCTCTGTGGTCTGCTCTGCGCGTTTCCGTCTCCGCATCCATGCCGCGTCCGCGTTCTGCCGGCCGTCCACTCCTTATGCCGTCTGTCTCCTTCCGGCCCGCTGACCGCTTCGCCGTCTCTTCCGGTGTCCGCGTTCCAGACTGCCCATCCGGCTCTTCCGCTGCCTGTTCCCGCTGCGGCAGAGAACGTCCCACGTCGCGCCGCTCTCTCTCCCGGCTGTGCACTTTTGCCTCGTATTTTTCCACGGATTCTTCCGGATAAAAGCCTTCCTCCATCCGCGCGGACAGCTTTTTCACCTCAAGATCCGACAATTCCGGCAGTGCGTTGCAGAGATCTTCCAGGGATTCCTCCCCGTCCTCCTCCGTATCCGGTCTTCTTCCGTCGGCATAAACATTCGTGTGATAGTTGGACACCCGGTCCGCATTTCGTCCCAAAAGCTCCAGATAGTCGTCGTACGCCGCCTCGTCCGTCGCAAAATCCAGCGTGTAAACATCGCCCTCCGAGAACAGTCTGCCGGGGCGCGGCGTGTAAAACCGCCTGCAGGCATTGCAGGTCGCGGCTCTCGCCAGCAGCACGCCTCCCTCCTCCGTCTCGATCTTAAATTCCTTTCCCGCCGGATAGACAGCCATATGCAGCTTGCCGCAGCATGCCGGGCAGAGGTAACCCACCAGATAAAAATTATTTCCGATCCGGCTCTTTCTCCGCTCGCTCACCGTGATGTCCGCCCGGGCGAACTCCTTCTGGTCGCGTTTCCAGACAACCTTGTGCCAGAGTCCGCCCTCGTTCGTCTCCTCATCCTCCGGCTGTGCCTGCTCCTCTTCCTGCGCCGTCTGAATGACGTCCTCATAGGTGATCCGCATTCCGCTCCGGTAGAAGCGCAGATAGGACGGCGTGTACTCCGGTTCGACCTGCATCTCCTTCATGATGTCCGTAAACAGCGTATTTAACTGTTCAAAACTTTTGTCTACGCGGACGCCCTTGATCGTCCCCCATTTCCCGAACGCATATAAAATCAGGTTGATGGCATTCTGCACCCGCATGTTCGTGCCGACCTCCCCGATCTCGTCCTCTTTTACCGGAATGTCGATGATGTTCGTCGCCACATTGCGCGTGTCAAAATGGAAAAACAGGGACCGCACCTCCCCCTGCAAAATCATATAATTGTCAATCACTACAAATATGCCGTTCCATTTGACCGGAACTTTCATCGCCTCAATCAGGCGCTCAAATGTCTGGTGTAATTCCGTATTTGCTCTCAACAGTATCATAGACGCAACCTCACTTCTCATACATTGCTTTCTACCAACAGTATACTCATATGTGCGGCGTTTTTCAAATCTCGCGTGCAAAAAATTCTTTTTTCCGGAAAACCGCTCCCGCACTTTATAAACTTTTAATAATTCCGCTGTTTCCCTGTTTTTCAGCCTTTCCGGAATATTGTTAGCACTCATGTGAAAAGAGTGCTGATTTTGTATTGACTTTTTGGAATCACGGATATAAACTATTATTTAAAAGGGAATGACGATGTTACTGTCGTCTTCCGTTCTACCGTACATATTTTATTTTTAGATAAAGGAGTGTTTTATTATGGCAAACAAACATGGAAGTCTTTCAATTGACAGCGATAACCTGTTTCCGATTATCAAGAAATGGCTGTATTCCGACCACGACATTTTCTATCGTGAGTTAATCAGCAACGGCTGTGATGCCATTACCAAATTAAAAAAGTTAGACATGATGGGCGAGTACACGCTCCCAGCTGATTTCAAGGCAAAGATCAGCGTCACCGTAGACCCTGAGGCTAAGACCCTGACATTTACCGATAACGGTCTTGGTATGACGGCAGACGAAGTCGAGGAATACATCTGCCAGATCGCATTTTCCGGTGCGACCGATTTCATCCAGAAGTACAAGGACAAGTCCACGGACGATCAGATCATCGGACATTTCGGACTGGGCTTCTACTCCGCTTTCATGGTAGCGGACGAGGTTGAGATCGATACCTTATCTTATAAGGAAGGCGCCACACCGGTACACTGGACCTGCGACGGCGGTACCGATTACGAACTGACCGACGGCACCAAAACAACGATCGGTACACAGATCACGCTTCATCTGAACGAGGACTGTCTCGAATTTGCAAACGAGTACCGTGCACGCGAAGTGATCGAGAAATACTGCTCTTTCATGCCGACCGAGATCTACCTTAGCAAGGCAAATGCCGAGCCGGAATACGAGACCATCGACGCTGCTGACAAGCGCGACACCGATACGGTCGTGGAGGAGATTCACGAGGAGGCAAAGACCGAGGAAAAAGAGAACGAGAATGGTGAGAAGGAGACGGTCGAGATCTCCCCTGCCAAGGATAAGTTAAAGATTTTAAAACGCCCGGTTCCGCTCAACGACACCAACCCGCTGTGGCTTAAGAATCCGAACGACTGCACCGACGAGGAATACAAGGCATTCTACCGCAAGGTATTCTTAGATTACAAGGAGCCGCTGTTCTGGATTCACCTGAATATGGATTATCCGTTCAACTTAAAGGGTATCCTTTACTTCCCGAAGATCAATACAGAGTACGATTCCATCGAGGGAACCATCAAATTATACAACAACCAGGTATTTATCGCCGACAATATCAAGGAAGTCATTCCGGAATTTCTGATGCTCTTAAAGGGTGTGATCGATTGTCCGGATCTTCCGCTCAATGTCTCCCGCTCCGCTCTGCAGAATGACGGATTCGTCAAGAAGATTGAGGAATACATCACGAAGAAAGTAGCTGACAAGCTGATCGGCATGTGCAAGACAGACAAGGAATCCTACGAAAAATACTGGGATGACATCAGTCCGTTCATCAAATACGGCTGCTTAAAAGACACTAAGTTCTGTGACAAGATGAACGACTATATCCTCTTTAAGAATCTGGATGACAAGTACCTTACCCTTCCGGAGCTTCTCGTGAAGGAAGAGGAGAAAATGGAAGATGCCGATGCCGCTTCCGATGTTGTTGACAAGGACGGCAATTCCGTCACAGAGAACGCTAAAGCAAAGGATGATTCCGAGGAGGAAAAAGACGAGCGCAAAGTCGTCTACTACGTGACCGACAAGGTACAGCAGGGACAGTACATCAAGCTCTTCAAGGAGCAGGGAATGGACGCTGTGATCTTAGACCACAACATCGATACCTCCTTCATCTCCCAGTTGGAGCAGCGCAACGAGCATTATAAATTCATGCGAATCGATGCGGATGTCACAGACTCCTTAAAGGATGCAGACGATGCCGCTGATTTAAAGGAAGAGACCGACACGCTGACCGACCTGTTTAAAAAGGCACTCGGCAACGACAAGCTGACCGTCAAGGTCGAGAAGTTAAAGAATGAGAATCTTGCTTCCATCATCACCCTCTCCGAGGAAGGCAGACGTATGCAGGATATGATGAAGATGTACGCTATGGGCGGCATGGGCGGTATGGATCCGAATATGTTCGCCGCAGACCAGACCTTAACCTTAAACGCGAACCATGCACTGGTCAAATACATTTTCGAGCACAAGGATTCCGAGAACGTTCCGATGTTCTGCGAGCAGCTCTATGACCTGGCAATGCTGTCCAACCAGCCGTTGTCCGTCGACGCCATGAGCAAGTTCGTGGAGCGCAGCAACAAGATCATGATGCTTCTTGCCAAATAAATACTTTCGTCTTCTCACAGACAGCAGGACGTGGCGCGAAATTCACTTTATGCGGGTGAATTTCGCGCCACGTCCTGCTGTTTCTATCTGGAAATTCCTTCTCTTTCACACAATTTTCACACTGTTAATTGAGGTGCGCAGCTATGAGGATCTTGCAGCATCTGTCTCCTATCTGAAGGAGCATCATCTCCATCCGTTTGATGAGACGACAAGGGCAAAATATCCCCAGTCCCAGATCAGCCGCTCAAAGCTGTTCTCCAGGTATTCCCAGATATCCTCGTCTTCATATCCCAGCATGCGCGACAGAATCACCATACAACTGCGCATGATCTCATAGGAAAGCGCGCCCTCCCTGTGCCAGCACAGAAACGCTGCATGCCGGATGGCGGCATACTCTAATGCAATCCACTGCAGCTTCACCGTCACATATTCGACGTCGTCCGGCTCCCCCAGACACTCCGAAAAAATCTCCGACTGCAGATAGCACCGCATCATTGCCTCATATGAAGAAAATGCCTGCGCAAATGCATCGAGATCTTCCTTTCGGATCTTCCCGTAATTTTCCGCGATCTGTTCCGCTTCCTCTGCCGCCGGTGTTAAGAAGGCACGATACAGCCCTTCCTTCCGGTAGTTCTCCGCCAGATCCAAAAACAGCTCATTGCGCTCCACAAATGCCGCCCAGCAATCCGCTCCGGCATGCTCCACCGCCCCGGCAAGTTCTTTTCTAAAAAGCGCATCACCGTATTTGGGGACTTCCGTCTTCCAGGAAGTTCCCGCGTCGCACAGATCAAGCGCCATGTAAAACATCATGCAAAGACTCTGTGCCGGCCGGTACGCACGGTCTGCCATGATTGCGAGAAAATGTTTTCTCACCTCATACACCGCTTCATATGCGCCGTAGGAGGCACTGTCTGCCTCATCCGAAAACCGGATGCACTCCCGTCCCCAAAGCAGATCCACGACCGCCGGACAACAGGGCATCAGAGAATACTCCGTGATTCCCGCCGCCACCTCATGTTTCTCGCGCGGAAACACCGTACAGGTCTCTGACAAAACCGCATCCCCGTAGGTTAAAACCAGCCGGCAGAGCTTTCTCTCATCCAGAAACGGACAGCGCATTTTTTCATCGAGCGTAATGATTCGTCCATCCCCGCATTTTTTTGTATAATCAGATAAGGTCCGTCTTTTCGGACGGACCCCTTCCGGCGTTTCTGTCTTTTTCCATGCGGCAGCCGTCTTACAGTCCACCGCAATCTTCCATTCCTGACAGCATGTCAGGCTGCACGCATCCGCGATGCATTGAAATTCATCATAATAATCGGGCTTCATTTCGTTCTCCCCCGTGTCATTCTGCCGCCTCTTATCAGAGAATCTTCGTCGTCCACTTCGAGCAGTCCCAGACCTCTCCCACGATATCCTGGTAAAACTCCGGCTCATGGCAGATTAACAGGACCGTTCCGCGGTACTCCTTTAGCGCACGCTTTAATTCTTCCTTCGCGTCCACATCCAGATGGTTGGTCGGCTCGTCCAAAAGCAGAACGTTGGTGTCGCGGTTCATCAGTTTACACAACCGCACCTTCGCCTGCTCGCCGCCGCTTAAGACCCTCACCTGGCTCTCGATATGCTTTGTGGTCAGACCGCATCTGGCAAGCGCCGCACGCACCTCATACTGGGAAAATGCCGGGAACTCCTCCCAGATCTCCTCGATACAGGTCCGCTTGTTCTCCCCCTTGATCTCCTGTTCAAAGTAGCCGATCATGAGGTTCTCGCCCTGCTCCACACCGCCGCCAAGCGCAGGAATCAGACCTAAAAGGCTCTTTAATAGTGTTGTCTTGCCTATTCCGTTTGCGCCGATTAACGCCACCTTATGTCCGCGTTCCAGTGCGATCGAAAGCGGCTTCGAGAGCGGCTCCTCATAGCCGATCACCAGATCCTTCGTCTCAAAAATATATCTGCCGGGCGTGCGTCCCACAGGGAAGAAAAACTCCGGCTTCGGACGCTCCGCCGCAAGCTCGATGACATCCATCTTGTCCAGCTTTTTCTGACGCGACATCGCCATGTTGCGGGTGGACACGCGCGCCTTATTGCGCGCCACGAAATCTTTTAATTCACTGATCTCCTGCTGCTGTTTGCGGTATGCCGCCTCAAGCTGTGCCTTTTTCACCGCATAAACTTCCTCAAACTTGTCGTAATTGCCGACATAGCGGTCGAGGTGCTGGTTCTCCATGTGGTAGATAATATTGACAACATCATTCAAAAACGGAATGTCGTGTGAGATCAGGATAAACGCATTCTCATACTCCTGCAGATAGCGTGTCAGCCACGCGATATGCTCCGCGTCCAGATAGTTCGTCGGCTCGTCCAACAGAAGAATGTCCGGCTTCTCCAGAAGAAGCTTTGCCAGCAGTACCTTCATGCGCTGCCCGCCGCTTAGATCGGTCACATCATGGTGCAGCCCGAGTTCTAAGAGCCCGAGCGCTCTGGCAACCTCCTCCACCTTTGCATCGATCGTGTAAAAATCATGCATCGTCAGGGTGTCCTGGATCACGCCGAGTTCTTCCATCATGGCGTCCATCTGCGACTCGTCCGCCTCGCCGAGCGCGTCACAGATCTGATTCATCTTCTCCTCCAACGCAAACAGCCACGAAAATGCAGACTTTAAAACACTCTCAATCGTCATCCCCGCGGTGAGCGTCGAGTGCTGGTCAAGGTAACCGACCCGCACATTTTTCGCCCACTCTACTTTTCCCTCGTCCGGCATCAGCTTTCCCGTAACGATATTTAGAAACGTCGACTTTCCCTCGCCGTTCGCTCCGACCAGACCGATGTGCTCGCCTTTTAACAGGCGGAAGGACACATCGTCCAGTATCGCACGGTCACCGAATCCATGCGTCAAATGTTCTACATTTAAAATACTCATCCGTCACCTCTATTTCAGCAGAAAAAAGTACAAAAGCACCACCACGCCAAGCACTATGCGGTACCAGCCAAACACTTTAAAGTCATGCTTTCTGATATATCCGAGCAGAAACTTGATGACGACAACCGACACCAGAAACGCGCTGACCATACCGGAAAGCAGGACCGCCCACTCCGTCCCGGTCAGATGAAGCCCGAAATCCATCAGCTTTAACAGGCTTGCTCCGAGCATCACCGGAATCGCCAGGATGAACGTAAACTCACTCGCCGCTTTTCTTGACACGCCGATTAAAAGTGCGCCGATAATCGTTGCACCGGAGCGCGACGTCCCCGGAAATGCGGCTGCGAGCAACTGGAACAGACCGATCAGAATCGCCATCTGAAAGGTAATATCCCGCATCTGCTCCACGCGCGCCTGCTTTGTTGCATTGTGATTCTCCACCATAATAAAGGCAACACCGAACACAATCAGTGCCACCGCCACACACACCGGATTGTAAAACAGTCTGTCACAGGTCTCATCCAGCCCCAGCACAACAAATACGATTGCCGGCAGACAGGACACCACGATCTTGCACCAGTTGATAATGACCGGCATGCGCACCGTGATGGGACCTAATACCCAGTATTCCCTTTTTACAAGGGAACCGCTCTTCTCATTCTGTCCTGCGTCCACGACCGCTTCGGAGGAACTGCGCGCAAACGGCCAGATCAGATTCCAGAACAGCACCACGACCGCCAAAATCGCTCCCAGCTGGATGACTACCAGAAACATATCCCAAAACTCTGCTCTCACATCCAGCGTCAGGAACTCGTTTAAGAGAATCATATGTCCGGTGCTGCTGATCGGCAGCCACTCCGTAATTCCTTCCACAATACCAAATATAATTGCCTTTAAAATCTCTGCCATAAATACTCCATTCTTCTCATAACTGCTTATGCATCAGCTTCTGCCATGCCTCACTCAGCCGGTACCATGCAGGCATGCCATGCCTCACTCAGCCGGTACCATGCAGGCATGCTATGCCACGCTCGTGTGGACAGACCCGCTCAACATTTTCTTCGTCTTCTTCAACACATGGAAATATGCCGGGAACAGGAAACAGTCGGCAAAAATCCATGCGACCGGGCTTGCAAAGCACGCTGCCGGATAGCCGAACATCGGAACAAACACAAATCCAACCAGGGTACGCGCCGCCATCTCAAAGACGCCTGCCAGAATTGCAAACTTGCTGTATCCCATACCCTGAATCAAAAAGCGCACAATATTCACGAAAGCCAACGGAATGTAAAAGGCGCTGTTGCATACCAGAAACAGCCTTACATTTGCAATGACCTCCGCCTGCGCACTCTCCACGAAAAACATGGCAAGCTGATTGCCGCAAAGCCACAGCACCACGAACGCCAGGATCGAATATCCGATTCCCAGAATTCCCGCCGCTTTTAATCCGCCGCTCAAGCGGTCTAACTTCTTCGCTCCCACGTTCTGTCCGCCGTAGGTTGCCATCGTGGAACCGAGCGCATCATACGGGCAGCAGAAGAACATACCGATCTTGCCTCCCGCCGTCATGGATGCCACTGCATTCGATCCGAGCGTGTTGACTGCGCTCTGCAGGATCACGCTGCCGATCGCGGTGATCGAATACTGTAATCCCATCGGCACACCCATGCCGCAGAGGGTTTTCATGTAGCCCTTCTTCACTTTCCGCTCTTCCTCATCGGTGTGCAGAATCTCAAACTTTCTCTTGCTGTAGATAATGCACGCGATACCGGAAAATGCCTGCGAAATCACGGTTGCAAGCGCCGCTCCGGCAACCCCCAGCGGGAATACAATGATTAAAAGCAGATCCAGTCCGATATTCACAAATGCTGCCAGCGCCAGGAAAATTAAAGGCGTCTTGCTGTCGCCCATCGACCTTATCACGCCGGACACCAGATTGTACAGATAGGTTGCCGGAATTCCCACAAAAATAATGACAATGTAGGTATAGGCGTCGTCAATAATATTCTCCGGCGTCTGCATCAGCTGTAAGATCGGCCGGCAGAATACCACCGTAAGCACCGTCATGACCGCCGCAAAGATCACCGCCAGATAAACGGCATTCATCATAAACGCACGCATCGCCTTATAATCACCGGCTCCAAACCGGTGCGCCAGAGGAATTGCAAAACCATTGCACACTCCCATGCAGAATCCGATAATCAGAAAGTTCAGCGAACCGGTCGATCCCACTGCCGCAAGTGCATCCACGCCCAGAAATCTTCCGACGATCAGAGTATCCACAAGATTATAAAACTGCTGAAACAAAAATCCAAACAACAGAGGCACCGAAAATCCTAAAATGAGCTTCATCGGTGAACCGCTTGTCATATCTTTCGTCATAGAATCTACCTCATTTCATACTGTATCTCAGATCTCACCGCAATACTTCTCAAATACCGCAAAAAAGCTGTTTGTCTGAATACTGCCATCCGTGGTAAGCTCAATTCCATCCCATAGATCCGTGTTCAGCCTCGAGGACAGGGATGCAACAAATTCATTGTAGACATCGTCAAATGCTTCTTTTTCGCGTTTTTCCACAATGTTGGACTTATTCGCTTCCGTCAGCTCTTCATTATATTTATTCAGGCACTTAATAAAATAGTATCCATTTCCGGCAGCGATCATTCCGGAGACAGCATTGTCGTCCAGCTGAAACGCCACCTCCTCCACCTCATCAGGCAGATCATCCCGCGATACCGTCACCTGAATCGCTGACAGTTCGTTATAGTTGTTGGCTACGGATGCAAAATCATCTCCCTGCGCCAGCTTCTGCTCCACCTCGCGTGCCCGTTCTTCGTCCGTGACATAAATCTGCATGATTTCCATCACGCGCGCCTCGTCATCGCTGACCTCCTCGTTGACACCATTCGTTAGTGAATGATACAGCTTCTGCGCCAGCGCATAGTGCGTATAATACTCCACAATATCCGTCTCGGCGACATCCATATAGGCAGTCTCATCCTCCGAGAGGGATGCATAATATTCCTTCGCTGCTTCCGCCACCTTCGCAGTCTCATCCTCCGAGAGGGTCACCTCCTGCGACTGTGCCAGCAGATCCATCGTGTATACACGGGTGAGCTCCTCCAGCGTGATGTCCTTCACATAGTCAAGCAGGGATGCGTCTCCGAAATCATGCTGCCAGAGGTCAATCGTATATGCTGTTCCATAGATATTCTGATAATTTGCCAGATATACCTTTGCCTCCTTTAAGCTGCATGCAGACTTGTCCAGTGTAAACACCTGCCTGCTGCTTAACGTTCCCGAGACCACAATATCTTTATTGCCAATCTGGCATCCCGTAAGAGCCATTGACAGCGCGCATACGCACGCTGTCATTCCCATCGCCCATCTTTTTCTCATCGTGAAACACCCTTTATCTCAACGTCTACATGATATTTTTCAAGATACTTCTCGCCACGGAGATTCCGTTCGCGGATGCCTGCTGCAGTCCTCTGGTCACGGACGCGCCGTCTCCTATCGCACGGAGTCCCTTGACACTCGTCTCAAAGTCGGAGTTCACCACTACCTTATTGGAGTAGAACTTGACCTCCACACCGTAGAGCAGCGTCTCGTCACTTGCGATACCCGGCGTTACCTTATCGAGAGCCATCAGCATCTCCTCGATATCCACCATAATACGGTGCGGGAATACCAGAGAAAGATCTCCCGGTACCGCATCCTTTAAGGTCGGGATCAGGTTGTTGCGGCACAGACGCTCCTCTGTCGTTCTTCTGCCGCGCTTAAAATCTCCGAATGTCTGCACCAGAATCTTGCCGTCACAGAGCATATTGGAGAGCTGTGCGATCTGCTTGCCGTATTCGATCGGCGTCTTAAAAGGCTTCGTGAAATTCTTCGATACCAGAATGGCAAAGTTGGTATTGTTGGTCTTTAAATCCTTGGACTTGTAGGCGTGTCCGTTGACCACCGCCAGTCCGTTGTCGTAGTATTCGGTTGCAACCTCACCGGACGGATTAGTGCAGAAGGTACGCACCTTATCGTCGAACGTAGGCGTATGGTACACTAACTTCGCCTCGTAGAGGTTCTCATTTAAAAATTCCATCACCTCATCGCGCACCTCGACACGCACACCGATGTCCACAGTGCCGACCTTCGTCTCAATATCATGCTGATTGCAGATATGGGAGAACCAGTCCGCGCCCTCGCGTCCCACGGCGGAGATGACCTCTGCTGCCGTGTATGTCTCATCCTTGTCGGTGATAACGCCCTTGACCTGGTTGTCCTCGATGATGATATCCTTGACCATGGTGCCAAACTCCATCTCCACACCTTCCTCTAACAGGTGCTCCTGCAGTCTGGAGTAGATCTTGTAGCCTTCCTCCGTGCCGAGATGGCGGATCGGGCATTCGATCAGCTTTAAGTTCGCCATGATCGCTTTTCTACGGATCTCGCGGATTTCCTTCTCTTTATCCACACCGTACACCTTGGAATCCGCACCGAATTTCAGATAGATGTCATCCGATTCCTTTAAGAGTTCCACCGTCTTGTCATAGCCTAAAATCTCCGGCAGGTTGCCGCCGACATCCGGAGATAAGGACAGCTTGCCATCGGAAAAAGCTCCCGCACCGGCGAATCCGGTCGTGATGGAACACGGCTTGCATC
Source organism: uncultured Lachnospiraceae bacterium (assembly GCA_902781225.1). Lineage (GTDB taxonomy): Bacteria > Bacillota > Clostridia > Lachnospirales > Lachnospiraceae > Roseburia. The sequence continues at coordinate 48,635 of CACZIN010000010.1, read as the reverse complement.
CCACGCACACCTTGGTCTTACGCTTCGGACATTCACGGTTCTCAATCCGTCTTCCTTTTTCAATCATTAATACTTTCAGATCCTTTTTCGCATGAATCAGCTCATACGCGCAAAAAATTCCGGAAGGACCGGCCCCTATAATGATCACATCATAATTCTTCATTACATTCCCTCGTTCTTTCTATATATTCTACCATTCTGTTATGTATCTGCCTACGTTCTCCAAAGCAGACGGCTTAAGCTTCCACGATCAGGTATCTTCCGTCCGGCAGTGCGAACACTTCTGCCTGCTCCGCCAGATCCTCGCTGCTCATTCCGGCGATATCCGCACCCTCTTCCTTAAAGTACGCCCGCACTTCCTTCAGATTCTTACAGACCGTTGCGAAACAGTCCGAAAGAAATTCCTCCGCCTCTTCCCTGCTTTCTGCCACAGGTTCCCGAAACAGCTTCTCCTGCTGCGCCAAAAATGTATCCAGGCACATTTCATCGTACATATCTTTTCCTCCGCCAACGTTTTATTTTACCATAAATAGATATCAATTCCAAGCTTCTTTAATTCCCGGTAAATGGCTGCTACCGGAAGCCCTACAACATTATTATAGTCGCCATCGATTTTGTCAACAAAAATCGCACATTTCCCCTGAATTCCGTATGCGCCCGCCTTGTCCATCGGCTCGCCGGTGGCGACATAGCGCCGGATCTCCTCCTCGCTCATCGCGCGCATCGTGACATCGGTTTTCTCATGAAACGTCACCTGACCGGCCTTTCCGGACGCATCCAGAAGCACGATCGACACTCCGGTGTATACCTGGTGTGTGCCGCCGGAGAGAAGCTTAAGCATGCGGCAGGCATCACGCTCGTCTTTGGGCTTCCCTAAGATCTGTCCCCCGCAGGAGACAATCGTATCGGCGCCGATCACCATAAGATCCGAGGGTGTCACCAGTTCCTGATGCGTCTCCTCGTAGGTTCTTACCATGGATGCCACCTCGATGGCCTTCTGCGATGCCAGTTCCTCCACGACTTCGTGCGGTACGCTCTTCGTGATCCGCTCCTCACCTTTTGCCGGGCAGATTTCAAACGAAATCCCGATCTGCTCTAACAGTTCCTTTCTCCGCGTTGAGGCGGATGCCAGTATGATCTGTCCCATCTCTTTTTCTTCCTTTCTGATGTCCTTATCTCTGAAATCAATCATTCTTTTCCGAGTTTCGTTTACGCTTAGACCGGTATCACTGCGCCCAGCCGGAATGAGTAGAGAAGCCGCTCCTTCACGCGAAGCGTTCTCTCACTTCCATGGTTGTAGATCCGCTCCAGCGCCTCGCCGTAGAGCTTTAACTGCGAAGCATAACGGTCCGCCAGTTCCTTGCCGGTTTTCACCCGGTCCGTCTTATAGTCCAGCACCACGATGCCGTCCTCCTCGATCCAGAACACATCGATAATTCCCTGGATCAGCGTCAGCTCTTTGTCATCCGCACATTCCTCTCCGTCTCCGAATCCGAATGCAGCGAGCTCTTCGCCCGTAAATCCCATCACAAACGGTTTCTCCCGGTACAGTGTTCCGGCAAGTTCCGCACGCTTCATCCGCTCTCCCGCCGACGACGCGAGGAACGTTTCGATGAGAGCCGGTTTTACCAGGCGCTTCATCTCCTCCGTAATCTGTCCTCCGGCAAGCATCGCCTCGATCTGTTCCGTGAATCCTGCCGCTGCAGAAAAATGATAACACTCCATCACCCTGTGAACCGCAATTCCGCGCAGTGCGCCCTGATTCTGTCCGCCGTTTTCTTGCTGTTCCATTTTTTTTTGGACAAACGGCGGTACATAGGATTTTCCCTCCGTCTCTAAAAACGCCGGGATAACATCCGTCTCCTCCTCCAGGAGTTTTTCCCGCATCGCGCGATGTTTTAATTCCGACACGGAATATTTGTTTTTGCGCTCCAGATCGCGTTCGTATGGATAGGTAAATGAGAACTTTCCGTCAAATTCCGCCACATCTGCCACATCCGCCGCTGCAATGCGTGACAGACACTGTTCCAGATTCTCCGTCTCCACCTCCTCGCGCTGGCACTCTTCATCAAGCAATTCCTCCGCCGGCACAACGCGCACCTGATAGCGTCCGTGATAGGAGAACACTGCCGGAAGCAGCCAGTCGAAATAGCCGGCTGCGCTCTCCCTGAGCAGATAAGGAAGCGGGACATGCACCGTTTCCGTAAACAGCTCCTCCTGTGCCTCTTCCCTTAATGCCGCCAGATCATTTTCTGCATCCTTTCTGCACCCCGTTAAGATCAGCTTCTCCTTTGCACGGGTGAGCGCCACATAGAGCACACGGAGCTCTTCACCCAGATTCTCCAGTTCGATCTGCTTTGCGATGGCGCGTTTTAATATGGTCGGCGTCTTGATCCTGCGCTCGCCGTCGATCCAGTCAATTCCGATTCCCAGTTCCGGGTGCAGCACCATGCGGCTTCTGGTATCCTGCTTGTTAAAATTTCTTCCCAGACCGCACACAAAGACCACCGGGAATTCCAGTCCCTTACTCTTGTGGATACTCATAATGCGCACGACGTCCTCATTCTCCCCGACCATGTCCGCCTCGCCAAAGTCGACATCGTATTTCTGAAGTTCATCGATATAGCGCACAAAATGAAACAATCCCTTGTAACTCGTATTCTCGTAGGCGATCGCTTTCTCCACCAGCATGCGCAGATTCGCCCTGCGTCTGGCTCCTGCAGGCATCGCCGCCGCATAATTTCCATAGCCTGTTTCCTTTAACACGATCTCTATCAGCTCGTGAACCGGCGTGTCCGGGACAAGCGCCCGCAGTCTCTCATACAGCTTCCAGAACTCCTGCAGTTTTTTCTCATAACCTTCCGCCAAAGGTTCTTCCCTCTGCGCAAGCTCCCTGCAGCGTGCGAGCACACACTCGCAGAAAGGCACATTGCGGTCAGCCGCGCGCAGACGTCCCAATTCCTCGTCCGTAAGCCCCGCCATCGGAGACTTTAGCACTGCTGCAAGCGGAATATCCTGTCTCGGATTGTCGAGAATCCGAAGCATCGCCAGCACTGTCTGTACCTCCACCGCCGAAAAATAGCCGGTTGCGGACACCGTATGCGCCGGGATTCCCGCCTCGTTTAACACGGCGGCATACGAATCAGCATACCCGCTTAGGCTGCGGAGCAGAATCACAATGTCGCTGTAACGCACGGCGCGCAGTTCCCCCGTTGCCTTGTCCGTTACCATCTGCGAGATCATCAGCTTTCTGATGCGTTCTGCCACAAGCTTCGCCTCATACAGCTTCCGGTCTTCGTACCCGCTGCCCTCTAAGAGTTCTTCGGCACTGTCCGCCACGAGAATCTCCGGTGCAAACATCCCTGCCTCATCCGGCTCACAATAATCTGCGCCCGCATAGAGCGCCGCATCCTCATCGTATGCCACATTGCCGAGATCGCGCGCCATGATCCGGTAACACACATCGTTTGTCAGATCAAGCACCTCCGACCGGCTCCGGAAATTCCTGTGCAGATCAATGCGCTGCGTATTGCTTTCCTCCAGCGTGTAGGTGTCGTATTTTTCCATAAAAAGCTCCGGTCTCGCCAGACGGAAGCGGTAGATGCTCTGCTTGACATCCCCTACCATGAACAGGTTGTACTCTCCGCGCTCCTCTCTCGAGATCGCCCGAAGAAGCGTCTCCTGCACATGATTGCTGTCCTGGTACTCGTCGATCATGATCTCCTCGTACATATCGCGGAACTCCTCCGCTGCAGCGCGCGCCTGCTTTGTCTTTGCATCCACGAGAATCTCCAGCGCAAAATGTTCCAGATCGTGAAAATCCACCAGATTCTTGCGGCGCTTTTCCGCTGCAAACGCCTCGGAGAATGCGATGGCAAGACGCACCAACTCCCTCACCATCGGCTCTGCCCGGCGCACCTGCTCGTACATGACTTCCGGCGAAGCGAAGAAATACTGTTTGTTGATCTTTTTTACCGTATCCTTCACCTGATCGCGGAGTTCCTTCACACGCGAAAGCTTCTCTGCATCTCCCGAAAAGCCGCGGCTTGACGGCAGTCTGTCATAAGTGACGGCGGTAAGCTTTTCGTACAGCTCAAGAAAATTTTCACACGCCGCCAGTCCCTCGAACTTTGCGAGATCCGACGAGATCACCTTCTCATAGATATCCGGTCCGTCTTCCTCCCGCGTAAGCACATGCGCGATGCGAAGCTTTTTTACCAGATCCGCCAGCACCGACCGCAGATGCAGCACGAGCGGCTGCATCCATGGCGCTTCTGCCATCTCCTGCACATCCGATATCTCATAGCCACAGATGCCGGAAGTAAGCCACTCCAGCGGCCACGGGTAGCTCATGGAGAACTCATAGAGCGAGAGGATCATCTCCGCCACCTTCGCATCACTCTTCCCCGACACATACCCTTTTGCAAATGCCGCAAACTCCGGTGTCATCTGTTCGTAATTGCTCTCCAGCACGCCGCGCAGCACGTCCTCTTTTAACAGCTTTAACTCTCCCTCGTCCCCGATCCTAAAATCCGGCTCCAGGTCAATCTCGTGGAAATGATTGCGGATCACATACAGACAAAAACTGTCGATAGTCGTGATCTGCGCATTGTGGATTAACGTCAGCTGGCGTTGCAGATGCTCCGAATCCGGATGCTCCTCCAGCGCTTTCTCGATCGCCGCCCCGATGCGCTCCCGCATTTCCGCCGCAGCCGCATTCGTAAACGTCACCACCAAAAGCCGGTCGATGTCCACCGGATGTTCTCCCTCCGTGATCATCTTGATAATGCGCTCGACTAAAACCGCCGTCTTACCCGAACCGGCAGCTGCCGATACCAGAATGTTGCGCTTTCTTAAATCGATTACCTGTTGTTGTTCTCTGGTCCATGAAACACCCATCTACTGTCTCTTCTCCTCGCTTCGCGTCTCTCTCATTTTCGCAAGAATCGCCTCGGCACCGTCCGGCTTTTCTAACTTCCGGTAAGAAAAGCCCGGTATCCGCGCGTCAAATCCGCACACCATGTGATACGGACAATAGTCACAGCCGCTTCTCCCGTCGAGTTCATACGGTGCCGCCGCCACATCTCCGCCTAGGATTCTTCTGCCCGCCTTCGTCACGGTCTCCTTCACGTAGTCCGACATTGTCTCAAATTCTTCCGTACTCGCCGTCTTGGACGTCGCTTTTAAGGAACCGTCCGCTTTAAGCGCCACAGGAATCACCGCGGAGCTTCCGGAAAGTTCCGTATCCATCGCCCCGTATATCTCGGGATCGTCGTTGACTAACCCGTTCGGCTTTAATTCCTCCAGCACGGCCTGCCGGATCTCCTCCTCCGACTCTGTGCCGCTGCCGTCGACCACTGGATCCTCAATGTGATAGTAAAACATTCCCGCAGGCACCGCCTGTTTTCCCGGATGCTTTTTTGCCTCCAGTTCGAGCGCCGCATTCATGTAAACCACCAACTGCAGCTGCAGCCCGTGATACAGATTCAGCAGGGAAAATGTGGTGTTGCCCGATTTGTAATCAATGATCTTTACATACACCTTATCGTCCGTCTCACAGGTATCCACGCGGTCAATCCTGCCCCGCAGACGCATCTTTTCCTCCTCGGTCAGCTGAAAACGGATTGCCTCCAGATGATCGGCCTGCGAAAATGACACCTCAAAATCACTCGGCGTAAAACGCCCCTTCTGCACCTGGATCGTGAGCGCCCACACCGTGCGCCGGATCGTGTCTTTCATGCGCGACAGCAGATAGCGGTTCTTCGCCTCGTCGAATGCACCCACATTCGCACAGCCCGCAATCGCGTCATTCATGCTCTCCTCAATCCACGCCTCCCGCGTCTGTTCGGGCAGATCGTACCAGGTATACGAAGACCTGCGGATGCGCTCCGCAAAATGCCACAGCGCGTCGTGATAGATATTTCCCATATCCACGCCGGCAAACTCCTGTAATTCCCGCTGCGACAGTCCCAGTCCGTAGGTCATGTAATGTGCAAACGCGCACTCCGCAAACTGCTCCAGCCTTGTGACACTGTTCTCCAGTTCCGTGCCGTATAAGGCGCGCGCAACCTCTTTTCCGATCGGCTCTCCGCTGTAGCGGTAAAATGATGCCGCAAGCAGGCGCAGCGTCTTCGCATGATAAGTCTCATCCGAGAGATACCACTTTGCAAGCGCCTCCCAGGTATGTGACTTTTGTTCTGTCCAGAGTCCCTCCAGCAGATAGTCGATCCCGCTCTCCGGCGTAAGAATCGCGGACGCCTCCGTCTCCTCCTCCGGCTCACGGATCTCTAGTTCCGGGAACATATTGCAGAGCGTTCCGATCAGATAAGACCGGCGCAGCGCCTTTCCCTCCGGACTGACCCTCGAGTAGGTGACATACAATCCGTCCGACGGCTTGGTTAAGTTCAGATAAAGATAAAACTTCTGGATAAAGACTTTTTCCCGCGCCCCCGGTGCCAACATCAGATGATGCTCCGCCATCTTCTCGCGCTCGAACTGTGAGATGATGCTTCCGGTGCTGCCGGCTTTCGGCACGATACCATCATTGACTCCCACAAAGAACAGAATCCGGATATGATTTAATCTGGTGCGCTCAATGTCTCCGACCGTCACACGGTCATTTCCCGGCGGAATCATGCCGACCTTTGCCGCAGAAAATCCTGCGTCCAGAATATCTCCGTACTCCCGGACCGACATCTGTTCCTCCCCGAGCAGCGACGTGACCTTGTCAAAAAGATCCATCACGATCTTATAAATCTGCCCGTACTCCTGCGCTCTGGTCTGGTTCCTGCGCACGCCGTTGTACTCTGTCTCCTCCGCCTGTTCTAAGAGGAACTGCTTCTCCCTAAGCTGCGCTTCAATGTCCAGCGCGGTGATAAACTCATACAGTCCGTAGGTCTGCTCCGCAACCGTGTGTTTTTTCCCGGAAAAAAGTTCGCACAGCGGCTCAAACGCCAGAACGATCCGCTCCCGCGCCCGGTTCAAAAGAGCCATCTCCTCCTGCGCCGCCTCCGGATGGCGGGCATCCCGCTTCATCACGGATGTCCATTTCTCACTCCAGCGCTTTCTGCCGCGGATTCCCTTTGCAAGCACATAATTCTCCAGGCGGTCAATCACATCCTCTGCATCCGCACCGGCTCCAACACCGTCCTCATCATCCGCACCGGCTCCAGCTCCATCCTCATTATCCTCCACAGCTCCGGCTCCAGCTCCATCCTCTGCATCCGCTCCGGCTCCAGCGCCGTCCTCATCTACTGCACCGACTCCAGTTCCAGCGCCATCCTCATCTACTGTCTGCTCCGTCAGAAGCCGTCCCGCCAGCCCGCTCCGAAGAAAACGGAACACACTCTGGTAGGAAAAATCAAACTCCACGACCTCAAGCGCCGCGCGGATAAACTCGATAAATGGATGAAACAGAATGTTTCTCGTCTGGTCGATAAAAAACGGAATCCCGTACTGTGCAAAGGTCTCCGGAACATAGTTGGCATACTGCGGCACATCTCCGGTCACAACCGCAAAATCCCGGTAGCGGTAGCCCTTTGTCCGGACCAGGCGCACAATCTCCCTTGCGATAAAGGAAAGCTCCTGGCGCGGGTCCTTTAAGCTGGTGATGCTGATATCATTAACCGGCTTTGGCCACTTCCGGTACATCGGACGGAACAGATTCTGTTCCATGAAAAACAGCTCCGGCGCATTTTCATAGCGCCTGTGCTCTCCCGGCTCCATAATCACCGGAGAGAGCACCTCGCATCCCGCATCCGCCGTAATCTTAAGCAGTGTCTGCACGGTCTCCTTGCTCATGGAAAAAAGCTCGTGCACACCTCTGCTGTGGTAAAAATCCTCCCGGATATCCATGGAGAGCGACACGATGACGCGGTCGGCAAGCGGCAGCATCACCCGAAGCAGCCGGTTCTGGATCGGGGTGAATCCCGTAAACTCGTCAAAGACAATCACACTGTCCCTGATGAGCTCGGATTCCTCCGCCACCTCACACAAGAGCGTCAGAATCTCCTCCGCCGTGATGTATTTTCCGTCAATATACTCCCGGAATCCTTCATACATTGTAAGAATATCCTGCATCTTACAGCGCAGGGTATCCCCGACGTCCTGCTCGCCGAGAAACGCGCCAAGATCCTCCGGCGTGATATTGTACTGCGCCATCTCCGAGATCAGGGATTTGATCTCACCGATGTATCCCATTTTGTTGAGATTGCCGCCGAGCACCGAGAGTTCTTTTTTCTTAAGCTCCGCCACCTTGCGCAGCACCAGATTCTTGCCCGTCTCCTCTAAAATCACCAGATCCTGCATTCCGAGGTCGTCGAACACACGGTACGCCAGGCGCACAAAACTGAGCACATCCACATTCATGATGGCATGGTTGGGCTGGCGGCACACGAGTTCCCGCTGCGTCTGCATCGTAAACTGTTCCGGGACAAGCAAAAGGAAATTCTTCTCCGGTTCCCTTTCCGCTTCCTCCAGAATCGACTGATATAAATAATCGGACTTTCCGCTTCCGGAATTGCCGAACACAAACTGTAATGACATAAAAAACGTGCCCCCTGTTCACAGCAATATTTTAACACAGGTGCACGCTTCTTCCAAATAATATTCTCTCTATTTTCTCTTAATTATTTCTGATGTCTGCCGATATATATAGTAGAGAAGGAACTCATTAACCCCTATCAGTTGTGATTTATTTGTCAAGGAGGATGATTGTCGCAATCTACTATGATAGTGTTTTCGTGTTACCCGTTCACCCCGTAAACCGGATCGACCGGCTTGCACCAGAGAGCAGAAAGCAGCAACGTTCCAAACAGCAGCCTTCGTCTTCGTTCGCCTCACTGCTGCATCAGGCAATGACGGTGACAGAGGAGGATGATGTTCATTCGTTCGATGCCACTGCCTAGAGAAAGGTTCTATGAATCAGACAGAAGAATTCCATAAGAAGGCCCCCGGTTGACAATCCAAGGTTTCGTACCTTTCCATTGCGCCCGGGGGTTTTCTTATGCCTGCAGGCAGGCTTCTTTTTTATTTTTCATACAGGAATTCTTCCGGCAGGGTCACATGAAAATCCTCTGCCAGATGCCTGAAGTCGTCCGGCTGTATCGTCTGGAGCTTATCCGGACGCATGGAGAGCGTCTTCACCAGAATCTCCGCGGATTTTTCTGCGGTGTGCATCAGACCGAACGTCAAGTCAAAGTCCTCACCGGCAGCAAACATGCCGTGGTGCGCCCAGATCGCAAGATCATATTTTTTCATCAGTTCACTGGTCGCAACCGCGATCTCCCTGCCGCCCGGAACCATCCACGGCACCACGCCGACGCCTGCCGGGAATACCACCGGACATTCCGTTGCCATCTCCCAGAGTTCTCTCGTGAAGATGCGGTCCTCCAGTGGAAGCACGAACGTCAGCGCAATGATATTGGTGGTATGCGCGTGATAAACCACGCGGTACTTCGGATTCTGCAGTTTCTTTACTTCCAGGTTCATCAGATGGCTCGGCAGCTCCGAGGTCGGTCTTCCGCCGTTTACCAGTCCCCACACGATCCGGTAGTTCTCGCCTTTTTCATCCAGCTCAATCATGCAGATCGAATCTTCCGGCTTTAAGATGACGTTGCGGAAATATTTTCCGCTTCCGGTCACAAGGAAATACTCTCCCGCCAGATTGGGCACCGTGGTGCCGATCGGCTGCCACTCCTTTTCCTGAAAGTTCTCCCGCACCGCTTCCACTTCCTCCGGTTTCACGCGGTAAGATAAGTTTCCGCCGTTTCTCTCATGCCAGCCCTGCTCCCATCCGTCGTTTGCCATGCGGATAAATCCCTGTACAAATTCTGCATCCAAAAATTTCATGATTCTCTTCCTCTCTTCTCTCTGATTCAGCTTCTATCTGATTATCCTCTTTTACTCAGTACCTCACGCTCGTAACGCTCGATCTCATCGTAGAAATGAAGGTCGTCGCACACGCCTTCCCTGCGGCAATATTCCTCCCAGATCTCGCCGATCGGAAGCATTTTTACCGCCTCGTGCATAACCATGAGTTTTCCCAGCTGATTCGTATCCTGCAGTTCCTTTAACATCTCATTCGGTGTGCACAGTGCCGTTAACAGGGCTTTCTGCCAGCTCCGAAAGCCGGTCGCAAGCGCCAGGACACGGTTGATGCTCGCGTCAAAGTAATCCAGCGCCATGTATACACGGTCAAGCGCATCGTTTCTTACGATCTCTTTTGCCATCTCTTTCGTCTCGTCATCTAAGAGCAGCACATGATCCGAATCCCAGCGCACGCCTCTGGTAATGTGAAGCGCAAACTCCGGGTAAAAACAGAGCATGGCAGGAATCTTGTCCGACACATACTCCGTCGGATGATAATGTCCGTTGTCCATGAGCGGCATGCAGCCTTCATGCTGTGTGGCAAAGCTCAATGTAAATTCTGCCGAACCCACGGTGTAGGACTCCACGCCGATACCGAATACCTTGGATTCCACGCACGGCTTGACGAGATTCCTGTCATACGGTTCGGATAAAATCTGCTCGATCGAATCCTTGTAGCGCAGACGCGGTCCCATACGGTCTGCCGGGACATCCTTAAATCCGTCTCCCGTCCAGATATTCATGACGCACGGCATACCGGTCTCCTTTGCAAAATATTCCGAGATGCGGATGCATGCCTTTCCGTGGTTGATCCAGAACTTTCTGGTCTCCTCATCGGGGCTTGATAAGGTAAGTCCGTCTTTTACCTTTTCGTGGGAGAAAAACGTCGGGTTGAAATCAATTCCCATGTGGTGTTTCTTCGCAAATTCCACCCACTTTGCAAAATGCTTCGGCTCTAGGGCGTCGCGGTCCGCAAATTCTCCCGGCTCAAAAATCGCATAGGAAGCATGGATATTTAATTTTGCCGTTCCCGGCATCAGCTTCATTGCCTCCTCCATGTCATCCATCAGCTGCTGCGGCGTTCTGGCGCGTCCCGGATAGTTTCCGGTCGTCTGGATTCCGCCTGTGAGTCCGCCATCATTGTCAAATCCGATCACATCGTCCAGCTGCCAGCAGTGCAGTGATACCGGAACGTTTTTCAACCGCTCGATCGCGCGGTCTGTGTCCACGCCAAGTGCCTCATATTTTGCTTTTGCTGCTTCATAACCTGTCATCTCTTTTCTCCCTTCTCTCCTTCAAACTTCTCCATTGCAAACGAATCCGCAATGCACGCTCTCGCTGCCCCAAGATCTTCAAATTCTCCCGCCGCAATCATCTGCGCGGCAAGGTTGCCGAGCGCCGTCGCCTCCGTCGGTCCCGCTTCGACCGTCTTTCCGGTGTATTCTGCGGTAAGCCGGTTTAGATACTGCGCATTCGCGCCGCCGCCCACAATGTGAATCTTTGGGTACTGTTTTCCGGTCAACGCCTCGATCTCCTCCGCCGTCCCGGCATAGCACTGCGCAAGACTGTGGTAGATGACCGCCGCCAGTTCTCCGATGGTCTGCGGAACCTGCTCCCCCGCTTCCCGGCATGCCCGTCTTACTTCCTCCGTCATGTTCTCCGGCGCCAGAAAGCGCGCGTCGTTGACGTCGATGCGCGACGCGATCGTCTCCTTTTCGGCGCGCGCACAGATCTCTCCAAACCCAAGCTCCGGCGCGCTCTCCTTTCGGACGGACTGGATCATCCAGAGTCCCATGATATTTTTCAGATAGCGGAACCGGCAGTCGTAACCGCCCTCGTTTGTCATGTTGTGCGCTCTCGCCGCACTGCTGCAATCCGCCGTCATCCGCTCGGTTCCCATGAGCGACCATGTGCCGGAACTGATGTAGAGCGTCTCCTGCTCCTGCGTCGGCACCGCCGCCACCGCCGAGGCGGTATCGTGTGTGGGCGGCAGGATCACTTTGCAGGAAAATCCCACTTCTTTCCGGATCTCCCCGCGCAGGCTCCCCAGTTCATACCCCGGCATCCGGATCTCCTGAAACAGCCGTCTCGGGTAGCCCAGCTGCCGGATCAGTTTCTCATCCCAGTCCTTTGTCACCGGACTAACCAGCTGGGTCGTCGTCGCATTGGTGTACTCCTGCACCTTTTTCCCGGTCAGAAGAAAATGAAAATAATCCGGCATCATCAGCAGACAATCCGCCTGCTCCAGCCATTTTGGATGCTGCTCTTTTACCGCCGCCAGCTGATAGATCGTGTTAAAGATCTGTTTCTGGATTCCCGTTCTGCGGTAGAGTTCTTCCTCCGTGATGTGCGCATACACTTTTTCATCCATGCCCTGCGTCCTGCCGTCGCGGTAGGCTGCCGCATCGCCGATGCGTCCTCCCTGTCCATCCAAAAGGACATAGTCCACCGCCCAGGTGTCAATCCCCATGCTGTATGGAATTTTTCCCAGTCTGGCACACTGCTTCATGCCGTTTAAAATCTCTGCAAACAGCCGGTCGACATCCCAGACCTTGTGCCCGTTCTTCTCCGTCATTCCGTTCGGAAAGCGATAGATCTCTTCCAAAACCAGCTTCCCGTCTTCCAGATGGGACAGCATGTGCCGTCCGCTCGACGCTCCGATGTCCACCGCCAGATAATATGTCGTCTCCATCCCCCTGCTCCTTTCTCTTTCCTTCTCATTTCTGCTGTCAGCATAACAAAAATAAGGACCGTTTTTTAGGCTCTGATTCGACTAAAAAACTGTCCTTATTTTCCATTCTCAAATATTCTCTATGATTTTCCATCAAGATTCCCGCTGTCACGGGAATTCATCATGCGGTATGCACGCGGCGTCACGCCGTACCGGCTCTTAAACTGCCGGAAAAAATAACTCAGATTCTCATACCCGACATCGAGCGCGATCTCCTCCACCGCCAGATCCGTCTCCTTAAGCAGATGCGCCGCCGTCTCAAATCTCCGCTGCTGCAAAAGCTCCTTGAACGTATCGCCTGTTTTCTGCCGGATCAGCTTACTTAACACCGAGACCGACTGGTGGGTATCTTTTGCGATCTTCGTCAGATTCGCATTTTTGCAGTCGCTCTTGATGTATCCGAGCACCGCCTGCACGATCGTCTCCCGGTAATCCATGGAGGAATTGTGGCTTAAGTTCTCAAGGTGATTCAGCAGATATAAAAATACCAGCCCCATCGTATACTGGTTCATGACATCCTCATCGGAATGTTCATGCAGCATGGATTCGATCATATTTTCCATGAGATTTTCCACCTGCGGCTGCTCCTTTAAGCGGAACAGCAGGTAGTGCGACACCGGATTTTTCTGTCCGAAAGCACCGGCGATAAATTCCGCAAGCACATTTTTCTCGTGCAGCATGGAAAGCGGCACTTCAAAAAACTCCGGCAGCGCGATAAAATTGATGCCGATATCCTCATACTCTGCCCTGCGGATGGCATGCCGCACCTGCTGGTTCAGCATCAGCACATCCCCCTTGTGAAGCGTCAGCTCCTTCCCCTCGATGATGTGCGTGATGCTCCCCTGCACGACATACATGATCTCCACATAGTTGTGCCGGTGCTCCGGGAAATCCACAAAGCGGCTGTGCGGGCGCACGGTGATGAGCCGTCCCCGCTTTAACAGCAGATCCCGGTCAATCTCCCCGATCGACTCTCTCGCATACAGCTGCCGCTCGACCATTCCCTGTCCCGCTCTGTACTTTTTTTCTTCCTCTGAAATGACCATCAGTTCGTTAAGGAGTTCTTCTCTCATCGCCGCTCTGCTGCCCTTCTGTGAAACTCTGCGCCCCGCCGCCGTTGTCACCGGCACGCCTGCTCTCTTCTACAATTATCCACACAGGTCACACCCGTTGTCAAGTATCAGACTTCTCCGAATAAGAAAGTGGATCTTACCACCGTTTTCCGTGATAAAATCCACTTTTCCTTATTCCTGATTATTTGTTTTTATTTTTCCAGCCCGAAGCAATACTTTGTCACCGAGCGGTACTTATCGCCCGCTTTTAACACCGGTGATTTGAAATTCTTCTCATTCACCGCATTCGGGAAATACTGCGTCTCGAGACAGAATGCATGGCGCCTGTCGTACTGCACACCACCCTTGCCGGTCTGCGGCGTAATAAAGTTGCCGGTATAAAGCTGGATCCCCACACAGTCCGTATACACATCCATGCAGATGCCGGACTTTGCACCTCTGGCACGCGCAGCAAGCTGCATGGTACCGTCCGCCTTGTCCAGCGCATAATTGTGGTCATAACCACCCGCATAACGAAGCTGCGTATCGTCCGCTTCGATGTCCCGTCCGATCTCCTTCATCTCCCGGAAATCAAACGGCGTCCCGGCTACTTTTGCGAGTTCTCCGGTCGGAATCGCCTTGGAATCAATGACCGGCGTATAGTAGGATGCGTGAAGTTCGAGCTTCTGCCCTTCCATCACGCCGGAATCATGTCCGTCCAGATTAAAGTAGGCATGGTTCGTAAAGTTCGCCACCGTCGTCTGGTCGCAGACTGCCTCATAGGCGATCGCAACCTCCCCGTTATCGTCCAACGTGTACGTGACCTTCGCCGTCATATTGCCCGGGAAATCCTGTTCCCCGTCGCGGCTTACATAGGAAAACGTAATACTCTGTGCGCTCTCCTGCACCACATCCCAGATCACTGCGTGAAAACCGTGCGATCCGCTGTGCAGATTGTTCTCATTGTCATTCGCTTCCAGCGAATAGTCTTTTCCGTCCAGATGGATGTGTGCATGATCGATCCGGTTCGCATTGCGCCCGATCACCGCTCCAAAATAGCAGGTATTGTTCTGATAATCAACGGGTGTATCGTATCCCAGCACAACGTCATATACGTTCCCGTCTGAGCCCTTCATTGTGATCGATACGATCGTTGCCCCGAGATCAATGACAGAAAGCGTCATTCCCTGCGCATTGACAAGCGTGTACTCCGTGACCTCCCTGCCTTCCTTTGTTCTGCCAAAACTCCGTTTTTGCATGCTGATCCTCATTTCTAAGCATATTTATTGTGAAACGGCAGGCCGTTTCTTCCGACGTACTAATTCTGTCCGTAGTAGGCATTTGCCCCATGCTTGCGGTAGAAATGCTTTTCCTTGATACAATCCGGCGCCGGCTTCACCTTCGGATTGATAAGCTCAGTGTTGCGTGCCATCTTCGCCACTTCCTCCAGTACGACCGCATTGTGGACTGCCTCTGCGGCATCCTTGCCCCAGGTAAACGGTCCATGATTCGCACAGAGAACCGCCGGTGTGTACATCGGCTTGATGCCTCTTGTCTCAAAGGTCTCAATAATCACAAGTCCGGTGTTCTTCTCATATGCCTCGTCGATCTCCTCCGGCGTCAGATTTCTGGCGCACGGAATCGGTCCGAAGAAATAGTCTGCATGCGTTGTGCCGTAAAGCGGAATGTCTCTGCCCGCCTGCGCCCACGCGACAGCCTCCGGGGAATGGGTATGTACAATACCACCGATCTCCTCGTACTTTTTGTAGAGTTCGATATGGGTCGCCGTGTCGGAGGACGGCTTATATCTGCCCTCGATCTTATTTCCGTCAAGATCCATGACTACCATATCGTCCGGGCTTAAGGCATCATAATCCACACCGCTCGGCTTGATGACGAAATAGCCGCTCTCGCGGTCGATTCCGCTGACATTGCCCCAGGTGTAGGTGATGAGCCCTCTGCGCGGAAGTTCCATGTTGGCTTCATAGACCTGTTTTTTTAATTCTTCTAACATCTCTTAGTTTCCTCCTGTGCTGCGCCGTTCTACTTCATCTCACGCAGGATGCGGTTTGCGATTCCCTCTGCATCCAGTTCGTATTTGTGAAGAAGTTCTTTTGCCGGACCGGATTCGCCAAAGACATCGTTGACACCGATTCTGGTAATCTTTGTCGGGCATTTTTCACCGAGCGTCTCCGCCACTGCCGCGCCGAGTCCTCCGATGATGGAATGCTCCTCCACCGTGAATACACGCCCCGTCTTTTTTGCCGTCTTTACCACAAGTTCCTCGTCGAGCGGCTTGATAGTGTGAATGTTGATGACTTCCGCATGAATGCCCTGCTCTGCCAGCGTATCCGCTGCTGCCAGTGCTTCCGAGACACAAAGTCCGGTTGCAATGATGGAGCAGTCGCTTCCCTCACGGAGCGTCACGCCCTTGCCGATCTCAAACTTATAATCCGCGCCGTCGTTGATGACCGGAACCGCCAGTCTGCCAAAGCGCAGATACACCGGTCCCACGTACTCGTAGGCAGCCTTCACTGCCGCGCGCGCCTCGATGTCGTCCGCCGGGTTGATGACAACCATTCCCGGGATCGCACGCATCAGGGCAATATCCTCGTTGCACTGATGGGTCGCGCCGTCTTCCCCGACGGAAATTCCAGCATGTGTCGCACCGATCTTCACATTCAGATGCGGATATCCGATGGAATTGCGCACCTGCTCGTAAGAACGTCCTGCCGCAAACATGGCGAAGGTGCTCACAAACGGTACAAATCCACATGTGGACATTCCGGCTGCCACGCCGGTCATATTCGCCTCTGCGATACCGCAGTCAATGTGGCGGTCCGGGAATGCCTTCTTGAACATTCCGGTCTTGGTTGCCGCTGCGAGATCCGCATCCAGGACAACCAGATTCTCATGCTCTCCTCCAAGCTCGACCAAAGCATTGCCGTAGCTCTCTCTCGTTGCAATCTTTACTTCTGACACAATGCTTCACCTGCCTTTCTAAGATCCTCCATCGCCACTGCATATTCCTCGTCGTTCGGCGCTTTACCGTGCCAGCCGACGCTGTTCTCCATGTAGGAGACACCTTTTCCCTTTACGGTGTGCGCAATAATCGCGGTCGGCATTCCCTTCGTGGCTCTCGCCTCATCAAACGCCCGCTTGATCTCATCGAAATCATTGCCGTCGATGTTGATGACGTGGAAATGAAAGCTCTCGAACTTCTTGTCGATCGGGTACGGCGAGCAGACCTCGTCGATCGGTCCGTCGATCTGCAGGTTGTTGTTGTCCACAATCACGCAGAGGTTATCCAGCTTGCGGAAACCTGCGAACATGGCAGCCTCCCAGATCTGTCCCTCCTCGATCTCACCGTCGCCGCAAAGTGCATACACACGGTAATCCTGCTGTTTCATCTTCCCTGCCAGAGCCATGCCGCACGCTGCGGAAAGTCCCTGTCCCAGAGAACCGGAAGACATATCCACGCCCGGAATGTGCTTCATATCCGGATGTCCCTGTAAATACGATCCGGTATGGCGCAGGGTCAAAAGATCCTCCACCGGAAAATAACCGCGGTTTGCCAGTGCCGAGTAAAGTCCCGGCGCCGTGTGTCCCTTGGACAGCACAAAACGGTCGCGGTCCTCCTTCTTCGGATCCTTCGGATCAATATTCATCTCTTCAAAATATAAATAGGTGAAGATATCTGCTGCTGAGAGTGATCCGCCCGGATGTCCCGCCTTCGCGCTGTGCACGGACGATACAATTCCCTTGCGGACTTCAACAGCCATCTTCTGAAGTGCCAGCTTATCCATAGTTCCCCCTTCATGCATTCTTTGTCATTGCTACTGCAAAACTTTGTCATCAAATACCGCAGAGCATCTTCGGTAATTAGTCACCAAATACAGCTCTGTAGTCCGCCTGGAATTTCTCAATTCCCGCATCGGTAAGCGGATGCTTGGTCATCTGCTCAATAACTTTGTACGGAACCGTTGCGATATGTGCGCCTGCTAATGCACAGTCTGTCACATGGATCGGGTTGCGGATCGATGCAGCGATGATCTCGGTCTCAAGTCCGTAGTTGTCGAAGATCTGCACGATGTCCTGGATCAGATCGATACCTGCCGTGCTGATGTCGTCGAGTCTGCCAAGGAACGGAGATACATAGGTTGCGCCTGCGCGCGCTGCAAGAAGCGCCTGGTTTGCTGTGAAAATAAGCGTCACATTCGTCTTGATTCCCTCTGCGGACAGCACTTTGACTGCCTTTAATCCCTCTACGGTCATCGGGATCTTGACTACCATGTTCGGATGGATCGCTGCGATCTCACGTCCTTCTTTGATCATGCCTTCTGCATCCACAGTGGTTGCTTTTACCTCGCCGCTGATCGGACCGTCAACGATCGTCGTAATCTCCTTGATGACCTCGTTGAAATCTCTGCCCTCTTTGGCAATCAGAGACGGGTTTGTGGTAACGCCGCAGATCACTCCCATATCATTTGCCTTGCGGATGTCCTCTACGTTTGCTGTGTCAATAAAAAACTTCATATTCCTCTCCCTTTCTGCGCTTGTGCGCGCACCCTATATGTGTATCCGGGTCTGCCCCGGTACCATTCTCATTTACCGGAGGATGCCGTTTTGACATCCCCGTATGCTTCTTATTGTTTTTTAGCGGTAAAACAGATTGCCAAGCATCAGATCCTTCTTGAACTCGCGGATCTTTGTATCCTTGTCAATATAAACTGCCTCGATGCCCATGGCATTTGCCCAGTCGCCCATCTGCTCTGCGGTGAGGTCGTAGGTAAATGCGGTGTGGTGTGCGCCGCCTGCCAAAATCCATGCCTCCGCACCGGTGTAGAGATCCGGCTGCGGTGTCCAGTAATTCGTTGCTACCGGAAGCTTCGGCATCGGCTTCTCTGTCTTCTTACAGTCCACATCGTTGATGATGAGACGGAAACGGTTGCCGAGATCGATCAAGGATGTCGCGATACCGCTTCCTTCCTTGGAGGTAAATACCAGTCTCGCAGGGTCTTCTCTGTCACCCATGGAAAGCGGCTGGCACTTGATGGAAATCGGGCCGTCTGCGATGGACGGGCAGATCTCAAGCATATGTGCCTCGAGAATTCCCTCTTTGCCTTTTACGAAATTGTAGGTGTAATCCTCCAGCATGGAAGTACCCTTTGCATCCTTCTTGCCTGCTGTCATAATCTTCATCAGGCGCACCATCGCTGCCACTTTCCAGTCACCCTCTGCGCCAAAGCCGTAGCCTTTTTCCTCGAGACGCTGGATTGCAAGTCCCGGGAGCTGCTTTAAGGCACCGAGATCACCGAAGTGTGTTACGATTGCCTGATAATTTTTCTCGTCCAGAAAACGCTCGAAGCCGATCTCGATCTGTGCCTGTACGGCTACATGGCGTCTGAACTCCTGCGGATCACGTCCCTCTAATAAAATGTCATATTTGTCATAATACTCGTCTACCAAAGCGTTGGTATCGGACTCGGATACGGCTGCAACTGCCTCCGCAATCTCGTTGACCGGATAGGTATCCACTTCCCAGCCGAACTTCAGCTGTGCTTCGACCTTATCACCCTCGGTAACGGCTACGTTTCTCATGTTGTCTGCCACACGCATCACGCGGATATGGCTGCTCTCGATCACGCCGACTGCGGTGCGCATCCAAGATGCAATGCGCTCCTGCACATTGACGTCGCTCCAGTGTCCGACTACGACCTTGCGCTCGATTCCCATGCGTGTCACGATATGACCGTACTCACGGTCTCCGTGTGCCGACTGGTTCTCGTTCATGAAATCCATGTCGATGGTGTCGTAAGGAATTTCCTCATTGAACTGGGTATGTAAATGAAGCAGCGGCTTTCTGTACTCCTGTAATCCGAGAATCCAGGACTTTGCCGGGGAAAATGTGTGCATCCATGTGATGACGCCTGCGCACTCCTCATCCACATTTGCCTCGTTGAAGGTCTTGCGGATCAGCTCATTGGTGATCAGGGTCGGCTTCCATACCACTTCATAAGGAAGCGCACCGGACTCGTTTAACTTTGCTACGATGATTTTGGAATGCTCTGCCACATGTGCGAGGCACTCATCTCCGTAAAGATCCTGTGATCCGGTGCAGAACCAGAACTTGTAATTTTTTGTTGCTAACATAAGGTTCCCTCCATGAAATATATTTATTATTCAGCAGTAACTGCTGTGCGAATCCCATTCTGTAAGGTGTGGCAGAATCCGCCGCCTTCGTGCCTGTCTTATAACGGCATCGTCCGGGCTGCCTCTTTCTCTGTTGCAAGCGCCGCTTTGTACGCCTTGATGTAAGCGTCAAATCCCGCAACATCCGCCGGATCCGGCTCCATCACGCTTCCGGACTCCCCGCCGAAGACTTTTTCGGAGAGGTACTGCTCCAGGCTCTCGCCGTCCGCTTTCTGCAGCATGTAGGATGCCAGCAGCGCCATGCCCCACGGGCCGCCCTCGCCGGCTGTCTCCATCACTGCCACCGGTGCATCCATCGCAGCGGCCAAAATTCCCTGTCCGACACCTTTGGTCTTAAAGAGTCCGCCGTGTCCGTAGATGCGGTCCACTTTTACTTTTTCTTCCTTCAGCAGAATATCCAGACCGATCTTTAAGGTTGCCAGCGAAGCATACAGATGCGTCCGCATGAAATTGGCGAGATTAAAATGTGCATCTGGCTTGCGCACAAACAGCGGCCGTCCCTCGTTTGTTCCGGTGACCGGCTCTCCCGAGAAATAGTTGTATGCCAGAAGTCCGCCGCAGTCCTTGTCACCATCCAGCGCCTTATTGTAAAGCTTTCCGAAAAGCTCGTTCATATCGACATTGATTCCGAAGTTCTCCGCAAACTCCCGGAACAGACCGACCCAGGCGTTCAGATCCGAGGTACAGTTGTTGCAGTGCACCATCGCCACGGTATCGCCGGAAGGTGTGGTCACCATATCCAGTTCCTCGTGTACCGCCTTTAAGTCTTCCTCCAAAACCACCATTGCAAACACAGATGTTCCGGCAGATACATTTCCGGTGCGCACAGCCACCGAATTCGTTGCCGCCATACCGGTACCGGCATCTCCCTCCGGCGGGCAGAGTGGAATTCCGGCTTCCAGCCTGCCGCTCGGATCAAGAAGCTTTGCTCCCTCCTCTGTCAGTGTTCCAGCATTCTCCCCTGCCACGAGCACCTTCGGAAGAATCTCCTCTAACTTCCATGTATATTTCCCTACCGCAGGAAGCGCATCAAACTGTGCCAGCATCTTCCGGTTGTAATCTCTTGTCTTCGCATCGATCGGGAACATACCGGATGCCTCTCCGACTCCCAGTACCTTCTCCCCAGTGAGTTTCCAGTGAATATATCCCGCAAGCGTGGTAAAATATGCGATTTTATCCACATGCTCTTCCCCGTTTAAGATCGCCTGATACAGATGTGCGATGCTCCAGCGCTGCGGAATATTAAACGAGAACTCCTTCGTCAGTGCTGCGGCCGCCTCGCCCGTGATGGTATTTCTCCAGGTGCGGAACGGAACCAGAAGCTCCCCCTTCCCATCAAACGGCATATAGCCGTGCATCATTCCGGAAAATCCGATAGCACCAAGCTTTGTGACGGCAACGCCGTATTTGTTCTGTACATCCTGGGTCATCTTGCGGTAGCAGTCTCTAAGACCGTCCCAGATCATATCCAGGCTGTATGTCCAGATTCCGTCGACCAGCTGATTCTCCCAGTCGTGCGCGCCTGACGCGATCGGCTGATGTGTCTCGTCCACCAGCACTGCCTTGATTCTGGTAGAACCGAACTCAATACCAAGCACCGCCTTCCCGCTCTCAATCCTCTCCTTTGCGTTTCCCATGTGTAACAAACCCCTTTCCGAAACCATGCCGCATCTCTCATACACCCATGATTTCCCTGCACTCATCTTGTTGATGTTATCTTAAGCATAAAACTTGTATGCTCGTAATAACAAGTTGTTTTTTATTCATTTTTACATTTTGTATTTCTCTATTTCTCTATTTCTCTATTTTTTCTCCAGCCGGAAAACATGCACACCGTGTGCCGGAATTTCAGAAGAAAGGCTGTCATTCTGCACAATAAGCTCTGTTCCGTCCCAGAGTTCCCGCGCCCGGATGGTTCCCGTCTGTCCGCACATGTCTGCAAACGCTTCCGTCTCCGGCAGTGCAACCTCACACCGCGCCGGCTGCTCCCTAAAGTTAAACAGGGCAAGATACCGTTCATCCTTTTTCTCATTGACACAGCTCCAGACCGCGTGCTTTGGATCGCGCGCCACCTGTCTGCCCACATAGTCAGCATCGAGCAGCTGCAGCAGCTCACTTCTCGTTAAAAGGAACTGCGTCCAGTCGTCCAGCTTCGTCAGTTCAGCGCCGATCATTAAAGGCGAGCCGAACATACACCAGAGCGTCATCATCGTCTTCTGCTCATCCCTTGTAAAATTCGTCTGCCGCTCCTGCCCGAATCCTTTTCCGAGCCAGCCGACCGGCAGCATGTCACAGTCCGGGAACGATCCGCAGCCCACGTGATTCTGCCATAGTTCGCAGCGCCGGAACATATCGTAAAGCAGCTCCCACGTATCCCAGAAATCATCCGTGATGCGCCACATGTTGGCATAGGTTTCATAATGCCATGCCTTCTCGATCAGCGCCGGTCCCGGCGACAGGGAGAGCACGATGTCCCGGCCGCACTTCTCAATCGCATGCTGCAGCATCTCAATCTCGTGCGCCGCCGAATACGGATTCTCCACGTACAGATTGGTATTGCAGATATCATCGCATTTGATAAAATCAACGCCCCACTGTGCGTATAGCGCCACGATGGAATCGTAATATTCCTGCGCGCCCGGCTCTCCCATGCGAATGCCGTACATGTCCGGATTCCACTTACAAATCGACGACGGATCCGCTATATCGCTCGCCAGCGCGTCGCTTCCCAAAATCGGCAGATGCCGATGTGCCGCTTCCCGCGGAATTCCCCGCATGATATGGATTCCAAACTTTAACCCCAGCCCATGCACATAATCCGCCAGCACCCGAAAGCCCACGCCGTCCTTCGCCGACGGGAAGCGGTCCGTACAGGGGAGCAGCCGCCCGTACTCATCCATCGACACCTCCCCAAACGGAATATACTGATACTTCTCCCTCTGACTTCCGGTGTTCTTTGCATACCACTGGATGTCCACCACAATATATTCCCAGCCGTACGGTTTTAAGTGCGCCGCCATATAATCCGCGTTTGCCCTGACCTCCCGCTCCGTCACTGTGGTGTCGTAATAGTCATAGCTGTTCCACCCCATCGGGGCATGTTTCATCCGGTATTTCATGCTTCTCTCCTTCTCTTCCCCATTCACGATATTTCCTATAGAACCCAAAAAGCCGCTGCAGATGCAGCGGCTTTTTGTTGTCATACATCCTGCTTCCAAGTGTATGACTTGTACTTTCGTACTTACAAGTTGTTTTTATCGTCCTGTGTCATGTCCGTATCGTCTCTTCTTCTGCAGGATTCCCGAATCACCAGTTCCGGCTCCATCAAGACGCATTTTCCTTCGATATTGGAATTTCCCTCCCGGATAATCCGAAGCAGCAGTTCGGCGGCTGCCGCTCCCAGTTCCTCCTGCGGATGGGAGATCGTCGTCAACGGCACGCGGCATGTCTGTGCCAGATAGGAATTGTCATACCCCGTCACCGAAACATCCTGGGGCACGGAGAGCCCCTCCTCATTCAGCGCGCGGATCACCTCGATGGCTACCTGATCGTTGTACGCCACCACCGCCTCAAACGGATGATTGCCGCGATCTCTCGCCATCTGCCTGATCCGCTCAAACGGATGGGTCTTGCGGTCCTCCGTGTAGAACCAGATCACCTTATCCGGATCATACGCAATTCCCGCTTCCTGCAATGCCTGCACATACCCTTTATGGCGCTGCTGTCCCTGCGTGTCGTCGGATTTGAAGACGCCCACAATGCGCCGATGTCCCAGTTCAATCAGGTATCTGGTCGCAAGATAGGCGCCCCGGCAGTCGTCCAGGAGAATCTGCGGCCGGTCCAGAAGCTGTGCATGTACTCCCTGGATAAATACATAGGGAATATGATAGCTGTCGAGCATCTCATACAGATTCACATGCCGGCAGAAAATCTGACTCTTGCTCGGCTCAATGATGAGTCCGTCGATATCCTTCTGCAACAGTTCCTCGAGACACTTTGCCTCGAGGCTTCTGGAATTGCGCGTATTTTTTAAGAGAATACTGTAACCGTTCTCCGTCAGCACCTGGTCAATTCCCTGCACGATGCGCGGAAAAATATAGTCCGAAAGATAAGTTGTCACGACCGCGATATTTTTGGACGGCGTCGTGTGCCGTAACATCTCCGAGCAGAAGGTTCCCCGCCCGTGTTCCGCATATATGTATCCCTCATTCTGCAAAATCTGCAGTGCCTTGCGCACCGTCTGCCGGCTGACCCCGTACTCCGCCGACAGTTCATTCTCCGAGGGAAGCTTCTCTCCCGGACGTATCTCCCCCGACATGATTTTGCCATGAAGCTGCTCCATCAGATCATAATATTTTAATCTCTTATCCATTTCATCCGATCCCCCTGACTGCCCTCTCTCTTTGCGCGCCGTCAGCCCGTTATTCCGACAGCCTCCTTCGCCAGGCGGTCTGCCTCCTCATTGCCCATGACGCCCGAGTGTCCTTTTACCTTCACAAAAGAAAGCCGGATCTTATCCTCCACCGAGCGCACATACTCGTAGTAGGCCACCGTCCCCTTTTTATTGCGCTTCCAGAGCCCTTTTGCCCACATCTCGATTCCCATGTAATCGTAATAGATCGTAAGATCCTTTAAGCCGAGTTCAAGCGCCTTTTCGATGGCTGCCATGCTCCCGAAAACCTCGCCCGCCACATTGCGCATCGACGCCATCTCAGGCTCCTTCCCCGCACCCTGCAGCACTTCTTTTCCGCCGGCATGAATCAAAAAACCTCCATAGCCGTACACGCCGGTGCCGGCGTGAAAAGAGCCATCCACGAACGCGTAATTCTCCGGCAGATCCTCTGTCTCTCCTGCAGATTCCGCACCTTTCGTCCCTGCCTTGCCGCCTCCGGCTGTTCCTGTTTTCTGCTGCGCCGCTCCTTGCGCTGCCTTCTGCTGCGCTGCTCCTTTTGTATGAACTTCTCCCCCACGCGCCGGTGCGCTTTCCAGAAACGCCTCCGCTTCTTCCGGCGTCTTAAAACTTTTGTAAACCGCCCCGGGAAACCCGTGCACCATCGCCTTACACTCGTCCCATTTTGTGTATATTCCCGTTTTCTTACCAACCGCTACCGCATAATATTTTACTGCCATCTCGTCATCCTTTATTCGATATTTTATAATACAATATACCATATAATTCCCGCACATAAAAGGTCGGAAGGTAGAGAAAAAATGTCCGACCCGGTGTGCTGTAGCTTGTAATGCCAAGCCGCTTTGCCGTCTCATTCGCCCGGTACTCATGGAATTCACTGGTTATAATCGTGACGGGCCCGTCGATTCTGTGCTGCTCCAACAATTCCCTGGAATATTGCAGATTTTCCGCCGTCGTCGTGGACCGGTCCTCCAGAAGCAATCTCGCCCCGTCGATCCCCCGCCCGGTCAGGTAGCGGTACATGCACTCTGCCTCGCTGATCTCCTCTCCCTCTCCCTGTCCGCCGGATAATACGCACACAGCCTCGGGATTCCGGTTCAGATACTCATACGCCGCACAAAGCCGTTCTGTTAAAACGCGGCTCGGCCGCTCTCCCTTGACGCTGCATCCTAAGACCACCGCCGTCGTATTCTCCGGTGCACGGTTTGCCGCGCTTCTTATCATCCCCGCCGTCTCCGCTATCACCACAAGCAGAACCAAAAAACACACCACACCCAAAACCGACAGCCCTGCTCTGCCGCCACGCGTCTGCCAAAGTCTCCCTGCCACATCCTGTACCTGCCGGAAAAAAATACCGTACAACAGCACAAGGGCTGACACCGCCATTCCCGTAACGTTGCCGATATTAACCACGACAAACGCCGGGATAAAAAACCACAGAAAAAATACGGCTCCAACCGCCGCTATCCACCAATGCATCCGTGACATCTTACCTCCCCTCAAAAAACAATGAGCGGCACGCCGAAGCGGGCCGCTCTTGTCCTCTTTTACTATGAAATCTCCAGCTTGCAGTTCGCACGCATTTTTAACGGACATTCATATACGTTCTCATTATTCTCTTTTGCAATGTAAGAAAGCGGACACTTTCTGCAGTCGCCTTTGTTAAAATCTCCGCCAACCTCAAATTTTAAGGTTGCTGTCTTCACACCCTTTGCCATCTCTTCCTGCCGGATGTGATCCCAGCTTAATACCTGATTGCAGCCGGCACACTTGCTCTCGTTCAATGTCACCACGCGCTTGCAGGTCGGACAGGCATAAAACTTCTTACCGGACGGCTCCACCAGTTCCACAACCTCCGCCGGAAACTGCTTAATCAATTCCTCTCTCAAATTATCCTGCATGATCCAATCGCTCCTTTATCCTGTGTTTGCACTGGTACTATCATACCACAAAGGCGGCGATACTGTAAACAGATTTCCCTCGTTTTCCGTCCGGATTCCGTCTGATTTTGCTCCGGGTTCCTCTACATTTCCCCCTGCTGCTGCCGGATCATGTCCATGATATAATCGATCGTTTCCTGCCACTGCTCCCTGTCCGTAATCCCGGTCTCGCCGTCTCCCTTCTGCGGTCCGTAATTGCCGAACCCGGCATGATTGCCGCCCTCTAAGACATACTCACTGCAGTTCACAGCAAGGCCGATTGATTCCTGATATTTTTCCATATTCAGCACGCCGTCCTCGCTCCCGTAGAGCGAGCGCACCGGAAGCGTCTGAAGTTCCTTGGTCGGGTACGCCGCCAGAAAAATCAGTCCCGCGAGCTCCGTCTCATGCTTTGCCGCATAGCTGCCCGCCATGGCTCCGCCCAAAGAATGTCCTGCCAGATACCAGTGCTTTACCTCGCCAAACTCCTGCCGCACCTCATCCGCTGCATTCGGTTTTAAAATGGCAAGGTGCGCCGGCATCTTTACCGTTACGCAAAAGATTCCCTGCTGCGCAAGCCCATCCATAACCGGCGCGTACGCCGTCTCTTCCACCTTGGCGCCCGGATAAAAAATCAGTCCCGTCTCGCTCTGCGGATCTCCGTAAGCGATGTAAGCATCCGTCTCCGCTACCTCTGCTGTCTGGACTTCATAACTCTTTGCATGATAATAATCTGCCGTATAAGTGTTAAATCCCACAATCACGGCTGCCACAACAAGTACCGTAAAAATGATTCTGCGCACCGCTTTTGCATGCTTCATTGTCTCTCATCCTCCGACACCGGAATCTGCTTCCGTTACTTTCGGATATCTGCGACTGCCTCATCCGGAATGATGAACTGCACGCATCCCATATACATCGGCGCCACATCACCCTCGTTAAAGCATATCACAAGATGCCCGTCCGAATCCAGATAAAATGAAGTCTCATCTGTAATTTTGTCAAAATTCCATTCCGGGATCTCGGTATCATCCACCCAGTACACTTTTCCGTCATCCTCTGTCATCTGCTGCCGCATCTGCTCTTTGATGTTCTCGCTGACCGGGGTAATATAATCCGCTCCACTCTTGAATAAATCTGAAAGTGTGAGACGCTCCCCCGTCTTTAAGTCAATCGTATAATAATAGTCCCACTCCGCGCCGCTGCCTGCCGCCTGATAGCACATCAGCTTTAACGTAAAATAATCGTCGGTCGTGCTGATGACTTCGTGCTTGACCACGACCTCCTGATAGCCTTCTTCCTCCTTCCTGCTCTCCTCGAACTCCGATACGATCTGATCCGTGATCTTTTCAATCTCCGCATTGATCTCTGCCGTCGTCTTCTTTAAGTTCTCCTGCACCTGCGCCTCGGTGTCCGTCATCTGTTCCGTGCCGCTCTCCTTTACCGTCAGCTCCGGCGTCTTGATGTCCGCCGTATGGCTTCCGTTGTCGTACCGGTAATCCCGGAACGTCACAGCCTCCACAAGCTTTCCGACCACCGGAATATTTCCCATGGCATACGCCACGCTCTCCGAGGTGTTCGGCAGCACCACGAAAACTGCTGCCACAGCAGCAGCCGCTGCCACAATATTTCTCACCGTATGCATTTTTCTGCTCTCGTTTCTCTTCTCCATCTTTGCTTCCTCGATCCTTTTTTTCATCTGCTCCACCTGCTCGCCGGACATTTCCTGTCCGGCATACTGTCGCTTTAATTCCTCGATCTTCTCCCGATCCTGTTTCTTATCTTCCATATGCGGCACCATCCTTTCCTCTATTCCCACTGCCATGTATCCGTAAGTTCCAGCCGGAGCTTTTTTAATCCGCGATACAGCCGGCTCTTTACCGTGTTCGGATTCTCCCCAAGCACGCGCGCAATATCCTCCAGCTTCATGTCCTCAAAATAGCGCAGCTCAATGACCGCTTTATCCCGCTCGTCCATGGCATCCAGTGCCCTTCTTAGATCAATGTTCTCGTAACTATCTTCTCTTCCCTCTTCCACCGGCATCTCATCCAGGGAAACTTCCCGGTTCTTTTTTACATATCCGAAGATCTCGTTTAACATAATGCGGTATATCCATGTCTGTGCATATTCCTCCTGCTTTAGTGCATCGCTGTTTTTGATCGCCCTGTACGCTCCGTTCTGTACGATGTCCGCGGCATCCGCCTCATGATGTACATAACTGTAGGCAAGACGATAGTATTTGTTGTAATTTTCCAGCAAAAGCTGTTCTATCTTTTGTTCCTTATGGTTTTTCCCGGAGAAAAACATACTATCTCACACCTCCTTTTAACTATTAGACCGTCCAGGCGCCAAAAAAGTTTCGCTGCCGCATAAAAAATTATATTTTTTCCGATCCGGTTCTGTCTTTTCCGCTCTCCTGTCTGCACAGTTCCGTCAAAAACCGGTACATTCCCTCCTGGTAAATCGGGCGCTCCACCACGCAATCCACCCCTGCGGCAAGCATCTGACGCTCCACCAGTTCCTTCTCATTGGTCGAACAGCAGATCGTAAGGCTTCCCTTCGGAAAATTTTCCCGCACCGACCGAAGGAACGTCTCTCCTCCCTGCATATACCAGTTCACAAAGAACAGATCGTAGGCTTTTCCCCTTAACGCTGCTCTCCTTAAATGCGCCATAGCATCCGCCCCGTTTTGCACCACGTCAACCGGAAGCCCGAGACGCGCAAAAACCGCCGCATGGTAGTCTCTTGACAGCTCGTTGTCATCTAAAAGAAGCGTCCTCAAGCCCGCAAAACTTTTGGGCTGTCTGATCGCTTTTCCGATTCCGAATGGCAGGAGCACCCTGCAGAGAACCTGCGCATCCTCCCGTACTTCCACGCACATCGTTCCGTGCAAAAGTTCCACGAGGCTCTTAATCAGCGGATAGTCCTCTCCTCCGTCAATGCTGCCCTGCACGGCAAGTTCCAGTTCCAGCTCATCCTCACCCGTTCTTACTTCCCGGTAGCTTGTAAAAATCCGGCTTCCCGGCAGCGCGTTGGTATACGCCTTCTTTAGCAGTCTTGCCCAGATCTGCTTGAGCCTCCGGACATCGCCCACCAGATATTCGCAGAAGATCTCACCGCCCTGCACCGTCACCTCAATCCCCATTTCCGTGCAGATCGTCCTGCACTCCGAGGTCAGTTCCGCAACCACATCCGAAATCTGAAAGGTGTCGCAGACACTCTCGCCCGCACCTACAATCTGCCCGTCCAAAACACTGTCCGTCAGTTCCCGGATATGCTCCAGATGCCTGTACATATCCTCCAGTCCCACAGAGTTATTTTCCGGCCTCTGCCCTGTCATTTCTCTGTAACGCTCCTCGATCACCGCGACGTCCGTGCGCACCGTGCGCGCCACCTGAAGCAGCAGATGTTCCCTGACCGTGCTTAGATGCCGCTGGCTCTCAAGCCTCTCCGCAAGCGTCTCATAGCGCGTCATGATATTGGAAACCCGCTTTTTTACGACCTCCGGCTCACAGGGCGAAAATATAAAATCGTCCGCCCCCATCTCTAACATTTCAAGTTCTCTCTCCTCGCCGATGACCGTCTTCACGATGACCGGGATATCGAGAAGCTTCGGATCTGCCTTCATCTGCTTTAATACCTGCTTACCGCTCTTTACGGGCATGCACATATCCAGTATGACAATATCCACTTTCCGCTCTTCCAAAATTTTTAATGTCTCATTTCCGTCCCCGGCTTCCAGCACCTCATATTCCTCTTCAAACATTGCGCGAAACGACGCTCTGTTTACGTCGATATCATCCGCTACCAGCATCACTCTGTTCTTTTGCATTGATTCGGCTCCATTCTTTTATCGTATCGGTAACACATCTTTTAAAATATAACATACCATCTTTTATTTCTCAGCAAAATCCGTACCGTTTTTTAACATCCAGCGCCCCTGTCCTTCCCCTTCTACAAAATTCGACACAAAAAGGGACTGACGCTTGAAGCACCAGTCCCTTTTGGCGTGGTAAGTAATATGACGAGAAGATTATGTCCCTCGATTTCTGATGGAAATGCAGCATTTTTTGATCCGAATTTCCAGATGCATTCCATCGAAATCGAAGGGTGTGATGTTCTCCTCATATTACTTACCACGGCAAAATCATCTACCGTTTCAAGCGGCAGCCCCTTTTTCTTCTCAACGGTAAATCATACTGTCAAGGACGGAATACATCTGTGTAATCTCAATCGGTTTGCTTAAGTGTGCATCCATCCCGGCATCAAGGGACTTTCGCACGTCCTCCTCAAACACATTGGCTGTCATCGCCACGATCGGAACCGTTTTGCCATCCTCCCGTCCGGATTCCCGGATCTTTCTGGTCGCCGTCAGTCCGTCCATGACCGGCATCCGGATATCCATCAGGATGACATCGTAGTATCCGGGCTCATGGGAGAGAAAATGCGTCACGCCCTCCTCTCCGTTGACCGCCACATCCACCTGCAGATTCTTGTGCAGCAGGATATTGCGTGTGATCTCAATGTTGACCTCATTGTCCTCGACCAGAAGCGCTCTTTTGCCGGTAAAATCGTAGTCGGGCGCCTGTACATCGCCCTGTCCCCGCAGCTTTTCTCCGGAATTTCTGACACGCTTTAAGTTCACATTCACAATGAATGTCGAGCCCTTGCCCTTTTCGCTGTATGCGTCAATGTGTCCGCCCATAAATTCAATTATGTTGCGCGCAATGGGAAGACCAAGGCCGGTACCGCCGTTTAGCGTCGTGATTCCCTCGTCCTCCTGCTCAAACGGCTCAAACATATGCGGAATAAACGTTTCGTCCATTCCGACTCCCGTATCCCGGATCTCAAACCGGAAGCCGGCATCCTCCCCGTCATCGCCGGTATGCTCCACAATAAAGTCGACCCTTCCGTCCGGCATCGTGTATTTTACGGCATTCTCCAGAATATTGGAAAGCGCCCGCTCCAGCTTCTCCGCGTCAAAGCAATAGGTAGCATCAAAACTTCCGCGTCTGTCCACCGAAAAGTGAACGCGACGCTCCGCCGCCTGCCGCATCGCCTCTTCCACCGTCTCCTCCAAAAAGGCGTCTAACACCACCTTCTGGCTGTTCAATGCGACGTTACCGCTCTCGATCTGGGAAAGATTTAAAATATCATCCACAAAGGACAGCATAAAACGGGCTGACTGGCTGATCTTGTCCAGATTCTCGAGCACCTGCTTCTCATTGTTCACATATTCCCTGGTCAGATACGTAAGACCTATGATGGAATTCATCGGCGTCCGGATCTCGTGACTCATGCGCTCTAAGAACTCGTTCTTCTCCTGATTGGCATGTCTTGCGTCAAACAGCGCCGACATCAGTCTCTCCTGCTGCCGCTGTTCTTCCTCATAGCTCTCCGTCACGTCCCGGCGCACCAAAACCACCGTGTCACGGTCATCCTGCTGATAAGAAATATGCAGTTCTTTTCTGCGGTATACCTCCCCGCACAGGAGGCGGTACGAAACAACCAGATCATCCCTCTGTTCCAGTTCCGAGAGAATATGCGGCAGTTCTAACGCAGCCGCGCATGCCTCCCGGTCCTCGGGATGAACATACAGCGGTATCATCTGCGCATTTACCTGTGTATAATCTCCCTCCGGCGGCGGAGTCACATCCGTATCGTCATTCGTCACGATCACATGAAATGCCCCGGTATGTACATCCACATAGGTAATAAAATCGAGTTCCGACTTGATGACCCGCTCCAGTATTCCGCGCTCTTTGATGGATTTCGCGTCTTCCATTCTGCATACTCCTTTATTCAAAAAAACAAACTATGCTTTATTATAACAGGATTTGAAAAACTTTCCACTGCAATTTTTTATTTTCTCCTGAAAGTGCAGTTTACCTCCGGTTCGGACATCTGTCTCTCCTGCCGCAATGCGCGCAGATTCTGCCGCTATGTGCCGTCCCCCCGCAAGCCTCCGCAGGCGCAAGCTCCATCTCAAACACCACGCTTTTCTTCGGCTTCAGGCAATACCCCGCCGTACAGACGACCTTGTGCTGTTTTGCCCGCGCTAAGATCTCCGGCATCGCAGACAGCGGATGTGCCTCATCATCACCGTAAAAATGATACGCCATCACCTGATACCCGGTATTCTCCCGTATCCATGCCTCCAGCATGCCATAGCCTAACATCAGAAGTTCTCCGCCGATACTCTCAAGCATATAGCTTTCCAGCATGCGCCCGGTGTTCTGGTAGCGTTCCTGCAGCAGGTCCACATCGCTTCCCAGCGTCACAACCGCAGTCGCCCGGCGTACCGTATCCGCAGTATCCGCAGTGTCCACAGTGTCCGCAGTGTCCGCAATATCTGTATTATCCGCAAACATCAGGTACGCCGCTTCCTTCCACTTCAGGCAGCCCGCCAGATCGGACGCCACACCTTTCAAAAGCGCCTTATCTTTTTCCTCAAAATGATACCGGCTCCTGACCTGTTCTAAAAACTCACTTGTCAGACAGGTCCAGAGCCGGCTCTCTATGTATCTTCGTTCCACACTGTACTCCCTTTCCTGCTCTTATTGTACTGCATTACAGGGAGATTGCAATTTCTTTCTTCTTTCCTTTACAAATTCAATTTCATAATGCGATCCGTATATTCGCGGATCACTCTGGTCGATTCTTTAAAGCGCGCGAGTTCACCCGGTGTCATATGAATTTCAAGCACGTCATATGCCCCGCTGCGGTTTAACACGGTTGGCACCCCCGCATAGACATCCCGCTCTCCGTACTCTCCTTCCAGCAATGTTGATACCGGAATGATCCTGTTCTCATCATTTAAAATCGCCTTGATCACTCCCACACATGCCGTTGCGATTCCATAATAAGTCGTTCCCTTGCGGTTTAAAATCTCCCACCCTTCCTGTGTGGTGCGGTAGACCAGTTCATCCAGATCCACTTCCCCCACCAGTTCTTTGTTGTCCGCGATCACATCATAAAACGGTTTTCCTGCGATCGTAACCGTAGACCACGGCACCATCTGGGAATCTCCATGCTCCCCCATGGAATACGCGTGAACACTTCGCGGATCCACATTGACCGTCTGCGCAATCATATTCTGCAGACGGGCCGAGTCTATTGCGGTTCCGGTGCCGATCACCTGATTTTTCGGCAGACCGGACAGCTTATAGATATAATGTGCAATGATGTCCACCGGATTGGAGATCGCAATAAAAATTCCGTCAAATCCGCTTTTCATAATCGGCTCAACAATGGATTTTGCGATTTTCGCCGACATCTCCAGCGTATCCAGTCTCGTCTGTCCCTGCTTTGGCGGTGCTCCGGCAGTGATCACAATGATATCCATATCTCCGCACTCTGCATAGGTTCCCGTTTTCACCTTCACATTGCGGTTCAGATATTCAATGCTGTCCCGCATATCCAGCATCTCTCCATACGCGCGTTCCTCGTTGATATCTATCAGCATCACCTCGTCGCATACCCCCTGGGTTACCAGGGAAAATGCCGTAGTGCTGCCCACCAGTCCGCAACCGACAATTGCTACTTTTCTTGTTGTTATTTTCATACATTCACCTGTCCTTTCAACGGATTTTCATCCTATTACACAA
The DNA here is from genome assembly GCA_902781225.1 of uncultured Lachnospiraceae bacterium. Classification (GTDB taxonomy): domain Bacteria; phylum Bacillota; class Clostridia; order Lachnospirales; family Lachnospiraceae; genus Roseburia. The sequence continues at coordinate 14,835 of CACZIN010000010.1, read as the reverse complement.
AAAAGGTGCCGTCCTATGACAGCACCTTTGCAAATCCTTTTCCAATTATAGAAAGCGTTTTCTCTCTTGTCAAGTCCTCTCTTTTTCTCCGCAAAGACAAATCTATTAGGGAAGCAGTTTTCGCAGTCCCTTCGGGTAATGATTCTTCATGATTCCGCCCGCGAGCTTTCCCCAGCCGGTGCTGTATCCGTCCACCATGATTAAATACCAGCCCTTTTCTCCCTGCGCCGGGAACGTCTCCCCGTTTAAGTATCCGCGGATCTCCCGCCCGTCCGAAGGAAGCTCCATCGTATGTAAAACATCCGCCGCATGAAGTGTGAGCGCAAGTGCGTGTGACGGCTCAAATCTGCCTTTCTTCGCCGTTCCAAGATGCAGTCCCGGGCGCAGCACCTTAAGACCTTTTACCGAAGGCATGCCCTCCGGGATCCGGTAGAGCTGCTCGCCGAATTTCAGATAGCGGCACTCCCGTCCCGCATACTTCTCCAACGCGTCCCCGGTGAAAGTCTCCCCGGCAAACGCCAGATATTCCGGGATGCCCGCCGCAGCGCTCTTAGAATCTCCTGCCGTAATTCCGTTCTCATACCCGTTCTTTAACAGACCTGAACCACCGTCCGCAAGCGTACCCTCCTTGCGCAGCACCGCCACATAATGTCCTTCCCCGCGAAGCTTATGCGGCCACAGACGGATCGTCGCGGAAAGTTCTCCCAGTCCGTGCGACATTCCCTCCGCAAGCGGCGCCTCCTCCACGTAGAATTCCGGATGTCTCGCCAGGAACCTCTCAATGCTTCCCTCGTCCTCCGCCGGCGCGAACGTGCAGGTCGAATAGACCAGTCTCCCGCCGCCCGCAAGCATAGCTGCCGCACAGTCTAAGATCTCATCCTGTCTATCGGCACACAGTTCTACATTCTGCGTGCTCCACTGCTCACACGCCTCCTCGTTCTTCCGGAACATCCCCTCGCCGGAACACGGTGCATCCACCATGATTCTGGTAAAATACTCGCTGAAATGTTCTGCAAGGCGCTGCGGCGTCTCATTCGTCACCACCGCATTGGCAATTCCCATGCGCTCGATATTCTCCGAGAGAATCTTTGCCCGCGCCGGATGGATCTCATTGCTGATGAGAATTCCCTTTCCTGCCATCGCCGCCGCAATCTGCGTGCTTTTTCCTCCCGGCGCCGCGCACAGATCAAGAATCCGCTCGCCCGCGCCGTCTGCCATCTGCCGCGTCAGATACGCCGCCGGAGCCATGGCACTCGGCTCCTGGATATAATATACGCCGGCTTCGTGATACGGATGTTTTCCAGGCGTATCCTGCGCCGTGTAATAGTAGCCATGCTCTGCCCACGGTACACGCTCCAGCGAAAAGGCCCCGCGGTTTAAAAATGACGCGTCGTCCCCCTTCTGCGGATTCAAGCGCAGCGCCTGATAGCGCGCTATGTCGTAGCTTTTTAAAAATGCAGGATACTCCTCCCCCAGCATGTTCTCCATCCGTTCCAAAAATTCCTGTGGCAGCATCTTTCTCTCCTTTGTCTCTGCATGATTCTCTGCCGCCTATTGTAGCACGAACCGTTCCCCGGGGCAACGCATTTTAAATGCATGCCCGGGCGCTAAAGTCATAACTTATGGCCTTTGGGGTCTCCTGGTTACCCACGACTTCATTATATCCTCATCTGTTCTGATTCTATTTGTTTTTTCATCTATATCTAAGAATCTCCATGTTTTTACATAATATAAAAACCAGGAACATTTCCGAAAAGGGTAATTGACCAGCCACAAGTATGAGAAATCATGTTTATCAATATTTCTTGTATAATATCTCACCGTCCCTTCTTTGGAATACAAAGTAACATCCAGTTGAGCAAATGTTTCTTCTATACATTCATAAGCCACATCTAAATTGATCATATCATCTTTTTCAATTCTTTCCTCGTCTAATTCAATTACAAAAAACAGCATATTTCCATCTACTCCTCTTCTTTTGTAAAACATGATTTCTGAATCCAAAAAAGTCATACTTACCGTTACATGCCCTTTTCTTTATTGATTATAAATCTTATATGTCTTGCTGCAAGTATCCTGTTAGTTTAGTCAAACATTTCAAAAATGGCGTGTGAGAAGATCACTTTTTTCCAGAAAATCCTCCACGGTGGAAAATCCGAGCTTTTCCAGCAATTCGATCACGTAGGGGTTCTCCAGAGGCGTCTGATACAATGCCTCTTTTCCGTAATGATCCACGTAAGCACTGCCCTCCTCGCGCGGCAGCAGCGCCCGCGGTCCTCCGACACAGCCTCCGACGCATCCCATTCCCTCAAAAAAATTAGCCTCCGTCTTCCCCTCCCGGATCGCCTCGATCATCTGCTTACACGCCTTTCCGCCATCCGCCTGCATGGGGCGCACCGCAATTTTCCGTCCCGGGTGAAGCTGTTCTACCGTCCGCACGACCGCCTCGCTGACGCCTCCGGTCCGCGCATAGATTCTGCCTGCTCCCGAAGAATGTTCGCTTGTATCCTCCTCCATCTGCTGCGGTGCGATCGCCATCGCCTCAAACAGCATTGCCGTCTCCTGAAAGGTCAGCACCACATCGATCGCATCACAGATATCCGGCTCTTTTGCCTCCTTTTTCTTGGCAAGGCACGGACCGATAAACACGGTGACGGCATCCGGATGCATCTTTTTCACCGCCCTGCCCGCGGCGATCATCGGAGACACCGCCCCCGGCATATGCGGTACCAGTTCCCCGTAAATATTGCGGATCATGGACACCCAGACCGGACAGCAGCAGCTCGTAAGCAAAAAATCCGTATCCCGGTTCACATGGCGGTCAAACTCAAGCGCTTCCTTCAAGGTTAAAATGTCGGCAAATACCGCCACCTCCACCATCCCGGAAAATCCTGTGCGTTTCAATGCCGCACGGATTGCTCCCGGGGAGACATCCTCTCCAAACTGTCCCATAAATGCCGGCGCAATCAGCGCATATACCTGTTTTTCCGGTGCAAGCAGCACTTCCCGCACCGCATTTAAATCCGCGAACTTTTCCGGAAATACCGTCTTACAGACCGGAATCACGCGCTCTGCTTTTTCTTCTCCCGTCAAAAGCAAACAGTCCAGCTGGTCATATCGCATTTCTTCTTTCCGCTGCTCCTCCGCTTTGTGCTCTCTTTTTAAAATTTCCTCATGCAATCTGCGTATGCTCTCCATCTTTCACACCTGCCTTTTCTTTCTAGGATGCCCGTACATCCTCCTTTTTATTCTTCGCGCGCATTTTCCGTTGTAGTTTAATACGCAAAAGAAGAAGCCATCCGTTCCTGCCGGATGACTTCTTCTTTTGTCCCGGGAGCCAAAACTCCCGTTTTTCTAATCATACAGACCGATGTGATACTTGAACTTGCGGTATACTTTCCACCCAAAGATTACCGGCATAGCCAGCACCAGATATGCAGTCGATAACATTCCGGCTGCTCCACCAACGATCATCAGAATCCATATTAAAATATTCATAGTTTTTATCCTCTCATAAAATAATAGTTGCTATTTTATGGAGGATACAAGGCCGTTCTTTTTTCCGTCGGCCCTCCTTATGTATGCTACAATCCTTCTTCCCGAGGGAATCAGTTCCCACTGCTGCCCGCGCTCTCTCCCCGCCAAAAGAAACAGCGCGCCCAAAAGTCCCGCCAGACCGCATTCCAGAAGCCACACCAGAACCCGAAGCTGCTGGACATTCCGGTAGCGGTAGGCGCTCTTCTGCTCCAGCGTCTCTATGACATGCGCCTCACTCAGTTCCCTGCCTGCGGCTTCCACTTCCGGGCGCTCCTCGTTCGGTGCCGCGACCATGGCGCCGGTCTGCTTACTGCCCACGCAATATTCCTGCCCGCCGGTCTGCCCCGTCCGCTTTGCACTGTCCAAAGCTCCGGACTCCCGCACTCCGTTTGGCAGTGCCGCCGCCACAAGCATCGCGGCTATGAGCAAAAGGCAGAGATGGCATTTAAAGAATTCCCCTGATCGGATTGATTTCCTTTGCCTTTGCAAAAATCTCATCATTTTTACTCTCCAGATACTGCTCCAGTCCGAGGACTTCTTCGTCCGTAAAGCCCTCATTCTTCGTCACGCGGCATGCCGGCAATATGGCTTCCGCGACATCCATTCCCCGCTCAAAACGCACAGACACACAGCGTCTGCCGTCTTTTGCAAAGATACCCGAATGTGTCAGTCTGACTTCTTCTTCCCTTCTCATCCCAATCTCCATTCCGGAACAGAATTACTGCTGTTCCTCCAAAGATCCGTCAAGCACCTGGCTTGGCATCTGATCCCGCAGATAGACCTTTCCATGGTCTTTTCTGCTGTCGTACTCTGCCTGCAGCTGCCGGTTCTTCTCCTTTACCTCCTGCTCAAACTCTCTCGCCGAGAGCAGGATACATCCGGCTCCGCGGATAATGATCTGCTCCAGCCCGTCGGAAGTGGCAACCGTCACGCGGTATCTCGACGCGTGTTCGTGGGCGAAGCGCTCAATATAAGCGTCCGCCGTCTCCGCCTCCTTCGTGTACACCACATGAATATTGTGATAATCACACGCTTCCGTCTGATGTCCCTCGACGCGGTACGCATCGAAGACCACAATCAGCTCGCACCTGCGGATTCCCTGATAGTTGCAGAGAATATCCAAAAGCCGTCCGCGCGCGCTGTCCATATTCACTCTGGCAAGTTCCGCAAGCTCCTGCCACGCGAAAATCACATTATAGCCGTCCACCAGCAGATATTCCACGCCGGTATCCTTAGGCTTTCCGCCTCCGGAAGAAGGAACGGGACTGCTTTCTATGACGCGCTTCTTTTTATAGCCGTTCGTTGCACCGGCGTCCTTGCCTTTCTTATTAGCATTGTATGTCCGGTCAAGGATTCTGTCAATCTCTTCCGTGCCGATCCAGGCTTCTTCCTCCCCGCTCTTTGCGTGGAAATTCGCCGCATCCGGCAGCCACTGTCCGGGATGCCAATCCTCCCCGCTCTTATCCTTCCCGAGCACTGGCGGCAGGTGCATGTAGGAAAACACCTGATCCCACGGCACAATGAATCCTGCTCCGTGCGCACAGAACACGGAATCCGCCGTATTCTCCAGGTCACTCTGGGCATCGTACCCGATCTGCGCCACCACTTCCTCCGTGTTGTGGCAGGGAAAATATCCCTTCAAGGCAACCGAAAGTCTCCCCTCTCCCGCGGTGTAAGCCGTCACCTCGCGCTGGTAATTCTGCATGGCGGACACGGGCGCACTTCCCACAATACAACCGTCTGCACTGTAGGCAATCGTTCCCTTCATGCGGTCGATATCGTTCATGGCGCGTCCGACCGCCCCGGCAGGGAGCGAGAGTCTGAAATCATACCACGGCTCCAGCAGTACCGATTCCGCCTGCATCAGTCCCTGGCGCAGCGCACGGTAGGTTGCCTGCCTGAAATCACCGCCTTCCGTGTGCTTTGTGTGCGCGCGTCCGGCAACGAGCGTAATCTTCATATCCGTAAGCGCCGAGCCGGTCAGCACACCGACGTGTTCCTTCTCCCCCAGATGAGTGAGCACCAGCCGCTGCCAGTTGCGGTCGAGCATATCTTCGCTGCAGTCTGTCTCAAATATGAGCCCGCTTCCCGGCTCTCCCGGTTCAAGCAAAAGATGCACCTCGGCATAATGGCGGAGCGGCTCAAAATGTCCCACGCCTTCCACCTTACCTGCAATGGTCTCCTTGTATACAATCCTTCCGGCGCCAAACGCGACCTCCACACCGTAGCGCTGGCGGATCAGTTCGCTCAAAACCTCGAGTTGTACTTCCCCCATCACCTGCACCTGGATCTCTCTTAGGGTCTCATCCCACACAATGTGAAGCTGCGGTTCCTCCTCCTCAAGTTCCCGCAGTCTGGGAAGCATGACCGCCGGGCTTACCTCCCCCGGCAGTATGATCTGATAAGTCAATACCGGCTCTAACACCGGAAGTCTGGACGCTTTCTCTGCGCCGAGCCCCTCCCCCGGGAATGTGTGAAGCAGACCCGTGACCGCACAGACGCCTCCGGCACAGACTTCCTCTGCCGTCTCATATTTTTCGCCGGAATAAATGCGGATCTGGTTGATCTTCTCCTCCCCGATGACCTGTCTGACTTTTAAGCTGCCGCCGGTCACTTTTAAGTAGGTCAGGCGGTTTCCCTGTGCATCCCTCGCAATCTTAAATACCCGCGCGCCGAATGTCTCCCCGTAAGCAGGGATACCGGCATACCGGATAAAGTCCGCCAGAAACTCCTTTACCCCCTGCATCTTAAGCGCAGATCCGAAATAGCACGGGAACAGCTTCCGTTCCCGGATCAGACTTCTGATCTGCTCCGTTCCGACCGCTTCCCCTGCCAGATACTGCTCTAAGACCTGCTCATCGCACACCGCCACGTTTTCCGCAAAAGCATCGCTCTCCTGATCCGAAAAATCCACGCAGTTTTCGTGCAGTTCCTTTTTCAGTTCCAAGAGCAGCGCCCCCTGGTCCGTTCCCGGCTGATCCATCTTGTTCACGAACAAAAACACCGGCACCTCATACTGCGCCAGAAGCCGAAACAGCGTCCTCGTATGCGCCTGCACACCGTCTGCCCCGCTGATGACCAGAATCGCGTAATCTAACACCTGAAGCGTCCGCTCCATCTCCGCCGAAAAATCCACATGTCCCGGCGTATCTAAAAGCGTGATCGTCTCCTCCGGCAGTTTTAATACCGCCTGCTTGGAAAAAATGGTGATTCCCCGCTCCTTCTCAAGCGCAAAGGTATCCAGAAACGCATCCTTGTTGTCCACGCGCCCCGCCTTGCGGATCATTCCGCTCTCATAGAGCAGTGCCTCCGATAAAGTTGTCTTCCCGGCATCTACATGTGCCAGAACTGCTGCTGCAATATTAGGTTTGTCACTCACGTTATCCGGTTCCTTTTCCTACAAACTGATTCTTCTGTAACGGTTGATGCAGGCAAAAATCTCCTGCGCCCTCGGCATCGCCAGCCCGCACGGCACATAGCTGCTCTCCGTGACCGCGGCAAGTCCGTGCTCCTCCACATACTGCATCAATAGGGAAACGCTCTCCCTTAAGGTGCGTTTTCCGTTGAACACATGGAGTTCGGCATACTTTAAAAAGTAGGCGAGCGCCGCGAGCTGTTCCGTATCCGCCAGCTGCTCCACATAGCGCACATCGATCGTATCGCGGTTGATGGAGATGCCGTCGCGCCCCATTGTCTTTAACTTCATGCGGGCGTCTTCCTTGAATGCGCGGTCCGGCCGCACCGCACGCTCAAACTTCGGAGCCGCCTGTTTCGGCGGCTTCACCTCCGGCAGCGGGAATCTGTCCGCTTCCTCCTTCGCAAAAGCGGTGATCTCCTGCGGTTTGTAGCGGTTCATCTGGACAATGCAGTCCGCCACATGAAAATAGGAGCCGGAACTTCCCGCCACCAGAATCGTGGAGATGCCGTACTGCTCATACAGCTCCCTGATCCGGTCAATAAACGGTGTAATCGGCTCATCCTCGCGGTTTACAACTCTCTGCATCAGCTCATCGCGGATCATAAAATTCGTTGCACTCGTATCCTCGTCGATGAGGAACGTCTCCGCTCCCGCCTCCATGGCCTCCACCACATTTGCCGCCTGGGAGGTGCTTCCGCTCGCATCCTCCGTGCAAAAGACACTCGTATCCTTTCCGTTCGGAAGATCGTTGATGAACATGGAGATATCCACCTTTTTGATGCTTCTTCCGTCCTCCGCCCGGATCTTCATCGCCGTATCATCGGTAATGACATACTCCCTGCCGTCCCCGGCGATATGGTTGTACACGCCAAGCTCGAGTGCCTTAAGCAGTGTGGATTTGCCGTGGTATCCGCCGCCGACAATGAGCGTGATTCCTTTCTTTATTCCCATGCCCTGTATCTTTCCCGCATGCGGCAACGCAAAGCTTACCTTCATGGATTCCGGCGCCGTAAACTTCACGGCGTCCTTCATCGGTCTGCCGGACACGCCGGACTCACGCGGCAGAATGGAACCATCCGCCACGAACGCCACCAGTCCCTGCTCCTTTAAATGATCCCTGATATACTGCTGATCCTCCGCGAGATCCGCCGCACGGTACACCGCCTTTTCATCCAGCGCCTTATAAAACAGGCTGTGCGATACACATTCCGGAAGAAACGTAAAGAAGATTTTTTCGAGTTCTCTTGCATTGACAGTTCTCCCGTTTGCAGGGAATCCCACCTCAAAGCGAAGCACCAGATCGCCCTTTGCCTCATCCATCTGGCATGCGGTGCGCTCCAACACTTCCTGTCCCGGGCGGCTCACCGCCAGAAGTCCGCTCTTCCCGGAGCCTTTTGCCTTGAAAGACACGCGCTCGAGCTCCCGCCCGAACTGGCGCAGCAGATAGTCGCACACTGCCAGCCTGCGGCATTTCATCCGGTAGAGATCCGCCGGGAACTTCGCTGCCCCTCCCCTGACATGGACGCTTACCTTCGACGGTGCGGCAAACGGATCTCCCTGCACATGGTCGATCGACAACACATAATTGCCGAAATCGTAGCTTCCCCTCGTATCCTTGTAAGCCGGATAACTCTTATGATCAATTCTCTGTAACAGATTTCTAAGTTCATTCTGTGACTGCATCTTTTTATTCCTTCTTATATTCCTTTTATATTCTTTCCTGCGAAATCATCAGTTGTCCCGGCGCAGCTCCGACAACAGCTCCGCTCGTCTCGTTCCGATTAAAAGCTGCTTGTTGTATGTCAGATAGCGCTCGCAGGTATGCTCAGCAAGGAATCCTGCGGACTCCGACGTAATCGTGAGCTCCGTGACAAACACCACCATTTCCTCACCGTTCTCGAACGCCTGCTCCATAAAATCAAACGCGTGCTCCAACGCCGCGCCCGCCGCTTCCTCGGCCTGCGCCAGTACCTCCCGCTGCCGGTCAAATCCCGCTTTTGCCGCTTCAAAACAGCGCTGTGCCGAAGCTTTTGTCACTTCCTGCTGTGCCGCTTTTAATTTTTCCATCAAAAGCTTCTCCCGCTTTGCCTCCTCGCGGGTGTAAGCGTCATTTGCAATCTGCCGCAGCATCTCCTGCTCCCGCTCTGCAACAAGCGTACGGTAACATTCCGCCGGATCTGCGGCTGTCTCCACCTTGCTGCGGTACTCCTTTAAAAAGGCATACCACGCATCCGTCAATGCCCGCTCAGACGCTGCCCTGCCGAAAAACGCCGACAGTCCGTCCAGCAGCAGGTGTACCACCGAAAGCCGCTCGTCAAACGCCGCCGCATAGATACGCGCGTAGATCTCCGATCTGACGCAGCCGTCCAGAATCTGCGGAATGCCGTAGTCATCCTGGTATTTGCGGTAGAGATCCAGATACGCCGCCACATCCTCTGCCACATCGCCGTGATGGATATATTCCCGGATCACCTGCTCGTCCACCGGGAAACCGAGCTTCTCATAGACCGCCATCAGATTGGAGAGATCCTCCCATCCCCTCGCCGTCACGAACTGCATGCCGTCCACATCCGCCTCCACGCGGTAAAAATTGCCCGGGCGAAGTTCCAGGTAGCTTAAGATCGCTCCGCTGATGTGCTGTGCCCTCGCATACTCCTTCCAGACCCTGTAATCCGCCTCCACGGTCATATAGCGCACACGGTCAAGGGTTACCATGTCAAAATCGCGCACGGATTTGTTGTACTCCGGCGGATTGCCCGCCGCCACAATCACCCATCCCTCTGGTATCTTCTGGTTGCCGAAGGTCTTGCACTGTAAAAACTGCAGCATCGTCGGCGCAAGCGTCTCGGAAACACAGTTGATCTCATCGATAAACAGGATTCCCTCCCGCTGCCCGCTGTCACGAATTTTGCGGTATACACTGGCGATGATCTCACTCATCGTGTACTCTGTCACCGAGTAGGTCTTCCCCGCGAATTCCTCCTCCCGGATGAACGGCAGTCCGACCGCGCTCTGTCTCGTGTGGTGCGTGATCGTGTATGCCACCAGCCCGACTCCGAGTTCTCTGGCGATCTGCTCCATAATCTGTGTCTTGCCGATGCCCGGAGGTCCCATCAGAAGCACCGGTCTCTGCCGAATCTCCGGAATCTCATAATCCCCCGCCTCGTCCTTCTTTAAATATGCCTCCACGGTATGTTTGATCTCATTTTTTGCCTGCCTGATATTCATATCTGTGTCCCTTTTTATCTCTTAAAATTCAAAAATGACCGCGGGAATACTCCCTGCAGCCACTTCACATGCACTGTCTTTTGCCGGTTCCCTGCAATTATAAATATTCTATGTTCCGCTACAGGAAAAGTCAATAACTTTACCCGCAAAAGGTTTCGTTACCTGTTGCATTTCAAAAACAAATGTGGCATAATACATATTGTTCGGGCGAAAGATTTTTGATATCGTCTGAATCAGAATCCGGGGATATAGCTCAGCTGGGAGAGCGACGCGTTCGCAACGCGTAGGTCAGGGGTTCGAGTCCCCCTATCTCCATTTTTTTATGCTTTTACGAAAATGCGGCAGCTATTATTTATCGTGCTTTGCGTTGATAGATAATAACTGCCGCATTAAGTATATCATGCTTTGCGTTGATAAGTAATAATTGCCGCATTAAGCTTATCGTACTTTGCGTTGATAAGTAATATTATTAGAATAGTAGAGAACAAAAAAGTTCCAGAATAAACATGCGACGGCAAATTCTTTGAAGCAAAATTCACGTATTTCTTCCATGCCGCAGATGGCATCCCATTCCGTGTCTTTGCCACGTTTGAACTCTGCGCGAACCGAACTCGCCGGCATCTGCTATTGAAAATAGGGCAGATGCCGCCTCAGACAGCGGCTTCGCGCGGTTATGTTTTGTTCAGAGGTGCCATAAAGGAACACACACGAAAGTCCTACAAATTGTCTGCCGGCTTGCGGACACAGTCCGTGGAGTGCTCCAAACTTGGAAAGACACGGATTATCACAGATGCCATCTGCGGCATGGTTAGAAATACCGGATTTTGCGGTCAGAATTTGCCGCCGCATGTTTATCTGAAACTTTTAAGTATCTATTTCTCGTCCAAAACGTCATCCGCAATGCCCATTGTGGACTTCCTGTGCGACACCATCAGAATTGTTTTGTCCGCACATTCCTGCTTTAAGCTTCGCAGAATCATACCCTCGTTTAAGCTGTCAATATTGCTGGTCGGTTCATCCAGAAGCAGAACATCCGCATCGTACAAAAAGGCTCGCGCGATTCCGAGGCGCTGCCGTATTGATCTCCCCTATCTTTGTGCCGTCGTAGGCGATCTCCCCGGCATCCGGCTCATAGAACCGCATCAGAAGCTTCAACATGGGCACAGTGTATGTTCTGACCGCACGTCTCCTCTTTTCCGGTCACTTCCTCCACAAGCGGTTTTTCCTCCAGAATATCCAGCACACGGTTTCCGCTCGCTAAGGTATGATTTAGATTATTTGACAGCGCCGAGAGTTCTGCCGTCGGTCCGAAAGAACTTGCGAGCGCGATCACCGCAATCACCGCCCCGCTTCCCGGGATGCTGCCGTTTTCTGCAAGCGTTCCGCCCACGAGCGCCGTAAGCACACCCGCAAGGAGAATCACACCATCGGTAATCACGCGCTGTAAGTTCTCGCCCCGCTTCAATGCGCCGTTGACTGTCTCCAGATGTCCGGTCTGCTCCGCCATCTTAGCGATGCGTGCCTCCTGCTGTCCGTACTGCAGCGTCTCCTCAAGACCGTAGAGATTGTCCAGCACACAGGTATTCAAAGCGCCGAACGCCTCCCGGTATTCCTGTCCGCCAGCAGCTCCGATCCGTCCGCTGACAACCGGAATCACGGCTCCGACAAGCACATAGAAGAAAAGTGCCAGCACTCCGAAAACGGGATGTATCCTTCCTAAAAAGATCGTCATAACCACCGATGTAATGACCGCGATCGGCGAGATCGTGTGCGCATAAAACACCTCTTCACGGATTTTTCCTGCATCTCCTTTTCTCTCGCACGCTTCTGTTCTATCTCCTGCGCCGTCATTTTCTCCATTCTCTAGTCCTCGTTTCTCTCCTTTAAAATCTGTTCCATCATCGCGGCACAGTGGGGTTCAAACCTTGTATTTTCCCGCTCCTTTATCTTGCCTCTCACCATTTCCGTACTCTCGCCCCAGCGCAGATGGCGGTCCGCATAGTCCGCCACCGCGAGGATCTGCGCGAGCACCGGTATCTCACTGCCGCGCTTTCCCGCCAGATAGCCGCTGCCATCGTAGTTCTCCCGATGATAATACACGGCCTCCGCGATTGTATCCGCCACCTGCAGTTCGCTGATCATATCATAGCCCATCTTCACATAAGTCTGGAACACACCGTACTCCTCATCCGTCAGGTTCCGTCTCTGGATCAGTTCGTCTGGAATGCCGATCATTCCAATCTCGTGCAGAAGACCTGCCTGATAAGCCCCGGACACCATATCCTCCGGAAGATCCAGTCTTTTTGCAATCTCTTTTGCGTATTCCGCCACCTGCCTGCAGTGTTCCTCCTCACCGGGAATCTTCGCGCCCAGCGCGCGGCACATCGCATTCATCACACGCATGGACATTCCCTGAAGCTTTTTCTTTTCCTCATGTACGCGCTGCTCCAGCTTTTCCTGTCTTCTGCGCTTCTCCACCCAGTAATGCTGGATGCAGTACATTAACAGATATGCCATGAACACAAAGCACACATACAGATAAGGAAAACGCAGTGCCACATTCTCCCCGTAGATATCTTCCGCGGAAGCATTCAGGTCGAACCGGAAGCACAAAATCATCGCCGCAAGATAGAACAGATTGATGACAAAACTGTTGCGGATTCCTAAGATAAATACAATTCCGCAGGAAAACAGCATCGGGAACAATACACTGAAGTACCCAATGCTCGCGTGGTAATACACATAAAAAATCGGAATGCTGAGCAACGTGAATGTCACCACATCGATCCATCTGCGGTAATGCCTCCGACAGACCGCAATATTGCCAAAAAGCAGCGCCACCATGATCCCCAACGCAATCAGATAGGATGCCCTGACACCGTAAAATATGCCGTTCAAAATACTGATTGCCCAGATAAATCCGAAAACAATTTTCATCCAGAGTGCCAATTCCCTGTCCTCATAAGGAGCATTGACCGTATCCCAGAAGTTCTCTCTTATTCTCTTTGCTTTTGTCTCTGCGTTCTTCATCCTTTATACCGTAATCCTGCCTTCCTCGATCAATGCAACAACCGCCTGCGCCACTCCGGCGTCAAACTGTTTCCCGGCTCCCTTTCGGAATTCGCCGATAATGTAATCCCTGTCACAGTGCTTTCTGTAACAGCGATTGGAATTCATCGCGTCTAACGCATCCGCCGCACTGATAATGCGGACCATCTCCGGAAGCTCCTCCCCGTGCATGCCATAAGGATAGCCGCTTCCGTCGTACCGCTCGTGATGGTATGTCGCGCCCAGATCCGCCTGCGGCAAAAACTCCAGACCGGATAAAATCTCTCTGCCCCAGACCGTATGTTTTTTCATCACCTCGTACTCTTCATCCGTCAGCCGTTCCGGCTTATTTAAAACGGCGTCCGGCACAGCGATCTTGCCGATGTCATGAAGCAGACCGCTGCGGTAGATCAGTTCCAGTTCCTCCCCTGATGCGCAGCCTCCCCGCATATAATCCGCGATCAGCCTGGAATACTCCGCCACACGCTGGGAGTGTTCTCTCGTGTAACGGTCCTTGGCATCGATCAGCTGGCTGATCGCCGTGACTGAGTGAATCATCAGATTCTTCGTGCCCGCAACCGCCTCCTGCACCTCATTCTCCAGATTTTCCTCATTCTGGCGCTGCCGGATCTGATAATTTTTGTAAAAAATATCCATCGCCACATCCATCAGGCAGAATCCCCAGTAAAAAATCGGATAGAACACCCGATAATCCCTCGGATAATCATACCTTAATATATCCGCAAGCGGCGTCCAGAAAAAAGTCATAATCACCAGACCAAATCCGATGCACACCGGCGCCCCAAATGGCATTCCAAGCGGAACCAGCGTGATAACCGGCAGCAGCAGATACCACAGCAGGGAAAAGCCGTCATTCGCACCCGCGTACAGAATGGCAGCCGCCAGTAGCAGGAACAAAAAGACAGCAATCCGGCACACGAGAACCACATTCCGGAACCGCCGGATTACAAACACTGCAGCCACGCTCACAATTCCCACTGCCAATGTCACAATTCCGATGATATATTTTCCCAGACGGAAATTCTCAATATCGATCAGAAACAACACCACCGCAAAGATCAGCATGACCCCCTGCAGTGCCCCAACATCCATGCCGGTTGTCTTCTCATACCGGTACACTCTTTTTATCGTATCTACCGCTCCCCGAAACAGCTTCATTTGTCTCCCCGCTCCTTTTATCCGCCGAATTAGTTTATCCTAACTATTTTCTTCTTGTCAAGCATCATTTTCATATCTTTTATTCTACCAAATCCCACTTCACATGTACAGCGGAGCATTTTATGGGGCTGCCGCAATAAGCATATTACGCTTTGCTCTGATAAGTAATATTATTAGAAACAGATATTTAAAAGTTCCAGATAAACATGCGGCAACAAATTCTGAACGCAAAATCCGGTATTTCTAACCATGCCGCAGATGACATCTGTGATGATCCATGTCTTTCCAAGTTTGGAGCACTCCACGGACTGTGTCCACAAGCCGGCAGACAATTTGTAGGACTTTTGTGTGTGTCCCTTATTGGCACCAAACAACAGGTGGCATAAATGCCACCTTTATGTCGAACAAAACATAACCGCGCGAAG